>NZ_CALSFQ010000004.1:0-575849 GCF_943737025.1 Achromobacter sp. Marseille-Q4954
GGCCAGCTCCGGCGTCGCCACGCCCGTGCCGCCCGCACCGCCCAACTACCGGCCCGAAGTCACCACGGCCGTGGCGACGCCGGAGCTGGCCTTGCGCTACGGTTCGACCTTCCTCGACTCGCTGCATGAACGCATCGGCGAGGCGCGCTACGCCCTGCCCTCCACACCGACCGGCAGCAATTCCCTGGCATGGGGCCGCGTCATCGGCGTGACAGGCGAGCGCAACGGCAGCAACTCGGGCATCCTGGGATCCCGAGGCCCGGACTACGACTACAAGATCTATGGCCTGCAATCCGGCGTGGACCTTTATCGCCGCGCCAACGCCAACGGCAGCATGGACCATGCCGGCGCTTATGTCGCCTTCGGCCGCGCCACAGCCGACGTCGACCACCTGGATGGCCGCTCGGCCGGCCAGGCGGCCATGAACGGCGTGACGCTGGGCGGCTACTGGACGCATATCGGCAAGGAAGGCTGGTATGTCGACGCGGTGATCCAAGGCACGCGCTACGACGTGGACAACGGCCGCTCGCCCGCGGGCTACAACCTGGACACGCGCGGCTTCGGCTTCGCGACCTCGCTGGAAGGCGGCTATCCGTTCCGCCTGAACGACGAATGGGTGATCGAGCCGCAGGCGCAACTGGTGTTCCAGAATGTCAACCTCAACGATGCCAACGACGGCGCCGCCAAGATCCGCTTCAACGACGTAGACAGCCTTAGGGGCCGCCTGGGAGTGCGCCTGGCGCGCACGGTGGAACTGGATCCCGGGCCAGACGGCAAGCGGGTCGCGACGACCTGGCTGCGCGCCAGCCTCGTCAACGAATTCCTGACCAATCCGACCACCGAGTTCTCATCACAGAACGGCTATGTACCGTTCCGGGCCGACATGAAGGGCGCATCGGTGCAACTGAACCTGGGCGCGGACGTGGGCGTCAAACGCAATGTCTCCATGTACGGCAGCGTGGGCTCGGAGATCAGCCTGAGAGGCGATGGCCAGAACTTCAACGGCAAGCTCGGCGTGAAGATCGCGTTCTGAAGCGCAAGCCCGCGGATCGCGGCCTATCCTGCCCGATCCGCGAACCGCGATGCCCGATCAGCGGAACCGCAGGTGCCGCCGCTGCAGTTCGGCGACGGTCCTGCAGCCCATCAGCTTCATGGCCCGCTCGATCTCGACCCGCATCAGTTCCAGCGCGCGCTCCACGCCCGGCCGGCCCGCGGCCGCCAGCGGGAATAAATAGTAGCGGCCCAGGCCCACTGCCTTGGCGCCCAGCGCCAGGGCCTTGAGCACGTGGGTGCCGCGCTGCACGCCGCCGTCCATCATCACGTCGATGCGGTCACCGACCGCGTCGACGATTTCCGCGAGCTGGTCGAAGGCGCTGCGCGATCCGTCCAATTGGCGGCCGCCGTGGTTGGACAGCACGATGCCGGTGCAGCCGATGTCGGCCGCGCGCCTGGCGTCTTCCACCGACATCACGCCCTTCAGGCAGAATTGCCCGCCCCATTCCTGCACCATCGCGGCGACGTCGTCCCAGGTCATGGCCGGGTCCAGCATGTCGGTGAAGTAGCGGCTGATGGACATGGCGCCGCCGCCCATGTCGACGTGGGTGTCCAGCTGCGGCAGCCGGAAGCGTTCGTGGGTGAGGTAGTTGAGCGCCCAGGCGGGCTTGATGGCGAACTGCGCGATGCCGGCCAGGTTGAGCCTGAACGGAATGGCGAAGCCGGTGCGCTTGTCGCGCTCGCGGTTGCCGCCTGTGATGCTGTCCACGGTCAGCATCATGACCTGCACGCCGGCCTCTTTGGCGCGGGCCATCATCTCGCGGTTCAGGCCGCGATCCTTGTGGAAGTAGAACTGGTAGACCTGGGGGCCGCCGCTGATCTTGCGGGCTTCTTCCAGGCTGACGGTGCCCAGCGAGGACACGCCGAACATGGTGCCGAACTTGCCCGCGGCGGCGGCCACGGCGCGTTCGCCGTCATGATGGAACAGGCGCTGCAAGGCGGTGGGCGAGCAATAGACCGGCAGCGCCAGCTTCTGGCCCATGACCGTCACCGACATGTCCACCTCCGCCACGCCGCGCAGCACGTCGGGCAGCAGGTCGCAGGATTCGAAGGCCGCGGTGTTGCGGCGGTAGGTGGTTTCATCGTCGGCGGCGCCGTCGATGTAATTGAAGATGGGGCCTGGCAGCCGCTGGCGGGCCATGCGGCGAAAGTCGTGGAAGTTCTGGCACTGGTTCAGACGCATGGGTGGACCTTTATCGACACTACACGTACAGACAGCCTGAGCCCCCGGATGGAGCGGGACGAATTGTAGACCGACGGCCGCATTTCCCGGCGCGTCGAAGCGGGCGCCACCAAAGATCGTGTTAAATGCGGGCTCTTGCTTCTTGAACGGACTTGGCCCGCAATGCCCCATCCCCTGCTAAAACCGGCCGCCTGGATCGCCGCCGCCGTGCTGTCGCTGCCCGCGGCAACCGCCTTGGCGCAACAGAACCTGGAGCGGGCCACCTCCCTGGCCCAGATCCACGCCATCATGGAGTATTGCAAGGTGCTCACCCCTGAACTGCTGGAGATCCTGAAGAAGCGGCAGCAGTCGGCAACGCGCGAGTCCGGCGTGTCGTCGCTGGCATTCGATGCGGAGTATCTGCGCGCCTACACCAAGGCGCGCAAGGACATGGCGGATTTCGGAGAGGAAGAAAAGGAACTGACCTGCCAGCCCATGCGGGCCATGGCCGGCCAGGACTGAGCGGGCATCGCCACGCGCCCGAATGGCTGTGCGGCGCCTTGAAACATGGCGCCGCCAAGCGTAGTCTCACATCGCTGATTCTTCTCCCACTGCCAAAGCCAGGAGCGATTCATGGCGCAAAAAGAACGACACAAGGGCCGCTTGATCGATCACATCGGGCTGGTCGTGCGCGACCTGCCCGCCAGCAAGGCGTTCTACACGGCGGTCTTCGATGCGTTGAAGATTCCCATCGGCGGCTCCGACGGCGCAGACTTCTGGACGGACGAGCTGTTCATTTCGTCGCGCGGCAGCGCCGAGGTGCAGGGCGAACTCACCGGCCGCATCCACCTGGCCTTCCAGGCGGAAGACCAGGCCATGGTGGATGCCTTCTACAAGGCGGCGATGGCGCACGGCGGCCGGGATAACGGCCAACCGGGCGAGCGCGCCGCCTACCATCCCGGCTACTACGCCGCGTTTGTGCTGGACCCGGACGGCAACAACATCGAAGCCGTCACCCGCGCGGGGGCACAGCGCAGTGCGGCTTCGGTGCGGATCACTTACTGAACGCGCCGCCAGCGCCCGAGGCCGGCGGTCATGTCGCGCCCCGCGGCGCCTGGATCATCTTCCAGCCATTGCCCGCCGGATCGCGGAAGCCCGCGTCCACGCTGCCGTAGCGTTCGATGGGTTCCTGCGTGAACTCGACGCCCAGGGCCTGCAACCGGGCATAGTCTGCGCGGCAGTCGGCCACATGCAGGACCAGGGGCGGCATGGCCCCCTTCGCCACCATGGCGCGCAAGGTCTGCGCCGTGGCCTCGTCGTGGATGGGCGGGCCGGGCGCGAACAGGCCGAGCTGGAACGAGGGCTGCTCCGGATGCTGGACCGTCAGCCACCGGTACGGTCCGTTGCGCACGTCCGTGTGGACACGGAATCCGAGCTTGTCCACGTAGAACGCCAGCGCCGCGTCCTGATCATCCACGTATATGCCCGCCACATTGATGCCTGAGTTCATGAGACCTCCTTGGTTGATGGCGGCAATTTACCGTCGGCCTCGCGGCGACGCTTCTCCAAAACAGCGATGTTGAGATCGGGGCGTTGCGCGGCCTTCGCAACGCAACCGGGCATGCGGTCCAACGGCGGCGTTCCCTCCCGCGCCTGCGCCCGCATGGCGCTGGGGCTGAGACCGGTAATGTCGCGGAAGATGCGGCTATAGGTGCCCAGGCTTTCCCAGCCGGTGGCGTAGGCGATTTCCGTGACGCTCCGCTCCGTGTCCCGCAGCATGGCCACGCTTTGCTCGATACGCCGCGTCAGCAGATAGCGGTGCGGCGGCAGGCCGAAGGCGCGCTTGAAGGAATGCGCAAAATGGGCCTTGGAGATGCCGCTGACCTCGGCCAGGCGCTCCACCGGCCAGGCCTCGTGCGAGGCCGCGTCCATGCGGTCCTTGACGCGCAGCAGGCGGCGCAGCAAGCCCGGATCCTGCTGCGCGCCCGCGCCTGGCGCGGTTTGCGCCAGCAGCGTTCCCAGCTTCAGCAGGGCGTCTTCCTGCACCGTGCTATAGCCCACCACCACGCCCGGCGCCAGATCCACCTTGCGGCAGAAGTCCGCCACCGGCTGCATGCCCACGCCCGCGGCCCGCGCCGCCGCCACGGTCTGCGCCACATCCCAGCCCGGAGGCAGCCACCACAGCAGGTGAAAGCCCGCGTGCTCGCCACCGACGCGTAACGCATCGTTGCCGACGGCCTGGCGCAAGGCGCGCAGCACGACGTCGCGCCGTCGCGCGTACACGCCGCGCGCCTTGCGCACGTGGCGCGCGAAACTGCCGTCCTGCAGGAACGCCGCCAGCGTCATTTGCTCGATGATGCTGGGCGAGCGCCCCGCGCGGCGGCGCGCCTGCACGAAAGCGGCCGCCAATTCCTTGGGAACCACCGCATAGCCGATGCGCAGCGCGTTGAACAGGGTCTTGTTGAAACTGCCGCAATGGATGACGCGGTCGGCCGTGTCCAGGCTTTTCAGGGCCGCCAGCGGCGCGCCGTCGTAGCTGAATTCGCTGTCGTAGTCGTCCTCGACGATCCAGCAGCCGGCCTGCGCGGCCCAGTCCAGCAGCTCCAGACGGCGGGACACGGGCATGGTGGCGCCAGTGGGCGCCTGGTGCGCGGGCGTGACGTGCACCAGCTTCACGCCGCGCTGGCGCCGCGCCTGCGCCACCGGAAAACCTTCGGCGTCGATGGCCAAGGGAACGATGTGCCGCGTGTACTGGCCGAAGATGGGTTCGGCGTTCAGGTAGCCCGGATCCTCGATCAGCACCTTGTCCTGCGGCTGCAGCAGGAGATGGCCGCAGAGGTCCAGGCCGTCGCGGATGCCGCCCAGGACGATGACCTGGTCCGGATCGCAGCTGATGCCGCGGGCCGCGCCCAGGTAGCGGGCGATCTGCTCGCGCAAGGGGCGCCAGCCTTGTGGTTCATCGTTGGCAAGCTGGGCCGGCGTGACGCGCCGCGCGCTGGTCATCAGCCCCTTGCGCCAGCGTTCCATGGGAAAGAGCGCGGCGTCGGCGCTGCGGGAATAGAACTGGGAGTTGGGCTGCGTCGGCGCGAAGATCGCGGCCATGTGCGGGCCGGCCCCGGGTGCGCCGACCGTTGGCCCGCCTGCTTGCGTTGCCGGGCGCGGCCCCGGGGTCTGGGACGTTGCGGCGCCCTGGCCCGGCAACCCCGCCCGGAAAAAGTTGTCCGGAATCACCGCCGCCACATGAGTGCCCGAACCGACCGTGCCCGCGGTATAGCCTTCGCTGCGCAATTGATCGTAGGCAGCCTCGACCGTGGAGCGCGCAATGTGCCAGCGCCCGGCCAGGCTGCGCGTGGACGGCAGGCGCGCACCGGACGGCAGCGCGCCCTTCAGTATGCGTTCTCGGATCTCGCGGTAGACCCAGGCCTGCTTGGATTCCCCGGGCCGCGCGGCGTCCATCGGCAGATCCAGGCTGGCTTCCTGGCGTTTCGCGCCTGGCTGCGCTACGGAAAGTGGCTTGTTCATATTGGCAGAAATGGCTCTATTCCATGTAGCCATTCTATCGGTAGATTGACTGCCTGAGCCCCTAGCGGGGCAAATTTCCTGGAACCCGCCATGACCGTCACTGCGCCCTGCCACACCATCACCCTGGAGACCGGCCCCTTCGTCACGGACGGCACGACCTCGATCCTGGAGGCAGCGCTGGCCCAGGGGATACCCGTGCCCTTCTCCTGTCAGCGCGGGGCCTGCGGCTCGTGCCGCGCCGTGGTCGTGGCGGGCAGCTATGAGCGTATCGCCCCGCCCGCGGACGGCAGCTACCAGACCGCCAGCGACGAATTGCTGATGTGCCAGTGCCGCGCCGCCAGTGACCTGACGCTGCGCTTCCCGCATTGGCGCGCCCCCGAAGAACCCAGCCCGCCGCGCCGCGCCCGCGTGGCGTCGCGCCTGCCGCTGGCGCCGGACGTCACCCAGCTCATCGTCGAGTTGCAGGACGGGGACGACTACGGTTACTTGCCCGGCCAGCATGCCCGGCTGATCCTGGACGGCGGCGCCCGCCGCAACTTTTCGATAGCGAATGCGCCCGGCGCGGCGGGGCCTGCCCGGCTGGAGTTCCACATCCGCCGCATGCCCGGCGGCGCCTTCACCGATGGCATTCTTCCCGGTCTCCAGCCCGGCGACATGCTGACCCTGGACGGCGCGCAAGGCGGCTGCACGTGGCCCGCAGAGATGCCTGCCGGCATCGATCACCTGGTGCTGCTGGCCACCGGCACGGGCTATGCGGGCGTGGCTCCCATCCTTATGGCAGCGTTGCAAAGCCGCGCGCTGAAGACGGTGACTTTGTACTGGGGCGGACGCACGCCGGACGATTGCTACGCCCGGCAGATGCTGGATGCCTTGCAGGGCAAGGGCGAGGGGTTCCAGTGGCATGCGGTGCTGTCCCAGGCCGACAGCGCAGATGGCCGGCCCCGCCGCCACGTGCAGGACGCCGCCATCGCCGCGGACCATGACTGGTCCCGCAGCCTGGTCTACGCCTGCGGCAATCCCGCAATGGTGCAGGCTGCCCGCGACCGCCTGCTGGCGGCCGGCCTGCCCGCCGACCGCTACCGTTCCGAAGCCTTCCACCCCGCAGCCGGGGACGCGGCCAGCGTCGCGCCGCAGCGCGAGGCGCACCCCTGGGAACGCCTCAGTCCGCGCTATACGCTGGCAGGCATCCTGGACGCGCGCCGGCGATCCATGCAGGCGGTGGCGGAAATCGCCGCGCTGATGCGCCCCGGCATGACCACGCGCGAGGCCATCGCCACGGCGGACGAGCACCTGCGTCAAATGGGAGCATCCAACAACTGGCACCCGACCTATGTGCGCTTCGGCCCGGACACGCAATCGCCGCCCGTCCAGCGCACCGACTACGACCGCAAGCTGCAGGCGCACGACATCTTCGTACTGGACATCGGCCCGGTGTGGGACGGCCACGAGGGCGACTACGGCGACACCTTCGTGCTGGGCGCGGATGCGGACCGCCTGCGCTGCGCCGAGGCCGCTCGCGAGGTCTTCCGGCGCGCACGCCTGGCATGGCTGGAAGGCCTGACGGGAGCCGCGCTATACGACCGCGCCTCGGAATATGCACGCGAGCATGGCTGCGAACTGGTGCGCGAGATTCCCGGACACCGGGTGTCGGATTTCCCGCATGCGCTGTACGGCAAACATTTGCTGGCGCAGGCGGACTTCGTGCCCGCCGACGGCATCTGGGTGCTGGAGATCCAGGTGCGCGATGCGCAGCGGCCGATCGGCGCGTTCTACGAAGATGTGCTGCTGCGCTAGGGCGGCGTCCCGATCCAGTCCGGCTAGGCCATGCCCTGGTCGTAGATCACCGGCATCCGCCCCTTCCACCGGTTCCATGTGGCCGCGTCGGTGGCCAGCTCGGCCATGAAGTGCGCCACATGGATGCGGCTTGTCGCCCCTGCGTTGAAGATGGCGCTGCGGGTGGGCGAAGGATGCACCTCATAGCCGGTGGCTGCGGCGCCATCGCGCAGGCTATCGGGCCGGACCACGGCCCACTCGACCATGCCGTCGGCCTGGCCCACTTGCGTGCGCAGATAATCCGAAGCCTGTTCGTTGTCGGCGTGTGGCGGCACTAGCAGACGCACGAACCCGACCACGCATTTCTGGCCGAACGAAACAGGCTCCGTCAGATCGCGGTTGCTGTTGCCCGCCGTGTTCATGAGCACGAATCTGACCGGCGCGTCCGGCCGGTTCGCCCGGATCGCCGTACACAAGCGTCGGGCCGCATCCGCCACCAACCTGCGAGGCGCGCCGTACATGCCCTTCAGGGTCATGTTGTGGCCCAGGCAAGACAGCACTGCTGTGCAGCCGCTGGCGCACCGGGCCATCTCGGCGTCGCCAAGGTCCAGGACGCTGGCCTGTATGAGCGACAGCCTGGCATCGCCGGCGAGGTCCGCAAGCGCGCCGGGAGACCGCAAGATGGCCCGGACTTGCTGCCCGCGATCGAGCAGCTGCCTCACGAGCAGCCGCCCCGTTGCTCCGCTTGCTCCGACCACCAGCACTGCCATCGCCGCTCCGACGGTCATTTCCGTGCTGCGGATTATAGGGGTGGCGCGCCGCCCTAACCGCGCTGGCTCAATGCCCGGCCGATCCGGTGCTTCGATACTGTGGTCTTCGGCACATGGAACGGGAACCAGCTACGCACGTCCTCGTCCAGCCCGATGCCATGCATGTAGTTGTAGATGGCCTTCTTCAGCGCGCGGCCCAGCGCGTCGTGATCCACGCCGGTAGGGTCATGGAAGCCGACGTCGTTCTTGGCGAAGGTGATCGGCGGCAAGGGCTTGAGGGTAACGCCGTATTCCTCGGGGTTCTGCCCCACGGGCGAATGCACTGTACAGGCGAATCGGTGGAAAAAGCCGCTCTGGATGCAGCCATTGTCGAACAGTTGCCGCACGTACTCCAGCGCATCCACGGTATCTTGCACGGTCTGCGTGGGAAAGCCGTACATCAGGTAGGCATGCACCAGGATGCCGGCGTCGGTGAAGGCGCGCGTGACCCGCGCCACCTGATCCACCGAGACCCCCTTCTTCATCAGGTTCAGCAGGCGGTCCGAGGCGACCTCCAGGCCGCCCGATACTGCGATACAGCCGCTGTCGGCCAGCAGTTCGCAGAGTTCGGGGCTGAAGGTCTTTTCGAAGCGGATGTTGCCCCACCATGAAATATCGGTATTGCGCGCAATCAGCTCGGTCGCCAGCGCCTTGAGCGACTTGGGCGGCGCGGCCTCGTCGACGAAATGGAAGCCGGTCTGCCCGGTTTCGCGCACGATGGCCTCGATGCGGTCGGCCAGCACCGCGGCGGATGCGCCTTCGTAGCGGCCGATGTAGTCCAGGCTGACGTCGCAGAAACTGCATTTCTTCCAATAACAGCCATGCGCCACGGTCAGCTTGTTCCAGCGCCCGTCGCTCCACAGCCGGTTCATGGGATTCAGCATGTCCAGCAGCGACAGGTAGCGGTCCAGCGGCAGCCCGTCCCAGGTGGGCGTACCCACTTCGGCAAAGGCGATATCGGGTTCGACCATGTTCACATAGCGCACCGCGCCGCTGTCCGCGTCGCGCAGGAAGGTGCGCACCAGACGCTGGCGCGAGCGTTTGCCCTGCAGGTGTTCCAGGAGCGACAGCAAGGGGCGCTCGCCCGCGTCCAGGGTCACGTAGTCGAAGTAATCGAAGACCCGCGGGTCCTTCAGTTCGCGCAGTTCGGTGTTGACGAAGCCGCCGCCCAACACGGTGACGATGCCGGGATCGTGCGCCTTGATGGTCTGGGCGATGCGGAAAGCGGCATAGACCGCGCCCGGAAACGGTACGGAAAGCAGCACCACGGTGGGCGTGTGGCGGGCCAGCGCTTCCGCGGTCAGGCTGCGCAGCATGTCGTCCACCAGCGTGGGCGGCGCCGCCAGCGCCTGGGCCAGCGGGTCGAACGTGGGCTGGCTGCCCGCCAGCGACTCGGCATAGCGCACGAACTCGAAGCGCGGATCCACCGCGTCCCGCAGCACGTCGGCCAGGTCGTTCAGATACAGCGTCGCCAGGTGCTTGGCGCGGTCATGCAGGCCCAGGGCGCCGAAGGCCCAGCCCAGCGGATCGCCGCCGTCTTCGTCCAGATACGCGTCCAGCGAGCTGAAGCGCGGCCCCTCGGGCAGGAAATGGCGGCCGACGATGCGGTGCGCCAGCGTCGAATCGCGGCCCTGCAGGAAGGCGATCACCGGCCCGATGGTCGCCAGGTAGCGCGCCTGCTGCGCCACGAAGGACTGGACCGCGGGACTGTGCTTGTTCGCCGGCAAGGCGGCGACGCGTTCCGCCACGGCGCGCAGGCCGTCGGCCGACAGCAGGCGCAGCACCAGGGCCAGCGCCAGGTCTTCCTGGAACGAGGTCACGTCGCGCGACCGCAGAAAGCCGGTCAGGTAGGCGGTGGACGGATACGGAGTATTGAGCTGCGTCATCGGCGGAATGACCGACAGCACGCGTAGAGGCAAAGAGGACATGAAACACGGCAAGATTGCCGTCGAAGCGGGGATCGGGGCCATTATAGGCAGCGCGGCGGGACCGGCCCCGCCGGCCGGACTATGCCCGACGGGTTGCGCCGGACACAGAACTCAAAGATCGCCGAGCACGCGGGGATCGAATCGCCAGCGGTGGCTGCCATTCACGCAGCACACCGCCATCGTCTCCTTATAGCGCTTCGGACCGATCTCCCTGAGCTTCAATTCCCCATCGCACACCGGGCACTGGCCGCCAATCTCCGTGTAGAAAACCTCGCCGGCGCGATTGGCCTCCAGGCTGCACATCATTAAAAACCGCGAGTAGCGCATGCGATTCAGGTCACGCCCCGTGTCCAGGCTGATGAGGCTCAGGAAAATCAGGATGAACCACCACGTCGACATCCCCCAGGCGTAGACGCCCAGGGCGGTGATCGCCAAGCCTGCCGCGCCGGCAGCCAACAGCCAGACCGTCTTGACGGGCTTGCCACGCAGCCGCAGGGGCACAATGTGGTAGCGCTGGAATGCTTCAGCCCAGCTGCCGCGAGAGGCCGCGGCAGCTGGCGGACTGGCGGCGGGCTGCGGATTCATGGCCGGCTGCGGACCCGTCACCGCCGGCGGCGTCTGGTCCGTCGAAAAACTGCCGGTGTCCGATGCGAAGATGTTCTTGCTGGGCATGTTGCCCAGCACTCTTGCGCATTCGTCGCATACGCTGTTCTTGCCCTTGTGGGCGGCTCCGCATCTAGAGCAATGCACGCTATCCCCTCGCAGTCGAAACTTTAATCCGGCACCATTATTACCATTATTCTTGGGTTCCCGCCGCAACCCGTCCCGCCAGCAGTCACCTCATGCGCAACCGATCAGACCCATTCGCCCCGCCCCCGAAACAACGGACCGTCCGCCTCAATTCGCTGCTCTGGATCCTGGAACCGCTGGAGCGCGATGCCGGCTACCTGCGCCGCAAGATGTTCGGCTGCGATGCGGCGTATCTGGACGGCCTGCTGTATCTGGTCGCGGCCGATCGCGAGGATCCCTGGAGCGGCCTGCTGGTCTGCACCTCGCAGGAGCGCCATGAGGCGCTGTTGGCGGAGTTCCCAGCCCTGCGCGTGCATCCGGTGCTGGGGAAATGGCTGTACCTGCCCCAGACCGACGAGGACTTCGAGACGACCGCAGCGCTGATGGCGCGGCTTGCGCTGGCGCGGGATCCGCGGATGGGGGTGGCGCCCAGGCCCAGGTCGCGGCGCCGGACCTGATCCGCGCCGGCTGCGGTCAGCAGTTCACCGCGCTTGCGGCGGCACCCGCCAGTTCCACCCGGTTGCCGCCCAGCGCCTTGGCCTGATACAACGCCCGGTCGGCCGCGGCCAGCGCGTCGGCCAAAGGCGGAACCTTGTCCTCGAACTGCGCCAGCCCGACGCTGACGGTGGCCGGTATGCCCAGGCTGTCGTCCCGCCCGGACACCGTCACGGCGAAGCGTTGCGCCACGGCCGCGCCCAGCACCGTGGCGCGGCGCGCGTCGGGGCCGGACAGCAGCGCGGCGAACTCTTCGCCGCCGATGCGGGCAAGCAACACATCGTCGCCCAACACGCAACGCGCGCTATCCGCGAAGAATTTCAACACCTGATCGCCCGTCTGGTGGCCGTACCTGTCGTTGATGGCCTTGAACTGGTCCAGATCGAAGGCCAGCACCGCAACCGGTCCGCGCCCTGCCCCGCCCTCGATGATGCGTGCGCCCTGTTCGAAGAACCAGCGGCGATTGCCCAGGCGGGTCAGATAGTCCGTCTGCGACTCTCGCAGCAGCTGGCCATGGGTCTCCTCGCGGATCAGTTTGAGCAGCGTCATCGGCAGCACGATCGAATACAGCACGCCTTCGTACATGGTGAGGGTGCTGGCGGTCAGGTGTATGGCCGGCCCGTGCTCCGCCACCCACCACGGCAGGATGAAGGCGCGCGCGGCGTAGACCAGTGCGTGGATGGTTACCGCCGCCGTTGCGATGCGCAGCGGCGTCAACGACCTGAGCGACTGGCAGCGCAGCAGTTCCCAAGCGGTCACGCCGCTGACCAACGCGATCGGGAATGCACTGATGTACTTCCAGACCAGGTCCTCCCGCTGGGTGCCGGCCGCCAGCCAGATCAGCGCCATGACGACCAGCAGGCCAATGGAAGCGCCGCGGTGGCGCCTGCCGCTCAACGAGGCCGCGCCGTTCATGAGGAGGAGATAGCCGCTGAGGACGATGAGATTGGCGACGGCCGAGCCCAGCGGGCTGGGAAGCCTCGCGCGAAACAGCGCGACAGTGCAGCCCACGGCCAGCGTGGCGAAACCCGCCGCCAGGATGCGCAATGATCCGCTGCGGCTGGGATGGGTCCGATGCTCCCAGAACGTCAGGCCTGCACTGGCGAGCAGCGTTCCGATGATGATGAAGTAAAGGGTGAGGAGATCGACGTACATCTTGAACGCGTGGGTATCGCGCCGCAGCAATCGCCGCGGCCAGCAAGAATTCTACGTGGGAAATGCCTCATGGAAACATAGCGTAACTACTGTCACAAGCCGTGTTGCGCATCATGCAACACCGGACCTCGCAGTCATCTCGGGAAACGAAAGAATCCGTGCAAGTGGCAAATTTGCCACTCATCTACAATCCGGGGCGGTGCCGATTGCCAACTGCAATCGGGCAGTAGCTCACAGGTAGTAATGACGCGCGCGAAGACACCCGCTTCCAAGAAGAGAAGTCCCCCAAGCAGATCCAAGGCCCGGGCCGGATCCCGATCCAGCGGCCGTTTCCCCCGATTCCTGAAGGCCTTGCTGTTCTCGTCGCTGGCGAGTTTCGGCGCGGCCACCTATATGCTGAATCCGCAGTGGCGGATTCCGGCGCCGGTGCAGGAAGTCATCACGCGCCTGGGCTGGCCGCAGCAACGCCAGCCCGCGGCGCCCGCGGCGGTGCCGACCGCAGCGCGGACAGGGGCGCCTGTTCAAACGATGTTTGCCGAATGCCGGCAGTTCTTTCCGCATTCGCGCCCGCCGGAAGTCCCGGGCGGCCAGAAGCTGCGGGAGGTGTGCTTCTCGGCCTTCGCCATCCTGCACGACGGGCAGACCAAGACGCCGGTATTCGTGGCGGAACGCCTGAATCGCCAGATGCTGACCCAGGCCCAGGGCATGCGCCGCACCGACAAGTTCTACGCCGAAGCGCGGCTGCCGCGCGCCGAGCGGGCCGAGCTGGACGACTACCGCGGCTCCGGCTATTCGCGCGGCCACATGGCGCCGGCAGGCGATATGTCCACGCCGGAGGCGATGGCGCAGAGCTTCTCGCTGGCCAACATGGTGCCGCAGGACCAGATTCACAACGGCGGCGCCTGGAGCAGCATCGAACAGGACACGCGCAAGTACGTGATGCGCGCCGCGGGCGACGTGTACGTCTTCACCGGCCCCGTCTATGCCGACAAGCCCAAGACCATAGGCGCGGGCGTGGCCGTGCCCACCTACATCTACAAGGTCGTGTACGACGCGACCACGGGACGCTCCTGGGTCCATTGGCAGGCCAACGCCGCCAGCACCAAGGCCGGGCCGCCCATCAGTTACGAGGAATTCGTCAAGCGCACCGGACTGCACGTGCTGCCGGCCGGAGGCTGAAGCGCGCGCCGGCAGCCTCAGCCATTCAACTGGTAGATCTGTATCAGGTTGCCGCAGGTGTCCGAGAAGATCGCGATCGTCACCGGACCCGCGGCGGTCGGATCTACCGTGAAGACCACGCCCTTCTGCTTCAGGCGTTGCGCTTCGGCCTGGATGTCGGCGCTTTCAAAGGCGGTGACGGGGATGCCGTCATTCCTGAGCGCGGTCTGGTAGGCGCTGGCCGCCGGATGGCCGTTGGGCTCCAGCACCAGCTCCAGATCGTCCGGTCCCTCGGGCGAAACCACCGTGATCCAGCGCGCGCCGCCCGCGGGAAAATCCTGCTTCTTGATAAAGCCGAGCACCTCGGTGTAGAAGCGCAGCGCCTTGTCCTGATCGTCGACAAATATGCTGTTCAGCTTGATCCTCATCGTCTCTCCTTATGCCTGGGCGCAAAATCCGGCATGACCATGGCCGGGCCGCAAAAGCCCCAGCATGGCTCAAGGCCGGCGCCGCGTCTTCTCGAAAATTGCGATAGCGGCTGGTCCGCCCATCAGCAACAGGCATGCCGGGGGATACGGCGTCCAGTCGGGGACATGGACGACTTGGCGCAGACTGCGCTGGTATTGCGCGGGCGAGACCCCGATCCTGCGCGCGAACAGCGCGCTGAACGAGCCCAGGCTGCTGTAGCCCAGTTCCAGGCACACGTCGGTCACGGCGTGGCCATGCGCAAGCAGCCGCTGCGCGGCCGCCAGTCTTTCCCGCGTGCGGAACTGGTGCGGCGTTTCGCCGAACGCGGCCTCGAAGCGGCGGATGAAGTGAAATGGGGACATGCTCGCTTCGCGCGCGGCATCCGCGACCGAAACCTGCGCGGACCGCAGCTCCGCGAGCAGGTCCCGCGCGCGGCACAGCCGGGAAAACGCCCGGTGATCCGGACTGGCGGACAATCGCACTGTCTGCGCTCCGTGGCGTATCGCAATCAGTGCATGTTATGCCAGCTCGCGGCACCCGCACAGCGGCGCGGGCTCACTGGCGTTCGTAGTACTCCACCTCGATGCGGTCCGCGCTGAGATAGCCGCAGAGATTGGCCGGGAAGCGCGCCCGGCTGCATGCGGAATAGGCGTTTCCGTACAGCACCGCGGTCTGGAGGAAATTGCGGCTGAGCGCCGTGCTGTCGGTCTGGATGGTACGGACGAGTTCGGCTTGCATCTGCTCGCTCGCCGTGCGCATCGGCCGCAGGATTTCCGCCTCGAACCTGCGCGCCACGCGCAACTCCGCATCGCTCGCCGGGGCGCTGGAATGCTCGGGGTCATAGGCGTCCAGCAAGTCATTCGGCGCCCGTCGCGCGCAATAGAACGCCTGGTAGTACGACCCCGTCGCGGGCCGTTTCAGCCGCGCCTGCGCCAGGTAGTTCAACGACGGCACGTGCGAACTCCAGGAAATCAAAGTGCTGGTCGTGCCAGGCTTCACCGTGCTCACGTACACCGCCATGCAGGCGCCCAGAGGCTCGCGCCTGGATTGCAGATAAGCCAGCTTCGCAGCGGCATAGCGGTCGCTGTAGCGCAGCACGTCCTCGTAGTTGCCGCTGAGAAAGCTGCCTATGATGGCGCCTTGCACCGCCCAATTGCAGTAGCCATCGATGGACCGCCCGTCCTGGCAATACGTTGCCAATGCGCGCTGCATGCCAGGCCCCATCGCCTGAAAGCCCTGGTCCAAGGCGCTGGAATAGGCCTTGTACAAGGCTTCGCTCCGTTCCGTTCCCAAACCCAGCGGCGCGCCCAAGGTCGAAGACGCCAGCACGGCCGCCATGACCGACGCGAACAATGACATATCACTTCTCCTGTTGGGTGCGTGAAAGCCGGCTTACTGGCGCTCGTAATAATCGACCTCGATGCGGTCGGTGCTCAGGTAGCCGCAGAGGTTGGCCGGGAAACGCGCCCGGCTGCATGCCGCATACGCGTTTCCGAACAGGACGGAGCGTTTGAGCAGGTGACGGCGGCCCGCCGCGCGGTCTTGATCGGCGGTCTGGAGGAGTTCCGCGTGCAATTGTTCATTCGCGACGCGGAACGGCCGCAGGATCTCCGCCTCGAACTTGCGCGCAACACGCACTTCCGCCTCGCTGGCCGGCACGCTGGAATGTTCAGGGTCATAGTCCTCGAACAGATTGTTGGGCCCACGGCGCGCGCAGTAGAACGCCTGGTAATAGGAGCCGCTCGCGGGCAGCCTGAGCTTGGTCTGAGCGAAGTAGACCAAGGACGGCAAAAGAGCGTCCCAGGAGGCCGTAATCCTGCTCGTGCGTGGATTCACCACTGCTGCGTTCAAGGGCATACAGGCGCCGGCCGGAACGCGGTTGGCGCCCAGGTAGGCAAGCATGGCCGTTGCGTACCGGTCGCTGTAGCGCAGCACAGCCTCGTAATTGCCGCTGAGATGACTGCCTATGATGGCGCCGTGCTCCACCATGCTGCAGTAGCCGTCGATGGACAGCCCGTCCTGGCAGTAGGTTGCCAGCGCGCGCTGCATGCCAGGCCCCATCGCCTGAAAGCCCTGGTCCAAGGCGCTGGAATAAGCCTTGTACAAGGCTTCGCTGTTTCCCATTCCCGAGCCCTGCGGAGCGCCCAGGGTCGAAGACGCCAGCACGGCCGCCATGACCGACGCGAACAATGACATGTCACTTCTCCAGCTGGGTGGCCGAAAGCCGGCTGCGGTCGCGCGCGCTCAGCACGGTATCGGGATAGCGGTAGGCCCAGCGGCCGTCCTTGCATTGGTAGACGCGTCCGCCGTACACGACGGTCGACCCTTCGCTGTAATAGTTCAGATGCGCGGCATCCGAGGGCCGCGTGAAGTACTCGCAGGCCTGGCCGGCGTAATCGAGCCCCGGGTCCTTGGCCCCGGCCTTGGCTGAAGCCGGAGGGTTCGGCGCGTCGGCGGGCGCATTGCGGGGCTTGTCGCGGCTGGCGGAACCGCTACCCCACGGATTCAGCGCGGGATCGGCGCCATAGCGCTCCTTGATCCGGTCGCGATTCCGCTGATAGTCGGCCTCTTGCTGCTTCGCGCGGGCCTGGGCCGCCGCGCGCTGCGCCTCCTCGTACTGCTGACGCAGGCGGTCCTGCGCGTCCTGATCGAGCAGCGCGCCGTCCTGCTGGTCGGAACTGCGCAGATAATCGCTCAGCGCCTTTTGCGCCGCGTCGATGGCGGCGCCGGTGTTGTTGCTGCGCGAGGACGATGAGGAGCGCGACGTGCCGGTGGCCTCCATGGCCTGTCCGGGCCCCGCATGAGCCGCGGCGCCGCAGCCCGCAAGCACGACAAACGCCATCAGGCGAACCGCGAGCGTGGCCATGGCAAAAGCTCCCCGAGCAAGATAGCGCAAGCACTTGCCACCCTCGGGACGAACCATGCGGATGGCTGCCCCGGCGCGGCGCTTCCATGATAGATCGCGCGGTTCCCGCCGGAATCAGCCAAAAGGAGGAATCCTCCCCCTACCCCCGCCGCGCGGCCTCGATGGCCGCGATGTCGATCTTGCCCATGGTCATCATCGCGTCGAACGCGCGCTTGGCGATGGCAGGGTCGGGGTCCGAGATCGCTTCGATCAGCACGCGCGGCGTGATCTGCCAGGACAGGCCCCACTTGTCCCGGCACCAGCCGCATTCGCTTTCCTGGCCGCCATTGCCGACGATGGCATTCCACAGGCGGTCGGTCTCGGCCTGGTCCTCGGTGGATATCTGGAAGGAAAAGGCCTCGCTGTGCTTGAAGGCCGGGCCGCCGTTCAGGCCCACGCAGGGGATGCCTGCCACGGTGAACTCCACCGTCAGCACGTCGCCCTGCTTGCCGGAAGGATAATCCCCCGGCGCGCGCAGCACCTTGCTGACGGCGCTGTCGGGAAAGGTCCGGGCATAGAACTGCGCGGCTTCCAGGGCGTCGCGGTCGTACCAGAGGCAAATCGTGTTTTTGCTGGGCATGCTCGTACTCCTCTTCAGTGACAGGCGCGCCGACGTGCCGGCCCGATGCGCTGGCGCTATAAAACGCCAAGCTGGCTAGCCGCATTGAAGAAACGTCGGCGCGTCGCCGACGGCGTTTCTCCGAAAAGCGCTCGATAGCGAGTCAGCGCGTAGTTGGAATAGGGATAGCCTTGACGTTCGAAAATTTCCGCAATGGACCATTCGCCCGCCACAGCGCTGGCCAAGGCGGCATGAACCGCATGCAACTGCCGCAAGTGCAGATACTGCGTCGGACTCAAGCCAAAGCAATGACGAAAGAACGTCCTCAATGATCGATCGCCCACGCTCAGTCCATCGTAGCCGGCGCTCTTCCGTCCATCGCCGTCCATCGCCCGGAAAAGCGTCAAGGTCGCGTTGCACAATTCGTGCAAGGAAACCCCTGGTCTTCCACCAGGCGCCGGCCGCGGACGGCGGGAAAAGACCATGGTTGCGATCGCATTTTCGATCAGCACGCGGCCGGCTTCGCCAGGCATTCTCGAGTCCGCCGCAAAAAGAGCGGCCTGCTGCAAGGCCGCGATGTGCGCAGGACTGGCGGTCAATACGTTGGTGGCCCGAGACCAGTAGCGCAAGATCCCGCCGACTTCGTCATCGGCCTGCAACAAGGGCGAAGACAGAGGAATCGCGATGGTCACCCAGCTATTCGGGCCGTCGGCGCGAAAGACGAAGCCTCGGCCAGGCGCAAGAACGGCAAGTTTGTCCGGCCCCAATGCGACGCCGTTCAGCCAGGCCGAAGCCGATCCGGCATCGGATATCAGAAACATGAAATGCGTGGCCGCCACCGCGGCTTCACACAGATTCGGCACGGCTTCAATTCCGCGTTGGACAGTGATCCCGCCAACGTCTGCGTGCCCCAATCGCCAGCCTCCGTCTTGTGGCCCGAGCAGACGCACTTTCAGGTCTACGTCAACCACCGCGGCTTCGTACTCTCCGAACGATCCGAACTGGAACAGCTCCATCGAGACCCTCGCAACTTTCTGACGAGTTATTGCCGAAATTAGCATGGACTTGTAATCGAGTCACTAGTGAAAATGGCGTCTCCCGCAAGCAGTCTGGCAGTCCCCGACAGGAGCGCAGAATGAAGCATGGTGTCGCAATTCTCTCGTTTCTTTGCCTGAATCTTGCGACGGGCGCCCCGCCCGCCGTCGGTGCGCCACAGGCGCCAGCCGGCAAAGCCGCGCTGGCCCTGCCGGCGCCTGACATCGCCATGCACCCGGAGTACGCGAAGGCCATAGGCCGCTATGCCTACATCTGGGGCTGGCCCATGGTGAACATGCAAAACCGCAGCGATCGGATCACCAAGGCGCCCCGCCCCGGCCTGCTGGGCGGCATTCTTCCTGTGGCACCACGCGGCCAGGCCGGCATGTTGCACGATTACATCGCCCCGCAAGAGACTTTCGTCACCTGCCCCAATCAGGACGTGGTGTACGGCCTGGGCTTCTTCTCGCTGGACGAGGAACCCGTGATCGCCCAGGTTCCCGACTTCGGCGATCGCTTCTGGGTTTACGCGCTCTACGACCAGCGCACCAACCAGTTCGGCGAACTGGGCAAGCCTTACAAGAGCAAGCCGGGCTTCTATCTGCTGGTCGGCCCCAACTGGAAGGGCAAACGGCCCGCAGGCGTACAGGGTGTCATCCGCAGTCCAACCGCGCTGGCCAATGCCATCCCGCGTATTTTCATGGATGACACGGAACAGGATCGCAAAGCCATACAGGACAAGATAAACCAGGTCGTGTTCTATCCGCTGAAGGATTTCGACGGGAAGATGAAGACCATAGACTGGAAGAACACACCCGATATCCCGAACCCTCAGGCCGAGAGCGCCAGCTCAGGAGAAACGCGCTGGGTAATCCCCGAGACATTCTTCGACCAGTTAGGCAAGGTGCTGGACACAGTCCCGCCGCTGCCAGGCGAGGAGGCCATGTATGCCCAGTTCCGTTCCGTGCTGGCCGCGGCGGCGCGCGATCCGGCAATCAAGGAGGCGCTGCTCCAGACCGCCAAGGAAACCGAAGAGCAAGTCATAGCGCCCTTCTTCCAGTGGAAGCACAATGGGCGCCCTGCCGGCAACAACTGGAACCGGTCCGTCAACAATGCCCAGACGGGCCTGGACTATTTCAACCGGACCGGCACCTCCAAGTCGAACATGTTCGACAACCGGCCTAGCGAAACCCAGTATTTCTATACGGACTTCGACGCGGCCGGCGCGCAGCTCGATGGCAGCCAACGCTACGAAATCACTTTCCCCAAGGGCCAGCTGCCGCCCGTCAAGGGCTTCTGGTCCCTGACGCTCTACAACAAGCTGCATCTCTTCAGCCCGAACGAACTCAAGCGCTATTCGCTCGGTACCAAGAACAAGGACCTCGCCCGCAATGCGGACGGTTCCTTGACTCTCTATGTGGGGCCGACCTCTCCTGGCAAGGACAAGGAGGCCAACTGGCTGCCCTCGCCCAAAGAGCCCATCTCGCTCTACATACGCGCGTACTGGGGCCAGCAGGCCATACTCGACGGCAGCTGGAAGCCGCCGCAAATCAAGAAGATGGATTGACGGCCCGGAACGGCGCAGCGCCGGTCCGCCCCTCTTCCACCTCGTCATGTCTTGCGCGGGAGCGTTCCCGCACCCTCACCAGGAGTTCATTCATGCGCGCCCAACCCCGATTCAAGCTGTTGGCGGCCGCGTTGCTTGCCGCCTTTTGCGCTGGAACCAGCGCAGCCCAGGAACAAGCAGCCATCTCGCCGCTCGTCAGGCAAATCAACAATGGCAACTGGCTCGACCAAAAGGAGGCCGAAGGCCTGCGCGACGAGCTCTACTACCAACGCGCCATTCACGCCTACATGACGATGCTGCCGGCGCTCAACGTCATCGGCATGCGCGATGGCTCCGAGAAGGCGTTCGGAGCCGGCTACAACGTGCTGCCGATCTGGAAGGAGCGCATGGACGCCAAGACCATGGTGCCCACGCCCAACGCCGACGTCATCTATTCCATGAGCTACCTGGACCTGAAGAAGACCGGCCCGCTGGTGGTCAAGGCGCCCCCCAACGTCATCGGCATGTTCACCGACTTCTTCCAACGCACCATTACCGACGTGGGCGCCATCGGCCCTGACCGCGCACGCGGTGGCCTGTATCTGCTGTTGCCGCCGGACTATGACGGCCACATTCCCAGCAGCTACTTCGCCTTCAAATCGCCGACCTACAACGTGTTCCTGTTCTTCCGCACGGTCATGGCGAAGGGCGACGGCAAACCCGACCCCGCCCCCGCCGTCAAGGCGGCGGAAACCACTCGCGTCTATCCGCTCTGGGCAGAGGAAAAAAACATCAAGCCCATGGAGTTTCCGGATGCCAGCGGCAAGCGCGTGGACATGATGTATCCGGTGGACCGCCAGTTCTGGCAGAAGCTCAAGGACTTCGTCGACTACGAGCCCGTGTCCGCCATCGATCCCGAACTGCGGGGTGTGCTGGCGTCCATCGGCATCGTCAAGGGTCAACCCTTCGAGCCGACCCAACGGCAGCAGGACATGCTGCAGAAAGCCGTGGAGACCGCGCCCAGGATGATATTGGCGCTGCGCCAGTTGGGGCGGGAGGATGGACGCAACCTCTACTATAAGGACCGTCAATGGGAACGGGCCTGGGCGGGCGGCACGGCCGAATGGATGCAGGAAAGCTATCTGGACGTGAACCAGCGCGCCGGCTTCTTCCAGTATGCCTATTCGTCCGCCCCCGCGATGGTCATGCGCACCACGGGCGCGGGTTCGAAATACCCCTACACCGCCCGGGATGCCGCCGGGAATTTCCTGCATGGATCCAACACCTACAAGCTGCGGCTGCCGCCCAACGCGCCGGCGGCCTTGTTCTGGGCGGTCACGGCCTATAACGTGACTGACGGCACCATGCCGGAAACCAGGCAGCTGATGCCCTCCACCAACGGCTATTACGACATCCCCAAGCAGGCGGACGGTTCCGTGGAAATCTGGTTCGGGCCGGACAAGCCCGAAGGCACGGCGGGCGCCGCCTTCATTCAGACCATCCCGGGGCGCGACTTCCTGGTCGCGCTGCGGCTGTACGGCGCGGAAGATGCGTTCTACGACCAGACCTGGAAGCCGGACGACATCATCAAGGTGAAATAGGCATAAGGGCGCGCCGGCACCGACGTAACGGGAATTCCCAGGCCTGATGGCATCAGGCCGTCCGTGTTGGCGGCAACTCACATTTTTCTCCGGTAAATCAACGGCGGATCGCCATTCCCGGCGTCAGCTCTTGCGGCCCGCCCCCAGCCCATTTATCTTTGCAGACTAAACGCAGTCGATACACCAACACGCATGGAATATTGCACGGAGTCTCGATGAGCCCTCGGTCTAGCCACGCAGGCCTGCGCAAGCGCAAAATCGGCCTGCTTGCAGTGCTGGTCGTCCTGGCCGTGCTGAGCGTCGCCGTCGGTTTTTCCAACGCCATGTACTCCAGCTACCAGGTACAGAAGGCGCAGATCATCAAGAATGCGCTGGCCGCCAACCACGCGCGCGCCGAGAAGCTGGCCGAGGTCATCGACGTCTACATTGCCGCCTTGCATCGCCAGGCCCGCAATGCCGCCGGCCAACTCGCTGCCTCCATGGGAAAACCGCAAGCGCTGCAGAACGAATTGCAGCGCCTAGCCGGCCAGGTCGACTCGCTGCACGCGGTCATGCTGGCCGACGCCGAAGGCCGTATCGTTGCCCGCTCGCCTACGGGCCAGCTTGCGGATGCAAAGATCCTCCGTCTTGCCGATCTGGGCGTGAGCGCCCCAGGCTCGGGCGCCTGGGTGACGGAGATACCCGGCGCGCAGGCCGCGGTGCTTACCGTGGCCGAACCCGTGGAAGACGCGGCCGGCGCGCCCCAGGCCTATCTGGCCATTGCCATCACGCTGGATGCTGGCAGCGGCATGGACCGGATCATCGGCGACCGGGACGAAATCGCCGGCATGTCGGTGTTCCTGGTCGGCAGCAACGGCGACGTGCTGTACCGCCGGCACGCCGCGCCCGACACGCTCGATCTGGCCAGCATCGAATCGGCCCGGAACGTCGGCGCCGCCCTGCATCCGAAGGCGGACGGCGGCGCCGTATTGACCGGCTACGCGCCCTTGCCCAAGGGCAATTGGGCGGTGGTGGCGCAGCGTACGCTGGATCAGGTACTGTCGCCGCTGCGCGAATTGCTGGGGGATGCGCTGCGCTCCGCCATCCCGGCCATCGCGCTCACGCTATTGCTGGTGTGCGGCCTGGCCTATGCCATCGCATCGCCGCTGTCGCGCCTGACGCGCGCCATGACCGCAGGCAAGTCGGGCGGCGTGGACCTCGCGCGGCTCAACGCGTGGTACGCCGAGGCCGACACGTTGCGCGAGGCCGTCCGATCGACGCTGGACCAGCATCAGGACGAAGTGGGACGCCTGAACACCCAGGCGCTGACGGATCCGATGACCGGTCTGCTGAACCGCCGGGCCATGACCGAGGTGCTGAACGCCTACGCGGCAGACGGCGCATCCGTGGCGGTCATCGCCATGGATCTGGACCACTTCAAGCGCATCAACGACAGCTTCGGCCACATGACGGGCGACAAAGTGCTGATCGCGCTGACCGAGGTGATCCGCGCCGGCCTGCGCGACCAGGACCGCGCCTTCAGGGTGGGGGGAGAAGAATTCATCGCCCTGTTGCCCACCGGTTCGGCTGAAAAGGCTTGCGAGGTTGCCGAACGCCTGCGCACGGCCGTGGCCCGCCGTCTCATGCCGGACAGCGTGGGCCGCGTGACGATATCCATCGGCGTCGCGCTCTGGCCGCAGGACGGCGAGTCCGCTTCCGAAGTCATACGGCGGGCTGACGAGGCCCTGTACGCGTCCAAGCAGGCGGGGCGCAACCGCGTCACGCTGTGGCGCGACCAGGCCCAGGCTGTGCCGCCGTACCCGACCAACCGCAATTGAACGCGTGGTGACCTGATGAACTATTCCCTTCTGCTGGCGGCTCTGGCGGTCCTGTTCTTCGCGCTGCTGCTGCTTGCGATGCGCATCGGCAAGCGCCTGGGCCATCGCGCCGACGACAAGAGCGGCGCCGGCGCCGCCGCCATCGAGGCGTCCGTGTTCGCGCTGCTGGGCCTGCTGGTGGCTTTCACGTTCTCGGGCGCGGCGCAGCGCATGGCCGAGCGCCGCAACCTCCTGGTGCTCGAGGTCAACGCCATCGGCACGGCCTGGCTGCGGATCGACATGCTCAATGCCGCGGACCAGCCCAAGCTGCGCGAGCAGTTCCGGCGCTACGTGGACGGGCGCATCGAATACTACAGGCACGTTTCCGACCTGGGCCAGCGCGAAGCGATCGCAGGCCGGGTCGGCGCGCTGCAGAAAGAAATCTGGACCACGTCGATGAGCGCCGCCCGCAATACCGTGCCGCCCTTCGCGGCGTCGTACATAGGCGCGGTCAATGACATGTTCGACGTGTCCACCGCCCAGACCGTGGCGCAAAAGGTCCATCCCCCCGTCGCCACCTACGCGTTCCTGGTGTTTCTGGCGCTGGTGTGCGCCTGCCTCATCGGATCCAAACTGGCGGTCGCCCAGCGCGACAGCATGCTGCACCAGCTGGTCTATGCGGTGGTCATGACGGCGGCGATCTACATCATCGTGGATTTCGAATTTCCGCGGATAGGAACCATCCGCATCGACCAGAGCGACGCTCTGCTGGCAGCCCAGCGCCAATCCATGGTTGACCCGCCTGCCGCCGCCCCCTAGATTGCCTGACGCCCCAAGGCTGGCTGCCGCCATTGGACACGCATTCGTTCCGGAGATGACATGCCCCTGCCCCTGAGCATGGCGAAACGACATATGGGCTGGCTGCTTGCCCTGCTGGCCTGCGCAGCGGCTGCTCCCGCCCTGGCGCAGCAAGGCTTGCGCCTGAGCAAGGACGACCTGCAGAAGCGCGCCAACGGCGTGCTGGCCATCATGTCGTTCTCCATCGTGCCCGACATCACGACCAGCGCCCTGAACATCGGCGCCGGCACTGGATCGGTCTCCGGGTCCAGCGAATTCTCCATGTCGCAGCTGGGCGGCGGCGACACCATTTCCAAATCCGTGCCCATCTACCTTGAAGGCGTGCTGGCCTGGAGCCGCTACGATCCGACTTTCGTCGCCACGCAAGGGGCGGAGTCTCGCACCGTCCCCACCAAGTGGAACAGCGTATCCGCCACGGGCGGCATCGGCTGGGACTTCAAGCTCACGGACGAACTGAAACTGCGCCCCATCTTCAATTTCGCGCTGGGCAATGTCACCAGCGACCTGCGCGCGGCCAGCTGGTATGTGGGACGCCAGACTGGCAAGGACATCGATTTCCTGGACAAGGGTTCGCTCAACGCCTACGGCCTGGGCGGCTCGCTCATGTTGGATTACGAGCACTACCGACCCGGCTATGAGGTCGACGTGGAGCTGCGCTATTCGGACCTGCGCCTGCAGAGCTTCGACAGCTCCGCGGCCGTGCAAGGCCATGCCACGGCGCAATCGGCCAATCTGTGGGCGCGCTACCGCGCCCCCACGGGATTCGTCATGCTGCAACGGCCGCTGCGCTACGTGCTGGAACTGACGCACTCGGAGTTCCTTGGCGACCAGCGCGGCATCCTGGGCTTCGACCGGCTGACCTCGGTGGGCGCCGGCCTTGAGCTGGACTCCAGCGCCTACAACATGATCATCACCCGCACCCGGCTGGTGGGCCGCTATGTGTTCGGCAACAACGTGTCGGGCTTCTCGGTGGGCCTGGCGGTAAGTTTCTGAGCCGGCCGCCGGCGGAATTGCGCCGGATTTGTTACTCCCCCCTCTCTGCCCGGCGATGCCAGACTGTTTCCAGGCCGCCGAGCAGCCAGTCTGCGCGCAAACCCTTGCGCCAGGACGCCGGCCCGCGATAAGGAGGTAGGAAATCATGACTGCATCAAGCAATGGCACCCCCATGCGCACGCCCCCGGTCGTCTCGCCCCAGGACTGGGAAACCGCCCGCCAGCAGTTGCTGGTCAAGGAAAAAGCCCACACCCGCGCCCGCGACGCGCTGGCCGCCGAACGCCGGCGCATGCCTTGGACGGAAGTGGCCAAGACCTATGTGTTCGAGGGCCCCTCGGGCACGCTCGCCCTGCCCGATCTGTTCGACGGCCGCCGCCAACTGATCGTCTACCGCGCCTTTTTCGAACCGGGCGTGTACGGCTGGCCGGAACATGCCTGCCGCGGCTGCTCCATGGTGGCGGACCAGGTCGCTCATCTGGCGCACCTGAACGCCCGCGACACCACGCTGGTCTTTGTTTCCCGCGCGCCGCAGGCGGACATCGCGCGCTTGAAAGCGCAGATGGACTGGAAAATGCCCTGGTACACGCTGACCGATGGCTTCGATGCCGACTTCGGCGTGGACGAGTGGCATGGCACCAACGTGTTCTACCGCGACGGCAGCCGCATTTTCCGCACCTACTTCCTCAACAACCGCGGCGACGAGCAGATGGGCGGCACCTGGAACTACCTGGACATCACGCCGCTGGGGCGCCAGGAAGTCTGGGAGGATTCGCCCGAGGGCTATCCGCAGACGCCGACCTACAAGTGGTGGAACTGGCACGACAGCTATGTGCCGGACGCCGCGCCCGACAGGAAATGGGTCGAGATTTCCGATGCGGGCGAAGCCGCCTTCCGGGCGCAGAGCGCAGCCGCCAAACAGTGAGTGGGCGGGGGGCATGGACTGGCGCGGCGTCTGGCGGTATTCATTGGTAATGCAAATAACCAATGGATACACAAGCTCAAACAACAGCAATTATCGGGGTCCGATGACCATGCTAAGTTATGCGCCCGCCGACCCTCGGCCCAGGCGCATCCCTGGCGGCGTCCCCGTCAGGTTGCCCGGACCGGGCGGCCGCGCCCTCCTACCCTTACTTGACGAGAACCATGCACAAGAACCTCGAGCGCGACACCCCCATCGCCCTGGGAAAAAAGCGGATGTCCAGCCTGCTGCTGGCGGCAAGCCTGGCCATGGCCGCGGCTGTGCCGACCATGGCTGCGGCCCAAGTGAGGGCGCATCAAGGCGCTTCTGCCCCGACCGCTGCGGCTGCGGCCCCGGCCGCGGCCGCGCCCTCGGGTTCGGTGCAGAAGACCGACATCCAGAACCAGGCCGCCTACGAACGCCTGATGAACAACAGCGGCATCACGCTGCAATGGCTCTGGTCCGCGCAGCGCGGCCACCTGACCGCGACGGATGAAAACGACGTGGTCCGCATCGAGGGCACTCAGGCCAACCACGAAGGCACGCTGAAGATCAAGGGCGATATCGTCTCCATCGCCAGCGACCGCTTCATCTTCCGCGGCACGATCCTGATCCTGGACGCGCCGGACAAGGGCCGGCGCTGCGAGCGCAACGGCGAATTCGAGTTCCGCGCGACCGGCAAGCGCAAGTACTGGCGCCTGCAGCAGATGGAAGCCTGCGGCGGGCTGACGGACTACGTGGACGTGTATTACTGAGCCAGCCTGCAACAAGGCTATGCTTGCGGATGCATGCCGGCGGCCTCCCCACCCACAGCCGCCGGTCCCCACGCGCCGCGCGGCATACACAAGGAGGCTCGCATGATTACAGAAACGGACAAGAAGCACCTGGCGCGCTGTATCGAACTCGCCAGACAGGCGCTGGAAGCTGGCGACGAGCCCTTCGGCTCGGTCTTGGTCTCGCCCGACGGCGAGGTCCTGTTCGAAGACCACAACCACGTCTCCGGCGGCGACCGCACGCGGCATCCGGAATTCGAGATCGCGCGTTGGGCCGCCAGCAATGTGCCGGCGGCCGAGCGCGCCGCCTGCACCGTCTATACCTCGGGCGAACACTGCTCCATGTGCGCGTCGGCGCATGGCTGGGTCGGATTGGGCCGCATCGTCTATGCCAGCTCCTCCGCGCAATACCGTGAATGGCTGCGGGAATGGGGTGTCGCCCCCACGTCCAAGGTGCGGCCGCTGGCCATCGCCGAGGTCGTGGACGGCATTCCCGTCGAAGGACCGGTGCCGGAGTTCGCCGAACAGGTCAGGCTGCTGCACCAGGAAAGAATGCGGCGCCGGCCCTAGGCGGCGGCGCCTTGCCCGGATCGCGGTTACCGCCGGTCTCAATCGTCAGCAGCAATCCGCAGTATTCTCGCTGCACCGCATTATGAACAGGACTCCCGCATGCCCTCTGCCCTGACCAAGTGGCTCACCAGCATCGCGTTCGGCCTGCTCGTCGCCTGGGCCAGCGGCGGCGTCGTCAATCCGGTCATGCAGCACGCGTTCGGGCTGGCGGACTTGACTGGGCTTGCCTACATGGCAGCGCTGGACAAAATGCTGATCACGACGGGCATCGTGTCGCTGCTGATAGGCTTGGCGCTCGTCGCGGCGCTGGTCCGCATTCCCAATTTCCGCCGCCTGATCGGCTGGGGCTGCGCCATGCTCGGCCTGGCCGTCCTGCTGAACCTGCTCGGCGCCCTGCTTGCAATGGAACCCGGCATATTCAATCCGGCCACCGGCGGCAAGCAGGCGGCCAACGACGCCTATACGGCGCTGTTTTTCTGGGCGCTGATTTTCGGCTTGCCTTATTTGGGGGCCGGCCTGGCGCTGACCATAGGCGGCTGGGTGCTGATCCGCAAGAATCCCGGCCCCGGCGCCGCCAAGCCGGCATGACACGGGTGCCACGCCCCCTTACAGTGTGAATTTACCGGGAGCCTTGGCGGCTCCCCTCCCTCTTTCTTTTCGTCCTACTCGCTCCATGTCCAACCTCATCGTCCACGGCGGCACCCCATTGCGCGGCCGCGTCATCCCTTCGGCCAACAAGAACGCGGTCCTGCCGGTGCTGTGCGCCACCCTGCTGACGGACCAGCCGCTGCGGCTGCACGGCGTGCCCGACATCACCGACGTGCGCAAGATCCTGGACATCTTCCGCACCCTGGGCAGCGAGGTGCGGCTGGACGAGTCCACCCGCACCCTGGACCTGCACCACCGCGACACCGCCTTCGACGCCGCGCGCCACCGGCTGCCCGAGGAAATGCGCTCGTCCATCATGCTGGTGCCGCCGCTGCTGGCCCGCTTCGGCGTGGCGCGGCTGGAAGACAACGTCAAGGGCTGCACCCTGGGCGTGCGCGAGATCGACCCGCACGTGGACATCTTCCGCTCCTTCGGCGGCGAAGTGGAGCGCGCCAGCGGCTCGCTGCTGGTCCGCAGCAGCGGCCCGTTGAAGCCGACCCACCACTGGCTGGACTACGCCTCGGTGACGACCACCGAGAACTTCGTGCTGTGCGCCGCCGCCGCGCAGGGCGAGTCGACCCTGACCAACGCCGCCTCCGAGCCGCACGTGCAGGAGTTCTGCCGTTTCATGGCGATGATGGGCGCGGACATCGACGGCATCGGCACCTCGCGGCTGACGGTGCGCGGCGGCGCCCGCCTGGGCGGCGGCGAGTTCACCTTCGAGGAAGACTTCCACGAGATCACCACCTTTCTCGCGCTGGGCGCGATCACGGGCGGCGACGTGGTGGTGCGCAATAGCACGCCCGCGAACTTCCCGCTGATCGACCGCACCTTCGCCAAGTTCGGCGTGCAGATCGTGCACGAGAACGGCTGGTCGCGCGCGCTGCGCTCGGGTCCGCTGAAGGTGCAGACGCCCTTCACCAGCAATGTGCTGACCAAGGTCGAGGCGGCGCCGTGGCCCTATTTCCCGGTGGACCTGCTGCCCATCTTCATCGCGCTGGGCGTGTGCGCCGAGGGCAACGCCATGTTCTGGAACAAGGTCTACGACGGCGCGCTGGGCTGGGCCGGCGAACTGTCCAAGTTCGGCGCGCACGTGTTTTCGTCCGATCCGCACCGCCTGATCACGTTCGGCGGCCGGCCGCTGACGCCTGCAGTGGTCGAAAGCCCCTACATCATCCGCGTCGCCATCGCCCTCTTCATGATCGCCAGCAGCATCGACGGCCGTTCGGAAATCCGCAACGCCACGCCGATCCGCCGCGCCCATCCGCGCTTCGTCGAGAACCTGCGCAGCCTCGGCGTGCAGGTGGAATGGACCAGCGAGGAGTAAGCTTTCCAGATACGCACGCCACGGCGCGCAAAACGGGAGCGGGCCGACCGGCTCCCGGCGCGGCGCGCCGCCCTTTCCGGGTCATGGCCCTCTACCCAGGAGGCGTCTCCCATGCCGCGCCCGAACCCATAGGCGGCCAGGGCCTGCTACGCAGGCCCCAGTTTCAGAGGTTGTTCACGAAGCAGCACCTTCAAGGAGGTGTGTGATGAGCAAACTTTCCGATAGCGCCCTGGATGATCTGAAAGCCTCGGCCCGAGGCCAGGTCCTCTGCCCGGGCGACCCCGGCTACGACGACGCCCGCAAGATCTGGAACGCGATGGTAGACCGCCGGCCGGCGGTGATCTTCCGATGCGCGGGCGCGGCCGACGTGCGCCGCGCCGTGGATTTCGCGCGCAACAACGGCCTGGTCCTGTCCGTGCGCGGCGCGGGCCACAACATCGCTGGCACCGCGGTCTGCGACGACGGCATGATGATCGACCTGTCGCCGATGAAGTCGGTGCGCGTCGATCCCTTGCGCGCCCGGGCCTATGTGGAGCCCGGCGCGACGCTGGCCGATTTCGACCACGAAGCCCAGGCCTATGGCCTGGCCACGCCGCTGGGCGTGAATTCCACCACCGGCGTGGCCGGGTTGACGCTGGGCGGCGGCTTCGGCTGGCTGACCCGCAGGTTCGGCATGACCATCGACAACCTGCTCTCGGCCGACGTCATCACCGCGGACGGCAAGCTGCTGCACGCCAGCGAGCAGGACAACCCGGACCTGTTCTGGGCGATCCGGGGCGGCGGCGGCAATTTCGGCGTGGTCACGATGTTCGAATTCCAGCTGCATCCGGTCGGCCCCGAGGTGTATGGCGGCCTGGTGGTGCTGCCGCTGGAACAAGGCAAGCAAGCGCTGTCGAAGTACCGCGATGCGCTGGCGACGCTGCCCCAGGAACTGACGGTCTGGGCCGTGCTGCGCCTGGCGCCGCCGCTGCCCTTCCTGCCTCAAGATGTGCATGGCAAGCCCATGGTCGCCTTCGCCATGTGCTATACGGGCGATCCGGCACTAGGTCCGGCCGCGGTCGAAGTGGTGCGCGGCTTCGGCACGCCTTATGGCGAGCATCTGGGCCCCATGCCCTACACCGCCTGGCAAAAGGCCTTCGACCCGCTGCTTACGCCCGGCGCCCGCAACTACTGGAAGTCGCACAATCTGGGCGGCCTGGAAGACGGGCTGATCGACGCCATCGTCGCCGCGGTGGAAAACCTGCCGTCGCCGCAATGCGAGATCTTCCTGGGCTACATCGGCGGCGTGGCCGCGCAGGTGCCGGTGTCCGCCATGGCCTATCCGCACCGTGCGGCGCAATTCGCCATGAACGTGCACGGACGCTGGGACTTTCCGGAAGAAGACGAGCGCTGCATCGCCTGGGCCCGGACGCTGTTCCGCACCACCGAGCCTTATGCGCAAGGAGGCGTGTACGTGAACTTCCTGACGCAGGACGAACCGGAGCGGCTGGGCGCGGCCTACGGCCCGAACTTCGACCGGCTGGTCCAGGCCAAGACCCGCTACGACCCGCACAACCTGTTCCGGCACAACCAGAACATCAGGCCGGCGGGGGCCTGACATGATCGGCGCGCCCGTTTGCCCTGGCTGCTATCCTGATGCCCCGGCATCCGCCGGGGCACGGGACGCCAGGGTGGAATTCCTGGCGTGCGTGGCAACGACATCCGAGGTTTGCTTCCCTGCATGGCTTCCCGCTTTTCCCTACGCCGCATTTTTGCCGTCGGCTTCTCTCTATGGGCGTCGTGGTGCTCCGCCCAGACCGTGGCCCTGACCTTTGACGACGGACTCGATCCCGATAAGCAGCCCCAGGCCGCGCTATGGAATTCCCAACTGCTGGAGGCCTTGCAGAAGCACGGGATCCAATCCGCGCTGTTTCCCGCGTTGCGCAGCATAGGTGGCGCCGACGGGCTCGCGCTGGTGGCGCAATGGTCGAGGGCGGGACATTGGGTTGGCAACCATACGGCCAGCCACCGCAGCCTTGCCGACCCCAAGGTGTCGCTGGAAGCGTTCATTGCCGATGTAAAACGCGCCGATGCCGCCCTGCGGAGCCTGCCTACCTTCGTGCCGATGCTGCGGTTCCCGTACCTGAAAGAAGGCGATACGCAAGCCAAGCGGGACGGCATGCGGGACTGGATGGCGCAGAACCGCTACAGGAACGGGCTGGTCTCCATAGATGCCAGCGACTGGTACTACAGCCGCGTCTATGCCGATCACATGAAGGCGGGCGACACCACCCGGGCCCAGCGCGTGAAACAGCGGTACGTCCGCCATTTGCTGGACCGGGCGGCCTATTACGACGGGCTGGCCCGCGAGGTGCTGGGCCGCAGCCCCAAGCATGTCATGCTGCTGCACACCAACCAGCTCAATGCGGCAGCCCTGCCGGACGTGATTGCGGCGCTGAACGCCCAGGGCTGGACGATCGCCCCGGCGAGCGCCGCATTTGAAGATCCGCTGTACGCCCAGGCGCCCGACACGCTGCCCGCCGGCGAGAGCATCGTCTGGGCGCTGGCCAAGGCCGGCAAGCTTGCGGACCTGCGATATCCGGCGGAAGGCTCCGAGTATGAGGAGCCGCTGTTGCGGGAGGCCGGGCTGTTGCCCTGAACCTCAGGCGCGAGCTATTTTTTCGCGCCTGCCGATTTCCCCGCCGCATTCAGGCGCACCGCGGCGCGGATCAGCGCAGCCAGGGCCGTTTCGTCCAGGGTTTCACCCTGGCGGATATCGATGGCGCGCCGCGTGTTGCCGTCCAGGCTGGCGTTGAACAGCCCGGTGGGGTCCTCCAGCGCCGCGCCCTTGGCGAAGGTCAGTTTCACGGCGCCTTTATAGGTTTCGCCAGTGCAGATGATGCCGTCGCGCGACCACACCGGCACCCGCCACTTCCATTCCTCTACCACGCCCGGATCGGCCTGCCTGATGATGGCCCTGACCCGCGCGAGCGTCTGGCCGCGCCAGTCGTCCAGTTCGCGGATCCTGGCGTCTATCAGGCTGGAGGGTGTCTCTTGCGTTGCCTCTTTTGTTGCGCGGCTGGTCTTGGTGTTCATGCCATGTCCCGGGAAAGATCGCAGACGGATGCGTCAGGAAGAATACCTGCATAGCTGCCAGGAAATTTGTTAACTTGGTTAGCAAACCAAATATCTAGCACTGTAACGGGGTCACGGAAGAGGAGGATCAAGCGCAATGGCCAATCTGGTTTTGCTGCTGCTGGGCGTGGACTATCTGCGCAAGCGCGCCCGCGGGCTGTATATCATCGGCGGCCTGCTTTGCATTACAGGCGTCACGCTGTTCATCGACGCGCTCGACAACGCCGTCTATTTCCCGCTGAATTTCTTCGCGGCGCTGCTGGTCATCGAAGGCCTGGCCACGCTGATGATCGCCAAGTCCGGGGTGGGCGGGCAGCGGGTGCTGCGCTATGCCAAGGGCGCCATCGTGCTGACGGCCGGCAGCCTGGTCCTGATCGGCCACCATCACGGGCATTTCGCGCTATCCATGCTGTTCGGCCTCATGTTCCTGGTGGACGGCCTGATCCAGTGCACCGCCGCCTACGTGGTGCGCTACGAGCGCTGGCGCTATGTCTTCGCCTCGGGCGTGGCGGAAATCCTGCTGGCCATTTTCTTTTTCCAGCCCTACCCGACCCATTACGTCGGCACGGTGCCATACTGCCTGGGCCTGTTCCTGGCGTTTACAGGGCTGCGGCTGCTGTCGCTGGCGCGCCGCGTCCGCCACCTGGACTCCAACCCGGCGCTGGACGTCAATCCGCATCCAGACTTCATGCCGACGCGCGCCGACGCGCCCGCACAGACGGTGTTCGACGGTCCCCCGCTGGAATCCGAGCGCGCGCTGACCGTCCACGTCTGGACGCCGTCGGGCTCGGCCAAGACCGAGACGCGCAACTACCCCGTGGTCAATCGCTACATCGCCGCCGTCGACATCAACGGCGTGGTGTCGACCGGCCACGCCGCGCTGGAATCGCCGGAAGGCGTGTACATCAGCCTGTATCCGGCCCGGGAGATCGACCACTCTCCGGAACAGTTCGGCACTCTGCTGCGCGCCACGGCCGAGAACAACGTGCCAGGCGTGTACCAGCCCGACTACGCCACCGAATCCAAGGCCTGGACGCCGTCCACGATGCGAGTGCGCATCCGCAACTACGACGCGGCCAAGCTGCAGGCCTTCTGGAACGAGTACCGCAAGACCGAGATCTACAACCTGACGCACCGCAACTGCTCCAGTTCGGTGTCCAGCGCGCTGGAAGCGGCGCTGGACGGCGTGGTGGGACGCCTGCATGGCCCGAAGGCAGGATGGCGCGTGCTGCTGCGCCTCTTGCTGACGCCTGAACTGTGGGTGGCCGCGCAGATCCGCAAGCGCGCGCTGACCATGGCCTGGACCCCGGGCCTCACCCTGGACTATGCGCGCGCGCTCAGCATGCTGGCCGACCCGCGCCCGTTCGGCTGGTGGAAGATGTCGCAGGACGCGCTGCGCCAGATCGCCCGCATGCGCGCGGGCTGGCGCAAGCAGGACCGCAAGGCGCAGGCCCGCAACGCGGAGCAGGCCGAATCCTCGCAAGGGGCGCAATGACGGCCCCGCAACGCGCATGAAGACGCCATGATTGCGCAGATCGTAGGCGGAGTGGCCATCGTGGCCGGCGCGGCCTGGGGCGCGGCGGCGCTCTGGTTCCAGTCTCCGTTCCCCGGCCGCGCGCGCGCCGTCCTGCCGGCGGCATGGCTCGCGCTCGCGGCCGCCGCGCTGGTCGGACTGTCCATCGGAGAGTCCCGGCCTGCCTGGCTGTTCAGCGTTCTGCTGCTGGCGCTGTTGGCCTGGTGGCGGCTGGGCGTGCGTCCGTCCAACGACCGTCAGTGGATGCCGGAAGTGGAGCGCCAGACGCAAGGCACCATCGAGGGCGACATCGTCACCTTGCGCAACGTGCGCAATTTCGACTGGCGCACGCGCACGGACTACGACGTGCGTTGGGAGACCCGCCGCTACGATCTGTCGCGCCTCGCCTCGGTGGACCTGGCGCTGTCCTATTGGGGCCGGCCCGCCATCGCCCACGCCCTGGTGTCGTTCGGCTTCAGCGACGGCCAATACGTGGTGTTCTCGGTGGAGATCCGCCGCAAGCTGCACGACGAGTTCTCGGAAATCGGCGGCTTCTTCCGCCAGTACGAGCTGTCCGTGCTGGCCTCGACCGAGGAAGACAGCCTGCGCGTGCGCACCAATGTGCGCGGCGAGGAAGGCTATCTGTACCGCGTGCACATGCCAGAGGGCGCGGCCCGCAAGCTGTTCCTGTCCTATGTGGACACCGCCACCCGGTTGGCGGACAAGCCGCGCTTCTACAACACGCTGACGGGCAACTGCACCACCATCGTGTACCGGTTGGCCGACCAAATCGTGCCGGGGCTGCCGCTCGACTACCGCGTGCTGTTCTCCGGTTATCTGCCCGAGTACCTGTACCGCCTGGACGCCCTCGCAGGCGCGGACAGTCCGCAGGCCTACCGGCAGGCGGGCCATTACACGCAACGCGCCCGCGCCACCGTGGATGCGGCCGAATTCTCGCGCAACATCCGGCGCGGCGTGCCGGGCGTGGCGCAGGCGCCCGCCCCCGATCAGGAGGCCGGCGCAGGCATGCGCAGCCGCGCTACGTAAGCCCCCAGGGTCTCCGCGTGGCGCTCTTCCGAGCGCAGCCCGACATGGCCGTCCGCCCTGACCGCCAGCACCAGGATATGCCGCACGCCCAGCCTGCCGGCCATCGAGAGATCCAGATAACCGTCCACGCCGCCGATATCCCCGTTCGCCGTCAAGGCGACCACGGCCTCGATGATGGCGCCGTCGGATAGCGGCTCGATTGCGGCGCGGACCTGGGCGAGCGCGTCCGCGGACGTCCGCGGGCCGCCCAGGATGAAGACCGTATGGCCCTTGCGGTGGGTGCGTTCGTGCAGCATCCCCGCGCCGCCCGCCGCAAGGCGGATCGGGATCTGGTCCGGCAGCCGCTGGCCGGGCGAAACCGGGTCGTGCCGGTCTCCCATGACGATGGGCGAATCGCGGTAGTCGATGTCCAGTTCCGCCTCGGCCACCGCCTCGTGATGCTGCGAGGCGCCGTCCTCGAAGGCTTTGCGGATGGCGGCATTGCGCTCGCGCAGCACGTCGGGGTTCGTGGCCAATTGGGCGCTCTCGGCCTCGTCGCCCGATGCCAGCACGCGCTGCGCGGCCGGCCGGCGCTCGGCCTGGTAGCTGTCGAGCAGCCAATCCGAACACTGCCCGCCACAGACCAGCGCAAGCTTCCAGGCCAGGTTGACGGCGTCGTGCAGGCCGCTATTCATGCCATGGCCCTGGGCCGGGCTGCAGGTATGCGCGGCGTCCCCAGCCAGCAGGATGCGGCCGGCCCGGAATTGCCGCGCGACTTTGGTGTAGCAACGGAAGCGCGCCGGGTGGGCCACGTCTTCGAAATTGGCCTGGGGCAGATAGCGCCGCAACGTGGACAAGGCATCGGCCACCAGATCGGAATCTTCGGCGCTGGGCCGCAGGTACACGCGCCAGCGCTGGCCCGGCAGCGCCGTCAGGATCACCGGGATCCGGTCCAGGTAGGCGTAGTTGGCCTCGAAAATCTCGGGCCAGCCGCTGATTGCGGCATCGAACACCGCCCAAGGCTGGCTGATGTCGTGGCCGTCCTGTTCGATGCCGGCCAGCTCGCGCACCGTGCTGTGGTGGCCGTCGCAGCCTATCACCCACTCGGCCAGCACTTCGATATCGCCGTCCGGCCGTTCGATCCTGGCCAGCATGCCGTCCGGCCGTTCCTGCAGGTCCACCAGCTTGCTGGCCCGCTGCACGCTGCCGCCGTGGCTGGCCAGATAGTCGGCGAGGATGGACTCGGTGACCTCTTCCGAAATCCCGATGTTGTAGGGGTAGCGGCTGCCGCAAAGGTCCAGGTCGATCTCGCCCAGCACCTTGCCGTCGGCATGGATGCGCGCGCCGCGCTGCTTCACGCCCGCGGCCAGCAGCGGCTCGACGATGCCCAGCGAGTCGAAGATCTCCAGCGAGCGGGGGTGGACCACGGTTGCACGGTCCCATTCCAGCGGCCGCTCGTGCGCATCGATCAACAGGCATTGGACGCCGCGCCGTTGCAGCTCGGCGGCGGTGAGCAGGCCCGCCGGACCGGCGCCCACCACCAGGACTGTCGTTGCAATCACCATGATGTCGCCTTGGAGAATGTCGAGGCGGCGTGGATTGCGCCTCGGCAGGAATCCAAAAAAATAAGGCCGCGCATGGCCAACCGTCAAAGATATTGAGGCTTACGCCGCTGGCATGGCGTCTGCGGCGCGCCTCAACCTTTTGGACCGATCCGTTACGGCTCAGGGGTGGGCAGCCAGCTGCGCGGCCTCGCCCAGCAGCGCGTCCAGCAGGCGGCGCGCCGGCACGGTCAGCGGCGCATCGGCGCGGTGCGTCACATAGATGACGGTCTTGGGCAAGGGATCGGCGATGGCCAGCCGGACCAGGCCCAACGTCGGCCCGTAGCGGTCCAGGAACCCCTGGGGCATGATGCCGATCAGGTCCAGCTGCGGCATCAACGCCAGCAGCGTGGAAAAAGACTCGCATTCGAGCTGCAGGTGCAACGCGCGCGCCTGCGTTTCGTCGGCATACAGCGCCCTGGGATCGCCCGGCCCCTGCGCCGGCCCCGTCAGCACCCAGGCCGCCTCGGCCAGCTCGCCCAGACGCCGCGCGCCTGCCAGCGGATGCGATGCCCGCGCGACGATGACCGACTGGCTTTCGAACAGCGGCTGCACGGCCAGGTCGCCGCCGCCGCCCGTCTCGGGCAGCGGCCCCAGCGCCATGTCCAGTTCGCCGGAACGGATGCGCTCCAGCGCCTGCGGATACAGCGTGTCGCGCACGCGCAGCCGCACCTGCGGCCAGCGCGCGCCATAGCGCGCCACCGCGCCCGGCGCCAGCAGGATCGCGGCCGCGGGCGATACGCCCAAGGTCACCTGGGCTTCGGCGCCGCGCAGGTGCCAGGCCAGGTCTTCGCGAGCCTTTTCGATTTCGCGCATGACGACCGCGGCGCGTGCCGCGAGGATCTCGCCTGCCTGCGCCAGCCGCACGCCCTTGGGCGTGCGCACCACGAGCTCGGCGCCGACCTCTTCTTCCAGCTGGCGCAGCGACTTGGTCAACGCCGGCTGCGACACGTTCAGCACCTGCGCGGCGGCGCGCATGCTGCCGGTCCGGGCCAGGGTGAGCAACAGGTTCAGATGCTGGAGTCGCAAACCGCCTCTCCGGCCGATTACCTGGGGTAATCGACATCAAAACAATTCAAGGGATGCGCGCGCAGGCCGTCGATAGAATTCCTGCATGCCCATCGGAGACAGGAGCCTAGCATGACCCGAGGCGTGAAGAACATTCTCTTCATCATGTGCGACCAGCTGCGCTACGACCATCTTTCCTGTTTTGGCCATCCCAGGCTGAAGACCCCGAATCTGGACGCGCTGGCCGCGCGCGGCGTGATCTTCGACCGGGCGTTCGTGCAGTCGCCCGTTTGCGGCCCGTCGCGCATGAGCTACTACACCGGGCGCTACGTGCATGCGCACGGGGCCAGCTGGAACTTCGTGCCGCTGAAGGCCGGCGAGATGACCATAGGCGACCATCTGCGGCCCTTGGGCGTGCGCTCGGTGCTGGTGGGCAAGACCCACATGCGCGCCGACACGGCCGGCATGTCGCGGCTGGGCATAGACCCTGCCTCCGTCATTGGCCGCCGCATTGCCGAATGCGGCTTCGACGCCTACGAACGCGACGACGGCATCCATCCCTATTCGGGCCACGATCCGGACCCGCGCTACAACGACTATCTGCGCGCACAGGGTTATGGCGGCGACAACCCCTGGGAAAGCTGGGCCAATTCCGCGGTCGACACGGACGGCAGGGTGCGCTCGGGCTGGTTCCTGAAGTATTCCAACCTGCCCGCGCGCGTGCCCGACGAGCATTCGGAAACGCCCTACATCACGCGCCGCGCGATGGACTTCATCACCGAGGCGGGCGAGCAACCCTGGTGCCTGCACCTGTCCTACATCAAGCCGCACTGGCCGTATCTGGCGCCGGCGCCCTACGCCGGCATGTACAGCGCGCAGGACGCGCTGCCGGTGGTGCGATCGGAGGCCGAACGCGCCGACCCGCATCCGGTGTATGCGGCGATGATGCAGCATCGCGTGTCGGCGACCTTCTCCGAGCCTGGCGTGCGCGAGGCGGTCATGCCCGGCTACATGGGGCTGATCAAGCAGATCGACGACCAGCTCGGCGCGCTGTTCCGCTTCATGGAGGCGCGCGGCCTGTTCGACAACACCATGATCGTGTTCACGTCCGATCACGGCGACTATCTGGGCGACCACTGGATGGGCGAAAAGGACCTGTTCCATGAACCCGTCATCCGCGCGCCGCTGATCGTCTATGACCCGGATCCGCGCGCCGACGCCGCCCGCGGCACGCGCTGCGCCGCCCTGGTCGAGGCGATAGACCTGGCGCCCACCTTCCTTGAGGCCTGCGGCGGCGTGCCGGTGCCGCACATCATGGACGGCCGTTCGCTGCGGCCCCTGCTGTTCGGCCAGACGCCGCCGGATTGGCGCGATCACGTCATCTGCGAGTACGACTACGCCTTCCAGGATTCGCGCATCGCGCTGGGTACGCCCGCGCGCCAGGCCTGGCTGCGCATGGTGCGCGATGAACGCTGGAAGTACGTGCTGGCCGAAGGCTACCGGCCGATGCTGTACGACCTGCAGGAAGACCCGAACGAATTCGTCGACCTGGGCGCCTCGCCCGCGCACGAGGCGGTGCGCAAGCGCATGGAGGACCTGCTGTTCCGCTGGGCCCGCCAGCCGCGCCAGCGCGCCACGGTGGCCGACGGCACCATCGAGTCGATTGAAGTCCAGCCGCGCATTTCCGAAGGCGGCATCCTGATCGGCTACTGGGACGAAGCCGACCTGGCCCGCGCCAGGCAGACGTTCAAGCCCCGTTTCGCATCATCCAACCCGCTCGTGAAGCCGACGCTGGATCGGCTGTCGCAATCCTGAGGAGTGCAGCATGATTCTCGAAACCCCCGACATCACCCGCGCCCAGGCCGGCCTGGACGGCGTCTCCTGGAACATCCTGGGCCAGGTGTACGTGCCCAAGCAGGTCAGCCTGGACAGCATTTCCTGGCACGCCACGTTTCCGGAAGAGAGCTTCGTGCCGCCGCACGTGCATCCCAATCAGGACGAGTACATCTTCGTGCTGGACGGCCGCATCGACCTGCTGCTCGATGGCAAGAAGACCTCGGCCGGCCCCGGCGACCTGGTGCGCATGCCCCGTGGCGTGCCGCATGCCTTCTTCAACAATTCCGGCGTCGCCGCCACCGCGCTGTTCTGGGCCGCGCCCGCGGGCAAGCTGCTGGAGCTCTACCGGCGCATCCACAACATGTCGAGTCCGGCGGAGGTCGTTGCGGTGGCGCCGGAGTATGACGTGATCTTCATGCCGCCTGTCTCGTCCGCGGCCTGAACCATGCGCCGCCGCACGCTACTGAAGGGCCTGTCCGGCGCCCTGGCCTGTACCCTGCCCTGGGCCGCCCGCGCCGCGTACCCGGACAAGCCCGTACGCATCATCGTGCCGCTGCCCGCGGCCAGCCCGCCCGACGTGCTGGCGCGCGTGATCGGCGAAAGGCTGCAGCGCCTGTGGGGCCAGCCGGTGGTGGTCGAGAACCGGCCCGGCGCGACCGGCATGATAGGGCTGGACGCGGTCGCGCGCAGCGCGCCCGACGGCTATACCGTGGGCATCATGTTCCTGACGCATACCGTGCTGCCGGCGCTGTTCGGCAAGGTGTCGTACCGCACGGATGGCGACTTCGCGCCGATCGCAAATCTGGTCTGGCTGTACAACGCCCTGCTGGTGGCGCCGGGCAGCGAATACGCCGACGTCCGCGGCCTGGTCGAACAGGCGAAGCGCCAGCCCGGCAAGCTCAGCTACGGTTCCGGCGGCAATGGCTCGCCTGCCCATCTGCTGGGCGCTGCCTTCTGCCAGGCGGCCGGCATAGACATGCTGCACGTACCGTTCAAGGGGCCGGCGGAAGCGGCGCAGGCGCTGATGGGCGGCTACGTGCAGACCATGTTCGCCACCGCATCCGTCGCGGTGCCGCTGGCGCAGTCCGGCAAGCTGCGCGCCCTCGCCGTCACGCGCGATGGCGGCATGGCCGCCCTGCCCGGCGTGCCCACGCTGGCCGAGGCCGGAGTGCCTGCATTCAATCTGAAGGAATGGGAGGGAATCGTCGCGCCCGCGGGCACGCCGCCTGACCTGATCGCCAAGTGGAACGGCGCCATGCAGACCATCCTGGCCGACGCCGAGGTGCGCGAAAAGCTTGCCGGCCTGGGCATGGAAGCCGCCCAGGCCAACACCCCGGCCGAGTTCGCCGGGCTGATACGCGGCGAGCTGCAGCGCTGGTCGGCGTTCGTGTCGGAACAGAAGCTGCGCAACGGATGACGGCCGGGCAGACTAGCCCGGCCGCCCGCCTGGCCGCCTACTTCGCCACGCCCCCCACCCTGCCCAGGAACTCCAGCACCGCCAGATAGGAGCCTTCGTTGCCCGCCGCGTTGGCGCTGGGCGTGCCGCCCGCGTCCAGCAGCAGGCCGGACATGGCGTGCGGCTTGCTGATCAGGGTCGCGGGCAGGCAGGGATAGTGCACGTGATGGCCCGCGCCCATGCAGACGTGGTGGAACGTGGGCAAGCCATGTTCCTGGCGCCGCCGCATGACGATTTCCGAGTAGGCGGTGCTGGGCCAGAAGCCGTCGTCCGACGCGCTGACCAGCAGCACCGGGCCGGGATAGTTCTCGACCGGAATGCGGGCGCGCTCGAACGCCGCGCTGTCGCGCGTGGCGCTGAGGAAGGCGTGCGTCTGGCGGTACGGCGGCTGGGACGCGTAGGCGGCGTCCCAGTTGGCGCTGGTGTTGTCCTGCCACAGATGCGGCAGCGGTTCGCCGCCCTTGGTCCAGACCTGCGCGTCGCGGCCGGTGCCGGGCGCGCCGGCGCTGACCACGCCATGCATGACCGGCGACGGCACGTAGGCGACCACCGCGCTGACCAAGTCCGGGTAATGCGAGGCCACCAGCAGCGAGGTCTCGCCCCCGCGGCTGATGCCGGACAAGGCCACGAAGCCGTCGCGCGGCGTAAGCTCCGTGCGGGCCCAGCGCAACACATGCTCGAAGTACTCCAGCGGCATGTCGTTCAGGTACTTGGGGCGGCCCTCGTAGTTGAAGATGGCCAGCGCCAGGCACTGGTAGCCACGCGACGCGAACAGCGCCGCGCGCGGCGCGTTGACGCCGCCGGACGAGCCGTTCATGTAGATCACCAGCGGGTGCGGGCCGGGGCCGGCGGGCGTATAGAGTTCACCCGACAGCGTCATGCCACCAACCTGCTCGCGCACGCTGCGGTGCGTGACGCCTTCGGCCTGGAATTCCTGCACCAGGGTCGCCGCGGCGGACTGGCGGCCGTCGCTGGCTTCGATGCGGATGACGAGCGGCTCGGTCCGGTCCGGCGGGAACACCACGCTGGCCACGTCCTCGCAAGCCATGGACCAGACGATGCCCATGGCCGCGGGCTCGGCATAGCTGCCGGACACGGGGCAATCGCGGGCCAGGTCCAGGCTGCCGTCGTGGCCGGCCACGAATACGGCTTGCGAGCGCCATGGCGCGCCGCACATCGTCATGCTGGCCGTGACGGTGATGAAGGCATAGGCCGGAAAGCCGCTCACGCGGATCTCGCGCGCCACGTCGATCAGGGCGCGTTCCGGGCTGACGGTGATGCTGGGTTGTTCTGCCACGGTGGCTCCTTAGCTCTTCAGGTCGGTCTTGGGCACGCCGTTGGCCTTGATGACCTTGGCCCACATGGCGGACTCGTCGGCGATGACCTTGTCCAGGTCGGCCGACGAAGTGAACTCCACGGTCACGCCCTGGTCCGCGAACTGCTGCACCAGGCTGGGATCGCGCGTGCCTTCGCGCACGGCGTTCTCCAGCGCCGCGACCACCGGCGCCGGCATGGCGGCCGGGCCCGAGATCATCATGCGGGTATAGAGTTCGAAGCCGTCCAGGCCAGCCTCCTTCATGGTCGGGACGTCCGGCAGGCTGGAGAGACGCTTGTCGGAGGTCACCGCCAACACCTGCAACTTGCCCGACTTGATGTTGGGCAGCGCCGAGGTCGGGAAGTCGAAAGTGCTCTGCACCGTGCCTGCCATCAGGTCCAGCAGCGCGGGACCGCTGCCCTTGTAGGGCACGTCCTGGAACTGGGTGCCGGTCTTGGACTGGAAGTGCAGCAGCGCCAGGTGGTTGATCACGCCGCGGCCGGCGTGCGCGCAGGTGATGTCGCCCGGCTTCTTCTTGGCCAGCGCGATGAATTCCTGCACGTTCTTCACTCCCAGCTCGGGATGCACGATCAGCAGCATCGGCGACTTGCCCATGGAGCCCAGCTGCTTGAAGTCCGATGGCTGGTAAGGCAGGTTGTTGTAGAGCAAGGGGTTCAGGATCATGCCATTGGTGCCGGCAAAGCCCAGCGTGTAGCCATCGGGCTCGGCGCGCGCCACCGCCACCGTGGCGATGATGGCCTGGCCGCCGGGACGGTTTTCCACCACCACGCTCTGCTTCAAGGTCTTGCCCATGCGCTCGGCCAGGGCGCGCGCCGCGATATCGGTCAGCCCGCCAGGGGCAAAGCCCACCAGCAGGCGCACGGGGCGGGTCGGAAAAGTGTTCTGGGCCCAGGCGGGGCGCGAGATCAGAGGCAGCGCGGCGAGCGCGCCCAGGGCATGGCGGCGGGTAAATCGCATACAACTCTCCAGGCAAGGACAACGCCCCCGCGCCCGGGAGAGGCCGCGGGGCAAAGCAATCGTAGGGAAAGGACGCACGGGCCGCTCACCTTACGGCGAGCTGTCACGGCGTCAGTATGTTGTATGCAATACCGCGGACGGGCTATCTAGGGATATCCCGAGGCTTACCAGGAGACGGTGAACGCTTTATTCCGATCAGCGGTATTTGGTATGCGATCCGATGGCGTCAGGCCTTGGTCATCAGCTTCTTCCAGCCTTCCAGCCCCAGCCGCTTCATCGTATCGATGTTCTTCTCGTAGATTTCGGCGGCATCCGGGAAGGACTCCACCGCGCGGTCGATGCTGTCTTCGCGCAACAGGTGCAGGATCGGGTACGGCGACCGGTTGGTGTAGTTCTCGATGTCGTCCGGCTGCGTGTCGGCGAACTGGAACTGCGGATGGAAGGTCGCCACCTGCAGCTCGCCCACCAGGCGCATGCGCTTGAGCAGACGGTCGGACAGGTCTTCGAAGTCATTGAAGTCCATGAAGTCGTCCAGCGCGTCGGGGATGATCAGCAGCGTGGTGTCGATCTTTTCCGGATCGGTCTCGGCCAGCAGCGCCAGTTCGTCCTGCAGGTCGGTGAGTACGCCTTCGGCGTCGGTGGCGTCGCTGACGGCAAAGCGGATCTGGTCCTTGACCTGCACCGCCTTGGCGAAGGGACAGAGGTTCAGGCCGATCACGGCCTGGTTCAGCCAGTGCTTGGTCTCAGCGACCACGTTGGCATAGGCGTCGGAAGTGGAAATCATGGGTGTCCGTCCTGGAAAAAAGAAAAGCGCGGGCGTTGCGGCCCGCGCTTTGAAGAGCGTCGCCGCCGCTTACGCGGCCGGCATGGCGGCCATGGTCTGGGCCACGGCTGCGGTCAGTTTCTTGCCGTAGGGCACGTGCAGGAATTCATTGGGGCCGTGGGCGTTGGACTTGGGGCCCAACACGCCGCAGACCATGAACTGGGCCTTGGGGAAGCCCTTCTGCAGGATGCTCATCAGCGGAATGGTGCCGCCCTGGCCGATATAGCCGCAGGACGCGCCGTAGTACTGCTGCGAGGCCGCGTCCAGCGCCTGGGTCAGCCAGGGCGCGGAGGCCGGGGCGTTCCAGCCGGTGGCGGCGCCTTCGTTGGCCTTGAAGATCACCTTGGCGTTATAGGGCGCGTCGGCTTCCAGCAGCGCCTTGATTTCTTGCGAGGCGGCCACGGCGTCGATCAACGGCGGCAGGCGCAGCGACAGCTTGAAGGCCGTGCGCGGACGCAGCACGTTGCCGGCGCTGGACAGCGGCGGCAGGCCTTCGGCGCCGGTCACCGACAGCGTCGGACGCCAGGTGCGGTTCAGCAGCGCCTGTTCGGGTTCGGTCGTCATGGGCAGCACGAAGCCGCCGTCGGCGCCGCAGCTCCAGGGGAAACGGCGCCAGACTTCGTCGCCCAGGATGCGCGCGGTGGCGTGCACTTGTTCCACGCGTTCGGCGGGGATCTCGCAATGCAGGCTCTGCGGCAGCAGGCGGCCGGTGCCGCTGTCTTCCAGGCGGTCCAGCAGATGGCGCAGGATGCGGAACGAGGACGGCACCACGCCGCTGGAGTCGCCCGAGTGCACGCCTTCGTCCAGCACCTGCACTTCCAGCGTGCCCGACACCATGCCGCGCAGCGAAGTCGTCATCCAGAGCTGGTCGTAGTTGCCGGCGCCCGAGTCCAGGCACACCACCAGGGCCACGTTGCCCAGGCGGTCGCGCAGCGCGTCGACGTAGGGCAGCAGGTCGTAGCTGCCGGATTCCTCACAGGTTTCGACGATGCCCACGCAGCGCGGGCGCGGAATGCCCTGCTTGTCCAGCGCCATGATGGCGGTCAGCGAGGCGTACACGGCATAGCCGTCATCGGCGCCGCCGCGGCCGTAGAGCTTGCCGTCTTCGAGCTTGGGGGTCCAGGGGCCGAGGCCGGCGCGCCAGCCTGAGAATTCGGGCTGCTTGTCCAGGTGGCCGTACAGCAGCACGGTGTCGCCGTTGTCGCTGCGGGTGGCGGGCGCGTCAAAGAAGATGACGGGCGTGCGGCCCGGCAGGCGCACCACTTCCAGCTTCAGGCCCGAGACCTTCTGTGCCTCGACCCACTGCGCGGCGTCGCGCACCACGCGCTCGATGAAAGCGTTCTTTTCCCAGTCCGCGTCGAAAGCCGGGCTCTTGGCCGGGATGGCGATGTAGTCGGTCAGCGCCGGGATGATCTCGTTGTCCCATTTTTCGTCGACGAAAGCCTGCAAGGCCTTCGGGTCCAGGGTGGGAGGAAGAGCGTCTTCGGGGATGCGTGCGTTCATGGCGCGGGATCCTGTGTGCGGGAGGGGGTAGGCAATCCGCTATTTTATGCCTGTGCGGCGCGGCTGGCATCTTTTGTCCCTGATTGTCATAGGCGCCGGGAAATGGTGCCGCCACACGGACCGCACCTCCGGCCCATGGACAAAGCCCCCAGTCGCACACGCGCTGGGGGCTTTGTTCCCGTTCACGGCCAGCCATCCGGGCCGGCCGCCATGTGCTGGCGCGTTCAGGCGCCGAGCAAAGCCGGTTCGCCGTTGCGGCCCACGGCCGGCGCATCGGCGTCGATCACTCGGCCGGTCTGCAGCTTGAACACGGCCACCGCTTCGCGCAGGCGCTGCGACTGGGTTTCCAGGGATGCCGCGGACGCCGCGGCCTGCTCGACCAGCGCCGCGTTCTGCTGCGTCACGCTGTCCATCTGCGACACGGCCTGGTTGACCTGCTGGATGCCTTGCGACTGCTCCTCGGACGCGCTGGAGATCTCGTTGATGATGTCCGTCACGCGGCGCACCGAGGTCACAATTTCCTGCATGGTGGCGCCGGCGGCTTCAACCTGGTCGGAACCGATCGATACCTTCTGCACGGAGTCGTCGATCAGGCCCTTGATTTCCTTGGCGGCGGCAGCGCTGCGCTGCGCCAGGGCGCGCACTTCGCTGGCCACGACCGCGAAGCCCTTGCCCTGCTCGCCGGCGCGCGCCGCTTCCACCGCGGCGTTCAGCGCCAGGATGTTGGTCTGGAAGGCGATGCCGTCGATCACGCCGACAATGTCGGCGATGCGGTTGGAGCTGTCGGCGATGCCGCGCATGGTGCCGACCACGTCGCCCACGGCCTGGCCGCCGCGCGTGGCCACTTCGGATGCCGCCACGGCCAGTTCCGAGGCACTGCGCGAGCTTTCCGCGTTGTTGCGCACGGTGGACGACAGCTCATCCATGCTGGCGGCGGTTTCCTCCAGCGAGGCGGCCTGCTGTTCGGTGCGCGAAGACAGGTCGATGTTGCCCGCGGCGATTTCGCGCGCGCCGGTGTGGATCTCTTCCACGCCCAGGCGCACGGCCGACACGGTGCGCGCCAGGCTGTCCTGCATGCGCTTGACGGCGGCGTAGAGCACGCCGATTTCGTTGTTGCCGCGTTGCTCGATGCGGTTGGTCAGGTCGCCGCCGGCAATGCGGTCGAACAGGCGCCCGGCTTCATGCAGCGGACGGAACACCGCGCGGCCGAACACCGCGTACAGGCCCACCACCAGCGCGGCCACCACGACCAGCAGGCCGACCAGGACGGCGATCGCGCCGTTGATGCGGGTGGAGGCGTCACGCGCCACGCGCTGGCCGACCTCGTCGGCATAGTCCACGTATTTCTGGATGGCGGCGGTAAAGGTCAGGCCCAGCGGCGTGACTTTTTCCAGGTTGAGGCGATTGGAATCCTGGGCGTTGCCGGCGCGGATGGCCGCAATCATGGGCACGATGGCGTCGCGGTGATAGACGTCGTAGGCCGCCAGGGCCGCGTCCAGCAGGGGCTTGCCCTGGGCCGAGGTTTCGGGGGTCTTGCGCACCAGGTCGATCAGCTCGCCGGCCTTTTTGGTATAGCCGTCCAGGCGCTGCATGCTGGCCAGGTTGTCCAGGCTCTTGCCTTCCATCAGCGCGGTCTGCGCGGCCAGCAGCACCAGGCGGGCGCGCAGCAGTTCGGTGCCGGCGCCGTTCACGGCATTGGCGCGGACCAGGTTGGTGTCCAGCAGCACTTCGATGGAATTGCGGTTGGACGTCAGCTGCTGGTGGACGGCGATGCCGGTTAGCAGGAAAAGCGCGAAGAAAACGGCTAAAGCGGTCGTCAAGACCGCGCGAATACTGAGATTCTGGAACATTGGGGTCACTCCGGGTTGCGTATAGCGGCTACCTATGCTTTACGACAGGTTGCAATGAAAAGTTAAACATCTCATTTGATTGCATGACGCATTTCCCTCGGCGTCGCCCTTGTCCAACACAATTAACAACGATTATCATTTGCAATCTTTGGACCTGACGGAAACCCATCGTGACGGCGGCCACCCAGCCCACGGCGCAACATGCCTTGAACCTGCTCTACCGCGACCATCATGGATGGCTGGCGGGCTGGCTGCGGCGGCGGCTGGGTTGCGCCCATGACGCGGCCGACCTGTCGCACGACACGTACGAGCGGCTGCTGAACTCGGGCCGCCTGCCCGAAGCCGGCCAGGCGCGCGCCTTCCTCACCCAGATCGCCAAAGGTCTGGTGGTGGACCTGTACCGCCGCCGCGCCCTGGAAAGCGCCTATCTGGACGCCTTGGCCAGCCTGCCCGAAGCGCACATGCCTTCGGCCGAAGCGCGCGCGCTGGCGCTGGAAACGCTGATGGCGGTGGACGCCGCGCTGGACGCCCTGCCCGCCCGCGCCCGCCAGGTCTTCATCCTGTCCCGCTTCGAGGGCCGGACCTATTCCGACATCGCGCAAAGCCTGGGCGTGTCGGTGGCGCTGGTGCGCAAGCACATGCTGCGCGCCGCCCAAGCCTGCCTGGCCGCGCTGTGAGCGCCCGGCACGGGGACATCCCCGAACCGATACTGGCGCAAGGACTGGAATGGCTGGTCATCCTGTGGTCCGGCGAAGCCAGCGCCGACGAACGCGCCGCCTGGCAACGCTGGCGCGCGGCCCATCCGGACCATGAACGCGCCTGGCAGCAGGTGCAGCGGATCGACACGCGGCTGATGGACGTTTCGCCCGAGGCCTCTGCCCAGGCGCTGGCCCGCTCCGGCCGGCAGGCGGGACGCCGCAAAGCCCTGCGCCTGATGGGCTGGGCGGTGCTGGGCGCCGGCGCCGCGGGCCTGGCGGCCCAACGCCTGCCTTGGCAGCCCTACGCCGCGGACTATCGCAGCGCGGCAGGCGAACGGCGCGAAATCATGCTGGCCGACGGCACCCGGCTCATACTCAACGGCGCTAGCGCCGTGGACATGGAATACACCGCCGAGGCGCGCCGGCTGGTCCTGCGGCGCGGCGAGATCTACGTGCAAACCGGCCACGGCCCGGCTGCCGCGGGCCGCCCCTTCTTCGTCGTCACCGCCTATGGCGATGTGCAGGCGCTGGGCACGCGGTTCACCGTGGAGCAGCAGCGCGACCGGATACGGGTCGGCGTCTACGAAGGCGCGGTGGAGGTCCAGCCCTCCCGCGGCCGCCCCCTGCGCCTGGACGCGGGCCAGTCCGCCGCGTTCACGCCGCTGGCGGCCGAGCCGATGCCGGACGCCCTGCAGCAGGCGCCGGCCTGGCTGCGCGGCCAGCTGGTGGCCGAACGGCTGCGCCTGGCGGACTTCCTGGACCAGGTCGGGCGCCACCGGCGCGGCGTGATCCGCTGCGACCCGCGCGTGGCCGACCTGATCGTGTCGGGCGTGTACGCCCTGGACGACACGGACCGGATCCTGGCCTCGCTTGCAAGAGCCCTGCCGCTGCGCGTGTCGCGCTACACGGCTTATTGGGTGGTGGTGGAACCCAGATAGCCCTCTACAAAAAAATTCGCGAAAACCGTAGCACTTTTTATTTCTCGTTCGGGATACCTGCATATCCGCAGCATTCACGTCCGCAACGAGGAACCCACTCCATGCAAGCCCGCTCCACTCCCAAGCCCGCCCGCAGCACGCTGGCGCTGGCCCTGACCGCCCTGGCGCTGGCCGCGCCCCCCGCCGCCATGGCCGCGGGACCAGGCTCCCCCTCGCCCCAGGAGCGGGCCGCCAGGAGCTACGACATTCCCGCCGGCCCATTGGACCAGGTGCTGAACGCCTACTCCCAGCAGGCGGGCGTGACCATCACCATCGACGGCGCCCTGACCGCGGGCCGCCGCAGCCCCGGCCTGCACGGCGCCTATGGCCTGAACGCGGGCTATGCCGCGATCCTCGCCGGCAGCGGCCTGGCCGCGCGGCTGGAAGGCGGCGGCTACGTGCTGCGTCCGCTGCCGCCCGGCGCGGCAGGCGTTTCCACGCTGGAGCCGGTGACCGTGCGAGCCTCGAGCGTGGCGCCCGACAGCTACGTGGCCGATGAAACCCGGGCCGGCACCAAGACCGACACGCCCATCCTGGAAGTCCCGCAGTCGATCTCGGTGGTGACGCGGGCGCAGATGGAAGCGCAGAACGCGCAAAGCGTGACCGAAGTGCTGCGCTACGTGCCCGGCGTGACGGTGGAAACGTATGGCGTGGATCCCAAGGGCTTCGATTGGGTCATGCTGCGCGGCTTCAACGCCCAGGCCACCAGCGACTACAAGGACGGCCTGCGCCAGGCCACGTCCGGCTACACCCTGTTCCGCAGCGAACCGTACGCGCTCGATCGCATCGAAGTGCTGCGCGGCCCCTCTTCCGTGCTGTACGGCCAGGGCGACGCGGGCGGGGTCATCAACCGCGTGAGCAAGCTGCCCTCGGCCACGCCGCACTACGAGGCCGAGCTGGAGTACGGCAGCTTCCAGCGCAAGCAGGCCGCGGTCGATCTGACCGGCCCCGCGACCGAAGACGGCACGCTGATGTACCGCCTCATCGGCGTGGCGCGCGACGCCAACACGCAATTCACCTACCCCAACGGCGACCGCATTTCCGACGACCGCCTGTTCCTGGCGCCTTCGCTGACCTGGGCCCCTTCCGCCGCGACCCGCTTCACGCTGCTGACGGAGTACCTGCGCGACCGGTCCGGCGGCACCATCGGCACGGTCACGGTGAACGGCAAACCCACCAATCTGCGCAACGGCGATCCCAATTTCAATCGCTACGACCAGGACCAGAAGAGCATCGGCTATCTGTTCGAGCACCGCTTCAACGACACGCTGCAGGTGCGGCAGAACCTGCGCTACGGGCGGGTCGATTCGATCCTGGACAACATGTTCCTGGCCGGCCTGACGCCCACCGGCATCGCCCGCACTGCCCGCCGCTACGACGAAAGCATGACCGCGCTGGCGTTGGACAACCAAGCCCAGTTCGACCTGCGCACCGGCCCGCTCGCCCATACGCTGCTGCTGGGCCTGGACTTCAACCGCAGCAGCGCGGACGTGTCGCGCACCATGGGGCCCGCCCCCAGCCTGAACCCCTTTGATCCAGTCTATGGCGTGGACGTGCCCACGCCGACCATACCGCTGGCCAACTACCTGGAGCGCACGCATCAGACCGGCCTGTATCTGCAGGACCAGGTCCGCTTCGACGAGCGCTGGGTGCTGACCCTGGGCGGCCGCTACGACTGGTACAGCCAGAAGACCGAAAACCGGATCCTGAACAACGACTCCGATCAAAGCGGCAGCCGCTTCAGCGGCCGCGCCGGCCTGAACTACGTCATGCCCAACGGCGTCGCGCCCTACGTCAGCTTCGCCCAGTCCTTCCTGCCCAATACCGGAACCTCGGCGCCGGCCAATGGCAGTTCTCCGTTCGCGCCCTCGCGCGGACGCCAATGGGAAGGCGGCATCAAGTTCCAGCCGCCCGGGTCGAATGCGCTCTACACGCTGGCGGTCTTCGACATCAAGAAGAGCAACGTACTGACCAATGACCTGCAAAACCCCGGATTCCAGGTCGCTTCGGGCGAGGTGCAATCGCGCGGCGTGGAACTGGAAGGCAAGTTCAGCCTGGGCGACGGCTGGGACTTCACCGGTTCCTATACCTATGTGCGCGCCCGCATCACCCGCGCCAACAACGGCACGGAAGGCAACCGCCCTGCCCTGGTGCCCGAGCACAGCGCGTCGGGCTGGCTGAACTACACGGTGCGCAACAGCGCGCTGGCCGGACTGAGCCTGGGCGCGGGCCTGCGCTACGTGGGCTCGACCTACGGCGACAACGCCAACACGCTGGAAATCGCCGGGCGCACGCTGGTGGACGCGGGCGTGTCCTATGCGGTGGACAAGCACCTGACGCTGTCGGTCAACGCCACCAATCTGTTCGACAAGGAATACCTGGCGACCTGCTCCGACCTGAGCGATTGCTATCCGGGCAGCCGCCGCAGCGTCATCGGCCGGGTGAAGTACCAGTTCTGAGCGCCACAATGAAAACGCCCCGCCAAGTAGCGGGGCGTTTCGCGCAAGCGCCGGGAAGCAAGCCCCGGCGCCAGCGTTTGGCTTACTTCAGCCAGACGCGCGCGTTGCGGAAGATGCGCATCCAGGGGCTGAACGCGCCGCCGGCATCCGCCTTGCCCCACTTCTCGGGCGCCCAGGACATCATGACGTTGCGCGTCACGCGTTCCGGGTGCGGCATCATGACCGTGAAGCGGCCGTCGGCGGTGGTGACCGAGGTCAGGCCGCCCGGGCTGCCGTTCGGGTTGAACGGATAGGCTTCCGTGGCCTGGCCGCGGTTGTCGATGTAGCGCGCGGCGGCCAGCAGGCGGCTGGCGTCGCCCTGCTGCGAGAAGTCCGCATAGCCTTCGCCGTGCGCCACGGCCACCGGAATGCGCGCGCCTTCCATGCCGGCGAAGAAGATCGACGGCGACTTGGCCACTTCGATCATCGCCAGGCGGGCTTCGTATTTTTCCGACAGGTTGCGCGTGAAGCGCGGCCAGAATTCTGCGCCCGGAATCATCGGCGCCAGCGCGGCCATCATCTGGCAGCCGTTGCACACGCCCAGCGCGAAGGTATCGGGACGCGCGAAGTAGGCGGCGAACTGATCCGACAGCTTGCTGTTGAAGCGGATGGTGCGCGCCCAGCCTTCGCCAGCGCCCAGCACGTCGCCGTAGCTGAAGCCGCCCACGGCCACCAGGCCTTGCACCTGCGCAAGATCCACGCGGCCGGACAACAGGTCGGTCATGTGCACGTCGATGGCTTCAAAGCCGGCGGTGTCGAAGGCCCAGCCCATTTCCACCTGGCTGTTGCAGCCCTGCTCGCGCAGGATCGCGACGCGCGGACGCTTGCCGGTGTTGATGAAGGGCGCGGCCACGTCTTCCTGGGGGTCGAAGTCCACGTTGGGGCTCATGCCCGGATCCGTGACGTCGTTCCAGACGTCGAGCTCGGCCTGGGCGCAGGCCGGGTTATCGCGGCGCGACATGATGCGGTAGGACACTTCGCTCCAGGCGCGGCCGAGTTCGGCGCGCGGCTGGCCCCAGACCTTCTTGCCGTCGCGGTAGAACTCGACTTCGTCGGCGCCATTCAGGCCGCCGATGACATGCGAATGCGCCGACAGGCCCGCGCCGCGCAGCACCTGCATGACGGCGTCGCGCTGGGCGGCCGGCACCTGGATGACGGCGCCGGCTTCTTCGGAGAACAGCGCCTTGAGCGTCAGTTCCTCGCGCTGCACCGCCACCTGCTCGGGACGGATCTTGTAATCGCCCCAATCCGCCGATTGCGGATCGAAGGTCAGCATGTCCAGGTTGACCGAGATGCCGGTGCGGCCGGCGAAGGCCATTTCGGTCAGGGTCGCGAACAGGCCGCCGTCGGAACGGTCGTGGTAGGCCAGGATGGTGCCGGCTTCGGCCAGGGTGCGGATCGTGACGAAGAACGCGCGCAGGTCTTGCGGCGCGTCGATGTCCGGCACGGTTTCGCCGACCTGGTTGTAGGCCTGCGCCAGGATCGAGCCGCCCATGCGGTGGCGGCCGCGGCCCAGGTCGATCAGGATCAGCACGCTGTCGCCGGCGTCGGTGCGCAGCTGCGGGGTCAGGCTGGCGCGCACGTCGGCCACGGGCGCGAAGGCCGTGACGATCAGCGACACCGGCGCCACCACCTGGCGCTGTTCGCCGTCCTGTTCCCAGGACGTTTTCATGGACAGGGAATCCTTGCCCACCGGGATCGACAGGCCGGTGGCCTGGCACAGTTCGCTGACGGCGGACACGGTGTCGTACAGCGCGGCGTCCTGGCCGGCCACGCCGCAGGCGGCCATCCAGTTGGCCGACAGCTTGATGTCTTCCAGGCGCGCCACGTCGGCCGCGGCCAGGTTGGTCAGGGCCTCGGCCACGGCCATGCGGCCGGAGGCCGGCGCGTCCAGCATGGCGATCGGGGTGCGTTCGCCCATGGACATGGCTTCGCCGCGGAAGCCTTCGTAGTCGGCCAGGGTCACGGCGCAGTCAGCCACCGGCACCTGCCACGGACCGACCATCTGGTCGCGGCTGGACAGCCCGCCCACGGTGCGGTCGCCGATGGTGATGAGGAAGGACTTGTTGGCCACCGTGGGGTGGCGCAGCACGCGGTAGGCGGCTTCGGTCAGGTCGATGCCGGCCAGGTCCAGCGGCGCGGACACGCCGGGCAGGCGCGTGACGTCGCGGGTCATGCGCGGCGGCTTGCCCAGGATGACGTCGATCGGCACGTCCACCGGACGCACTTCGGCTTCGCCCTGCGGACGGATGGTGTCCAGGCCCGGCAGGCCCTCGCCGTCCACCACGCGCAGTTGGCGCTCTTCGGTGGCCACGCCCACCACCGCGTACGGGCAGCGTTCGCGGCGGGCGATGGCGTCAAAGCGTTCCAGGTCCTTGGGCAGGATCGACAGGACGTAGCGTTCCTGGGATTCGTTGCTCCAGATTTCGGCGGGCGACAGGCCCGATTCTTCCAGCGGCACGCGCTTGAGGTCGAAGATGGCGCCGCGGCCGGCGTCGTTCACCAGTTCCGGGAACGCATTGGACAGGCCGCCCGCGCCCACGTCGTGGATCGCGATGATGGGGTTGTTCTCTGCCTGCTGCCAGCAGCGGTCGATGACCTCCTGGGCGCGGCGCTCGATTTCAGGGTTGCCGCGCTGGACGGAATCGAAGTCCAGTTCGGCCGAGTTGCTGCCCATGCTGATGCTGGAGGCGGCGCCGCCGCCCATGCCGATGCGGAAGCCCGGGCCGCCCAGCTGGATCAGCAGCGCGCCCGGAGGAATCACGTCCTTGTGCGTCAGGCCGGCATCGATGCTGCCCAGGCCGCCCGCGATCATGATGGGCTTGTGGTAGCCCCAGCGCGTGCCGCCGGCGGTCTGTTCGAACGAACGGAAATAGCCCAGCAGGTTGGGACGGCCGAATTCGTTATTGAACGCCGCGCCGCCAATGGGGCCGTCGATCATGATGGACAGCGGCGAGGCGATGCGCTCCGGCAGGCCGTGATGGTCGGCTTCCCAGGGCTGCAAGGCATCGTCAAAGCGCAGGTGCGACACGGTGAAGCCGGTCAGGCCGGCCTTGGGCTTGGAGCCGCGGCCGGTCGCGCCTTCGTCGCGGATCTCGCCGCCGTTGCCGGTCGAGGCGCCGGGGAACGGCGCGATCGCGGTCGGGTGGTTGTGGGTTTCCACCTTCATCAGCGTGTGCACGGTGGTGTTGCGGCGGATGTACTTGGCGCCTTCGACGCCCTCGCCCGTCACGCCCGGCACGCCGGCCTGGAAGCGCTGCGCGGGGCCGCCTTCCATGATGGCGGCGTTGTCCGAATAGGCGACCACGGTGCCCTCGGGCTGCGCCTTGTGGGTGGCGCGGATCATGCCGAACAGCGTGTTGGGCTGTTCCTGGCCGTCGATCACCCACTGGGCGTTGAAGATCTTGTGGCGGCAGTGTTCGCTGTTGGCCTGGGCGAACATCATCAGTTCCACGTCGGTGGGATCGCGGCCCAGGTCGCTGAAGGACTTGGCCAGGTACTCGATTTCATCGTCCGACAGCGCCAGGCCCAGCGAGACGTTGGCCTCGGCCAGGGCTTCGGCGCCGCGCGCCTGCACGTCGACCGTGCGCATGGGCTTGCCGGCCAGCGGCTGGAACAGCGCCTGGCCGTCGAAGCTGGCGTCCACCACGGTTTCGGTCATGCGGTCGTGCAGGCAGTCGGCCGCGCGCGCCAGCATGGCGTCGTCGAAGGACTTGGTACCCAGCAGGCCGCGCTCGGGGGTGATCACGTAGCGCACGCCGCGCTCGATGCGGTGCACGGACGCCAGGCCACAGTTGTGGGCGATGTCGGTGGCCTTGCTGGCCCAGGGCGAAATCGTGCCCAGGCGCGGGATCACCAGCAGGGACAGGCTCTTGGCCGGCGCGTCGCCGGTGGCGGGGGTGCCGTAGTCCAGCAATTGGGTCAGGTGTTGCTGCTGTTCGGCCGTCAGGGCCGCGTCGGTGCTGACGAAGTGCTCGTAGCGGGCGGATATGTCGGCCACCGGCAGGCCGGCTTCCTTCAATTGCGCCAGGAGGCGATCGCGACGGAAGGAGGACAGGACGGAGGAACCAGGCAGATGCTGAACTAGGGACACGATGCGGGCGCCGTATAAAGAGAAGGAGAGCAAAACGTGATTTTACCCGTTTAGGGGGTTTTCCCGGAGAGCTTGTTCCACCGACCTCCGATGGCCCGATTTCGACCACTGTTACAAAAGAATTCCAGGCATCCCGCGGTTTGATGGTGCAGAGCAATATCGACGACAAATTCCCGCCATTGCGAACCTTTCCCAACACCAGCCGCGCCGCAAGCCCGGCGCTTATGCGGCGGCGCAACATGTTGCGCTTATCCCGCACCGCGGGAAAACACGACTTCCGGCCCCACGGCGCAACGGTAGGATGCAGCGACCCCCATTAATGCATGGCGCCTACCCGCGCGCTGGCCGCTGCCTCACATGTCCCGCCCCGAAGCCCCCGCCGAGTCTGTCGAACCGATCATTCCCACCGAATCAGATCCCGCAGTCAAAGTGCCGCTGGCCATCGAAGACTGGCTGGCCGTGATCCTGCTGGCGACCCTGGCCATCATTACCTTCCTGAATGTGCTGGTGCGCTACTTCACCGACCAGTCCTTTGCCTGGACGGAAGAGATCTCGGTGTTCCTGCTGATCGTGCTGACCATGGCCGGCGGCAGCGTGGCTTTCGTGCGCAACCACCACATCCGCATCGAGATCCTGGCGGACTCGGGTTCGCCGCGCCGCCAGCGCATCATGGCGCTGATCTCCAACAGCTGCGTGCTGGCCTTCTTCCTGCTGCTGACCGTGCTGTCGGTGAAGCTGGTTTCCGACGAGTACATCTACGAAGAGACCTCCCCCGCCATCGGCGTGCCGACCTGGTGGTATTCGATCTGGCTGCCCGTGATGGCCGCGGCGATCTCGCTGCGCACCATCGGCACGCTGCGCCGCATCGCCAAGAGCGGGCGCGCCGCCGGGCAGGATCAGCAATGATCGCCGCCATCCTCTTCACCGTCTTCATCGTCCTGATGCTGATCGGCGTGCCGGTCGGCGTGGCCCTGGGCCTGGGCGGAACCGTGGCCATCGTGCTGTCCAACCTGGACACGCCCTGGTATGGCCTGCTGACCGTGCCGCAGAACTTCTACGCCGGCCTGGCCAAGTATCCGCTGCTGGCCATCCCCATGTTCGTGCTGGTGGGCTCGATCTTCGACCGTTCCGGCGTGGCCAAGCGGCTGGTGGATTTCGCCATCGCCATCGTCGGCCGCGGCCCGGGCATGCTGCCGCTGGTATCGATCGCCGTGGCCATGTTCCTGGGCGGCATCTCCGGCTCCGGCCCGGCCTGCGCCGCCGCGGTGGGCGCGGTGATGATCACCGCCATGTCGCGCGCCGGTTATCCGGGCTCGTTCTCCGCTGCCGTGGTCGCGGCCGGCGCCGCCACGGACATCCTGATCCCGCCCTCGGTGGCCTTCATCATCTACTCGGTGCTGGTGCCTGGCGCATCGGTGCCGGCGCTGTTCGCCGCCGGCATGATCCCCGGCATCCTGGCCGGCTTCGCGCTCATCATTCCGGCGGTCTGGCTTTCGCGCAAGTACAAGATGGGCGCGCTGGAAGCCCACCTGCCCCGCCCGCCTTTCTGGGCCAGCCTGCGCGAAGCCTCATGGGGCCTGGCCGCGCCGGTGCTGATCCTGGGCGGCATGCGCATGGGCTGGTTCACGCCTACCGAAGCGGCCGTGGTCGCGGTGTTCTACGGCCTGTTCGTGGGCATGTTCATCCACCGCACCATCAAGCTGCGCGACCTGTACACCATCCTGCGCGAAGCCGCCGAGCTGTCCGCCGTCATCATGCTGGTGGTCACGCTGGCCGGCATCTTCGCCTGGGCGCTTTCCACCCTGAGCGTGATCGATCCCATCACCCACGCCATCGTCAACTCCGGATTGGGCGAATGGGGTGTGCTGGCGCTGCTGATCCTGCTGCTGATGACGGTAGGCATGTTCCTGGACGGCATCTCCATCTTCCTGATCTTCGTGCCGCTGCTCATGCCCATCGCCAACGCCTATGGCTGGGATCCGGTGTGGTTCGGCGTGATCCTGACCTTGAAGGTCGCCCTGGGCCAGTTCACCCCGCCGCTGGCCGTGAACCTGATGGTGTCGTGCCGCATCGCGCGCGTGCCGATGGAGTCGACGGTGCGCTGGGTGGTGTGGCTGCTGGGCGCGATGTTCCTGGTGCTGGTCGCGGTGCTGGTGTTCCCGCAGCTGGCGCTGTGGCTGCCCAAGAAGCTGGGTTATTGAAAGGGCCAAACGGGACGCCCCCAAGGGGCGACCCCAAGGCCGGCGGTACCGGTATTCACTACAACAACAGACACGCAAAGAGAGGAGACGCAACATGAAATTCCGCAACCTGATCGGAGCGGCCCTGTGCGCGGCGGCCGTCGTCGGCATGGCGCCTGCGCATGCGCAGAACTACAAGCCCGAATACAAGCTCTCCATCGTGGTCGGCACCACCTTCCCGTGGGGCCAGGGCGCTGAAATCTGGTCGACCCTGGTGCGCGAGCGCACGCAGGGCCGCATCAACATCAAGGTCTATCCCGGCACCTCGCTGGTCCAGGGCGACCAGACGCGCGAATTCACCGCCATCCGCCAGGGCGTGATCGACATGGCCGTGGGCTCCACCATCAACTGGTCGCCGCAGGTCAAGCAGCTGAACCTGTTCTCCCTGCCCTTCCTGATGCCCGACTACGCCGCCATCGATGCGCTGGTGCAGGGCGACGTGGGCAAGGAAATGTTCAAGCTCATCGAGAAGGCCGGCGTGGTGCCGCTGGCCTGGGGTGAAAACGGCTATCGCCAGCTGAGCAATTCCAAGCACGAGATCAAGAAGCCCGAGGACATGAAGGGCCTGAAGCTGCGCGTGGTGGGCTCGCCGCTGTACATCGACACCTTCACCGCGCTGGGCGCCAACCCCACGCAGATGAGCTGGGCCGATGCCCAGCCGGCGCTGGCCAGCGGCGCGGTGGACGGCCAGGAAAATCCCCTGTCGATCTACACCGGCTCCAAGCTCTACACCGTGGGCCAGAAATACCTGACGCTGTGGAACTACGTGGCCGATCCGCTGATCTTCGTGGTCAACCGCGAGGTCTGGAATTCCTGGTCCGAAAAGGACCGCGACATCGTGCGCCAGGCCGCGCTGGACGCCGGCAAGCAGCAGATCGTGATCGCGCGCAAGGGCGTGACGCCTGAAGACCCGTCGCTGCTGAAGGAGATCGCGGGCCACGGCGTGACCGTGACCTCGCTGTCGCAGGCGGACCACGAGGCCTTCGTCAAGGTGACCAAGCCCGTCTATGACAAGTGGAAGAAGCAGATCGGCGAAGACCTGGTGAACCTGGCTGAAAAGTCGATCGCCAATCGCAAGAAGTAGGCCGCAAAGAACAAGCAGCAAGCCCCAGGGGAACGGCGGCGCAAGCCGCCAACCGAGGCAGGGACGTCAGATCCCGCCCACCAACGGGCGCCGGCCACAAGCTGGCGCCCGTTTTCTTTTATGCGGGATAGCTGACTTCCAGGATGTCCAGCTCTTCGATCCCGCCGGGCGTGCGCAGCACCACGGTGTCGCCTTCCTTGGCCTTGATCAGCGCGCGCGCCACCGGCGAAATCCAGCTGATCTTACCCGCCAGCGGCTCGGCCTCGTCGACGCCGACAATGGTCACGTTGTGTTCCTCGCCGGCCTTGTCGGAATACAGCACCGTGGCGCCGAAGAAGACCTGGTCGCGGTTGGACTGCGCGGCCGGATCGACCACTTCGGCGATATCCAGCCGCTTGGTCAAGAAGCGCATGCGGCGGTCGATTTCGCGCAGGCGCTTCTTGCCGTACAGATAGTCGCCGTTCTCGGAACGGTCGCCGTTGGACGCGGCCCACGACACCACCTGCACCACGGAAGGACGCTCCACGTTCATCAGGTGCGTGAGTTCGCCGCGCAGGCGCTCATAGCCGCCGGGCGTCATGTAGTTCTTGGTGCCGGCAGGCAGGGCCTGGGCTTGCGGCAGATCGTCGTCGTCCTCGTTGTCCGACTCTTTGACAAAGGCTTTGTTCATGGCGGTTGCGCCGTCTCGGCGCGGTCACAGTCGATAGCTTGAAGGGCAAGGCGGCCCGGCCGCCGCCCGCGTCAGAACCAGTCGTGCCAGACCGGTTTAAGGTCGGGCGGCAAGGCCGGCAAGCGGCCCAGGTCCACCCGGCTTTCCTTCGGACTATGGAAGTCCGAACCGCGCGACGCCAGGAATCCATAGCGGCGCGCCACATCCGCATAATAGCGGGCCTCTTCCGGGGTATGGCTGCCGGTGTTGACCTCGATGCCCAGGCCGCCCAGCTGCAGGAATTCGTCGAACAGCGCGGCAAACTGCAGCGGCGTGTACTTGTAGCGGCCGGGATGCGCGATGACGGCGATGCCGCCCGCGCCGCGGATCCAGCCCACGGCTTCCGCCAGCGTGGCCCACTGCATGGGCACGTGGCCCGGGCGGTCATCGCCCAAATGCTTGGTGAACACGGTCTGCACGTCGGGGCAATAACCGGCTTCGACCAGATAGCGTGCAAAGTGCGTGCGGCTGATGAGTTCGGGGTTGCCTGCGAACGGCAGCGCGCCTTCATAGGCGCCGGGCATGCCCATTTCCGCCAGGCGTTCGCCGATGCGCTTGGCGCGTTCGGCGCGGCCGGAGCGGGTCTTGCGCAGGCCTTCGATCAGGGCAGCGTTCTCGGGGTCGAAGCGCAGGCCCACGATATGCACGGTCACGCCCGCCCAGGTCACGGAGATCTCGACGCCGGTGGCGAAGTCCATGTCCAGCTCGCGCGCCGCGCGGGCCGCTTCGGCCACGCCGCCGATTTCGTCGTGGTCGGTCAAGGCCCATACGTCCACGCCGTTGGCATGCGCGCGCTGCGCCACGTCGCGCGGCGCGAGCGAGCCGTCCGAGACGGTGGAATGGCAATGCAGATCGATGTTCAGTGTGCGCGCGTTCATCCAGCTATTGTAGAGAAGGCCCGGCAGCGTGGATAGCGCCGAGCCGTCCCCTGTTTACGGCGCGGTCAGGACAGCAGAAAGGACGCGACCGGATCCACCTGCTCGTCCGCGATCAAGGTGGGCGCATGGCCCACGCCGGCCACTTCATGGGCCTGTGCGCGCGGATTGCGCTTGAGCATTTCCTCGACGGTGGCGCGCGTCAGCAAGTCGGATTCCGCGCCGCGCACGATCAGCACGGGGCACGGCAGGGAATCATACGAACGCCACAGGATCTGTTCGCCGGCCGCCAGTTCCTCTGGGGTCTGCGCGGCCAGGGCCTGCGACAGCGCCAGGTCGTAATGCTTGACCCACTTATCGCCCTGCCGGGGATACAGATAGCGCGCCAAGTCCGCCCACTGCGCGTCGGTATGCGGGCCGAACGTGGTGGAGTTGGCGCGCATGGTGGCCACGGCCTCTTCGAAGCTTGCGAACTCGCCGGGTTCGCCCACGTACTGGCCGATGCGCGCCAGGGCGCCCGTCTCCAGGCGCGGCCCGACGTCATTGAGCACCAGCTTGTCGAGATGGAAGCCTTGCTCGGGCGGCAGCATGCCCGCGTGCGGACGCATGGCCAGCATGGCGCGCGCGAACACGGCCGCGCCCGACAGCGCCAGGCCGATCAGGCCGCCCATCGACGTCCCCACCCAGGCCAGCCGCGCCGGCTTCAGGCGCGCAAGCAGGGTCACCATGTCCGAGACGTATTGCGGCACCGTGTAAAACGCGGGATTGGCCAGCCAGTCGGAGCGACCGCGTCCCACCACGTCCGGGCAGACCACGCGATAACGCCCCGCCAGCCTCCGCGCCAGCGTATCGAAGTCCCGCCCGCTGCGGGTCAGTCCGTGCACGCAGACCAGCACCTGGTCGTTGGCCGGGTCGCCCCATTCCCAGTAGGCCATGCGGTGCAGGCCCGCCGGGCTGGCGCATGTGACGAAATCCAAACGGGGTTCCAGGCTGGCGTCCACCATCGATACACTCCACAAGTCGTTGCGCGCCATGGCGAAGGCGCGCCAGGCCGGTATCTTATAGGACGGCGGGCTGCGCCGCCGCAACACCCCGGCCGTGGGGTTCTGGACTATCGGCCCGGTCGTCGCTACGATCCTGGCATCCGGATCGCCGCCGCCGCGGAATTGCCATTGCCTATCGAGGCGATCCAATCATTAAATTGGAGTTGCGGACCTGTTAGGATCAGAGTCGGAAGTTTCAAGCATTGCCAGATCAGTCATCCCAAAATTGATATGGAGTCCGTATGCAGCAGAGCAGTCCTTCCTCGCCGCTGGCCGCCACCGGCCATCAATCCGCCAGTTCCCCTCCCCCCGAACCTCCCAAAGTGCTCCAGGACATCCTGGCCCGGGCCGACGTCCGCATCAACGGCAACCGCCCCTGGGACATCCAGGTTCATGACAAGCATATGTACGACCGCGTCTTCGCCAGCTGGTCGCTGGGCCTGGGCGAATCCTACATGGACGGCGAATGGGACTGCGACCAGCTCGACGAACTGTTCACCCGCCTGCTGCGCGCGGACATGGGGTCGGCGGCGCTGGGCCTGGCGCGCGTCAAGCTGATCGCCGAACATCTGCGCCACAAGCTGTTCAACCTGCAGTCCAAGCACCGCGCGTTCGAGGTCGGCGAACAGCACTACGATGCGGGCAACGATGTGTTCGAGGCCATGCTGGACAGCCGCATGATCTATTCCTGCGCCTACTGGGAAAACGCCCAGACGCTGGAAGAGGCGCAGCTGGCCAAGCTGGAGATGATCTGCCGCAAGCTGCAGCTGCGCGAAGGCGAAACGCTGCTGGATATCGGCTGCGGCTGGGGCGGGCTGGCGCGCTTCGCCGCCGAACGCTACGGCGTCAAGGTCACGGGCGTGACCGTGTCCAAGGAGCAGTTGGCGCTGGCGCAGGAACGGGTCAAGGGCCTGCCGGTGCAACTGCTGCTGCAGGACTACCGCGACCTGCAGGGCAGCTTCGACAAGGTGGTGTCGGTGGGCATGTTCGAGCACGTCGGCCCCAAGAACTACGACACCTACTTCAGCAACGTGCAGCGCCTGATGGCGCCGGACGGCGTGTTCCTGCTGCACACCATCGGCATCGCCGCCACCAGCCAGAGCACCGATCCCTGGATCGACCGCTACGTGTTTCCCAACGGCAAGCTGCCATCGGCCCGGGAGATCGCCACCGCCGTGGAAAGCCGCTTCATCATTGAAGACTGGCATAACTTCGGCGCGGATTACGACCGCACCCTGATGGCCTGGTGGGACAACTTCGAGCGCGCCTGGCCCGGCCTGGAATCGCGTTATGGCAACCGCTTCTACCGCATGTGGAAGTACTACCTGATGTGCTGCGCGGGCTTCTTCCGCTCGCGCGAGGGCCAGCTCTGGCAAGTGATGCTGACCCACCCGCAACGCCAGGAGATGTACCGCTCGCTGCGCTGAAGGCAGTGACGCCATCGCCAGCAAGCCGCCCCAAGAGGGCGGCTTTCTTTTCTGCGGCGCCCGGCGTCGTTTCAGCGGGCCGCGGCATCCTCGCGGATCATGTCGGCAGCCCGCTCCGCGATCATGATGGTCGGCGAATTGGTGTTGCCCGACGTGATCAAAGGCATCACCGAGGCATCCGCGACGCGCAGGCCTTCCAGGCCGTGGACGCGCAGCCGCGCGTCCACCACCGCCCCGCCGTCCGCGTCGCGTCCCATGGCGCAGGTCCCCACTGGATGGAAGATGGTGGTGCCGATCTTGCCGGCCGCTTCCCGCAGCTCGGCGTCCGTCTGGAACGCGGGTCCCGGCAGCCATTCCTGCGGCTGGTAGCGCTGCAAGGCCGGCGCCGCCGCGATCCGCCGCACCAGGCGGATCGAGTCCGCCGCCACGCGCAGGTCTTCGTCGGTGCTCAGATACCTGGGCGTGATGGCGGGCGCGCCCTGGGGCCCCTGCGCATGCACGCTGCCGCGCGAGGTCGGCCGCAGATTGCACACGCTGGCGGTGAAGGCGTCAAAACCATGCAGCGGCTCGCCAAAAGCGCCCAGCGACAGCGGCTGCACGTGGAATTCGACGTTGGCGCGCGCCTGGCCCGGATCCGACTTGGCGAACGCGCCCAGCTGCGACGGCGCCATGCTCATCGGGCCGCTGCGTTTGAGCAGGTACTCCAGGCCGATGCCCGCCTTGCCCAACCAGGTGGAGGCGATGCGGTTCAGCGTTTTCACGCCCTGCACCTGGATGATGACGCGCAGTTGCAGGTGGTCCTGCAGGTTCTCGCCCACGCCCGGCAGGGCATGATGCAAGGCGATGCCGCTTTCGCGCAGGCGCGCGGGCTCGCCCACGCCGGAGAGTTCCAGCAGATGCGGCGTATTGACCGCGCCTGCCGCCAGCACCACTTCGCGGCGCGCGCGCAAGGTCGCGCTCTGGCCGTTGCGGCGCAGTTGCACGCCGACGCAGCGCTTGCCCTCGAATACCACTTGCTCGGCATGGGCGCCGGTCATCACGCGCAGGTTCGGGCGCTTTTGCACCGGCCGCAGGAATGCCTTGGAGGTATTCCAGCGCCAGCCGCCGCGCTGGTTCACTTCGAAATAGCCGCAGCCGAAATTGTCGCCGCGGTTGAAGTCCTGCACGCGCGGAATGCCCTCCTGCTCGGCCGCGCCGGCGAAAGCTTCCAGGATGTCCCAGCGCAGGCGCTGCGATTCCACGCGCCATTCGCCGCCTGCGCCATGGAACTCGTCCGCGCCGCGGTGATAGTCCTCGCTGCGCTTGAACACCGGCAGCACCTGGTCCCAGCCCCAGGCGGGATCGCCGGACAGTTCGGCCCAGTCGTCGTAGTCCTGGCGCTGGCCGCGCATGTAGATCATGCCGTTGATCGATGAACTGCCGCCCAGCACGCGGCCGCGCGGATAGATCAGGGAACGGCCGCCCAGACCGGCTTCCGCCTCGGTGCGGTACATCCAGTCCGTCCTGGGGTTGCCGATGCAATGCAGGTAGCCGACCGGGATATGGATCCAGTGGTAGTTGTCGTTCCCGCCCGCCTCCAGCAGCAGCACCTGCACGGCGGGGTCGCGGCTCAGGCGGTTGGCCAGCACGCAGCCGGCCGAGCCCGCACCGACGATGATGTAGTCGTATGTCTCCATAAGCTCTTCTTATCTTCTTGCCGGGGCGGTACGCCTGCGGACTGGGTGAGCCGACCCGGCTCTGGTGAGCTTGCACGCGCCGGGCATCTACCGTGACTCTCGCGCAGCCGGGCGGAACTGTCCAATGAATTGTTGAAAAACGGTTTATAAGCAACTTAAATAATGCTCAGCCCCTTTTGCTGGCCGCCTACTCCGGGAACCGCCCCATGGACCTGAAGCACATCCGCACTTTTGCCGCCGTGGCCCGCGAGGGCAACCTGACGCGCGCGGCCGAACATCTGCACCTGACCCAGCCCGCGCTCAGCCTGCAGCTGAAGAATTTCCAGGAAGCGCTGGACCTGACCCTGTTCTCGCGCACGGCACAGGGCCTGGCGCCCAATGCCGACGGCCGCGCGCTGCTGCCCTCGGCGCAGCGCATCCTGGATGCCCTCGACGACTTCCAGCGCGCCCTGGGCGCCTTGCGCGACACCGTCCAGGGCGATCTGCGCATCGGCACCATCCTCGATCCCGAATTCCTGCGCCTGGGCGCCACGCTGCAATACCTGGTGGAGCACTACCCCAAGATCCGCCCCACCCTGCGCCACGGCATGTCCGGATCGGTGGCGAAACAGGTGCGGGCGGGCGAGCTGGACGTGGGCTTTTCCCTCGGGCCGCAAGGGCGCGACGCGGCTCCCGCCGGGCTCGAGGCGCTGCCGCTCGCCTCCTTCGCCTATTTCGTCGTCGCCCCCAAGGGCTGGGGCGCGCAGGTGGCCGGCCGTGACTGGGCCGCGATCGCCGCCCTGCCCTGGATCTGGACGCCGCCGGATTCGGTGCACCACAGGCTGCTGTCGGATAAGTTCGACGCGCTGGGCGTCGCGCCCAACGCCGTGGCCGAAGTGGACCAGGAAGCCTCGATGCTGGACCTGGTGCGTTCGGGCGTGGGCCTGTCGCTGGCGCGCGACTCGATCGCGCTGCGCGAGTCCCAGGCCAGCGGGCTGGTGCTGGTCAAGGGGCTGGCGATCCAGGCCGAACTCGCCTTCATCACCCAGGCCTCCCGCCGCGACGATCCCCTGGTCGCCGCGGCCTTCGCCGCCGTCCAGGCGGCGTTTGCCTAGGTCCATCCGCTGCGCCAAACGGGTGCAGCGACGCACGGCAATATGCACCGCCTTGACGCACGCCGCCTGCAGCTGCGTGGCACGCGACGCGCGCGCCAAAAGCCATCCTGGGTCCGCTTCCCCTATGAAGATCCGCGCGCGCCGATGGCCATCGGCATCCCTGGCACAGACTTTGCTTGATGGTTCATGCGCGGGCCGCAAGGCTGGCGAGACAACTTGAGCAGCAACGGCAATGGCGCCCCGACCGCAAGGTCCAGGGCGCCTTTGCGTTTTCTGAAACCCGAATACCCAAGCCCGGGGACATCCCATGAAAGTAGCGGCCGCATCCGATTCTCTGCAGACCCTCGTCGTCATCGGCAACGGCATGGTGGGTCACCATTGCGTCGAGCAACTCATTGCCGGCGGCGCGCTTGCGCGCTACCGCATCCACGTCTACGGCGAGGAAAGCCGCCGCGCCTACGACCGCGTGCACCTGTCCGAATACCTGAACGGGCGCGACGCGGAATCGATGGCGCTAGGCGCTGCGGCGCTGTATGAACAGGAAGGCGTGACCCTGCACCTGGGCACGCCCGTGCTGGAGATCGACCGCCGCCAGCGCGAGGTCGTGACCGCGCGCGGCCGCAGCGCCTACGACAAGCTGATACTTGCCACGGGCTCCTACCCCTTCGTGCCGCCGATCTCGGGCGCGGAAGGCACATCGCGCCTGGTGTACCGCACGCTCGACGACCTGGACCTGATCCGCGAGGCCGCCCGCGGCGCGCGCCGCGGCGTGGTGGTGGGCGGCGGCCTGCTGGGGCTGGAAGCCGCCCATGCGCTGAAGTCGCTGAACCTGGAGGCCCACGTGGTCGAGTTCGCGCCGCGCCTGATGCCGGTGCAGCTGGACGAGCAAGGCGGCGCGGCGCTCAAGGCGCGGATCGAGGCGCTGGGCGTGGGCGTGCACCTGTCGCGCGCCACCCAGGACATCAAGCCCGGCACGCAGTACCGCTACCGCATGCGCTTTGCCGAAGGCGCCCCGCTGGAAACCGACCTGATCGTGTTTTCGGCCGGCATCCGGCCGCAGGTGGCGCTGGCGCGCAAGGCCGGGCTGACGCTGGCCGAGCGCGGCGGCGTGGCCATCGACGACCAATGCCGCAGCAGCGATGAACACATCTACGCCATCGGCGAATGCGCGGCCTGGAACGGCAGCGTGTTCGGGCTGGTGGCGCCTGGTTATCAGATGGCGCGCACGGTGGCGGCGGCGCTTTGCGGCAACGCCGATCAGGCCTTCAGCGGCGCCGACATGTCCACCAAGCTCAAGCTGCTGGGCGTGGACGTGGGTTCGATCGGCGACGCCCACGGCGCCACGCCCGGCGCGCGCAGCTACCGCTACATCGACGAGGCCGGCGCCGGCTACCGCCGCCTGGTGGTGTCGGCCGACGGCAAGCGCGTGCTGGGCGCGGTGCTGGTGGGCGACAACAGCTACTACGACACGCTGCTGCAATACGTGCAGAACGGCATCGCGCCGCCCGCCGACCCGGCCAGCCTGATCCTGCCGCAGGGCCAGGGTGCGCCGCTCCTGGGCGTGGATGCGCTGCCCGCCGCCGCCACCATCTGTTCCTGCCATAACGTGAGCAAGGGCGCGGTCTGCGCCGCGATCGACGGCGGCTGCGCGGACCTGGCCGCGGTCAAGAGCTGCACCAAGGCCGCGTCCGGCTGCGGCGGCTGCGCCAGCCTGCTCAAGCAGGTGGTCGAGCACGAACTGGCCAGCCGCGGCGTGGCCGTGGACAAGAGCCTTTGCGAACACTTCCCTCACACCCGCCAGGAGCTGTACGCCATCGTGCGCGTCAACGGCATCGAATCCTTCGACGAGCTCCTGGCCAGCCACGGGCGCGGCCAGCAGGGCTGCGACATCTGCAAACCCGCGGTGGGCTCCATCCTGGCCTCCTGCTGGAACCGCCCGATCCAGGATCCCCACCTGGTGCCGCTGCAGGACACCAACGACACTTTCATGGCCAACATGCAGAAGAACGGCACCTACTCGGTCGTGCCGCGCATCCCCGCGGGCGAGATCACGCCCGACGGCCTGATCGCCATCGGCGCGGTCGCCAAGAAGTACCAGCTGTACACCAAGATCACCGGCGGCCAGCGCATCGACCTGTTCGGCGCGCAGCTGCATGAACTGCCGGACATCTGGGCGGAATTGATCGCCGCCGGGTTCGAGACCGGCCATGCCTACGGCAAATCCACTCGCACCGTGAAGTCCTGCGTCGGCAGCACCTGGTGCCGCTACGGCGTGCAGGACAGCGTCAAGATGGCGCTGGACATCGAGCACCGCTACAAGGGCCTGCGCTCGCCGCACAAGCTGAAGTTCGCCGTGTCCGGCTGCACCCGCGAATGCGCCGAGGCGCAAAGCAAGGACATCGGCGTCATCGCCACCGAAAACGGCTGGAACCTCTACGTCTGCGGCAACGGCGGCATGCGCCCGCGCCACGCCGAACTGTTCGCCACCGACCTGGACGACGCCGCCCTCATCCACACCATAGACCGCCTCTTGATGTTCTACATCCGCACCGCCGACAAACTGCAGCGCACTTCGGTGTGGCGCGAATCGCTCGAGGGCGGCCTGGACTATCTGAAGCAAGTGGTGCTGGAGGACAGTCTGGGCCTGTGCGCCGAGCTGGAAGCGCAGATGCAGCTGGTGGTCGATCGCTACGAATGCGAATGGGCCAACGCGCTGAACGACCCGGAAAAGCTCAAGCGCTTCCGCACCTTCGTCAACGACGCCAGCGCCGACCCCGGCATCCAGTTCGTGCAGGAACGCGGCCAGCCCCGGCCCGCTCCCGCGCGCGTCATCGCCATCACCGAGGAGATTGCCTGATGGACGCCCTGATCCGCGAACCCCAAGACTGGCGGCCGGTATGCCGGCGCCAGGATCTGGTGCCCAATTCCGGCGTGGTGGCGCTGGTGGATGGCGCGCAGGTCGCCTTGTTCTACGTGCCGCAAGCCGCCGGCGACGGCGTCTATGCCATCGATAACCGCGACCCCAAGTCCGGCGCCAACGTCATCGGCCGCGGCATCGTCGGCCACGTGGGCGGCGAACTCATCGTGGCCTCGCCGCTGTACAAGCAGCACTTCCGGCTTGCCGACGGGGTATGCGTGCAATACCCGGAGCAGCGGCTGCGGACCTGGCTGGCGCGCTTGAACGGCGATGCGGTGGAGATCGCCTGAAACGCGCCGCCCCCCGGCTCAGCCCAGTCCGATGCGCCGGGCGCCCGCCCTGAACAGCGCTTCGGCATCGCCGGCCAGGCGGAAGGCCGCCAGGAAGTCGTCCACGCGATATGCGGGATGCGTCTTGCGTATCGCGGCCAGCAGGCCGGAGGTTTCATCGTCCTTGCCGGCTATCGCCAGGCAGCAGGCCGCGATCGCCAGGATGTGCACGTGGGCGTTGGGGCGGGCCGCCGCCTTCAGCGCCCAGCCGGCGGCTTCCTCGAACCGGCCCAGGCGCACCAGCGCCAGGGCGCGCACGGCCAGCATGCCGAACAGCAGCGGGTCGTAGGGACTCAGTTCGCGTGAATGGTCGGACGAGCCTATCGCGGCCTCGGCGTCGCCCGACTGGCAGTGGACGAAGCCCAGGGTGTAGTGCGCCAGCGCGAAGTTCGGGCTCAGGTCCACGGCGCGCGTCAACTCGGCCAGCGACTGATCCTGGCTGCCGCGCAGCCATAGCGCCCGGCCCATGGCCCAATGCGCCGCCGGGTCGCGGTCGTCGGCGATCAGGCCCTGGCCGGCGGCTTCGAACGCCAGGTCGATGGCCGGCGCCTGCTCGCCCCAGCGCTGGAAAGCGTCCTGCCAATGGGTGAACGACAGGCCCGCGTAGGCCCGCGAGAACGTCGGGTCCAGCCGCAAGGCCATTTCGAAAAAGTGCCGCGCCTGCTCGTTGTCGGCCCGGTTGAAGCGGTACATGTGCCACAGGCCGCGGTGATGGGCCTGCCAGGCGTCCAGGGAGTTCGGCGGCTTCAGAATGGCCCGGTTGCGCTCGGCGGCCTCGATTTCGATGTCGATGGCGGCCACGATCCGGTTGCCGATTTCGTCCAGGGCCAGCAAGGCGTCGTCCAGCTGCCGGTCGTAGACGTCCGCCCATACGATGCGCGCGGTCCGGGCTTCTATGAGTTCAACGGCCACGGCGATGCGGTCTTGCCGGCGCTGCAGCCACCCGCTCACCACGTAGTCCACATTGAGCGTGCGGCCGGCCTCGTCCGGCCCCACGTTGCGCTGGTCCAGCGCGAACACCGTGCCTTGCGCTATGACGAACAGGCTGCGCAGCTTGGCCAGCCGGGCGATGATGTCATAGGCCAGGCCATCGGCCAGCCCGCCGCGCACGCCGGCCAGCGCCGAGCGGTCCACGAACGGCATCACCGCGATCGAGGCGCGGCCCCCGCGCTGCGCGGGCGGCTCCTCGGGCGGCTCTCCTGGCGCGGCCTCCGGCTGCGGCGCCTGGCCGGTCCGCCCCCTCAACGCCCGCCACGCGTCGCGCAACGGCCGCCAGTCCAGCCCGTCCGCCTCGAAGGCCCGCACCGCGGCGGCCAGATGCTCCTCGCCTTCGCGCCACTGGCCGCGCTGCGCCAGCAGGCCCAGCAACAGCTCGTGCGCACGCCGGTCGAAGGGCGCAAGCTGCAGCCACTTGTCCAGGCAGGCGAAGGTATCGCCTGACCCTGCCGGGAGCCTGGCCGCCAAATGCTCCAGGACGGCGGCATGGCAGGCTCTCAGCCGCCGGCGCTGCGCGGTCAGCCAGTTGTTGAAGAAGGGATTGCGGTCGATCTCCAGCCCCTCGAGGAAATCACCCGCGAACTGCCCGGCCAGCGCTTGCAACCGCCCGCAGTCCAGTTGGGCGATACCCTGCTGCATCGCACTGCCGATTTCGATGGCATCCACATGGCAGTCGGCCAGATCCAGCCTCACCGTGTCCTGCGCCGTCTCGACCCTGCGCCGGCCGGGCTCGTCCAGCAGCGCGCGGGCCTTGCTGAGGCACCAGCGCAGTTCGCCGCGCGGATCGTTCGGAACGTCCCACAGCAGTTCGCACAGATGCGCGCGCTGCACGGGCTGCGGGGCAAGCGCCAGATAGGCGACAAGCGCGCGCAGCTTGCGCGACGGCGGCAGCGACAAGGCCGCGCCCGCCCGGCTGATCGCCATGGGTCCGAGCAGGCGCAGCCGGACCTCGCCGCCGGGGACGGAACCGGCCGGCTGCGCGGGGCCGGCCGAACCCGCGGCCGATTCCACGCCGGCTACCACGCCCGCCTCCATGGCCCGCTCTTAACTTGGATCTCGGGATGCACGGTGCGCGCAAGCCTGCGCGGCGCCGGTTGCGATTCCCCGGCAGGCCGGTATCGCGCGCTGCCGCATACACAGAGCCTTAACGGAGACAGACCATGTCCATTTCCTCCCTCGCCACCAGCCCCGTGCGCGATTCCGCGCAGCCCGACCTGGCCGCCTTGAAGACACGCCAGCAAGGCACCTGGGCTTCCGGGGACTATGCCGTAGTCGGCACCACGCTGCAGATCGTAGGAGAACAGCTGTGCGAATCGCTGGATGTCCGCGCCGGACAGAAGGTGCTTGATGTCGCCGCTGGCAACGGCAATGCCTCGCTGGCCGCCGCCCGCCGCTGGTGCGATGTCGTTTCGACCGACTACGTGCCGGCGCTGCTGGGCCGCGGCCGCGAACGCGCCGCCGCCGAGCACTTGAAAATGGAGTTCCAGGAAGCCGACGCCGAGGCCCTGCCGTTCCCGGATGGCGGATTCGACGCGGTCGTCTCGACCTTCGGCGTGATGTTCACGCCCGACCAGGACCAGGCGGCGGCCGAACTGGTCCGCGTCTGCCGCTCCGGCGGCAAGATCGGCCTGGCCAATTGGACCCCCGAGGGCTTCATCGGCCAGGTCTTCAAGACCATAGGCAAGCATCTGCCGCCGCCCGCCGGCGTCAAGTCGCCGGCGCTGTGGGGCACCCGCGCGCGCATCGAGGAAATGTTCGGTCCGCACGCCTCGTCGATCCAGACCCAGCCCCGCCACTTCGTGTTCCGTTACCGCTCCCCGGAACACTGGCTGCAGGTCTTCAAGACCTACTACGGCCCCCTGCTCAAGGCGTTTGGCGCATTGGATCCGGCCGCCCAAGCCGCGCTGACCAGCGATCTCATGGTGCAGATAGACCGGTATAACCGCTCCGGCGACAGCGCGATGGTCGTACCCAGCGAATACCTGGAGATCGTGGTGACGCGCCGGTGACCGGACCTTGATGCCTGGCTTGGGCCGGTCCGGGCCATCCACGCGGACAGCGGACGGGAAGCGATCCATGGCGCAACGCCTTCACGGCCGCCCGCGGAATGGCCCGGGCGGCCGATGTAGACCAACCATACGATGAGATAGGCAATGGCGTGCCGGCCATTGCCGGACGGGGTGCGAGCCCTTATGCGGAATCATACGCCCGCCCTGGCTCGCGCGCCGCTACAGCGCGGAAGCCAGCGCGTACTCCATATAGAGCTGCCGCAGCTCGCGGCACACCGGTCCGGGCTGACCCGTGCCGACGCGCTGGCCGTCCAGCTCGATGACCGGCAGCACGAAATGCAGCGCCGACGTCAACACCAGCTCCGTCGCCCGCCGGCATTCGTCCAGCGTGAACTTGCGCTCCTCCACCGCCACCCCGCGCTTGGCGGCCAGCGCCAGCACCGCCGCGCGCGTGCAGCCCGGCAGTATCTCGCGCGACAAGGGCCGCACCACGATCCGTCCTTGCGCGTCGACCAGCAGCGCGCTCGACGAGGCGCCTTCCGTCACCACGCCGTCGGCATCGACCATCAACGCCTCGAACGCGCCCGAGGCCTGCGCGGCCTGCTTGGCCAGCACCTGGGCGATCAGCGACACGCTCTTGATGTCGCGCCGCTGCCAGCGCATGTCCGGCACGCTGGCCACCCGCACGCCAGATTCCGCCAGCGGATTGACGCGCAAGGACTTCTCGCTGACGTACATCATCACGGTGGGCTCGACGTCGGCGGGAAAGGCGAAATCGCGCTTGCTGTCCGTGCCGCGCGTCACCTGCACATAGACGGACCCTTCGCGCAGGCCGTTGCGCAGCACCAGTTCGCGGCAACGCGCCAGCAGCGTGTCGCGCGGCAGCGGATTGCGGATGCCGACTTCGGCCAGGCTGCGCGCCAGGCGGGCGGCGTGCCGCTCGAACTCCAGCAGCAGGCCGTCGATCACCGCGATCACCTCATAGACGCCGTCGCCGAAAAGAAAGCCCCGGTCCAGCGCCGGGATGACGGCCTGCTCGGCCGGAACAAGATTGCCGTTGATATGGAAAATGGAAGACATGGATGCCTAGGGGGAGTGAAGGAAATCAGTGGCTGATGATGCGGGACAGGAAAGCTCGCGAACGCGCCGACGCGGCGTTGCCGAAGAACGCCTCGGCGCTGGCATCGTCGACGATCTCGCCGGACTCCATGAACACGACGCGGTCGGCGACGCGGCGCGCGAATCCCATTTCATGCGTGACGACCATCATGGTCATGCCGTCGCGCGCCAGCCCCGTCATCACGTCCAGCACTTCACCGATCATTTCCGGGTCCAGCGCCGAGGTCGGCTCGTCGAACAGCATCACCACCGGGTCCATGGCCAGCGCCCGCGCAATCGCGACCCGCTGCTGCTGCCCGCCCGATAGCTGTCCCGGGTGCTTGCCGCCATGCGCCGCCACGCCGACGCGTTCCAGCAGCGCGGCCGCCTTCTCCAGCGCTTGCGCGCGGCTGCGGCCCAGCACGCTGACCTGCCCCAGGCAGACGTTCTCCAGCACCGTCAGATGGGGGAACAGCTCGAAATGCTGGAACACCATGCCGACGCGGGCGCGCAGCTTGGGCAGATCCGTGCCGGGCGCGCCGACGTCGGTGCCGTCGACCACGATGCGGCCCGCATCGAAAGGTTCCAGACGGTTCACGCACTTGATCAGCGTGGACTTGCCCGACCCGGACGGCCCGCAGACCACCACGACCTCGCCGCGCTGCACGCGCAGCGAGCATTGCTTGAGCACCGGCAGATCGCCGTAGCGCTTGCCGACCCGTTCGATCTCGATCATGTATGTAGACTCCTCATGGAAACAGCTTCAGGCCCCGATCCGGGCGCGCAGCGCCCGCACGCCGCGCGAGGCGGTGAACGAGATCACGAAAAACACCAGCGCCACCAGCATGTACATTTCCACCAGGCGGTTGTCGCGCTGCGCGATCTTGGTCGCGGCCCCCAGAAAATCCGTGAGCGACAGGACGTAGACCAGCGCCGTTTCCTGGAAGATGACGATCACCTGGGTCAGCAGCACCGGCAGCATGTTGCGAAACGCCTGCGGCAGGATCACCTTGCGCAGCACTTGCCCATGCGTGAGGCCCAGGGCGCTGCCGGCGGCATACTGGCCTGGCCCCACGCTCCCGACTCCGGCCCGGATGATTTCGGAAAAATACGCGGCTTCGAACAGGATGAAGGTGATGAACGCCGACCCCATGGCCCCCAGCACGATGGGCCGCTCAGCCCCCGTGACCGCCTGCAGCGCATACGGCAGGATGAAATAGATCAGGAAGATCACCAGCACCAGTGGCAGCGAGCGGAACAGGTTCACGTACACCGTGGCAGGCCACGCCAGCAGGCGGCCGCCATACAGCCGCGCAATCGCCAGCAAGGTGCCCAGCAGCACGCCGCCCACGGTCGACGTGAAGGTCAGCAGCAGGGTAAAACGCAGGCCCGACAGGATCAGGTACGGCAACGCGTCAACGATGGCTTGCAGGTCGAAATCCGTCATGCCCTGCCCCCTTTCGCCGCGCGCCCGCCGACCGCGCGCCCCGGAATGCGCAACTTGTATTCGAGCGCCCGCATCACCACGATCACAATCAGGTTGAGCGCCAGATAGGCCATGGTCGCGGTCAGGAACGCCTCGAACACCTGGAACGAAAACTCCTGCATCGCATGGGCCTGGGCGGTCAGTTCCGCCAGCCCGATGGTCAGCGCCACCGAGGTGTTCTTGATGGTGTTCAGGCAGTCCGACGTCATGGTGGGCAGGACCGTGCGCAGCGCGTTCGGCAACAGCACGTGCCAGTACAACTGGGGCAGGGTCAGCCCCAGCGCCAGGCCCGCGTTGCGCTGCCCCTTCGGCAGCGCTTCAATCCCGGCGCGCAGCTGTTCGCCGATGCGCGCCGACATATACATGCCGATGGCCAGCGCCGCCGTGTAGAAGGACGCGTCGGGCAGTTGCTTGATCCAGTCTCCCGCCGCCGTCGGCAGCAGTTCCGGCAAGACGAAGTACCACAGGAACATCTGCACGATCAGCGGGATGTTCCGGAACACTTCCACGTAGACGGCCGCCGCCGCGCGCACCCCGCGATACGGCAGCGTGCGCGCCACGCCGACCGCCAGGCCCAGCGCCAGCGCGATCAGCCACGCCAGCGCCGCCGTCTTGACCGTCACGCTCAATCCATCCAGCAGGGTTTGCAGATAGGTTTGCCCGCCATCGGGCGACGGGGCCAGCAGCACGCCCCAGTTCCATTGATATGCCATGCTTTTCTCGATGATCAGGCCGCGCGCGGTCCCGGCCCCGGGGCGGGGCCGCGCATCGGCGTATTGCGGCAGGTTCCGGGCCTAGCGGTAGGCGGCCGGATCGCCCGAGTCGGTGGGAGTGGCGACCACGCGCTTGAGCGCCTCGCTCATCGCCACGTTCAGGTTGATGCCCTTGGGCGGCAGCGGGCTGCGGTACCAACGGTCGTACAGGGCCTGGAACTCGCCGCTGGCATAGAGCGCCTTGATGGTGTCGTCCACCAGCGCCTTGAACTGCGGATCGTCGCGGCGCAGCATGATGGCGTAGGGCTCGATCGACAGGGACTCGTCGGACACCTCGTAACGGTCGGGCTGCTTGGCGTTGGCGATCAGGCCGTACAGCAGGATGTCATCCATCACGAAGGCGGCGGCGCGGCCGGTCTCCACCATCAGAAAGCCTTCCGCGTGCTCCTTCACGGGCACGATGCGCATGCCCAAGCCCCGCGTTTCATTCAGCTCGTTGATCTGACGGATGTTCGCGGTCCCGGAGGTCGACGCCACCACCTTGCCCTTCAGGTCGTCGATGGAACGCAACTTGGACGACTTCTGGCTGAGGAACCGGTTGCCGGTGACGAAGGTCGTGACCGAGAACGCCACCTGCTGCTGGCGGTCCAGCGTGTTGGAGGTCGAGGCGCACTCCAGGTCTATGGTGCCGTTGCCCATCAGCGGAATGCGCGTGGCGGAGGTGACGGGCAGGTATTTGACCTGGATGTCGCTGCGCTTCAGACGGGCCTGCACCGCGCTGACGATGCGATTGCAGATGTCGATGGAGTAGCCGACGGGTTTCTGGTTGCCGTCGTAATAGGAAAACGGAATCGAGGTCTCGCGATGGCCGATGGTGATCGCGCCTGTGTCCGCGACCTTCTTCAGCGTGCCGTCGAGCTGCTGGGCCGCGACGGGGCCCGCCATTGCAACCGTCAATGCCGCGATCAATGCCTTGATGGAAAGTGCCATGCTTTTCTCCTTGGGATTCATGTACTTGTGGGGTGCTGCGCAGGACTCGCCGCCGAGCGCGCCCGTCTCCCGCCCGTGGCGGGAGTGGCGGGCGCGGCCAGTCAACGTTGGGTATACAGGTTGAACACGCGCTGCACCGGCTCCTGGGCCGGCCCCTGGCGGCGCGCATACATGCAGATCTGCATCGGGACGGCGCAGCGCCGGTCCTTGATCGCTACGATCTCTCCCGCGTCCACCGACGCCCGGGCGCTGGACTCGGGCAGCCACGCCAGCCCGACGCCGGCGCTGACCAGCGTGCGCGCGCCGTCCACGAAATCGGTTTCGCAGACGCGCTGCAGGACGGGACGTTGCAACAGGTCGCCGCAAGACAGGTCTACCAGCCGCCGGAAATAGGCGCCCTGGGCATGCGACACATAGGGGTAACGCGCCTGGGAATCGGCGTCGTACAGCGCGGTTTCGTCCACCGGCATCGCGGCGGGGCGGAACAGGCGCAGGAAGTCGGGTTCCATGCCGGTCCGCATATAGGCTTGCGGATCCAGCTGTATGTCTTCCGCGGCGTGGCGAAAGCACACCAGCAAGTCCACCACGCCGGCCGCCAGCCACTCGACCGAATCGTGCACATTGCCCACATGCAGGCGCAGCGACTCGACCCCGCTCTCTTCCTTCCAGCGGACGCACCAACCCGGGAAGTGCGAGGTCGCCAGGCAATGCGGCATCGCCACCCTGAGGACCGCGCCGTCATGGCCGGTGACGCTGGCCTCGCCGCGCGCATCCACCACCTTGCGCACGATCTCGGCGGCATTGGAACGGAATTGCTCGCCCGCCACCGTCAGCCGCAAGGGAAAGCAGCCCCGATCGATCAGCGCCGCGCCTGCCCAGGTTTCCAGGGACTGGATGCGGCGGCTGAACGCCGACTGCGACACATGCCGCAGCTCGGCCGCCGTGGTGAACTGCCCGCATTCCGCCAAGGTCAGGAAATCCTGGAACCAACGTAGATCCATTGCAACCGCCGCGCCGTCAGAGTGAATGCGAGGCAGTATAGGGACCGCGCCCGGCGGGCTTATGCATAGTTTGCATAACGCGCCCGCAGTCAGGGTTACTCCCGACTCCTCCGCCTAGGGCAGGTTTTCCCGGAAGATCACCTGGCTGCGCGCCAGTTCCACCCCGTTCATCGGGCTGCGCTTGTCGCGCAGGTTGCAGAAGATGCGCACGCAGCTCATCAGCGCCTCCATCGGGCTTTGCGTGATGACCGCGTCCATGGTGCCGTCGATCAGCAGCGCGCGGGTGTCGGGCGTGAGGCCGTGGCCGATGAAGACCACCCGGTGCTGCTGCCCGGCTTCCTTCAGCGCGCGCGCCACGCCGTCGGACGCGCCGCCGATGTTGTAGATGCCGGCCAACTGCGGATATTGCTCCAGCAGTTGGCGGGTCTGTTCGTAGTTGCGCTGCGCGTCGTCGTAGCCTTCGCGCAGGTCCACCACCTGCATGGCCTGGAACTGTTCGGCGTACAGCTGCAGGAAGCCGCCTTCGCGCTCTTCGTGGGCGCGGTAGTGGCGCGACCCGGCGATCAGCGCCACGTGCGCCGCGCGCGACCCGATGAAGCGCGCGATCAGGTAGCCCGCGGTGCGCCCGGCGGCGCGGTTGTCCAGGCCCACATAGGCCACGCGGGCGCTGTTGGCCAGGTCGGAGATCAGCGTCACCGCCGGCACGCCCTGCTGCGCCAGCAGGTTGACCGCCTCGCGCACCGCGGGGTGCTCCAGCGCCATGAACGCAATGCCGTCGGCGCGCTTGCCATGCTTGGCCAGCGCCTGCGCCAGCGCGTCCGGATTGAAGCTCTCCACGTACTCGACCTGGCACCTGGCGTTGAGCGGCGCGAAGTGCTCCTGCGCATAGCTGACGGTGTCGCCCAGCATGCGCAAGTAGCGGTTGCTGCCTCGCGGCAGCAGGAACACCAGCCGCAAGGGTTCGGGCGCCGCGGCCGCGCGGACCTCCTGCTCCGGCAGGTAATCCAGCTCGATGGCCGCCTTGAAGACTTTCTGGGCGGTGCTGGCGCGCACGCCCGGCCTGCGATTCAGGACCCGGTCGGCGGTCGCGGTCGACACTCCAGCGCGCTCCGCCACATCGGCCAGGCGTGCCAGCTTGCGTTCGGGAGGCGTTCGATTCACATCAAAATCCATCATTAATCAGGTTTGACGATGTTGGCAACGATTCACTATTGTCCAGTCTGCCGCATGGTACTGGCGCTGTTGTGGCACATCAAAAAACATCATAACCAAGATTATGGAGACAAGCATGAAGCTGCTGACACGCCGTAGCGCCCTGCGCCGCCTTTGCGCGGTTCCCGCCGTCGCCCTGACCTCGGGCTTTCCGCTGATCGCCCGCGCCGCCGACTACACGCTCAAGTACGGCAACAACCTGCCGGTCACGCACCCGCTGAACATCCGCGCCCAGGAGGCCGCCGAACGCATCCTCAAGGAAAGCAACGGCCGCGTGGACATCAAGATCTTCCCGAACAACCAATTGGGCGGGGACACCGACATGCTGGCCCAGGTGCGCTCGGGCGGCATCGACTTCTTCACCCCGTCCGCGCTGGTCATCGCGACCCTGGTGCCGGTCGCGGCGATCAACGCCGTAGGCTTCGCCTTCAAGGACTACAACCAGGTCTGGAGCGCCATGGACGGCGCGCTTGGCGCCCACGTGCGCGCCGCCATCGCGCAGCGCCGCCTCTACGCCTTCGAAAAAATGTGGGACAACGGCTTTCGCCAGACCACCAGCAGCAAGGCGCCGGTCAAGTCCGCCGCCGACATGGAAGGGCTGAAGATCCGCGTGCCGGTCAGCTCGCTGCCGATCTCCATGTTCAAGGGCCTGGGCGCCGCCCCTGCCAGCCTGCAGTTCAGCGAGGTCTATTCGTCGTTGCAGACCAAGGTGGTGGATGCGCAGGAGAACCCGCTGCCCATCATCCAGGTAGCCAAGCTGTACGAAGTGCAGAAGTACTGCTCGCTCACCAACCACATCTGGGACGGCTATTGGTTCATCGCCAACGGCCGCATGTGGGAAGGCCTGCCGCAAGACCTGAAGACCGTCGTGGCGCGCGGCATCAACGAGGCCGGCCTGGCCCAGCGCGAAGATATCAAGAAGCTCAACGCCTCGGTGCAGTCGGACCTGGAGGGCAAGGGACTGCTGTTCAACCAGCCGTCGGCAGACAGCTTCCGCGAGCAATTGCGCGCGGCAGGCTTCTACAAGGAATGGCAGGGCCGCTTCGGCAACGAGGCCTGGACCCTGCTGGAGCAGGCCGTCGGCAAGCTGGCCTGAGGACGCGCCATGTCCTCCCTGTCCGCTCCCCACGCCGCGCCGCAGGCGCTGCCGGCCCACCCCTTGCGCCGCGCCGCCGGCGCGCTCGACGCGCTGCTGGGCAGCGTGGTCGAACACGTGGCCGCGGCCATCGTGCTGGTCGAGATCGCGGTGCTGTTCGCCGGCGTGGTGGCGCGCTACGCCTTGCACAGCCCGCTGGTCTGGTCCGACGAACTGGCATCCATCCTGTTCCTGTGGCTGTCGATGCTGGGCGCGGTGGTCGCCCTGCGGCGCGGCGAACACATGCGGATGACGGCGCTGGTCAACAATGTCAGTCCGGCGCGCCGCGCCCAGCTGGAAACGCTGGCGCTGGCCGCGTCGCTGGCCTTCCTGGCGCTGATCCTGGCGCCCGCCGTGGAATACGCGCATGAAGAACACTTCATCATCACGCCCGCGCTGGAGCTGAGCAACGCCTGGCGCGCCGCCGCGATTCCGGTGGGCATGGGGCTGATGGCGGTGGTGGCGCTGCTGCGCCTCCTGCGCACCCAGACCGCGTCGCAGATGCTGGCGGCGCTGGCGGGAGCCGCGGCCGTGGTCGCGCTGTTCTGGGTGGCGCAGCCCCTCTTCGCCACGCTGGGCAAGCTGAACCTGCTGATCTTCTTCGTGGGCATCGTCGCCGCCACGGTGTTCTCGGGCGTGCCCATCGCGTTCTCGTTTGCGCTGGCCACGTTCTCCTACCTGGCCCTGACCACCAACACGCCCATGGTGGTGATGGTGGGCCGGCTGGACGAGGGCATGTCGCACCTGATGCTGCTGGCGGTGCCGCTCTTCATCTTCCTGGGTTCGCTGATCGAGATGACCGGCATGGCGCGCGCCATGATCCAGTTCCTGGCCAGCCTGCTGGGCCACGTGCGCGGCGGGCTGTCCTACGTGCTGATCGGCGCGATGTACCTGGTGTCCGGCATCTCGGGTTCCAAGATCGCCGACATGGCGGCCATCGCGCCCGTGCTGTTCCCGGAAATGCAGAAGCGCGGCGCCAAGCCCGGCGACCTGGTGGCGCTGCTGTCCGCCACCGGCGCGCAGACCGAGACCATTCCGCCGTCCATCGTGCTCATCACCATCGGCTCGGTGACGGGCGTGTCCATCGCCGCGCTCTTCACCGGCGGGCTGCTGCCGGCCGTGGTGCTGGGCCTGGCCCTGTGCTCGGTGGTGTGGTGGCGTTACCGCAAGGAAGACCTGAGCCTGGCGCAGCGCTTCAGCGCCCGCGAGATCGGACGCTTCTTCGTCATTGCCCTGCCCGCCGTGGCCCTGCCCTTCGTGATCCGCGCCGCCGTGGTCGAAGGCGTGGCCACCGCCACCGAGGTCTCGACCATAGGCATCGTGTACTCGGCCGTGGTCGGCCTGCTGATCTACCGGCGCTTCGACTGGGCCCGCTTGAAGCCCATGCTGATCGAGACCGCCTCGTTGTCGGGCGCCATCATGCTGATCGTGGGCTGCGCCACGGCCATGGCCTGGGCGCTGACGCAGTCCGGCTTCTCCGGCGACCTGGCAAAGCTGATGGCCGGCATGCCCGGCGGCAGCTACGGCTTCCTGGCCGTGTCCATCGTGGCCTTCATCATCCTCGGCAGCGTGCTGGAAGGCATACCCGCCATCGTGCTGTTCGGCCCGCTGCTGTTCCCGATCGCGGCGCAGGCCGGCGTGCATGAGGTGCACTACGCCATGGTCGTGATCTTCGCCATGGGCATAGGCCTGTTCGCGCCGCCCTTCGGCGTGGGCTACTACGGCGCCTGCGCCATCAGCCGCGTCGATCCCAACGAAGGCATCGGCCCGATCTGGGGCTACGTCGCCGCGCTGCTGGTGGGCCTGGTGATCGTCGCCGCCTTCCCCTGGTTCTCCATCGGTTTCCTGTGAGGTCAGCGGCCCGCAGCGGGCCGCATCCTCCCGACATCCTCAAACCTCTCCCGCAAAGAATCCATCATGAGTCGTTTCCTGGGCGAAATCCGCCAACTCGGTTATGTGGTGCACGACATCGAAGCCGCCATGGACTACTGGAGCAGCACGCTGGGCGTGGGCCCCTGGTACTACAACCCGCGCGTGCCCATCGTCAACTACCAGTACGACGGCGCGCGCCACGAACCGCACAACTCGGTAGCGCTGGCCAACTCCGGCTTCGTGCAGGTCGAACTGATCCAGACCCGCAACGACGTGCCCTCCATGTACCGCGACTTCCTGCAGGCCGGCCGCACCGGGCTGCAGCACGTGGCCTACTGGACCGAAAGCTATGACGCCGACCTGGAACGCCTGCTGGCGCAAGGCTTCAAGCCCAAGATGAGCGGCGAAGTGGGCGAGAAAGGCCGCTTCATCTACTTCGACACCGAATACCACCCGGGCACCGTGATCGAACTATCCGAAGTCGCCGGTCCCAAGGGTCGCCTGTTCGACCTGATCCGCGACAGCGCCCGCGATTGGGACGGCAAGGACCCCGTGCGCCCCTTTCCCGACCTCAACCGGATCTGATTCCCTTACCCGCCACCGCCGCCATGAATTCCCAATCGTTTAGCGCCACCTACCTGATCGAAACCCCGCTGGACCCCGCAAAGGTCGCGGAGATCATGGCCGGCGAGCAATCCTGCGGCACCTTTACCCGGGTGCAGGGCGAAACCGACGAGCTGCGCGCCCGTGCCCGCGCGCGCATCGAGTCCATCGAGCCCCTGGAATCCGTGTCCGCGCCCAGCCTGCCCAACGCCTGGCTGGCTCGCCAGCCGGGCGGCATGCCCGGCCGCTACCAGCGCGCCCGCGTGCGCATCGCCTTTCCCGTCGCCAACGTCGGCGCCAACCTGCCGACGCTGGCTGCCACGGTAGGCGGCAACCTGTACGACCTGGGCGAAGTCACCGGGCTGCGCCTGGAAAGCATGGAGCTGCCGGCCAACTACCGCGCCCAGTTCGACATGCCGCGCGCGGGCATCGCCGGCACGCGCCAACTGACCGGCGTGGCCCACGGTCCGCTGATAGGCACCATCATCAAGCCCAACGTCGGCCTGTCGCCCGAACAGACCGCGCACCTGGCGGCCCAGCTATGCGCCGCGGGCGTGGACTTCATCAAGGACGACGAGGTCTGCGCCAACCCCGCCCACGCGCCGCTGGCCCAGCGCGTCGCCGCCGTCATGGCGGTGGTGCGCGCGCACCGCGAACGCACCGGGCGCCAGGTCATGGTGGCGTTCAACATCAGCGACGAAACCGACGCCATGCGCCGCCACGCAGACCTGATTGAACGCGAAGGCGGCACCTGCGTCATGGCCAGCCTGAACCATTGCGGCTACTCGGCCATCCAGACCCTGCGCCGCGGCACGCCGCTGGCGCTGCATGGGCATCGCAACGGCTACGGCGCGCTGTCTCGTGCCCCCTTGCTGGGCGTGGGCTTCCAGGCCTACCAGACGCTATGGCGACTGGCCGGCGTGGACCATATGCACGTGCACGGCCTGCAGGGCAAGTTCGCCCAGGAAGACGCGGAAGTCGTCGAGTCGGCGCGCGACTGCCTGGCCTCGCTGACTCCCGGGATCGACGACCCCGTCATGCCGGCATTCTCGTCCGGACAATGGGCCGGCACCGTGCCCGCCACCTGGGCCGCCGTGCGCAGCGACGATCTGCTGTTCATGTCCGGCGGCGGCATCCTCGCCCACCCGGACGGCCCCGCCGCGGGCGTGCTCAGCATCCGCCAGGCCTGGCAGGCCATGCGCGACGGCGAGCGCCTGGAAGACTACGCGCGCAACGCGCCGGAACTGCGCCGCGCCATCGAACGCTTCGGCGGCCGCGCATGAATTCAGCGGCGCAAGAAGAAACGCGGCCGCGGCTGGGCTGGTACGGCGACGACTTCACCGGCGCCACCGACACGCTGGCCGAAACCGCCCGCGCCGGCCTGCGCAGCCTGCTGTTCCTGGGCGTGCCCACGCAGGAACAACTGGAGCGCGCCGGGCCGCTGGACGCCATCGGCATCGCGGGCGCGGCGCGCGGCATGGCGCCGGCCGACATGCAGGCCGAACTGCGCGCCGTGGGCCGCTACATGGCGGGTGCGGGCGTGCGCGTGCTGCACTACAAGTGCTGCTCCACCTTCGACAGCGCGCCGCATGTGGGCAGCATCGGCGCAGCCGTGCGCGAGCTGCGCCGCCACATGCCCAACCCGCTGGTGCCTATCGTGGGCGGGCAGCCCAGCATCGGCCGCTATTGCAGCTTCGCCCAGCTGTTCGCGCGCGCGGGGTCCGCGCCCGAGATCCACCGCATCGACCGCCATCCGGTCATGAGCGCGCATCCCGTCACCCCCATGCACGAGGCCGACCTGCGCCTGCACCTGGCGGCGCAGGGCTTGGCGGACATCCGCTCCTTGCCGCACACGGCCTACCCGCGCCTGCGGCGGGCGGCGGATGCGCCGCTGCTGGACGACTGGATGAACCAGGTCATCGACAGTACCGACGGGCCGCTGCTGCTGGATCTGGTCGACGAAGAACAGCTGGCCATCATCGGCCGCCTCATCTGGCGCGCGGCGTCCTGCCTGCCGCTGCTGGCGGTCGGCCCCAGCAGCGTGCAGCAGGCGCTGGCCCGCGCCATGCCAACCGGCGGCACAAGCGCCGCGGCCGCGCCGCTGCAAGCGGCCTCGGGTCCGGTGCTGGCGGTCGCCGGCAGCCTGTCTCCGGTCACGGCCAGGCAGATCGCCGCGTGCCGGCAATACCAGCGCCAGCCGCTGCAGGCGGAACGGCTCTTGCGGGACCCTGCCTATGCCGCGCAACAGGCGCAGCTGGCCGCCGCCACGCTGGCACAGGGCCGCAACGTACTGGCGCACACCGACCGGCCCGCCCAGCCCCTCGCCCCGCATCAGACCGCTGCAACCGCCCGCGCCACCGGCCAACTGGTGGCGGACATCGTGCGCGCCAGCGCGCAAGCCGGCGCGCGCCTGTCGCGCATCGGCATCGCCGGCGGCGATACCTCCAGCCAGGCCACCCTGGCCCTGGGCGTCTGGGGCCTGGCGTTCCGCTGCGTGCTGGCGCCGGGCGTGACGGTCAGCCTGACCCGCAGCGACGATCCCGTGACCGACGGCATCGAGCTGATGCTCAAGGGCGGGCAGATGGGCGGCGATCTGCTGTTCGATGAGTTGGCGTCGGGGCAGCGCTGAAGCGTGTGCGTCCGGGTTATGCTGCGCCGGTGCGCCCAGCCGGCGGGCGCCGCATCCCCAGGAGACTTGCCCACATGAACTGGCCGATACGCGCCTGCGCCATGGCCGCGATCGCCTTGTGCGCGTCCACGGCGGTTTCAGCCGCCGCCCCCGTCAATCAGGCCGAGTGGACCACCGGCGCAATGCGCAAGCTGCAGAGCCATCTGGAAATGCCCAAGGAAGCGTACGAACTTGACGGTCCACTAAGCCTGCGCCTGCGCCTCACCGTCCTGCGGGACGGCAAGATCGACGCGGTGGACCTGGCCAGTTCCTCGGGCTATGTCGCCGTCGACAAGGCCGCGGTCCGCATGGTCCGCCGCGCCAGCCCGCTGCCCGCCTTCACCAGCGACATGCACGCCGACAGGCAAATCCTGATGCTGCCGGTGCGGTTCCAGATGATCGACGAGCCCGCCAGCGACGCCGAGCGCCGCTATGCCGACCGGACGCGCGGATTCGGCGTAGCCGTGCCCGAGGCATATCGGATCGTGAAGCACGGCAAGTCCGACGAATTCGACGTGCTGGTCGAGATCGTCCGCGCCAACGGCGCGCCGCAAGTCCCGGATGCGGCCGGCTACCTGTGCGGCATCGGCTTCAGCACGCCGCGCAAATCGCTGAAGACGCATCCCGGCGCCGAAGCGCCGCTCTCTGCCGCCGAGCGCATGGCCGCGGCCGAGGCGATCCTGGCCGCGCAGGGCGAATCGCCCGAGCAGCGCAGCGGCTTTGAGTTGCAAGGCGCCAAGGGCATCGACTATGTCGCGCCCGCAGGCGCCCGGCCGGATGGCACCCGCCTGCGGGAGTACAACGCGCTGGTGGATACGGCGACGCTGCGCGTGGCCATGCGCTGCACAGTGGCAAGCGAAGACATGCCGGCAGCCCTGTCCGCGTTCCGCAAGATCCGGGACGGCATCAGCCTGGGCGGACAAGCGCCCGGACCCGCCGCGCGCTAATCCAGCATTTCGAAGTACGGCGCCATGCGCTCGCGCGACCTGAGGATGTGGTCGCGCATGGCATCCTGCGCGCCTTCAGCGTCACGCTCGTTCAGCGCCCGCACGATGCGCGCGTGCTCGGTCACGGCTTCTTCCGTAACCCGCGAGTGGAAACGCAGCCGGAACAGATGGGTATGCGCATACAACCGGGCCAGCGCTTCGGCAAGCAGCTCATTGCCGCTCTGTTCCGCGATCCAGGAGTGGAACTGCGCGTCCAGCACGGCGAATTTGCCATAGGCCACGCGCGCGTCATCGGCGCTCGGGGCGCTCATCGCCGCAGACAGCGCCGCCAGTTCCTGCAGTGACGCGTCCGTCATGCGTTGCGCCGCCAGCCCTGCCCCGAATGGTTCCAGCTGCAAACGCAATTCGTACATCTGCTCGAAACGCCTGCGCGTAGGCATGGGCGCCGCGCTGTATCCCACGTGATGCGTCTTGACCACCAGCCCTTCGGTTTCAAGCCGGATCAGCGCGGCGCGTATCGGCGTTTGCGAGACGCCTAGCTCACGCACCAGCGCATCGACCGCGATACGCATGCCGGGCGCGATCTTCAGGGAAATGAGCTGCGACAGCAGCGTTTCATAGACCTCATCGCCCAACGACCGCACGCGCTCGCCCAGGCGCTGGCCGGCCGCGGGCAGGGTCGAGAGTACGGCTGCGGAACCGCGAGAGAGTGTCGTCATGGTTGTTTCACCCTGATTTGCCAACTATGTGTTGACGTCCAATTTGTTACGAGGTTAGCATAAATCAGATCGTATTTCAGATCCGATCGGATTTAACAACTTAACGACACTATGACGACAACGATAAAAATGGGGGAGGCACGGCAGGTCTGCATCCGCGCACTGGAACTGGCCGGAACCCCGGCCGACCACGCCGCGACGCAGACCGACCTGCTGCTTGAAGCCGAATTGCGCGGCCGCGCGTCCCACGGCCTGTTGCGCCTGCCGCGCATCATCGAACGCATCCACAACGGCGTGGCCGACCCGAAGACCCGCGGCACGGCCGTCTGGCGCTCCCCAGCCTTCCTGGACATGGATGGCGAGCGCGGCCTGGGTCCGGTGATCGCGCTGGCAGCCCTGGAGCAGATCCGCGAACGCGCCCGCGAGACGGGAATCGCCATCGCCGCGGTCAGCAACAACAACCATATCGGCATGCTGGCGCTCTACGCGGAAAGAGCGGCGCGCGAAGGCCAGATCCTTTTGGCCCTGTCGACCAGCGAGGCCCTGGTCCATCCCTGGGGCGGCCGCCACGCCCTGATCGGCACCAATCCTATCGCCATCGGCGTGCCCACCGCGGACGAACCGTTCGTGCTGGACATGGCCACCAGCCAGGTCGCCATGGGCAAGATCCACGACTACGCCAACCATGGCCGGCCGCTCGATCCGGGCTGGGCGCTCGACGGCGCCGGCAACCCCACCACGGATGCCGAAGCTGCCAAGGCGGGCGCACTGGCCCCCTTCGGTGAAGCCAAGGGTTACGCGCTGGGCCTGGCGTTCGAGGTCCTGGTCGCCAGCCTGACGGCATCCGCGCTGGGCAATGCCGTCAAGGGCACGCTGGATTCCAGCGAAATATGCAACAAGGGCGACGTCTTCATCGCGATCGAGGCTGGGTCGGGCGGGATTGCCAGCCGCGTCACCAGATACCTGGATGACATCCGCGCCTGCCCTGCCCTGCTGCCCGGGCGGCCCGTCGCGGTGCCAGGCGATCGGGCGCGCACCGAACGCCGCCTGCGGCTGGATAGCGGCATGGAACTGGCCGACGAGGTCTGGCGCCGCATCCTCGATCTCGCGCAACGCACCGCCTGAATTTCCCAAGACTCACCTTCAAGGATCCACAATGAGTGAATTGTTTGGAATCATGCGCGCACCGCGCGCCGTGCTGTTTGGCAACGGCCAGCGTCTTGCGCTGGGCCGCGTCGCGGCCGCCCTGGGCCAGCGCGCGCTGATCTGCACCGACGAGCGCTTCGCCGCCACGGCGGAAATGTCCGAACTGCTGGCCACGCTGGAAAGCGCCGGCGTGCGCGTCCAGGTGTACGACCGCACCCAGCCGGACCTGCCCGTCGAGGGCGTCTACGAATGCGTGGCAGCGCACGGCGCGTTCCAACCACAGGTAATCGTCGGACTGGGTGGCGGCAGTTGCCTGGACATGGCCAAGCTGGTCAGCCTGTTGCTGACGCATGGCGGGAAGGCCTCCGATTACTACGGTGAATACAAGGTGCCTGGCCCGGTGTTACCCGTGATCGCGCTGCCCACCACATCGGGCACGGGCTCCGAGGTCACGCCAGTCGCCGTGCTGGCCGATAGCGCCCGCGATCTGAAGGTGGGCGTCTCCAGTCCGCACCTGATTCCCCACACCGCCATCTGCGATCCTGAACTGACGCTGACCTGCCCCAAGGGACTGACCGCCATCGCCGGCGCCGACGCCTTGACCCATGCCATCGAGGCCCTGACCGCGGTCCGCCGCAGTCCGGATGCCGACATTGCGCAGACCCGCGTATTCGTCGGCAAGAACGCCTTCAGCGACCAGCAGGCGCTGATTGCCATCCGCGCGCTCGCGTCCTATCTGCCCCGCGCCGTCGACGACGGCGCCGACCTTCATGCCAGGGGCCAGGTCATGGCCGCGGCGCTGGCCGCTGGCCTGGCCTTCGGCGTGGCGGGCACCGCGGCGGCGCACGCCATCCAGTACCCGATCGGCGCGCTGACGCACACGGCGCACGGCGCGGGCGTGGCAACCCTGATGCCCTATGTCATGGATTTCAACGCAACGGCCTGCAGTGCCGACTATGCGGCCATCGCTACGGCGATGGGGGACACGGAAACCGATCCCGCGCGCCTCGCCGCCCGCGCGCCGCGCCATGTGTATGACCTGTTCTCGCGCATCGGCATCCCTGCGACGCTGGCCGGACTGGGCGTGCGCGCCGACCAGCTCGAATGGATCGCCGCGCAGTCCATGCTGGCCGCGCGCCTGGTCACGAACAACCCGCGCCCGCTGGACCAGGACGGCATCGCCGCCATCGTGGCCGCCGCCTACGCGGGACACGGCTCGTTTCGCGCATCTTGATAACCCGCCTTCCACCCACATCCGGAGCTGACGCATGACCATCGAGGCCAACAAGCTGTCCACAGACCTTTACATCGACGGCGCCTGGCGCGCCTCCACCTCGGGCCGTCGCATCGACGTGTACGACCCGTCCACCGAACAGGTGATCGCCAGCGTGGCGGACGCGACGCTCGAAGACGCCGCCGCGGCCGTGGACGCAGCGGCGCGCGCCGCCGCCGGCTGGGCAGCCACGCCCGCGCGCCAGCGCGGCGAAATCCTGCGCAAGTGCTATGAACTGATGATCCGCGACGCCGACCATCTGGCACGTCTGATTTCCCAGGAAAACGGCAAGGCGCTGACCGACGCGCGCGGCGAGGTCGCCTACGCCGCCGAGTTCTTCCGCTGGTTTTCCGAGGAGGCGGTGCGCATCAATGGCGATATCAGCGTGTCGCCCAGCGGCGCCAGCCGCATCATCGTGCAATACCAGCCCATAGGCATCGCACTGCTGGTCACGCCGTGGAACTTCCCCGCAGCCATGGCCACCCGCAAGATCGCGCCCGCGCTGGCCGCCGGCTGCACCTGCATCCTCAAACCCGCCACCGAGACCCCCTTGACCGCCTACGCCGTCATGCGCCTGCTGGAAGAAGCCGGCGTGCCCGCGGGCGTGGTCAACGTACTGACGACCTCCTCGGCGGGCAAGTTCGCCGACGCGGTGCTGGACGATCCGCGCGTGCGCAAGCTCTCCTTCACCGGCTCGACGGAAGTGGGCCGCGTGCTGCTGCGCAAGGCGGCGGATTCCGTCATCAGCTGCTCGATGGAACTGGGCGGCAACGCGCCGTTCCTGGTCTTCGACGACGCGGATATCGATGCCGCCGTGGAAGGCGCCATGATCGCCAAGATGCGCAACGGCGGCGAAGCCTGCACGGCGGCCAATCGCTTCTACGTGCAGCGCGGCGCGGTCGAGGAATTCAGCGCCCGCTTCGCCGTACGCATGGCCGCGCTGAAAACCGGCGACGGCGTCGATCCCGGCACGCAATGCGGCCCATTGGTCAATGCGGGCGCGGTGGACAAGGTGGCATCGCTGGTGGCCGACGCCGTCGCCAAGGGTGCGCGGATCAAGGCCGGCGGCAAGCGGCTGGACCGCGCCGGTCACTTCTACGAGCCCACCGTGCTGGTGGATGTGCCCGCCGATGCCGACCTGCTTGCTGAAGAAATCTTCGGTCCCGTGGCGCCCATCGTGACGTTCGATACCGAGGACGAAGCCGTGGCCTTGGCCAATGCCACCGAGTATGGGCTGGTGGCATACGTCTATACGCGCGACCTGGCGCGTGGACTGCGCGTATCGGAACGCATCGAAAGCGGCATGATCGCCCTGAACCGCGGCCTGGTATCGGATCCCGCGGCGCCGTTCGGCGGCGTCAAGCAAAGCGGCCTGGGCCGCGAAGGCGCGCACCATGGGCTGCTGGAGTTCATGGAAGCCAAGTACATATCGACCAATTGGTAAGCCCTGACGGCCGCGTCCCGGACGCGGCCGTCCCTCTGATTGCAAAACCCTCACGAGGAGACAGCCACACATGGCTAAGTATGAAATTGCGACCATCGACGGCGATGGCATCGGTCCGGAGGTCTGCCAATCGGCAATCACCGTACTGAAGGAAGCCTGCGGCGCCGACCTGCTCTCATTCAGCAGCTACGACGGCGGCGCCGATCACTACGTCAGGTCGGGCCAGGTTTTGCCCGACGACACCTACGCAGCCTGCAAGGCGGCCGACGCCATCCTGCACGGCGCGGCGGGCATGCCGGGCGTGACCTATCCCGACGGCACCGAAGTCGGAAACGACCTGCATCTGCGCCTGCGCTTCCGGCTGGACCTGTACGCCAACGTGCGCCCGATCCGCCTATACCAGGGCGTCGATTCGCCGCTCAAGCATTTCAAGCCCGGACAGATCGACTACGTCATCGTGCGCGAAAACACCGAAGGCCTGTACGCCAGCCGCGGCGGCGGCATCGTGCTGCGCGACGAAGTGGCGACCGACACCATCGTCGTCACCCGCAAGGGCATCGAACGCGTCGCCCGCTTTTCCTTTGAGCTGGCACGCCAGCGCAACGGCGCGCCGCGTGACGGCAAGCGCCGCGTCACGGTGTGCGACAAGGCCAACATCCTGCGCACCTACGCCTTCTTTCGCGCGGTCTGCGACGACGTGGCCGCCAGCTATCCCGACGTCGAAATCGATTACGCCTATGCCGACGCCATCACGGTGCACATGCTCAAGCGGCCGGATTTCTATGACGTGATCGTGGCGGAAAACATGTTCGGCGACATCATCTCCGACCTGGGCGCCGCCACGATAGGCGGCATGGGCCTGTCGGCCTCCGCAGAACTGGGCGACACCCATGGGCTCTTCCAGGGCGCGCACGGATCCGCGCCCGACATTGCCGGCCAAAACGCCGCCAGCCCACTGGCCACCATCCTGTCGGGCGCGCTCATGCTGCGCTGGCTGGGCGACAAGCATGCCGATGCCGCGCTCTCCGAATCCGCGCAACGCATCGAGCGCGCGGTCGAACAGGTGCTCGCCAAAGGCGACCACGTGCCACGCGACCTGGGCGGCACGGCAAGCTGCACCGACATGACCGACGCCGTCTGCCGCGCGTTGTCGCGCTGACGGCCAGGCCGATCCCCACCTAGAAAAGAGAATACGAGGAGACACCCCATGCTACGCATCACCCCCTTCCTGTGCGCCGCCCTGACCGCGGCAGCCTTTGCCGCTCCCGCCGCCGCCCAGGACTATCCCAGCCGCGCCATCACGGTCATCGTGCCCTTCGCGCCCGGCGGCACCAGCGACACGCTGGGCCGCCTGGTGGCCACGTCGCTGTCCAAGCAACTGGGCCAGACGGTAGTCGTCGAAAACTCCGGCGGGGCCGGCGGCCTCATCGGCATGCAGAAGCTGCAGAAGAGCGCACCGGACGGCTACACCCTGGCCTTCAACAACATGTCGCTGGCGATCCTGCCGCATCTGCATCCCAAGGCCAACTACGATCCGCAAAAGGAATTGGCGCCCATCGGCATCGTCGCGACCGTGCCCATGGTGCTGTCGGTCAGCAACAAGAGCGGCATCCAGGATCTGCCCGCCATGCTCAAGCGCATCCGCGACGCGAACGCCGTCAAGCTCAACCTGGGCTCAAGCGGGCCGGGCAGCACGGCGCACCTGGCCGAGGCCATGTTTCTGCACTTCGCCGACGCACGCGGCGAACTCATTCCCTATCGCGGCACGGGTCCCGCGCTGACCGACTTGATGAGCGGCATGATCGACGGGGTCATCGACCAGACCGTGACCATGCTGCCGCTGCATCAGGACAAGCGCGTCAAAGCCATTGCAGTGACCGGAACTGCGCGCCTGACGCAAAGTCCGGACATCCCCACCTTTGCCGAGGGCGGGCTGCCTGAGTTCGATCTCGCTATCTGGAATGGCCTGGTGGCGCCGGCTGGCACGCCGCAGCCTGTGGTCGAAAAACTGGCCGCCGCCCTGTCGCAAGCGATAGACACCCCCGAGTTCAAGACTCGTCTGGAACAATTGGCGGCGCAAGCGCCTACCACGCAGGAACGCGGCCCCATCGCATTCTCCGATCTGCTCAAGCGCGACTCCCAACGCGTATCGTCGCTGGTCAAGAGCGCGAACCTGCTCGGCGCCAATTGAACGCCGCGGGCGGCCTCAGCGCCCATGCCAGTACCGCCGCCCGCGCTCACGCTCAGCCGTCACATCCAGCCCCCCGGTGCCTGAAGTCGCCATCACCGCGCCGTCGCGGTCGCTGCGCCAGAACGCCGCGCCGGCGCGCGTCCACCGCAGCTCCACCGCGCGGGCCGGATGGCGGAAGCGGTTCAGATGCCCCGCCTGCGCGATCGCATGGCCGGCGGCGGACGCGGCCACCAGATCCCGGCCCGAGGATGATGCCGAACCGTGATGCGGCGCCATCACCACGTCGACCTGGGGCAATGCCTGGGCCAGCGCATTCTCCTGAGCCACGCCCACATCGCCTGTCAGCAGCAGCGCATGCGATGTACCTTGCACCAGCAGCACGCAGCTATCGGCATTGCGGCCCTCTCCCTTCTTGCCACCGCCATCGGCGGGATTCAGGAAGGTGAACGCCACGCCGTCCGCCTCCCAACTCATGCCGCGCTGGCAACGCCCCATGTCGGCGGGCGATGGCGGCGCGGCGCTGCCGGCTTGCGGCCACATCCGGATATCGCGTCGCAGGAACGCAGCCAGATCGAACGATGCGTAGCTGCGCCCAGCCGGAACCGCCGCCAGCACCGCGCGCAATCCGCCCACGTGGTCCAGATCGGCATGCGACAGGACCAGCACGTCCAGCTGCCGGATGCCCCGCGCCAACAGGAACGGCGCGACGACGCGCTCGCCCGCGTCGCTGCCGCCGTAATGGCGCGGCCCCGCGTCGAACAGCAAGGCCTGGCTGGCCGTCTCAACCAGGATGGCGCTGCCCTGCCCCACATCCATCGCGCTCATGCGCCAATATCCCGGCTCGGGCCGGTCGGGCCGCCAAAACAGCAACGGCAGCATGCAGAACCACCCCAGATGCCTGCCCGGCCATCCGCGCACCTGTAGCGCCCACGCCATGCCCGCCACGGCCAACAGCAGCCATGGCCATGGCGCAGCCGCAACCGGCATGCTGGCCCAGGACGCGTTGCCCACCCAGGACACCGGCGCCATGGTCAGGTCAAACGCCTGCAGACCCCATCGCCCGGCCAACTCGGCCAGCCCCTGCGCGCCCGGCAAGACCGATAAGGCCGCGCACAGCAAGGCCAGCGGCGTCACGATGAAGGTCACGACGGGGATCGCCACCGCATTGGCCAGCGGCGATCCCAGCGATACCTGGTGCACCAGGTAAGCCAGCAAGGGGGTCAGGCCCACGGTCACCATCAGCTGCAGGCGCGCCGCCTGCGCCAGCCTGGCCGTGCAGCGCCGGCGCCAGCCGGCTTCGCGGTCAATCGGCGCGTCTGCGATGCGCAGTAGCACCGCCACCGCGCCGAACGACAACCAGAATCCCGCCGACACCGGCGCCCACGGATCCAGCGCCACGACCGCCGCAGCCGCGCACGCCAGCACCCGGCCACCCGACAGCGGCAAACGCGACACCGCGGCCGCCAGCACCACCGACAGCATGAAGAACGTGCGGCGCGCCGGCACGCCCCAGCCGGCCAGCAGGCAATACAGCAACGCGACCAGCGCGGCCGCGGCCCCGCCCGCCACCCGCGCAGGCACATGCTCGGCCAGCCCCGCGCCGCGCCACCGCCCTCGCCGCCACAGCGCCGCCACCAGCAACCCGGCGATGCCCGCGATCGACGTCACATGCATGCCGCTGATCGACACCAGATGGGTAATGCCGCTGCGGTTGAACAGCAGCCAGTCCTCGCGCGCCACGCCGGCCTGGTCGCCAATGGCCAAGGCGATCATCACCGGCGCATAGCGATGCTCACCCAAGGCCGCGCGCAAGCCCTCCCGCACGCTGTGGCGCGCCCGCTCAATGGCGATGCCTGGCGTCGCCCAGGGCCGGTCCGCCAGCAGCCTGGGCTGCCCGCGGACCGTAGCTACCGCCCGTATCCCTTGCGCGAACAGGCGCCCTTCCACATCCGGTCCGGCTGGATTCAACAAGCCGTGCGGACGCCGCAACACCAGCGCCATGCGCCAAACCTGGCCGGGCTTGATTTCGGGAAGCAGCGCCTGCGGGCCGGGCGGCGCCTGCCAGGCGACCTGGATGCGCGAGGGAATGCCGGGCGGCGCAGGTTCGTCGAGTTCGGCCAGAAAGCGCTGGCTGCGCTCGTCGCCAGCGGGCAGGCTGGCCACGCGCAGCGCCAGGCGCGACACGGCGTCCTGGTGCTCGTCCGACAGCGCGTCGTCCAGCCGGAGTTGCGCCTGCAGGGCGGCATTGAGGAGGCCCGCGCACGCCCCCAATGCCAGCGCCGCAAGCTGGCGCGCAACGCCGCGGCGCATGCGCGGGCGAAGAACGAACGCAAACAGGCAGATTCCTGCCAGCACCCACTGGACGCCGGCGGCGGGGACTTGAGCAGATATCTGAACCAGCCCCGCGCCCGCCACAAACGCCATGCAGAAAATTCGGCCCGTGATTTCCGCCTCCCGAAATGGGATAGCGTAGGCCCAGGGGCGGCGCCGTAGCAGGTTGCGTGCACGGTTTCAGCCCTTACGGTCGAACGCAGTTTCGAAGAAACCGCGTCCGTTGCAAACCGCTCCGGCCGAAGCCCGCCTTAGCTCATCTAGCTGGCCGCCGCGTTGGCAGGCGGCATCGCGAACACGCTCGGCGGCAGACCGTCGGCGACCTGCTTGAACGTCTTCTCCAGCATGGAAGACAATTGATCAAACTGCCACGGAGCGGCAGAGCTGATCTGACGTATCTCTTCGGGATTGCTGTACAGCCCGACATCGAAACCGCCGGCGGACAGTGTGCGCCCGTTGAGCCAACCCGAACGTTCGCTGGCGAGATACAACGCGATCGGCGCAATGTTCTCCGGCATGAGCGCTACCTTTCTGGCACTGTCCATATCGCCCCCCTTCTTGTCGCTGGGAATCGTGCCGGTCAGTCGCGTTGCCGCCAGCGGAGCGATGGCGTTGGCCGTAACGCCGTAGCGCGCAAGTCCTTGCGCCAACGAATACGTCAGCCCCACCACCCCCATCTTGGCCGCGGCATAGTTGGCCTGCCCGGGCGACCCCTGCAGGCCCGAAGCCGAAGTGAAGTTGATGATGCGGTAGTTCCCTTCCGGGTTGCGCTGCTGGCGGAAATAGGCCGCCGCGGGTTGAACGGTGCTGAAATGCCCCTTCAAATGCACGCGGATGACAGCGTCCCAATCGGCCTCGCTCATATTGAAGATCATCCGGTCGCGAAGTATGCCCGCGACATTGACGACGATATCGAGTTTCCCGAATTTCGCCACTGCCATCTCGACCAGCCGCCGCCCCGTCGCAACGTCGGCGATGTCGCCCGCGTCAGCCACCGCGCTGCCCTTGAGATCGTTGATCTGTTCGGCGACGCGATGCACCGGGCCATTGTCGCCGCCAGTGCCGTCCGGTCCGGTTCCCAGATCGTTGATGACCAGATTCGCGCCCTCTCGCGCAAAGGCGAGGGCAATGGCCGCGCCGATTCCCTGCCCTGCTCCCGTGATGATCGCGGTACGGCCTTTCAGGATACCCATGCTCAATTCTCCGTTGTGGATGTGTTGTAACGATCTCTAAGAACATTTCTTTGCAGCTTGCCCGCCTCCGTGCGGGGCAGCTCTTCAAGAAATTCATACCGTCGCGGGCACTTGTAGCCAGCCAGGGTCGCGGCCGCATGGGCACCGAGCTCTTGCATCAAGGCCGCGCGGTCGCCGCCTGCGTCCACGGGCTGTATGACCGCCAGCACGCTCTGCCCCCATTCAGGATCGTCCACGCCGATGACCGCAACATCCTTTACCGATTGATGGCTGATCAGGCGGCCTTCGATTTCGGCGGGATAGATGTTCACACCGCCTGACAGGATCAGATCATTGCGGCGGTCAAGAATGAACAGGAAGCCATCCTCGTCGATGGTGCCGATGTCGCCGGAAGTCGCGTAGCCATCGACGAGATGAGTCGCCCGGGTCTTTGCTTCGTCCTTGTGATAGGCAAAGTCGGTCAAGCCATTGCGCGAATAGATCACGCCGACTTCGCCTGCCGGCAGCTCCTGGCCGTGCTCATCCACGATCTTGAGTGCCGTCCCGGGCACGGACTTCCCCACGGTTCCCGGCTTTCGGCGCCAGTCCTCCGGTCCCACCATCGAATACATGCCAGCCTCGGTCGAACCAAGGTATTCCCAGATTCTTGGCCCGAACCAATCCAGCATCTTGTACTTGACGTCGATCGGGCAAGGCGCCCCGGCGTGCACTACGCATTTCAAACTTGAAATGTCGTACTGTTCACGGCCCTCGAGCCGCAACAATCTGACAAAATGCGTCGGCACCATATGTATGGTCGATACCTGATACTGCTCGATATCCCGCAACACCAGCTCAGCGTCGAATTTGTTGCGGCAGACGATCGTGTGGCCGCGATGCAGGGACGAGATCGCCCACGCCGCTGGCGCGGAGTGATACAGGGGCGAAAACACCAGATGACAACCGGCGTCGTGAGCGGCGCCAAACAGCGCCAGCATGTCGGGTTGATTCGCAAGGACTTCCTCGGGGCTCTTGCCCGCAAGTTTGCGCTTCACCCCCTTGGGCATGCCGGTAGTGCCGGAGGTATAGCCCATCAATGAGCCTGCGCTGCGCTCTGCGGGGCTGCGGCTATCCCCCAGCAGTTCGTCGTACTCCTGCCAGCCAGCCGCTACCGCACCAACGACAAAGCGCAAGTCTGGCAATTCGGCCGACACCAGGTTTTGCGCGAATTCATGCGATGCGATCAGTATCTTGGAATCGCTGTCGCGCACGATGTAGGCGACCTCGTCGGCGGTAAGGTGCCAGTTGACCGGTACCAGGTACAGCCCGAGCTGGCCCGTAGCCAAAGCCAGCTCGAAATAGGCCTGACAGTTCTTCAGCAGCACGGCGACGGCATCGCCGGTGCGCAAGCCCCGCGCGCGTAGTCCATTCGAGAGTCCGTTGACCCTGTCGAGCAACTGGCCAAAGGTCGTCGACGCGCCTTCGGGATCTATGTACGCAATACGTTCGGGGTGCCGGCAAGCGAAGCTGTAGAAACCTTTCGATTCGGGTCCTTGGCCATGCATGAGTCTTCCTCCGTGGGGTATTCGTTCTTATTTGGAAACCGCCGCCTGGCTTTACGGACGATTTTTGTCTGTAAATACTATTGACGCGATCATCAGCTGTCAAGCGGCAAAATCCATCGCTTTTTTCGTGGGCGTGGGACAGGTCGGCCTGCCGCAAGCGCGCAGACCATCGCCAGCCCGCGCCCGGATCAGAGGGCGGCGACTACGGCCTCGCCTATCAGCTTCTGCGCGCCATTTTGATCCTGGCAGCCCAGGCTTAGCCTGACCAGTTTCTCTCCATTGTCCTCGGACTTTTCGATCACCCGACCTATACATTTTGGCTGGTCGCCGACGTTGGTAATGCCGGTGAATCTCACCGACATGCTGCGTATGTCTTCCTGCGGCGCCAGCTTTGTCAGCAGTCTTCCCAGATATGCCGCCGAAAGCATGCCGTGCGCAAATACGTCCTGCATTTTTGCTTTCCTGGCGAAATCGATGTCCACATGGATCGGGTTGTGGTCGCCGGACGCGCCGCAGTACAGCGCCAAGGTGGTTCGGGTGATGGCCGGAATATCGGTCAGCGCAATCTCATCGCCAATGGAGACGGCCGAAAATTCAAGTCTTTGCACGTGCATGCTCCTTATCCGTTTCTGCGCTCGACGAGCGTGCTGCGAAGTTGGGCCACCGCTGCTCCGTCGGCGTCGCTTACGGCGGTTTCCATGACGACGAAATGCAGCAGGCCGTCCTTCTTGTCGTACACATCGGCCACCTTGGTTTCAAACTGCAGGACATCGCCCGCATAGACCATTTTTTGATAGGTGAACGCTTGCTCGGCGTGCAGAATGCGCGCCAGGTCCAGCTTCAGGACCGCCAGGGTGTTGCTGGCGCTCGCGACTTCGCTGTTGAGGCAGAACAGGAAAGTCGGCGGCACTGGAATGCCGCGGTACCCGGCGGCAAGCGCCGCGGACTCATCGGAGTAGATCGGATCGTGCTCCCCGATCGCCTTAGAAAAGAACTTCAACCGCCCCCTTTCTACCGTCGCGGTTCCGCGGGACAGGATCGTCCCGATGTCAGCTGGCTCAGCCATTGCGCATCTCCGTGGAAAAGAAATTCCGTTCTGGCGCATACCGCCTGCCCAGGCCACCAGCCGCTCGCCGGCAGAACCGTTGACTTGCTCACGCACCAGCACTATTATTTTCAGACTGTTTTCGTCTGAAATTCATCGTAGCACAGAAATTGCGGAGCCAAACAGCAAGTCGAAGCAACACCATCGTCAATCACACCGAAGCGACACACATGAAGCCCATACCCACACCCGAAACCCTTCCATACTGGAACGCCGCGAAACAAGGCCGCCTCGAAATCCAGCATTGCGACGACTGCGGCAAGTTCTTTTTCTATCCCGGAATCTTTTGCCGGCATTGCCTTTCCGGGCAGGTCCGCTGGAAGCAGGTTTCCGGCAAGGCAAAACTGCTCTCCTATGTCATCAATCACCGCCCCATCCCGGGCAATGAAGGCGCTTCGCCCATCATCGCGCTGGTCGAACTGGCCGAAGGTCCGCGCATGATGACCAATATCGTGGGCGTCGCGCCCCAGCCGGAAAATCTGGCATTGGACATGGATCTGGTCGTGGACTTCGTCCAGCGCGATGACATTTCGCTTCCTGTTTTCAGCCCGAGGTAACCAGCCAATGAGCAACATGAACATGCATGGCGGAAACGTAGCCATTGTGGGCGCGGCCGAAACCGATGAGATCGGCGTCCTGCCCTCCAAATCGGTGATCGCGCTCCATGCCGAAGCGGCAAGAAATGCGCTCCGCGACGCGGGCCTGTCCCCCTCGGATGTCGACGGCATCGCAACTGCGGGCCTGCTGCCCATGGAGGTCTCGCACTATCTGGGGATCACCCCCAGATGGATCGACGGCACCATGGTCGGCGGATGCAGTTTCCTTTCCCACGTGCGGCATGCAGCCGCAGCCATTGCGTCGGGAGCGGCGAACGTCGTCCTCATCACGCATGGCGAGTCCGGCCGCTCCAGGGTCGGAGCTCCCGCCTGGAACATCAACGCAGCGGCTGCGGATGGGCAATTCGAAGCGCCCTACGGCGCCGTGGCGCCTTACTCCACCTTTACCGTACCCGCGTTGCGCTTCCTGCATGACCGGGGCATGGGAACGCGGGATCTGGCGGAAGTCGTGGTTGCGCAACGGAAATGGGCAAGCCGCAACGCCCGCGCCATGCGCCGGGACATCGTCACGGCCGATGAGGTGCTCGCCGCGCCCGCCATCGCCTACCCGTTCACGCGCGACATGTGCTGCGTCGTCACCGATGGCGGCGGCGCCCTGGTCCTGACCAGCGCCGAGCGCGCCGCGGACCTGCCTTCGGCAAGCCGCGCAGTCTATCTGCTGGGTTCGGGCGAATCGGCCGAATCGCGGCTGGTTTCGCAAATGGAAGACGTAAGTTCATTCCAGTCTTTCCGCCGGTCGGCCAAGGAAGCTTTCGAAACCAGCGGAATCAGCCATGGCGACGTGGATCACCTGATGTGCTATGACGCATTTGCGCACCTGCCGCTATACATGCTCGAAGACTTGGGATTCGTGGGCAAGGGCGAGTCCGGCGCGTTCATTGCCGATGGCAATACGCTGCCGTCCGGCCAATTGCCCATGAATACCAATGGAGGAGGCCTCTGCTACACTCACACGGGCATGTACGGCATGTTCGCCATTCAAGAAGCAGTACGGCAACTGCGGGGCTGCGCCGACGCTCAAGTTGAAAATGCGCAGCTCAGCTTCGTGCAAGGCGTGGGGCTGTTTTTTGCGGCATCGACCAGCCTGGTACTGTCTGCCAGCCGTCACTGATTCCTGCTCGCGGAGGTATGTCTGGCATCCACGCCGTGAGTCCCCACGAAGGAGCATGCGCTTTGACGGCATGCTCCGTTTTGCTTTATGGGGAGCCGTGCTCGCCATCCGCTCCGCATCCGAGGACAGCATCCTGAATTCGCCTACACCCATCCGCGGCCGCCCCGTAGATCCGACACTCGAACCCCGGGTCTTTGCCGCTACGCGTGTTCTATATAAAGAGCTGGGCTGGGCCGGGCTGACCATCGATGGCGTTGCACGCGCGGCGAAGGTCGGCAAGGCCGCCATATACAAGCGCTGGCCGAGCAAGGAAGCCTTGATCGCGGACACCTTGAAAGACCTATCCCCCCCGCTTCCGGATTTCGGCAATACCGGATCCCTGCGTGGCGACCTGGTCGCCCTGGCGGTCGGAATCTTGCGGTTCTACGCCCAGGGTTACGGACTCATCGTCACCCGCTTGCGCATCGAGGCAAAGCTCTTTCCTGAAGTGTTGGGAAAATCGCTGGCAGACTGGGAACGGAGCAGCCGCGACCACGGGCGGAAGATGATCCTGCAAGCGATGGAACGGCGGGAAATTCCCAAAGACGTGTCTCCGGCCCTGATACTCGACCTGGTCGCCGGCGCGCTGCTGAACCATTTCCTGTACACCCCGAACGACAAAATGGAATTGCTGCAGAAAAACTGCGCAAGCTACGCCGAAACGGTCGTCGACTTCGTTCTGCGCGGCGTGGACTACCGGCATCCCGCGCCCGACGGCAAGGCGCAGGGCGCCCCGGCCCGGCGGCCCCGAGCTTCATAGCGCGATATTTCCTGTATTGTTTCGGTGCTCGGCAAAATGCTTCACTCATTAATGAGATAAGTCCATGGCCCACCCAGAAACGATCCCAGCCGCCCCGTCCTCGTTCCCGGCGACTGAGCTGACGAACGCTTTCGTCGCTTTCCTGTTTTCCGCCTCGGCGCCGGTAGCCATCATCCTGAGCGCCGGCGTGAAAGGGGGTCTCAGCCAGGCCACCCTCGCCTCCTGGATCTTCGCGGCCTTTGTGCTCAACGGCATCCTAACCATCGTGATGTCGGCCATTTACCGGCAACCATTGGCCTTTCTCTGGACCATCCCGGGCGCGGTGCTGGTCGCAAGCGCCCTGCAGCATCTGCCCTTCGCCGAGGTCATCGGCGCCTACCTGCTGACCGCCGCGCTGATGCTGGTGCTGGGGCTGACGGGCTGGGTCGGCGCCATCATGGACCGCATCCCCATGCCCATCGTCATGGGCATGGTCGCGGGCGTCTTTCTCAGCTTCGCGCTGGACTGGATCCGATCGTTCGCCTCCGATCCCTGGCTGGCAGGCGCCATGACCGCGACCTTCTTCGCGGTCTCGTTGTTTCCCGCGGTGCAAAAGCGGCTCTCTCCCATCATCGGCGCGCTCATCGCCGGCGTGTGCACGCTGGCGTTCACCGGCAGGACGCCCGCGCTGGAACATGTGACGTTGGCGACCTCGTTGGCAAGCCCGCAGTTCTACGCGCCGGTGTTCTCGTGGGCCGCCGCGTTCGAGCTGGTGCTGCCGCTTGCCGTGACCGTGATCGCCGTGCAGAACGCGCAAGGCATTGCCGTGCTGCGCAACTCGCTGCACCGCCCGCCGGTCAACGCCATCACCAATGCCTGCGGCGTGTTCTCGGCGCTGACCGCCTGCCTGGGCTGCGTCTCCACCTGTCTGGCCGGGCCGTCGAACGCCATCATTGCCTCTGGCGCCAACGCGTCACGGCATTGGCTGGCCGCGATCTTCCTCGGGGTCATGGTGATCGTGTTCGGCCTGTTCTCTCCCCTGGTCACGCAGGCACTGCTGGCCACGCCCGCGGCCTTTGTCGCCACGCTGGCGGGCCTGGCGCTTCTACGCATCCTGCAAGGCGCATTCCACACCGCGTTCCGCCAGCACTTCACGCTGGGCGCCCTGGTTGCCTTCCTGGTGACGCTGGGCGGCCTGCCGCTGCTGGGCATCGGCGCGCCGTTCTGGGGCGTGGTGTTCGGCGTGGCGACCAGCTTCGTCCTGGAGCGCGGCGACTTTGCGAAGCAGCCCGCGGCTTGAGATTGCTTGCGCAACACCGCTCCCCTCAATCGATTCGGTTCTTCATCAGGACGATGGCTTCTCCAACCAGCTTTTCCTTGAAGAAACGCTGGTTCTTCGCGATATTGCCGTCCGCCGTCAGCTGATACCCGGTAACGAAGACCGACTGGCTGACGTTGCCGCCTATGGCCAACGCGACTTCGGTGCCTACCGCCACAATGATGTCGGAATGGCTGGGAGCTTCCGGATTCTTTGAGGCTGCGAGATATTGATCGAACGTGTAGGGCTTGTCCCGCCAACTGCCGATGATGTCGCCGACCTGCGGCTTTGCTTCCGCTATGCGTACTCCCCAAAACGGCGCGGACTTGTCCTGGCTCGCTCGCTTCTTGATGGCATCCCACATGTACGCCGCGTGACCGATGGAACGCTTGAACGCCTTGAATTCCGGGATGACCTTGGCCGCATTGCTCACCATGAGAGAAATGGCGACGGCGGACCAGGGATAGCCGGTGTCCTTTCCGCTCAGATTCTTGCCCAGCGCCTTCCACATCTCGTGGATGTAGCTGCTATAGGGTTCGACGGTCTCCTTTCCCCGCCCTTTGTCGAATCGTAGCCACTGTTCCACCGCCGCTGCCACGAGCGTCTCGCGAGCCCGGTTATCGGGTGGCCGCAGGGTTGGCTGCCTGGCTGTGGGGGCCCACTTGAATTTCGAATCCGCCAGGCCATCGACTGCATAGCCTTCGACGGTCAAGCCGCCCATTTGCGTCCGAACATGGTGCCAGCCCGCGGGTGCATCCCCTAGATCGTCAACCTCCTGGCCCAACGTCAGGCTACCGACGGGCGTGTTGTTCTCGGTGCTGGGAATGGACCGCAGGTTGACTGCCTCGACATTGACGAAACGCTTCATGAAACGCTCCCGGAGCTCCTCGGACATGGGCAGCCGCGCACGCCAGGCCGAGCAGATGTTGTCTGTCTATCCAAATGCCAAAAGAGACGCAGATTCCAGAATGCCGCGTGGACCGACGGTACGCGAAAACGTCCCGACTAGCCCTCCTCCGGTCGCATGAGAGGCGCAGCCGCGGATACCATCCGCACCAAATATGGGAATGCCGGAATTCCGACAATCTCCCCCAATGCCATAAGCACATCACTTAGTTGGAAATTGCGAATCGGTCGTTTGGCCAGGCGGCCAACTCCCGTAATGTGACCTGTCCGCGCCGGCCTTGCCGAATCCGCAAGGCGCCGCGTCCGTTTCACTCTCGGAGACCCGCATGAACGACCGGCTGCACCGTACCCAGGCTTCCCGATCCGCCGCGATCAAGGCGAAGCTGGACTATCCCGTGATCGATACCGACGTACACGTCAACGACTACGCGCCCGTGCTGGAGGACTACATCCAGCACTATGGCGGTTCCAAGCTGGTGGACGTGCTGCGCAAGACGCAGGGCTCGCGCTTCGCCACCAAGTCCCAGGGCAAGGACTGGTACCAGCAGACCCCGGAGGAACGGCAGCGCAACCGCACGCTGCGCTCGCCCTGGTGGGCGCGCGTCACGCGCAACACCCTGGACCTGGCGACCGTCACGCTGCCGGAGCTGCTGTACGAGCGCCTGGAAGAACAGGGCTCGGACTACTCCATTCTGTTTCCCAACGACGTGCTGGCGCCGCTGGGCGCGGGCGACGAGTATCGCCAGCCCCTGCACCGCGCCATCAACCACTTCCATGCCGACCAGTACCGCAAGTACAGCGACCGCCTGACGCCCGTGGCAGGCATTCCGCTGAACACGCCGCAGGAAGCCATCGAGGAACTCGAATTCGCGGTCAAGACGCTGGGGCTGAAGGTGGCCAACATCCCGGGCGGCGTGCGCCGGCCGATCAAGGCCATCGCCGACAAGTACCCGCCCGCCGAATTCCCGGAGATCGCGCGGCATGCGTCCTATGTGGATTTCTTCGGCCTGGACAGCGAGTACGACTACGACCCGTTCTGGGCCAAGGCGGTGGAGCTGGGCGTGCCGCTGGCCACCCACTACGGCAGCCAGGGCTGGACCGGGCGCCACTCCATCAGCAATTACATGTTCAACCATATCGGCCACTTCGCCGACGGTTCCCAGGCCTTTGCCAAGGCGCTCTTCTTTGGCGGCGTGACGCGGCGCTTTCCGAACCTGCGCGTGGCCTTGCTGGAAGGCGGCGCCGACTGGGGCGCGCACGTGTATGCGCACCTGGTGGACCGCTGGGAAAAGCGCAACCGCAACGCCGTGCAGCAATACAACCCGGCCAACGCGGACGTGGAGCTGCTGGCGGACCTGTTCGAACGCTACGGCGCGGACCTGCTCAATGGGCGCGAGCTCAACAAGGACACCCTGTTGCGAGACAGCCTGGGCCTGTCGGCGCTGCACCACAGCCGCGACCCCCAGGGCGATGAGCTCGACGACTTCGCCGCGGCCGGCATCGAAAACGTAGAGGACATCCGCAAGCGCTGGGTCGACAGCTTCTACTTCGGCTCGGAGGCCGACGACCGGACCATAGGCGCGGCCTTCAACGACCGCGCCAATCCTCTGAACACCAAGCTCAACGCGATCTGGTCCTCCGACGTCGGCCATTGGGACGTGCCGGACCTGACCGAGCCGCTGGCCGAAAGCTGGGACCTGGTGGAAGACGGCGTGATCTCCGCGGCGGATTTCAAGGCCCTGGTGTTCGACAACCCATACCGCTTCTACACCCAGGCGCATCCCGACTTTTTCAAGGGCACGCGCATCGAACAGAAGCTGCAGGCGCGCGCCGAAAAGCGCGCGGCCTGACCTTATCGCGTACCCGCAATCCCGCCCGCCGGCACATGCCGGCGGGCGCCTAGTCCTGCCCGCGGCCGGCGCCTGCCAGCCCGGACCTGTCTTTCATCATCGATATACGGAACGACCATGCGCACCCTGCTCTCTCCCCGCAGCCTGATTTCACGCCTGATGCTGGGCGCAGCCTTGTGCGCCGTCAGCCTCGCCTCCCTGGCCGCGCCCGACGTGGTCCGCATCGGCGTGGCGACCGCCGGCGGCGGCGACCCCATCACCTGGGGCGGCTCGCCGGGCGGCGTGGCGCGCGCCAACAACTGGCTGGAGGAAGCCTTCCAGGGCACCGGCACCGAAGTACAGTGGCTGTTCTTCAAGGGCGCAGGCCCCGCGGTCAACGAAGCGCTCTCGAACAAGCAGATCGATTTCGCCTACCAGGGCGACCTGCCGTCGGTGGTGGGCCGCTCCAACGGGTTGAAGACCCGCATCCTGTTGGGCAGCGGCGTGCGCAACAACCTGTACGTCTCCACGCCCAAGGACTCCCCGCTGCAATCGCTGGACGACCTGAAGGACCGCAAGGTGTCGATCTTCCGCGGCACCAACGGCCATCTGGTCGCCATCAACGTGCTGGCCTCGCGCCAGCTGACCGAACGCGACATCAAGGGCGTGAACCTCGACACCGGCAGCGCGCAAGCGGCGCTGGTCTCCAACGGCGTAGATGCGGCCTTCGGCGGCTATGAATACTTCAAGCTGCGCGACCAAGGCCTGGCGCGCATCATCTATTCGACCAAGGGCCAGGATCCCTCGTTCACGCGCCAGGCGTCGCTGCTGGTGCGCGAGGATTTCGAAAAGGAGAATCCCGAAGCCGTGCAGCGCGTGGTCGACGTGTTCGTGCGTGCGGCGCAATGGTCCTCGGACGAGCAGAACCGCGATGCGCTCTTCAATATCTGGGCGCGCAGCGGCACGCCTTACGCGTCCTGGCAGGCAGAGTTCGACGGCGAAGTGCTGGCCGTGCGCAATTCGCCGCTGCTGGACGAGTTCCTCGCCGCGCGCTACCAGGCCGTGGCGGACGACGCGCTGAAATTGAAGCTGATCCGCCGTCCCGTGAGCGTGGACGGCTGGTTCGAGCCGCGCTACCTCGACGCCGCCTTGCAGAAGGCCAATCTTGCCGCCCGCTGGACCGCGTTCAATGCGCAAGGCCAGCCGGCCGCGGGCGAGCGCCAGGCCAGCGCCGCCGCACGATAAGGAGCCGCCATGTCTGGAAACACGCTTAACGCCCCATTTGCGTCCGCGCGGCGCGGCCCGCGCCTGGCGCCTGCCGCCCTGCTGCGCAACGCCGGCGGCCGCCTGCTGCCCTGGCTGCTGCCGCTGGCCCTGCTCGCGCTTTGGCAGCTGGGCGCATCGCAGGGCTGGATCTCGCCGCAGGTGCTGCCCTCGCCCAGCTTCGTCTGGCTGACCTTGCAGGATCTCTACAGCAGCGGCGACCTCTGGCTGAACGTGCAAGCCAGCATGCAGCGCGTGCTGGTGGGCTTCGCGGCCGGCAGCGCGCTGGGCCTGGCGCTGGGCGCCGCGATGGGATTGTGGCGTCCGCTGGAAGCCTACATCCTGCCCACCTTCAATGCGCTGGTGCAGATCCCGGTCCTGGCCTGGCTGCCCTTCGTGCTGCTGCTGGTGGGCATAGGCGAACCACTGAAGTACATCCTGATCGCCAAGGCCGCGCTGGTGCCGGTGACGCTGAACACCTTGCAGGGATTCCGGCAGACCCCGACCAGCCTGCTGGAAGTGGCCCGCGTCTATGGCTACACGCGCCGCCAGCAGGTGCTGGAAGTCGTGTTGCCCCACGCCCTGCCGACGCTCTTCACCGGCTTGCGGCTGGGCTTCACCAAGGCCTGGCTGTCGCTGGTGGTGGTGGAGCTGGTCGCGTCCAGCGAAGGACTCGGCTACCTCATCGTCTACGGCCGTCAACTGTTCCAGCTGGATCTGGTGATGGCGGCGGTGATAGTGGTGGGCGCCATCGGCTACGCCATCGACAAGCTGCTGGACCTGGCCGAAACCCGCGCGGGCGGCGGCCAGGCCGCTACGCGCCTGGGCGCGGCGGCCACCGGAGCCCGAACATGACCGCGGCGTTCATCTCCACGCTTCCCGTGGTCCGACGCGGCAGCGCCTGGTTGCGCGCGCGCTGGCGCGGCCTGGTGCTGCCCGCCGCCGCCATCCTGGCCTGGTGGGCGCTGGCGCGGCTGGACTGGGTATCCACTCCGCTGCTGGTGTCGCCGGGCAAGGTGCTGGAGACGGCGGCCAGCCAGATATCCTCGGGACGGCTGTGGCGCGCGCTGAGCGCGAGCCTGGCGCGCGAATTCACCGGATTCGCAATAGGCACCGCGCTCGGCCTGATACTGGGCGCGCTGCTGGGACTGCTGCCGTTGTTCAACCGCATCGTGGGTCCCAGCTTCAACACTTTCAAGCAGATCTCGCTGTTTGCCTGGATCCCCCTGATCTCGGTCTGGTTCGGCCTGGGCGACGTGGCCAAGGTGACGTTCCTGTCGCTGGCCGCCCTGGTGCCCGTGGTCGTCAATACCTGCGATGGCATACGCAGCACCCCCACGGCGTTGCTGGAAGTGGCCCGCGTGTACGGCTATTCCCGCTGGCAGACGCTGCTGCACGTGGTCCTGCCAGCGGCCGCGCCTTCGATCTTCACCGGCGTGTACCTGGCGCTGATCTACTCCTGGCTGGCGACGATAGGCGCGGAGTACCTGCTGGTGGCCGGCCACGGCATCGGCAACACCTTGATCGAAGGCAGCGAACACTTCCAGATGGACCTGGTGATCTTCGGCATGTTCGTGATCGGCCTGGTGGGCTGGTCCATGAATGCCTTGGCCCGCGCGCTGGAGCGCAGGCTGGCGCGGCACCGCTACGGCGCCGCCTGATGGAGTAGGAAAGGAATGACGAGCATCTTCGGCAAGGAATTGAACATCCGCGGCGTGGGCAAGCGCTATGCCGGCCCGGGCGACGGCGCAGAGGCGCTGCAAGTCCTGCAGGACATCAACCTGGACGTGCCCGCCGGGCATTTCGTCAGCATCGTGGGCGCCAGCGGCTGCGGCAAGTCCACGCTGCTGCGCCTGATCCTGGGACTGGATGGCGACTACGCCGGCCAGATCCTGCTGGACGGCAACCCAGTGCGCGGCGCGGGCCTGGACCGCGGCATCGTATTCCAGGACCACCGGCTGTTTCCGTGGCTGAACGTGGAACGCAACATCGCGGCGGCGCTGCGCAACGCACCGCTGTCGAAGGCAGAAAAGCGCGAGCTGGTGGCCGAGCACATTGCGCTGGTCGGCCTGCAGGGGTTCGAGAAATCCTACCCGCACCAGATCTCGGGCGGCATGGCGCAGCGCGTGGCGATCGCGCGCGGCCTGGTCAACCGCCCGCGCGTGCTGCTATTGGACGAGCCGCTGGGCGCGCTGGACGCGTTGACGCGGTCGCGGCTGCAGAACGAGTTGCAGCGCATCTGGCAGCAGGAGCAGATCACCATGGTGCTGGTCACGCACGACGTGGAGGAAGCCGTGTTCCTGGGCGACCGCGTGGTGGTGATGCAGCCGCGCCCGGGACGCATCCGCCGCATCGTCGACGTGGATCTGCCGCATCCGCGCAACCGCAGCGATCCGCGCTTCATCCGATTGCGCGACGATGTGCTGAGCGATTTTCTCGATCCAGATGGGCGCGTGGCCCGCCATGAAGAACAGCCGCCTGGCGGCCTGGCGGCCACGGTGGGCGCACTGCCCGCGTTGGGGCGCTTGCGCATGGCTTGGTAGTTTCCTTGCGCACAAAGGCAAGCCGGCGGCACGCGCCGCCGGCTTGGTTGGTTCAGGCGTCAGCCGCTCAATCGATCGACGCGCCCGCCACCTTCACGACCTTCCCCAGCCGCGCATACTCTTCCGCACCGAATTCCGCCAGCGCCTGGCGCGACGTGGGCGAAGGAATCGCACCACGCGACTCCAGCATCTTGCGCACTTCGGGCTGCTGCAGCGCGCGGTTGACCGCCGCGTTCAGCTTGTCCAGCACGGCCGCCGGCGTGCCCTTGGGCGCGTACAGGCCGTCCCAGGCGAAGAACTCATAGCCCTTGACGCCCGCTTCGCTGATCGTGGGAATGTCCGGATTGGAAGCCACGCGGTCCGGCGTCGTCACGCCCAGCGCCCGCAGCTTGCCCGCCGCAATCTGCCCCGACACATTGGGCATGACGTCGATCATGAACGAAATGCGCCCGCCCAGCAGATCGGTCATGGCCGCGCCGCCGCCCTTGTAGGGAATGTGCATGACCTTGGTGCCGGCCATCTGGTTCAGCAGCTCACAGGCCAGATGCGAGGAGGTGCCGTTGCCGGCGGAACCGCAGGTCAGCTCACCCGGATTGGCCCGGGCGTAGGCCAGCAGCTGCGCCAGGGTCTTGAAGCGCTCGTCGGTGGCATTGACCACCAGCGCCGCCGCAATGACCGTGAAACGCGAGATCGGTTCGAAATCCGACGGCGCATAGCCCGGCGACTTGTACAGCCAGTGATTGGTGGCCTGCGTGCCATTGGTGCCGTAGGACAGCGTATAGCCGTCGGGCTTGGCGCGCGCGGCGATCGAAGTGCCGATATTGCCGCCCGCGCCGGGGCGGTTCTCGACGATGATGGACTGCCCGAGCTCGCGCGACAGCGGCTCCGCAACCAGGCGCGCCAGGGTGTCGCCGCCGCCGCCGGCCGCGAACGGCACCACCAGCGTGATCGGATGGGTCGGCCAGTCGGCCTGTTGCGCCTGGGCGCCGGACACGACGGCCGCACAGGCGGCCGCCAACATGCAATGCAAGATTCTTGAGGGTTTCATGGTTTGTCTCCTGGGGTATTTACGGTACGCGCCCATTGCTTTTTGAATGGTCCGGACGCGTGAGGAACAAGAATTCGGAATGTGCGGGATCTCCGTGATGTCAGTCCGTCATTCCGGCGGAAGATGGCGGCGGCTGCTCTTGTCCGCCAGCCGCCAGCCGCCGTCCGTCTCCACCAGCACGTCCTGGCACTCGCGGATGGCGACCAGGCGCGGCGCGCCGCCCTGCTCGTGCGGCACGCTTTCGTAGGCGGTCAGGAAGTAGCCGACGGTGGCGCGCGCGCCAGCCAGCTCGACCAGTCGCAGATTGGTAATGACGTGGCAGGTGCTGCGCTCGGGCGCGCGGGCATTCAGGGCTTGCAGGATTTCCTGGCGGCCGGCAAGCCGGCGTCCCTGCCGTTGCCAGACGCCGTCCTCGGCCATGAGCGCGGCGGCGGCCTCGTGCCGCCGCGTGTCCAGGGCATGGAAGAATTCCAGCACCACGGATTCGCAGGCCGTCTTGGCCAGCATGGGCAAAATCGGGTTTTCCATTGCGATCCTCATCCGATCTGGGCGCTGGCCAGCGGCACGTCGGGCCGCCCGAGCAACGCCGGGTCCAGGGTCGCGCGCTGCGCGATCCATTTGCGCAGCTGGCGGAAATCGCGGGCTGCATCCACCGATACGCCGGCTACGGCGCGGCCGCTGGCGTCCAGCGCCACCGACAGCAAGGCGCGCTCCCCAACCTGCGGCCGCAGCACTTCGCTGCAGGCCAGGCCCGGGAATCCGACGATCTGCACCATGGCGTCGTATTGTTCCGACCAGACGGCGCCGGTCGGCGCATAAGGTTCGCCCAGGCCCAGGGCCGACAGCGCGGCGGCCGTGCCTTGGTCCTGCGCGTTCTGCCACGACTCCATGCGCGCATGGCCGTCCTCGGCCGTCAGCACCGCGACGTCGCCCGCCGCATAGACGTCCGCCGCCGAGGTCCTGCAGTACGCGTCGACCAACACGCCACGCTCGCAGGCCAGGCCGGCTTCACGCGCCAGTTCGTCATTGGCCCGCAGGCCCACGCCCAGCACGATGGCGTCCGCGTCCAGACGCGTGCCGTCGGCCAGTTCCGCCACCGGGCGGCCGTCCGTCTGCGCCAGCACCGCGCGCAGGCAAGTGTCCAGGCGCAGGTCCACGCCATGGGCGGCATGCAGCGCGGCCAGGTGCGCCGACACCGCAGGCTGCACGCTGCGGGCGCACAGTCGCGGTCCCTGCTCCAGCACGGTCACGGCGCTGCCGGACTGACGCGCCGTCGCCGCTACCTCCAGCCCGATCCAGCCGCCCCCGACCACCACCAGGCGGCGGCCCGGGCCGAGGCTGGCGCGCAGGCGCAGCGCGTCGCCGCGGGTGCGCAGCACGTGCACGCCGGGGCCATCCACGCCGGGCAGCGCAGGCACGACCGGCCTGCCGCCCATGCACAGGATCAGCTTGTCATAGGCGATGCTGCCGCCGTCCGAGGTATCCACCTGCCTATCGGCCACGCGCAGCCGCGCCGCCGCCACGCCCGGCCGAAACTCGATGCGCAACGCCGCCAGCCGCTCGGCCGAAAACAGCTCGGTGCTTTCGGGCACGGCCTGGCCGCCCAGCACCGCCTTGCTCAAGGGCGGGCGTTCATAAGGCGCGTGGGGCTCATCGCCCAGCAGCACGATGCGGCCTTCGTAGCCGCGTTCGCGCAAGGTCGCCGCGGCCCATCCGCCCGCCTGGCCGGCGCCGACCACCACGATGGCGCCCGAGTTCATGCGCCTTCCGCCTTCAGGTAGACGGTGCCCGACTCCACCCGCACCTCGTAGCGGCGCAGGTCCGTCGTGACCGGCGGGCATTGCGGCTTGCCGGTACGGATGTCGAAGACGCCCTGATGCAGCGGACACTCGATGGTGCCGTCTTCCAGATAGCCGTCGGCCAGGCTGGCGTTGCCATGCGGACAGCGGTCCTGCGTGGCGCAGATGTCGCCTTGCAGGTTGTAGAGGCAGACGCCTTCGCCTTCATGCATCACGCGCAGGGTGCCGGTGTCGGGCGAAATGTCCGACACCATCGCCACAGGTTTCCAGGTATCCATGCTCACAGCCCCATCGCCTTGCGGTAGTAGTCGTAGAAGGAGCGGATCAGCACCTCGGTCACCATGTAGTCGGCGGGCTCGGTGTCGCGGCCGCCCATCTCGATGATGCCGCGCTCTTCCGGATAGCCGGTGACGCCGATCTGCACCTGGTTCAGCATTTCGCTGTCGTCCATCGACACGAAGCCGGCCGGGCCCAGCAGGTTGGCGTGCTTCAGGCGCAGGCGGGTCATTTCCTCGTCGTCGTCCTCATAGCCGTAATAGGTGAACACCAGTTCGTGCTCGGTCGGGCTGCGCGGAATGACGTGGCGGGTCTTGAGCGAGTTGGCCTGGATGCCGAACTGCGCGGCCGGGAACACCCACGCGCCACCGACGCGGCCGCGGTTGAACTCGGCGCGCGGCGTCACGGTTTCCAGGTCCAGCAGCTCCAGGTCGTCACGGAAACGGCTCATTTCCGTGGTGGCCTCGGTCTTCTTCTTGCCCTCGTTGTGCGACACCATCACGCTGTGCGCGCCGCCGCCCGTGGGGATGCACTCGGACTTGGAGTCCGCGCGCCACAGGCCGAAGGTGATGTAGAAGGTGTGCAGCAGCGTGGCGTGGTACGGATCCTTCAGGTTTTCCAGGTACATCTTCCAGTTGCTGGGGATCAGCTGGCGGCTGTAACCCAGCAGCTTGAGCGGCTTGCCCGGCAGCATGTGGTCGATTTCCGCCAGCACTTCAGGACCGCAGTAGTCCTCGAAGCTGGGCGCGTCCTCGGCGAAGGTGGCCCAGATCGAGCCGCCGCGGTTCACGCTGCGCAGCTTGCGGATGCCGTTCTGCTTGGGATCGAAGTCGCGCGGCATGCCACCCTTGCCCATGGCGCCGCGGCGAAACGGCACACCTTGCAGATTACCGTTCAGGTCATAGTTCCACTGGTGGTAGGGGCAGGTGAAGTCCTCCACTTTGCCGGTGTTGTGCCAGCAGATCTGCGCGCCGCGGTGCGCGCAGCGGTTCTCCAGAACGTTGATCTCGCCTTCCGCGTTGCGGACCATGACCACGGGGCGGTCGCCGATCCAGTTGCGCTTGTAGCAGCCAACTTCAGGCACTTCGCATTCCAGGCCCACGTAGTTCCAGGTCTTGCCGCCGAAGAACACGTCCATCTCCTTCTTGAAGATGGCGGGATCGGTGTAGACCCAGTTGGGGATGCGCGTATAGCCTTCCTTGGGCCAACGGCGCTCGATGTGGATGGGAGCCGCCGCCGGAGCCTCTGGCGCGGTCGAGTGGGTACAGGTCATGATGGGTATCCTCGGGGCGGATTCAGATGGGAACGATGAGCGAAGTGCGCACGCGGTAGTTGTCGTACACGCAGTCGCGGCGGCTGAACGCCAGGCCCTCGGGCGTCACGCGCACCACGTCCAGATAGCGGCCCACCATGTTCAAGGTGGGCTCGCGGTCGGACAGCGACTCCATCACCGCAAAGTTGGCCTGCGCCACGATGTGGTCGCCCTGCACTTCCAGCACGCGCACGCCGCTGATGAAGTGGCGCAGCGAACGCGGCTCGAACATGGTGGTTTCGCGCAAGGCCGTGACGCGGTCGCGCACCATGTTCTTGTTCATGCAATAGATCAGGCCCAGGGGCAGGCCGGCGTCATGGTTCTCGCGCGACAGCACCCGGTAATGGCAGTCCTCGGTGAAGAAGGCGGGCCAGTCCTCCAGCCGGTCTTCGTCCAGGCAGTAGGCGTAATCGTCATAGAAGTCCCGCAGGCGCGCGCGCAGCGACGGGGTATCGGAAAGCTCGGTCATGGTCATTGCGGATCCAGGTATCGGTTCTAGGAAATCGCGTCCTATCGGGCCGCGGCCAGTTGCGCGCGGTTGCTCTCGAAGCCGCTCTGGCTGCCCAGCGCCAGGATGGGTTCCTGCATGCGCTCCTGCCAGATCAGCGACTCCATGGCGATCTGCAGCGGATGGTCCTGCACCGTCAGCGCGGAGGTGGTTTCCGTACCCGAGTGATGCGAGTGCATGGCCCAGCCTGGCGCCGACAGGATCAGGTCGCCCGCCTTCCAGTCCAGCCGCGTGCCGTTGACCTTGCTGTAGCCGTTGCCGCGCAGGTAATAGTTGATGGCCGACGAGCTGTGGCGGTGCGGCACGTGGTGGTTGTCGGGCGGCGACGAGGAAATGGTGGCGAAGAAGCTGTGCGTGGTGCCGATGCGGCGTTCGGTCGCCGGGTTGTACAGCACGAACAGGCGGCGGCCGTTGTAGCCGCGCGCCATGTCCTCGACGTTGGGCAGCTGGCGCGACACCGCCGACCAGGGCCAGTGCAAGGCCTTGGATTCCAGCACCTCGATGTCGATCAGCCACTCGTAGCCCAGCAGCCATGCGCCCTCGGGCGTGATCTGCTCGCGCAGCGCCAGGTCGCGCGAACGGGCCGCGTCGGGCGCGCGCGGCGGCACCGGCTTGGTATTGGCGTCGGCCGGCGGCACGCTGCCCTCGAACTCCTCGACGTAGTGGATCTCCAGCTTTTCCAGGAGCGGCGCGTTGGAGTACGACAGGCGCACCCACGGCGTCTTGCCTTCGTTACGGTAGGAATGCACCTGCATGGCGGGCGTGTTCCAGACGTCCCAGTGCCCCACGCGGATGTCGCGCCCGGCCACCGTGGCCACGCCCTCGCCGCTGATACAGATCTCCAGCATGTTGGAGTTCTTGCGCAGGTTGAAGGTGCTTTCACCCGGATTGACCACGTTGATGGTGACGTCCGTTCCCGGGGCCAGGCCCAGGCCCGGCGCCGTGGCTTCCGGATGCACGATGAGGGAGGCGCGGCGGCCGTTGTCCGGCCGGGGCGCGTCGGTCAGGCGCGCGATCTCAAGATCGATGTCCTCTTTGGGGATGACGATGGACTGCCATTTGTTTTGTTCCCGCGGACTGGCGCCGCTGATATCGACGAACATGTATGTCTCCTCTTGCCGCCGGCGCCCCGCGCCGGCTGTGCGGTTATGCGAATTCGGTTCAGGGCTGCGCCAGCAGCAGGTTCTCGCGGGTCTGGGGCGGCAGCGCCACGCCCAGGCCATGGTCGCGGGCATGCTCGTACACCACGCGCGCCATCGCCAGGTCGGACAGGCCCATGCCCATGCCCTTGAAGATCGTCAACCGTGCGCCTTGCGGACGGCCCTCTCCCGCGGCGAGCAGGTCGCTCAGCACGGTCACGCCCTGCCATGGCGCACCGTCTGCGCCAAAGCGCTCGCGCAGTTCACGCGAACCGCGGCGGGCGTTTTCCAGGTCGTCCACCACCACGCGGTCGGCGCGTTCGAACACGTCCTGCGCGAACTCGGCCTTGGCCGGCAGGATCGCGCCCACGGCGTTCAGGTGCCTGCAGTCGGCCAGCATGGCCGCGTCCACGAAAGGCTCGACGGCGCGAGTGATCAGGGTGACGATCTCGGCGCCGGCCAGCGCCTGTTCCAGGCTGGCCGCTTCCTCGACCTCGAATCGATACTTGCCTTGCACGCTGGCGACAAAGGCGCGGCGCTTTTCCGGCGTGGGGCTGTAGACGCGCACGCGGCGCAAGTCGCGCACGGCGGCCAGCGCGGCCAATTGGGTGACGGCCTGCGGGCCGGTGCCGATCATCGCGGCGCAGGCGGCGTCAGCCGGCGCCAGCGCGCGCGTGGCGACCCCGCTGATCGCGGCGGTGCGCAGCATGCCCAGCGCGCGCGCCTCGATCACGGCGCGCAGAAATCCCGACTCGGCGTCGAACAGGCTGAACAGCGAGCCTCCGCCGCTCTTGGTATGGACCCAGGTCTTGAAACCCGCATAGCCGCCCGCGCCGGTCTGCACGGAGCCCAAGGCATGCATCGAGCTGCCGTCGCCCCAGGTCGCCAGCGCCTTGGGCAGGTTGCGGGCCTGCTCACGCCCTTGCGCGACCAGCATGGAGTGCAGGGCTTCGATCGCCTTGGGGATATCCAGAACCGAGACCACGTCCCGTTCCGTCAGGTACCGCAGCGCATCAGACATGCGCGTCTCCTTGTTCGTCGGCGGCGGGCTCGTCCGCCACCGTGTTGATCAGTGTTCCGAGGCCGGGAATCTCGACTTCCAGCGTGTCGCCGGCGCTCATGAAGCGCGGAGGCTTGCGGCTGGAGCCCACGCCTTCGGGCGTGCCGGTGGCGATCACGTCGCCCGGCGACAGGCGGGTGAAGCTGCTGATGTAGGCGATCAGCTCAGGGATGGGGAAGATCAGGTCGGACACCTGGCCGTGCTGCATGACCTCGCCGTTGAGGCGGGAAATGACTTCCAGGCCAGCCGGGTCGCCGATCTCGTCGGCCGTGACCAGCCAGGGACCCAGCGCGCCGCTGCGCTCGAAGTTCTTGCCCGGCGTCACCTGCGCGTTGTGCTTCTGGAAATCGCGCACGGAGTTCTCGGCCATGCAGGTGTAGCCGGCCACGTGCGCCAGGGCGTCCTTGGCGGCGATATGGCGGCCACCCCGGCCGATCACCACGGCCAGTTCGGCCTCGTAATCGAAACGGTCGGAGGCTTGCGGCTTCCACACCGCCTCGCCGTGGCCGACGAAGCTGTCCGCAAAGCGCGCGAACAGCGAGGGATGCGCGGGCAGTTCGCGCCCGGCCTCGGCCACATGGCGGCCGTAGTTCAGGCCCACGCAGAGAATCTTGCGCGGCGCCACGACCGGCGGCAGCAGGCGCAGCCCGGCCAAGGGCATACAGGCCTGGCCAGCCGTCTCCGCGGCGCGCGCGATCTGTTCCACCCCTGCCTCCAGCGCCGCGACCATGTCGGGCCAGACCTGGGTCAGCGCCACGACCTCGGCGCCGCGCACCACGCCCCAGGCGCTGCGGCCTGCCTGAACGAAGCTGACGAGCTTCATGTTGTCTCCTGTGCTTGCGGCGGCTTATGGCATGCATCGACGGATTTCTTTGCATGCATTTATCGCTTCAACCGCACTTGAATCGCTGTTTTTCCGAATTATTGCATGCAATTTTGATAAATCGCAAGGAAAGATCGGTTTTTTTATTGACTATTGCATGCAATTTTGACGGTACACTGAAAGCCCTCACAGACCGGAACCAGCCTCCCCCTCCCTATGGCCGCACAAATCGATAAAGTCATTTCCGAACTCCGGGACATGGTGCTTTCTGGCGTTCTGCAACCGGGGGAACGCGTGGTCGAGTTGCAGTTTTCGGCGCGCCTGGGCGTATCGCGTACCCCGTTGCGCATTGCGCTGACCGAGCTTGAAAAAGAGGGCCTGCTGGAACGGCTGCCTTCACGCGGCTTCCGGGTACGGGCCTTTACGGTGGACGAAATCGGCGACGCGGTGGACGTGCGCGGCGTGCTCGAAGGCATGGCGGCCCGCCTGCTGGCCGAGCGCGGCGCCTCGCAGGACGTGTTGGACCGCTTGTCGCAGGCGGTGGACGAAGGACGCGCCCTGCTGGCCCCGGCCCGCCGCGATCCCAACACCACCGTGGATGCGCGCGCCTGGGGGCAGATCAACCGGCGCTTTCACGAGATCCTGTGCGAAGCCGCGGGCAACCGCGCGCTCTTGTCGGCGCTGGAACACAACAACAAGACGCCGCTGGCCGGCCCGGCCGCGCTGACCCTGCCATCCACGCCCTCGCTGCTGGAAACGCCGTTCGTGCTGCGCGCGCAGGCGGACCACGAAGACCTGCTGCGCGCCATTACGCGGCGCGAGGCCGTGCGCGCCGAGAACCTGATGCGCGAGCACGCCTATCGCAGCCGCGAAAACAAGCGCGTACTGCTGGAATCGCTGCGCGGCGCCCTGCCCGCGCAGCCCGGGCTGTCGGACGTCAGCGCATAAACAGGATCCACGGCATGCAATCCATTCCCGACCTTTCCGCCCAGGCGCTGATCTCGCGCGACCTGGTGGCCGCCCTGCGCCGCGATGCGCCGCTGGTGCAGTGCCTGACCAATTTCGTATCCATGAACACCGCCGCCAACGTGCTGCTGGCCATGGGCGCTTCGCCCGCCATGGTGCATGCGCAGGAAGAAGCGCCCGAGTTCGCGCGCGTCTGCGGCGCGGTCGTGATCAACATCGGCACCCTGTCCTCGCCCTGGCTGGACAGCATGCTGCTGACCGCCGCGTCGGCCAACGAAGCCGGCATACCCTGGGTGCTCGATCCGGTGGCGCACCACGCCACCGCTTTTCGCCGCGACGCGGTGCGCCGCCTGTTGGACCTGCGGCCCGCCATCATCCGCGGCAATGCCTCGGAGATCATCGCGCTGGCCGGCGGCCAAAGCGCGAGCAAGGGCGTGGACGCGCGCGACGCGGTCTCGCAGGCGGAGCATTCCGCGCATGCCATCGCCGCCAGCCGCGCGACGGTGGTGGCGGTGACCGGCGAAACCGACTACGTCACGGACGGCGCGCGCGCCGTCCGCATAACGGGCGGTTCGCCCCTGATGCCGCGCGTCACCGCCACGGGCTGCGCGCTGACGGCGCTGGTTGGCGCCTGCGCCGCGGTGTCGCGCAACGATCCGTTTTCCGCGGCGGTCGCCGCCCTGTCGTGTTTCGCCATCGCGGGCCAGCGCGCCGGCGAGCTGGCGCAAGGCCCCGGATCGTTTGCGTGGCGCTTCCTGGATGCGCTTGCGGCGTTGGAAACGGGCGACCTCATCGAAGAATCTCCGCTGCGCTAGACGCGGCACGACTGCCCCGCCCCGTGGCGCGACCGTGTCACGGCCGGGTCACACGCTATGCGCAGAATTCCTTTCCTTCAAACCCGGAGGAAAGACGGTGAAGCCGAACCTAGGAAAGCTCTTTGCGCTGTCCGCCAGCGCCGCGTTGCTGGCAAGCCTGGCCGCTTGCGGCGGCGACAATGACGACGACACGCCCGACACCCCGCCGCAGGCCGGCGTGCCCGCAGGCTCCACCCTGGACGTGGCCATCCTGGGCACCACCGACCTGCATGCCAACGTGCTGGGCTACGACTACTACAAGCTGGCCGAGGACAAGAGCTACGGCGTGGACCGCGCGGCCACGTTGATCGCCAATGCGCGCAAGCAGAATGCCAACACGCTGCTGTTCGACAACGGCGACACCATCCAGGGCACCGCCTTGTCCGACTACCAGGCGCTGGTCAAGCCGGTGCAATGCAGCGACATGCTGGCGATCTACAAGCAGATGAAACTGCTGGCCTATGACGCGGCCACGCTGGGCAACCATGAGTTCAACTACGGCCTGCCGTTCCTGTCGCAGATCACCGACACGAATTTCGGGCTGGCCGGCATCGGCAAGGGCACGGCGCAGACCAACCCCGCCGGGGCCAAGGACTGCACGGCGCCGGGCTTTCCCTTCGTGTCCGCCAATGTGGTGTCGGCCGCCAGCAAGCAGCCCATCTTCAAGCCCTGGGTCCTGCTGAACAAGACCTTCAAGGCCACCGATCCCAACGGCAAGCAGATCGAGGTCGCGCTGAAGGTCGGCGTGATCGGCTTTGCGCCCCCGCCCATCCTGCAATGGGACAAAGCCAATCTGGAAGGCCACGTGGAAGTCGCGGGCTGGAAGGAATCGGCGCAACGCTATATACCCGAAATGCGCGCGGCGGGCGCCGATCTGGTGGTGGCGCTGGCGCACGGCGGCATCGACATGCTCAGCGCCTACAGCCCGGCCATGGAAAACGGCGCGGGCTACCTGAGCCAGGTGCCTGGCATCGACGCGCTGATCACCGGTCACCAGCACCTGCTGTTCCCCGACACCAATGCCAAGTCGCAATTCGCGGGGCAACCCGGGATAGATCTGGAGAAAGGCCTGATCAACGGCGTACCGGCGGTACAGGCCGGCCAGTGGGGCAACAACCTCGGCCAGATCACGCTCAAGCTTGCCTATGACAAAGGCTGGCAGGTGCAGAAGGACGCCACGCGCGTGCAGCGCATCTCCACGCGCCTGACCGCGCAGAACGGCGCCACGCCCGCGACCTACGTCGAACCCGACGCCGCCGCGCAGCAGCTGGTGCAGGCTGAACACGCCGCCACCATCGCCTATGTCAAAACGCCCATCGGCCAGAGCCGCTTCGACATGGCGACCTATTACGCGCTGGCGGGCGACGTGTCGGCGCTGCAGATCGTCAACATGGCGCAGATCGACTATCTGACGGACTACATCGCCAAGAACAAACCCTCGTATGCCGCCCTGCCCATCCTGTCGGCGGCCGCGCCCTTCAAGGGCGGACGCAACGGTCCGGGCGACTTCACCTACGTGAAGCAGGGCAACATCGCCATCAACAACGCCGCCGATATTTACCTGTACCCCAACACCTTGCAAGTGGTGCGGGTCAGCGGCGACATCGTGCGCCAATGGCTGGAGAAGACCGCCGAGCAGTTCAAGCAGATCGACCCGGGCCAGGTCGCGCCGCAGGATCTGGTCGACACGGGTTTTCCGATCTTCAACTTCGACGTGCTGTATGCCGCGGGCAATGCCCTGCGGTACGAAATCGACGTCACCCGGCCCAAGGGTACACGCATCACGCAGCTGACGTACCAGGGCGCGCCGCTCGATCCCGCTGCGCAATTCCTGGTGGTCACGAACAACTACCGCGCCAGCGGCGGCGGCGACTTCCCCGGCCTGGCCGGCGGCAAGGGCGACATCGTGCTGCAAGCCCCGGACGCCAGCCGCGACGTGCTGATCAGCTACATCCGCAAGCACCCGGACCTGGATCTGGCCACCTATGGCCTGGACCGCAGCTGGCGCTTCGCGCGAGTGGGTGTCCTGGCCGGCCCGGTGGTGTTTTCGTCGGTGCCAGGCACCCTGGCCATGGCCGCCGCGCATGGCGTGGACAACGTCACGGTGCATGACGCCACGCCTGACCCGGTGACCCAGCTGTCGCGTTACGCGGTGGATCTCAGCCGCTAAGGCTGGCGGTAGTACACGCAGATGCGCCGGCCGCCGATCTCGTGCACCTCGATCGGCAGCTCGTACAGTTCGCTCAGGACCTCCGGCCGGACCAGTTCGGCCGGAGTCCCCTGATGCGCGATGCGCCCTGCCCGCATCGCCACGATGCGGTCCGCGTAGGTGGACGCGAAATTGATGTCGTGCAGCACCAGCACCACCGTCTTGCCCAGCTCGTCCGCCGCGCGCCGCAGCGTGCCCATCATGGCGACGGCATGCTTCATGTCCAGGCTGTTCAGCGGTTCGTCCAGCAAGACGTAGCGCGTGTCCTGGCACAGCACCATCGCCACGAAGGCGCGCTGGCGCTGCCCGCCCGACATCTCGTCCAGGTAGCGGTCGGCCAGCGGCTCCAGGTTCAGGTAGGCGATGGCGCGGTCGATGTGGACCTTGTCTTCCAGCGTCAGGCGGCCGCCCGTGTGCGGATAACGGCCGAACGCGACCAGATCCCTGGCCGTCAACCGCAGCGGCAGGTGATTGTCCTGCCGCAGGATGGCCAGGCGGCGCGCCAGTTCGCGGCTGTCGGCCCGGGTCACGTCCAGCCCCTCGACCAGCACCCGGCCAGCGGACATGGGAAGCAGACGGCTGACCATGGACAGCAGCGTGGACTTGCCTGCGCCATTGGGGCCGATGATCGCCGTGACGCCGCCCGCCGGCAGCGACAGGCTGACGTCGTCGACCACCACGCTGTCGCCGTATTGCTTGCTGACTTGCTGGATCTCTATCATCGGCGCCCCCTGCGCAGGATCAGGGCAAGGAACATCAACCCGCCCAGGAATTCGATCACCACGCTGACGGTGGTATTCAGGCCCAGCACGCGTTCCAGCAGCGTCTGGCCGCCTACCAGGAAGATCACGCTCAGCAGCACGGCCGCCGGGACGGTGTGGCGATGCCGGTCGGACCCCATGGCCTGATAGGCCAGGTTGCTGACCAGCAGGCCGAAGAACGTCACCGGCCCCACCAGCGCGGTGGATACCGACACCAGCACGGCGATGGCGGCCAGCGTGAGCATCAGCGTGCGGCGATAGTCCACGCCCAGGTTCACCGCGATGTCGCGGCCCAGCGCCAGCACGTCGTAGCGCCGCCGCATGCGCCACACCAGCAGCGACGCGGCGCACACCGCGGCCAGCGCGATCGGCAGCAGACCCACGCGCACGGTGTTGAAGCTGGCGAACATGCGGTCCTGCAACACCAGGAATTCATTGGGGTCGATCAGCCGCACCACGAAGTTGGACAGGCTGCGAAACAACAGGCCGAAAATGATGCCCACCAGCATCATCAGGTGCAGGCTGCGCACCGCGTCCGAGAACAGCCAACGGAACAGCAGGCAGGCGAACGCGGTCATGGCGCCCACCTCCAGCAGGAAGGCGGCCACCGGATGGCTGGCGGCCGCGGCCGCCTGGCCGAAGCCGAACACCACCACGGCCTGGATCAGCAGGTACAGGGCGTCAAAGCCCATGATGGCGGGCGTCAGGATGCGATTGTGGGTGATCGTCTGGAACAGCACCGACGACACCGCCACCGCATAGGCCACCAGCAGCATCGCAGCCAGCTTGGCGCCGCGGAACGGAATCACGAAGGACCACTGACCGTTGGCGCCCAGCGTCATGAAGGCGATGGCGCAGGCCAGCGCAATGGCGCCCAGCAGCCACAGGCGCCAGGCCTGCGGCGCCCGGGCCGGCGCCGGGACGGAGACTGCAGGTTCAGCCAAGCCGGTTCCTCCGCGCGCGCAACAGCCACAGGAACAGGATGCTGCCCAGCACGCCGACCACCGTGCCGATGGGAATCTCGTAGGGGTGGATCACCAGCCTGCCGATGACGTCGCAGGCCAGCACGAACACACCGCCCAGCACCGCCACCCAGGGGATGGCGCGGCGCATGTTGTCGCCCAGCACCAGGCTGACGGCATTGGGCACGATCAGGCCCAGAAAGGGAATGCCGCCGGCCGTCACCACCACCACGGCCGAAATCGCCGACACGATCAGCAGTCCGGCCAGCGTCAGCCGCGCATGGTTCAAGCCCAGGTTGGCGGCGAACTCGCGGCCCATGCCGGCCACGGTGTAACGATCGGCCGCCGCGTAAGCCGCGCAGGCCAGGCCGAAGCCGATCCAGAGCAATTCATAGCGCCCCCGCAGCACGCCGGAAAAATCGCCCGTGGTCCAGGCGTGCAGCGACTGCAGCAGGTCGTAGCGATAGGCGACGAAGGTGGTGGCCGCGTGGATCACGCCGCCCAGGATCAGGCCGATCAGCGGCACGATGAAGGGCGTGCGCAGCGGCACGCGCTTGAGCAGCGCCAGAAACAGCAAGGTGCCCGCCAGCGCGAAGCCCGTGGCCGTCAACATCTTGCCGATCACGGGCGTGTCCGGCGCCAGCAGCGTGACCACGAGTATGCCCAGGGTGGCGGACTCCACGGTGCCGGCCGTGGTGGGTTCGACGTAGCGGTTGCGCACCAGCATCTGCATGATGAGTCCGGCCACCGCCAGCGACATGCCGGCCAGCAGCAAGGCCAGCGTGCGGGGGATGCGGCTGACCATCAGCAGGCGCCAGGCACGCTCGGCCTCGTCACCAGTGCCCCACAGCGCGGCCAGGCTGAGCTGGCCCGCCCCCAGGCTGACGCTGGCCGCGCACAGGGCCAGCAGCAAGCCTACCGCCACCGCCAGCCCGCCCCAACCGCCTATCGACTGCCGCCAACTCACCCGCGATTACTCCCGCCGCTCATGCATCAGGCTTTACTTGCCCGCGGCCAGCGCGGCCGCGATCTCGTCCACGTTCTGCTGCATCGCGGTCAGGCCCGCGCTGCCCAGCAGATACCAGTTGTAGCCGTTCAGGTAGACCACGCGCTTGTTCTTCCAGGCCTTGGTCGGGCGCACCAGCTCGTTGTCCAGCATGCGCTGGGCCGACACGCCCTCACGGCCGATGGCGGCATCGCGGTCGATCACGAACAGCCAGTCGGGATCGGTCTGGGCGATGAACTCGAACGAGATCGCCTGGCCGTGGTTCGACACGCTCAGCCCCGTCGTCGCCGGCTTGATGCCGAAGGCGTCGTGGATCACGCCGAAGCGCGAACCCGGACCGTAGGCGCTCATCTTGCCGCCGGTGGTCAGCACGATCAGCGCGGTGCCGGCGTGGGCCGCCTTGCCATTCAGGTCCGCGATCGAGGCGCGCAGGGCGTCGAGCTTGGTCTTGGCGACATCCTGCTTGCCGTAGATGGCGGCCAGCGTTTCGGTGTTGCGCGCGACGCTGCCCACCAGGTCCCGGGCATTGACCGTCAGGTCCACGGTGGGCGCCAGCTTGGCGAGCTCGTCGTACTTGGGCGCCGAGCGGCCCGCCACGAAAATGAGTTGCGGCGCGGCGGCGTGGATCACCTCGTAGTTGGGCTCGAACATCGAACCCACCTTCAGGTAGCGCTCATCGGCATACTGGCTTAGCTGCGGCGGCCACTTGGCGACCGTCGGTACGCCCGTCGCGTCCACGCCCAGCGCATGCAGCGTGTCCAGCACGGCCAGGTCCATCACCACCGTCTTCGCCGGATTGGCCGGCACGGCGGTTTCGCCGCGCGCATGCTTTACCGGCAGCGTCGCCTGCGCCACGCATACCGCCGTGGCGGCGCCCAGGACCAGCGCGGCCCCGGCCTGAACCGCCCAACGCCGGACGCGGCCTGCTTGCGTTTGCTTCTTCATGCGTACCTCTTCATGTTGCGGGCGCCAGGCGCCCTTTCAAACTCAGAACTTGACGCCCACGCCCAGCCAGTAGCGGCGGCCGTCCTCGACGTAGCCGTAGTCGTCGTACGTGACCTGCTTGTCGAACAGGTTGTAGATGCCGGCGTACACCGCCACCGTCTTGTTCACCTGGTACGAACCGCCCAGGTCCACGAAGGTGTAGGAAGGCGCGACCACCGACGAGGACGACGGACCGGTGATGGGCTGGCTTTCCTTGCCGCGGTAGTTCAGCCGCGCCCAGGCCTGCAGCGCATCCGAGGCCTGCCAGTTCACCGTGGTGGTGAACAGGTGCTTGGGCAGCTGATTGAGCGGCTGGCCCTTGTACTGGCCGGACTTCTGCTCCGACTTGGTGAACGTGTAGCTGCTGGTCAGGGACCAGTCGCGCGACAGCGGCAGCTTCAGGTTGGCTTCCACGCCGCGGGAATTGGCCTTGTCCACGTTCATGTAGGTGGTCGGATCCGAGCCGAACTGGTTCGGGCCGTCCGTGCACTGGGTCGCGGGGCAGGCGACGCGGGTGATCTTGTCCTTGAAGTCGTTGTTGAAGACGGTCAGGCCGGCGTTGAAGCCTTCGCCGTCGTCATACAGGATGCCGATTTCCTCGGTTACCGACTTCTCGGGCGTCAGGTCCGGATTGCCGTACATATTGCCGCCGCGGCTGACCTGGCCCCAGCCCGCCACCGTCTGGCGCAGGTCGGGCGCGCGAAAGCCCGTGGACACGCCGCCCTTCAGGGTCCAGCGGTCGGCCATGTGCCAGACGCCGTACAGGCGCGGGCTGAAATGCGTGCCGAAGTTCTCGTCTTCGTCCATGCGCAGGCCGGTGGTGACGGCGAAGGTCTCGGTCAGGCGCCATTCGTCTTCGGCGAACAAGGCCCACTGGTAGCGGTCCACCTTGCTGGGGCCGTTGGCCAGCTGGTTGCCGGTCTGGTCGTTCAGGCGCTGGCTGAGGTAGCTGCCGCCCAGGGTCAGCATGTGCGAACCCAGCGGCAGCGTCCAGCTCGTCTGGATGTCCAGGTTCTTGATCTTCATCTGGCGCGAGCGGTTGTCGAACTCTTCCTGCTGCACGTAGCTGTCCGACACGCCCCAGCCCCAGCGTCCGGTATGCGACAGCGCCCACTTGTTGCTGCGGTAGTCGGTATCGGACGAAGCCGGGCAGCCATTGCGTCCGCAAGCCTGGCCGGGCGGCAGCGGCTCGACCGTCTTGCCCAGCGTTTCGTGCAGCTTCTGGCGCATGGTGGTCGCTGCCAGCACGATGTCGTGGTCGCGGTTGGGCGTCAGCGCCAGCTTGGCCGTGACGCTTTCCGAGTTGCGCTTGCGGAAGCCGTCGACGATGTCATCTTCGTCGCGCTGCGTGGCCTGGCCGTAGATCTGCAGACCCAGCAGGTCCGTCTTGATCGGGCCGGACAGGTAGAAGTTGCCCTGGTAGATGTCGCCCGACTTGTTGCTTTCCTGGATGGTGCTGTCCAGGCGGATCTCGCCGCCCCACTCCGAGGGCACCTTGCGCGTGATGATGTTGATCACCCCGCCCATGGCGTCCGAGCCGTACAGCGACGACATGGGGCCGCGCACCACCTCGATGCGCTCGATGGCGGAAAGCGGCGGCGTCCAGCCGCCTTCGACGCCCGTGGAATCCGAGTTGGTGCGGGTTTCGCGCGAATTCTGGCGCTTGCCGTCGATCAGGATCAGCGTGTACTTAGGGCCCATGCCGCGCAGGCTGATGTCCTGGCGGTCGCCGCCGCCCGTCACGATCACGCCCGGCACGTCCACCAGCGCGTCGTTGATGTCGCGGTAGAACTTCTTGTCCAGGTCCTCGCGGGTGATCACGCTGATCGATGCCGGCGCGTCCTGGATCTGCTGTTCATAGCCCGAGGCCGTCACCACCACGGTGTCCAGGGTCTTGGCAGTGTCGGCGCTCTGCGCCCAGGCGGGCTGCGCCACGCCGAAACCCGCTGCGCACAGGGCCGCCGCCAACTGCGTGCGCGAACCCGGACCGCGCCGGCCGGCGACCAATTCTTTGCTGCTCATGATTCCAGTTTCTCCCGTCCCAGGCCCGCGCCCCACCCCGCGTGCGGCGTCCGTCCTGCCTCGTATTTATTAATGAAAACTATTCTCATATTAGAATTGGACCTGCCGGGAGCCAGCAACACGCTTTCCGCAACTTTTATCTTCTTTGCACTTCTTGACACTCCGGCCCGCGGCCATAAGCCAAACTGCCGGATGCAGAACCGACGACACGCATGCCTTTTTCCCACGCACCGGCGACTCGCCGCATCCTGCTGATCGATGACGATGTCGAGCTTGCGCAGATGCTGCGCGAGTACCTGGAACCCGGTCATTGCCGGCTCACCCTGGCGCATAGCGGCACGCAGGGCCTGGCCCTGTTGGCTCAGGACGACTACGACCTGGTGCTGCTGGACCTGATGCTGCCCGACGGCAATGGGCTGGATCTGCTGAAGCAATACCGCCTGCGCTCGCGCCGGCCGGTCATCATGTTCACCGCCCACGGCGGCGAGACGGACCGCGTGCTGGGCTTGGAGTTCGGCGCCGACGACTACCTGGCCAAACCCTTCAGTCCGCGCGAACTCAAGGCCCGCATCACGGCGGTCCTGCGCCGCTTCGAAGAGGTGCCCGACACGGCCCGCCCCGCCCTGGCGCTGGGCGCAGTGTCGCTGGACGCCGCCACCGGCGTGCTGCGAATGGGCGACAGTGAAATTCCATTGACCGGCGCCGAACAGCGCATCCTGGAAATCCTCATGCGCACGCCCGGGCAGGTGGTCGCGCGCGACCAGATCGGTCTGTACGCGCTGGGCCGCAAGCCCGACCGCTACGACCGCAGCATCGACACCCACATCAGCTCGCTGCGCAAGAAGCTGCGCAGCGACAGCGGCGCCGAGACATTGGCGATCCGCAACCTGCGCGGCCTGGGTTACGTACTGGCGGGCGCTGACTGATGGCCTGGCTGCCCACCCGCTCGCTCTTCGGACGCGCTTTCCTGACCTTCTGGGGCGCGATGGCGGTCATCCTGGTCTGCGGCATGGTGCTGACGGCCGCGGTCGCCTGGTACCGCTTCAATTCCCTGGATGGCCTGAATCCCGGCAATCTCACGCGCGATGCTGCGCAGATCGCCCGCAGCGAGGGCGTGGATGGCCTGGAACGCTGGGTCGAAGCCATGGACCGGCGCTACTCGGCGCTGAAGATCTACGTCATGGACGCCCAGGACAAGGACATCCTGGGCCGGCGGCTGCCCGCCCGCATGGAAGACTGGCTGAGCGATTTCCGCGCCGGGCCAGACCGTTCGCCGAAAGCCGACTACCTTCCCGCCGACCCCACCGGCGAGCGCGTTTCCTGGTGGGAACCGCAAAAGCTGGTCTTGCCCGATGGTTCGCAGCTGCTGCTGCTGTTCCTGCCGTTCGATTCATCGCATTGGGAAGTGCTGGCCCTGTCGCCCGTGGCGCTGGCCCTGGTGCTGTTCGCGCTGGCCGTGACCGCGCCGTTCTGCTGGGCCTTGAGCCGCCACGTGACGGCGCCCTTGGCACAGTTGCGCCAGACCACGCATGCCTTGTCCGCCGGGCGGCTGGATGCGCACACGCCCGCCAAGCTGGCGCGCCGCAAGGACGAACTAGGCCTCCTGGCGCGCGATTTCGACGCGATGGCCGACCGCCTGAAGGCGCTGGTCGACACGCGCGAGCAGCTGCTGCACAACATCGCGCACGAACTGCGCTCGCCGCTAGCGCGGCTGCGGCTGGCGGCGGAGCTGGCGCGGCGCAGGGACGAGCGCCAGGATCTGCAGCTGGACCGCATCGAACTCGAATGCGAACGCCTGGACGCGCTGGTCGGCAACACCTTGCGGCTGGCGCGCCTGGGCGCCCTGCCCGTGCCTACCGACACCCTGGACCTGGCCGAACTCGTGTCCGACGTCGTCGAAGACGCACGCTTTGAGGCCGGCGGCCGGCAGATCCGCATAGAGTGGCACCAGCATGCGCCCGTGCCCCTGGTCGGCGACCGCTGCAGCCTGGCCAGCGCCATCGAGAACGTACTGCGCAACGCCTTGCGCTTTGCGCCCGCGCACAGCGCGATCCGCGTGCGCCTGCTGTCGACCGCGCACGAAGCCTGCCTGGAGATCGAGGACCGCGGGCCCGGCGTGGCCGCGGAAGAACTGCAATCGCTGTTCGAACCTTTCTATCGGACGGCCTCCGGCGCGCGCAAACCGGGCAGCGGCGCCGGACTGGGCCTGTCGATTGCCCAGGCCGCCGTGGCCGCGCACAAGGGCAGGATGTCGGCCCGCAACATGTCGCCGCAGGGGCTGAGCGTGCGGCTGGAACTGCCGCGCCTGAACGGCTGAGGCCCGGTCAGTCGGCGTCGGCCAGGATCGCGGCCGGCAGCCGCGGCAATACCCGCATGGCGTTGGCCGTGGTGGCATGCGCCACTTGCGGCGGCGTGATGCCGCGCAGCTCGGCCAGCGTGGCGGCGATGCGGACCAGTTCGGCCGGCGCATTGCGCCGCTGCGGCGGATGCAGCCAGGCCGGCGGAATGTCGGGCGCGTCGGTTTCCAGCACCAGGTGCGCCAGATCCACGTCCACCGCATGGCGGCGGATCTGCAAGGCGCGCTCGTAGGTCATCGCGCCGCCCAGGCCCAGCGCGAAGCCCTGGTCTATGAATGCCTGCGCCTGCTGCGCGCTGCCGTTGAAGGCATGCGCGATGCCGCCGATGCGAGGATGGCGGCGCAGGTATTTCAAGAGGATGTCCTGCGACTTGCGCACGTGCAGCAGCACCGGCAGGCCGAACTCGGCGGCCAGCGCCAGTTGCGCGGCATAGAAGTGTTCCTGGCGCTCGCGCGGTTCGCCGGAGGCTATTTCAGGCACGAAGAAGTCCAGGCCGATCTCGCCGATGGCGACGAAGCGGGGGTCGCCCAGCGATTCCTTGACGGCCGCGCGCAACGCCTCCAGGTCGCCGTCGCCGGCGCGCTGAACATACAGCGGATGGATGCCCAGTGCATAGGCGCCGCCGGCCGTCTTGCCGGCCAGTTCGCGCACCACGGAAAAATTGGCGCGCTCGACGGCGGGAATCACGATGGATTGGACGCCTGCCTCACAGGCACGGTCGGCGACCTGCTCGCGGTCGGCGTCGAACTCGGCGGCATCCAGGTGGCAATGGGTATCGATCAGCATGGGCGCGACCTCCTTGCCCGGATTATCCCCCGACGCGCCTTAACCCGAAACCAGGCGGCCGTTTTCCATGAGCAACTGGCGGTCGGCGCGGGCGGCCAGTTCCGGGTCGTGCGTGACGATGGCGAACGCCGTGCCGGACTCCTGATTCACCCGCGTCAGCAGTTCGAACATATTGTGCGCGGTGTGGCGGTCCAGGTTGCCGGTGGGCTCGTCGGCCAGCACGCAGACCGGGCGCGTGACCAGCGCGCGCGCCAGCGCCACGCGCTGCCGCTCGCCGCCGGACAGCTGGCCCGGGAAGTGACCTTCGCGCGCAGCCAGGCCCACCAGACCCAGAACCTCGTGCGCGGCGGCGCGCGCCTTGTCGCGATTCTCGCGGCGCACGATCAGCGGCATCGCCACGTTGTCCAGCGCGGAGAATTCCGGCAACAGGTGGTGGAACTGGTAGACAAAGCCCAGGCTGCGGTTGCGCACGGCGCTCTTGCGGGCCTCGGACAGCCCGACGGCAAGCTGGCCGTCCACCGACACGGAGCCGCTGGTGGGCACGTCCAGCAGGCCCAGGATATGCAGCAGCGTGCTCTTGCCGGAACCGGAGGCGCCGACGATGGCGACCATCTCGCCACGCGCCACCGACAGGCTGACGTTGCTCAGCACTTCAATGCGCGCAGGGCCTTCGTCGTAGACCTTGACGATGTTGTCGGCCTGCAGCGCGGGAGTCAGCATGTCAGTCATGGCGCAGCACCTGTGCGGGTTGCAGGCGCGAGGCGCGCCAGCTGGGATACAGGGTCGCCAGCAGCGACAGCACCAGGGAAGTCACGCCGATGGTGACGATGTCGCCCACTTGCGGATCGGACGGCAAGGCGCTGATGAAATAGATTTCACGCGGCAGGAAATGCACGCCCAGCAAGCCTTCGATGAAGGGCACGATCACGTCCACGTTATAGGCGATGAGGATGCCGCCCGCCACGCCCAGCAGCGTGCCGATCACGCCGATCAGCGCCCCCTGCACCAGGAAGATGCGGGCGATCTCGCGCGGACCCGCGCCCAGCGTGCGCAGGATGGCGATGTCGGACTGCTTGTCCTTCACGGCCATGACCAGGGAGGACAGCAGGTTGAACGCGGCCACGGCCACGATCAACGCCAGGATCAGGAACATCATGCGCTTTTCGGTCTTCACGGCCGCGAACCAGGTGCGGTTGTTGCGCGACCAGTCGCTCGCCATCACGTAGGGCGGCAGCACCTTCTGCAATTCCGCCGCCACTTCCGGGGCGCGCTGCATGTCGGCCACGCGCAGGCGCACGCCGGCAGTGCCGCTGTCACGGAACACGCGGGCGGCATCCTCGTCGTCGACGAAGGCCAGCGAGGAATCGTATTCATAGTGGCCGGACGAGAACACGCCCACCACGGTGAACTGGCGCATGCGCGGGGTGAAACCCGCCGGGCTGATCGAGCCCTGCGGCGCCATCATCAAGAGCGTATCGCCCAGCTTCACGCCCATGCCGTCGGCCAGTTCATTGCCCAGCACCACGCCGAAACTGCCGGGCTTCAGGTCGGTCAGCTTGCCCGATACCATCTGGCGCGGCAGGTCCGACACATTGCCTTCGGTCTGCGGATCGATGCCGCGCACCTGCACGCCGCGCAAGGCCTGCCCGCGCACCAGCATGCCCTGCGCCGCCACGAACGGGGCGCCGGCCTTGACCGAGGAATTTTTCTCGGCGGCGGAAGCGAACTCCTGCCATTTCTCCAGCACCCGCTCGGGGGCAGCCCCCGGGATATAGAGTTCAATATGCGGCAGCACCGACAGCATGCGGTCGCGCACTTCCTTCTGGAAGCCGTTCATCACGGACAGCACCACGATCAGGGCGGCGACGCCCAGCGCGATGCCCGCCATGGAACTGGCGGCGATGAAGGAGATGAAGCGATCGCGGCGGCCGCGTCGCTGGCGGATTCGGGCCAACCCGGCATAGCGGGCGCCTATCCAGAGTTCGTAGGGTATTTTCAGCACGAGCGCATTATGGCATTAACCGCCTGGATTCCGCGCCGCGGATGTGCGCGTCCAAGACCAGGCGTTTCAAGCTATGGCAGTGCCAGGCGCCGCTTAGTTCCCGCAGCCCGTGCGGACTACAATCGCGCCCATGCTGATCGTCATTCCGGGCGCTTTGCCCGCCCTACCCGTCGCCGCCGAACTGGCCAAGCTCCTGCCCGAACGCGCGCCCACGCTGCACGGCTGGCTCCAGGCCGGCGCCGCCCGCCCCCAGGCTCACGACGTGCGCGCCCAAGGCTGTACGCCCTATGAAGCCTGGCAGTTGGCCCGCGCCGGCTACGTCCCCGAAGCGGGCCTGCCGCCCGGCGCCGGACTGGGTCCGCTGCTGGCCGGCGCCCAAACCGACGGCGATGAACCCGTCTGGCTGGCCGAGCTGGTCCATCTGGCGCTGGGCACGGACCAGGCCGCCTTGCTCGATCCCGGCCTGATGGAACTGCGCGCCGAGGAAGCGGCCGCCCTGCTGGACACCGCCCGCCCGCTGTTCGAAGGCACGGGCTTCGAGGTCGAGACGCTCTCGCCCGAACGCTGGCGCCTGCGCCTGCCGCAAGGCCTGCGGCCGCAGACCACCAGCCCGCTGGCCGTGGCCGGACAACGCCTGAACGACTGGTGGCGTCAGGATGCGGAAACGCGCCCGTGGCGCCGGCTGCTCAATGAAATACAGATGGCCTGGCACGAACACCCGGTCAATGACGCCCGCGCGGCGCGCGGCCTGCCTCCGGTCAATGCGCTGTGGCTGTATGGCGGCGGCAGGCCCTGGACGCAGTCCCGGCCGGTCCCCGCGCAGGTCTACAGCAACCTGGACGCCCCCCAGCGGGCCGGCGACTGGGCCGCCTGGCTGGACGCCCTGGCCGCGCTGGACGCGCAGCATCTGCGCCCGCTGGCCGGCAAGCACGGCCTGCCGGCCACTCCCGCCGAACTGCTGCTGCTGGGCGACGACCGCAAGGTCGCCCTAACCCTGAAACCGCGCGGGGGCCTGCTTGGCTTGCTGCCCGCGCCCAAGAAAAACTGGAGCGCCTGGTGGTCTCACCCCGCTTAACCGTCCGCACCCCCGACCCGCAAGCCTGCCGCATTCTTGAAGCCTCGGGCATCCACCCGCTGCTGGCCCGCCTGTGGGCAGCCCGCGGCGTCACCCATCCCGATCAAACCCAACTCGCCTGGAAATCGCTGCTGCCGCCCAACGGCCTGACGCATTCGGACCACGCCGCCGGCGTGCTGGCCGACGCCATCCAGGCGGGCAAGAAGCTGCTGATCGTGGCCGACTACGACTGCGACGGCGCCACCGCCTGCGCGGTCGGTTTGCGCGCCCTGTCCGCCATGGGCGCCGACGTGGACTTCCTGGTGCCCAACCGCTTCGAGACCGGCTACGGCCTGTCGCCCGCCGTGGTCGAACTGGCGGTGCGGCACCGCGCCGGCAAGCCCGACATCATCATCACGGTCGACAACGGCATCGCCAGCGTGGACGGCGTGGCCGCGGCCAATGAGGCCGGCATCGGCGTGGTCATCACCGACCACCACTTGCCGGGCGACACGCTGCCGGCGGCCCTGGCCATCGTCAACCCCAACCAGCCGGGCTGCGGCTTTCCGTCCAAGAACCTGGCAGGCGTGGGCGTCATCTTCTACATGATGCTGGCGCTGCGCGCCGAACTGCGCCGCCGCGGCGTCTATGCGGCCGACGGCGGCCCGCGGCTTGACGCGCTGTCCGACCTGGTGGCCCTGGGCACCGTGGCCGACGTGGTCAAGCTGGACGCGAACAACCGCCTGCTGGTCACGCAAGGCCTGCAGCGCATGCGCGCCGGCCGCCTGCAGCCCGGGCTGCGCGCGCTGTTCGCCGTGGCCGGACGCGAGCCGCGCGCGGCCAACGGCTTTGACCTGGGCTTTGCGCTCGGCCCCCGTATCAATGCCGCCGGCCGCCTGGCCGACATGAGCCTGGGCATCGCCTGCCTGACCACGGACGACGAGGCGCAGGCGCTGGAAATGGCGCGCGAGCTCGACAACATCAACCGCGAACGCCGCACCATCGAAGCCGAAATGCGCGAACAGGCGCTGGCCGCCATGGAAGAGCCGAACGCGGCCGCCGGCGCCACGGTCTGCGTGTTCGACCCGGGCTGGCACCAGGGCGTGGTGGGCCTGGTGGCCTCGCGCCTGAAGGAAAAGTTCTGGCGTCCCACGCTGGCTTTCGCGCCCGCCGGCGACGACGAAATCCGCGGTTCCGGCCGCTCGATTCCCGACGTGCATCTGCGCGACGCGCTGGACCTGGTGTCCAAGCGCCATCCCAACCTGATCCGCAAGTTCGGCGGCCACGCCATGGCTGCGGGCCTGACGCTGGGCCGCAACGACTTCGCCGCCTTCGCCCCCGCGTTCGACGCCGCGGTGCGCGAGCTCACGGGCCGCGACACCTTCGAGCCGGTGATCGAAACCGACGGCTCGCTGGAAACCGGCTACGCCAACGCCGACGTGGCCGGCATGCTGCAGCAGCAGGTCTGGGGCGCCGGCTTCGCCGCGCCGCTGTTCCTGGACGAGTTCGTGGTGCGCAACCAGCGCCTGGTCGGGGAAAAGCACCTGAAGCTGTCGCTGGAACGCGGCCACCAGCGCTTTGACGCCATCTGGTTCGGCCACGACCAGTCGCTGCCCGAACATATTCAGGCGGCGTACCGGCTGGAGCAGAACGTTTGGAACGGGATGGTGTCGGTGCAGCTGGTGATCGAACACGCGGGGTAAGGCCCGCCATCGGAGCCAGCCCGCCGTGACCCGCGATGGCTTGCGCGCGGCGCGCGCCTGAGTCTTTGCCTCAGGCTGCGCGCGCTCCACCCATCCTACTTGTTCACCAGCTTCGCCGGCTGCGCCAGGACCACCAGCGCCCCCACCACCAGGCAGCCCGACAGCATGTAGAGGCCGGTGTTGGTGGTGCCGGTCATGTCCTTCAACCAGCCCACCAGGTACGGGCTGACGAAGCCCGCCAGGTTACCCACCGAGTTGATGAGCGCGATGCCGGCCGCGGCCGCCGTGCCGCCGAGCAAGGCGGTGGGCAGGCTCCAGAACAGCGGCAGCACCGTGCAGATGCCGATGTTCGCCACCGTCAGCGCCACGATCGCCAGCACGGTGTTGCCGCTCCAGATCGCCGAGAACAGCAGCCCCAGCGCGCCGAACAGCGCGGGCAGCGCCACGTGCCAGCGGCGTTCGCGGAGACGGTCCGAGTTGCGCGAGATCAGGATCATGCCGATCACGGCGAACAGGTTGGGAACCGCCGTCAGCAGACCGATGGCCAGCGGGCTCTGCACCCCCGTGCCCTTGATCAGGGTCGGCATCCAGAAGCCCACGCCGTAAAGCCCCATCACGAACGAGAAGTAGATCAGCGACATGGCCCAGACGCGCGGCTTGGCCAGCGCGGCGCGGATCGGCGGGTCTTCCTTCTGCTGTTCCTCGGCCGCGATGTTGCGGATCAGCACCGCCTTTTCCGTAGCGGTCAGCCATTTGGCCTTGTTGATGCGGTCATCCAGATAGATCAGCACCAGCACCCCGATCAACACCGAAGGTATGCCTTCCAGCAGGAACAGCCATTGCCAGCCCGACAGGCCATGGTCGCCATGGAACGTGCTCATGATCCAGCCGGAGATCGGCCCGCCGATCAGCCCGGACATGGGCACCGCGGTCATGAAGAAGGTCGTGATGCGGCCGCGCCGTGCCGCCGGATACCAGTAGGTCAGGTACAGGATGATGCCCGGGAAAAACCCGGCTTCCGCGGCGCCCAGCAGGAAGCGCAGGATGTAGAACATGTGCACGCTGGTCACGAACATCATGCACGCGGAGATGATCCCCCAGGTGATCATGATGCGCGCGATCCAGATCCGCGCCCCCACCTTGTGCAGGATGATGTTGCTGGGAATCTCGAAAATGAAGTAGCCGATGAAGAAAATACCCGCGCCCAGCCCGTACACGGTTTCGCTGAACTGAAGCTCCTGCAGCATCTGCAGCTTGGCGAAACCCACGTTCACGCGGTCCAGGTAGGCCACGACGTAGCAAACCACCAGCAGCGGCACCAGCCGCCACCCTACCTTGCGGTAGATCCGGTCTTCCTCAGACGCCGGGATCGCCGGCGAAACCCCGGGGGCCATCGTATTGTCCATCTATGTCTCCATTCCTCTGTCGGGATAGGCCGGCTGGGCCGGCGCATTTGCGGCCCCTGCCCTCCCGATCAGGAACGGCTGGACCGCTTATACGCAGCCTAGAACCCCCGGCTTGACAAAAAACTGAACAACTTGGATCCACGCCAGGAAACCGCCCGCTCGCGATCCGTCCCCCTTCCCGCCAACGCGGCCGCGCACTTGGCCCAAGCACGGTAAAATGTTTGGTTTCGCACAAAAGTCATCAGGACAGGATCATCATGGAAGCCGAACGTCAGAACCAGCTCGCAGCCCGCCTCGCCGATTACGCGGAGCGCGAACAGGCTCTACGGAGGTATCTTTGACTACGATGCCAAAGCTGAACGCCTGCAAGTCGTAAACGCCGAGCTCGAAGACCCGGCGGTCTGGAACGACCCCAAGCACGCCCAGGACCTGGGCCGTGAAAAGAAAGCCCTCGAAGACGTGGTGGAAACGCTCACGGCGTTGGGTACGGGCCTGTCCGATTCGAACGAACTGTTCGAAATGGCGGCCTCCGACGACGACGACGCCACCCTCGAAGCCATCGAGCAGGACGCCGACGCCTTCCAGGAAAAGCTGGAAGCGCTGGAATTCCGCCGCATGTTCTCCAATCCGGCCGATCCCCTGAACTGCTTCCTGGACATCCAGGCAGGCGCCGGCGGCACGGAAGCGCAGGACTGGGCCTCCATGCTGCTGCGCCAGTACCTGAAGTACGCCGAGCGCAAGGGCTTCAAGGCCGAAGTGCTGGAAGAATCCGAAGGCGACGTCGCGGGCCTGAAGTCCGCCACCATCAAGATCGAAGGCGAGTACGCTTTCGGCTACCTGCGCACCGAAACCGGCGTGCACCGCCTGGTGCGCAAGAGCCCGTTCGACTCCTCGGGCGGCCGCCACACCTCGTTCGCCAGCGTCTTCGTCTACCCGGAAGTCGACGAGTCCTTCGAAGTCGAAGTGAACCCCGCCGACCTGCGCGTGGACACCTACCGCGCTTCGGGCGCGGGCGGCCAGCACATCAACAAGACCGACTCGGCCGTGCGCCTGACCCACATGCCCACCGGCATCGTGGTGCAGTGCCAGAACGACCGCTCGCAGCACCGCAACCGCGCCGAAGCGATGCAGATGCTGAAGTCCAAGCTCTACGAACTGGAAATGCGCAACCGCATGGCCGAGCAGCAGAAGCTGGAAGACTCCAAGACCGACGTGGGCTGGGGCCATCAGATCCGCTCCTACGTGCTGGACCAGAGCCGCATCAAGGACCTGCGCACCAACGTTGAAATTTCCAACACGCAGAAAGTGCTGGACGGCGACCTGGATCCTTTCATCCAGGCCAGCCTGAAGCAAGGCATCTAAGTTTCGCGATACTCCCCTCAACGCATCCAGAGGTTCACGAATGTCCGACACCATCGCAATTCTTACCGGCGCTTCGCGCGGCATCGGCGCCGCCATGGCGCGCGGCCTGGCCAAACCGGGCACGCGCCTGATCACGCTGGCGCGCCGCGAAGATCCCGAACTGGCCGCCTATGCGCGTGCGCAGGACGTCCAGCTGGAACAGCTGTCCGTGGACCTGTCGGACCTGAACACCGTTGAATCGGTGGCGCAGCGCATCTGCGCGTCGCTGCCGCGCGATGCCAGCCGCTATCTGCTGATCAACAACGCGGGCACGGTGCACCCCATCGCCGGCACCGACGCGCTGGTCGACGGCGCGGCCATCACCGCCGCCTTCAACCTGAACGTCAGCGCCGTCATGCTGCTCACGGCGCGCTTCCTGGCCGCGGTCGAAGACCTCAAGGCCGACCGCCGCGTGCTCAACATCTCCTCCGGCGCGGGCCGCAACCCGAACGCCGGCTGGGGCGTCTACTGCGCCACCAAGGCTGCGCTCGACATGTACTCGCGCGTGGTCAAGGCCGAGCAAGGCGCCGACGGCGCGCGCATCGTCGCGCTGGCCCCCGGCATCGTCGACACCGACATGCAAGTCGCCATCCGTTCCAGCGATCCGGAAAGCTTCCCGGCGCTGGCCAAGTTCCAGGAGTTCCACGCGACCGGCAAGCTGTCCTCGCCCGCCAACGTGGCCTCCCGCATCCTCGCCTACCTGGATCGCGAAGATTTCGGCACTACCGAGATCGACGACATCCGCAATTACGACTGATTCCCCGACCATGACCGACCACTCGACCACTCCGGCGCCCGCCCAGGATGAAAACCGCTTGATCGCCGAACGGCGCGCCAAGCTGGCCAAACTGCGCGAAACCGGGGTCGCGTACCCCAACGACTTCGTACCCGACGCCCGCGCCGCCGCCTTGCACGACCAGTACGACGGCCAGGAGCAGGAAGCCCTTGCCGCCAACCCTGTCACCGTCAAGGTTGCCGGCCGCATGATGCTCAAGCGCGTCATGGGCAAGGCCAGCTTCGCCACGCTGCAGGACAGCACCGGCCGCATCCAGATCTACCTGGACCGCGGCACCCTGGGCGAAGACAGCTACGCCGCGTTCAAGCAATGGGACATCGGCGACATCATCGCGATCGAAGGGTCGGTCTTCAAGACCAACAAGGGCGAACTGTCGGTGCACGCCGCCAGCGCGCGCCTGATGTCGAAGTCGCTGCGCCCGCTGCCCGACAAGTTCCACGGCGTGGCCGACCAGGAACTGCGCTACCGCCAGCGCTACGTCGACCTCATCATGACGGACGCCACGCGCCGCACCTTCGAGGCGCGCAGCAAGGCCGTGGGCAGCATCCGCCAGTTCATGCTGAACGCGGGCTTCCTCGAAGTGGAAACCCCCATGCTGCACCCGATCCCGGGCGGCGCGGCGGCCAAGCCTTTCGTCACGCACCACAACGCGCTGGACATGGAAATGTTCCTGCGCATCGCGCCCGAGCTCTACCTCAAGCGCCTGATCGTCGGCGGCTTCGAACGCGTCTTCGAAGTCAACCGCAACTTCCGCAACGAGGGCGTGAGCCCGCGCCACAATCCTGAATTCACCATGATGGAGTTCTATGCGGCCTTTGCGGACTACCGCTGGCTCATGGACTTCACCGAAGAGCTGATCCGCCAGGCCGCCATCTCGGCCACCGGCAGCGCCGTGCTGACCTACCAGGAACGCGAGCTGGACCTGGGCAAGCCCTTCGACCGCCTGACCATCTGCGAAGCCATCCTCAAGTACGCGCCGGGCTACACCCAGGCGCAACTGGACGATCCGACCTTCGTGCGCGCGGAACTCAAGAAGCTGGGCGCCGATGCCGACGGCCCGGTGCTGTCGCGCGCCGGCCTGGGCGCGCTGCAACTGGCGCTGTTCGAAGAGACCGCCGAAGCCAAGCTCTGGAACCCCACCTACATCATCGACTACCCGGTGGAAGTCTCGCCGCTGGCGCGCGCCTCCGATACCCGCGAGGGCATCACCGAGCGCTTCGAGCTCTTCATGACGGGCCGCGAGATCGCCAACGGCTTCTCCGAGCTGAACGATCCCGAAGACCAGGCCGAACGCTTCCGCTCGCAAGTCGAAGCCAAGGACGCCGGCGACGAGGAAGCCATGTATTACGACGCGGACTACATCCGCGCCCTGGAATACGGCATGCCTCCGACGGGCGGCTGCGGCATCGGCATCGACCGCCTGGTCATGCTGCTGACCGACAGCCCCAGCATCCGCGACGTCATCCTCTTCCCGCACCTGCGCCGTGAAGACTAAAGAGGCGCTGGCATCATGATCTTCAAGATCCTGATGCTGCTGCTGGTCGTGGCGGGGCTGATCTACTGGATCAAACAGCCCCGCGGCGGCCAGCCCTATTCCTCCTATCCGGCGGCGCGGCCGCGCCGGCCGGTGTTCATCGCGCTGTGCATCGCCGCGGCGCTCTCGGTGGCAGCTTCGCTCATGACCTTCCTGCTGTGGGCGGGCGGCGTGGCCGGCGGCGTCACCGGCGGCGGCTATCATGGCCAGGTGGATTTCCTGCTGCCCGTGGCGGGCAGCCTGCTGGCACTGGCCGTCATCTGCGCCGTGGGCGCGTTCCTCAAGCGCCGGTGCTGAACTCCCGGCCCTGCGGCCCGACTATTCGGGCCACTTGCCGGCTCCCGCCGGCAGCGACGGCAGCGAAGCCTGCAGCATCGCATCGATGAATTCGGCGGGCCGCAAGCGGCCGTCCGGCTTGTACCACTGCACTGTCAGGTTCATCGCGCCCAGCACGCAGCGCTTGATGACGCGCGCGTCGCCTTGCAGCAGCCCCGTCGCGACCGCTGCCGCCACCGCGTCCTGCCACATTTCTTCGTAGCGGTCGCTCAACGATTTCACGGCCGCGCGGCTGGGCGCGGACAGGCTGCGCCATTCGTAGACCAGCGCGTTCATCGCATCGCCGCCCGCGCCGTGCAGCATGCTCCACATGTGTACGCGGAACAGCGCCGCCAGCCGGTCCGCCGGCGCCTGGTAGCGCGCCAGCGCCCGTTCGCCGTCGTCTATCACTTCCTGAATGCCGTTGTTCATCACCGCCACCAGGATCTCCTCCTTGCTGCGGAAATGATGAAACAGGCTGCCGGACTGCAGGCCCACCGCCCGCGCCAGCTCGCGCACGGTGGTGCGTTCATAGCCGTGCTTGCAGAATAGCTGCCCGGCCGTCAGGATCACCTCGCGCCGGCGTTCGGACTCCGAACCCTCGTCCCGCCCTTGCGCGGCCTCCCGCAGTTTCTCCATATCCGGTCACAGCCTCTGGATGATGGTCGCCGTGGCCATGCCGTGGCCGATGCACATCAGCTGCAAGCCCAGCTCGCCTTCGGTGGCTTCCAGCCCGGCCAGCATCTTGGCCATCAGGCCGGCTCCCGTCGCGCCCAGAGGATGCCCATGCGCGATCGCCCCGCCCCAGGGATTGACGCGCGACAGATTGGCGCCCAGTTCCCGCTGCCAGGCCAGTACCACGCTGGCGAAGGCTTCGTTGATCTCGATCCAGTCCATGTCTTCCAGGCTCAGGCCGGCGCGCGCCAGCGCCAGCCGCGCCGCCGGGATCACGCCCGTCAGCTGCAGCACCGGGTCCGATCCCACCGCCACGCGGGCCAGGAAACGCGCGCGGGGCCGCAAGCCGTCGGACAGCGCGGTGTCGCGATCCGCCAGCAGCACCGCGGACGCGCCGTCCGCGAGCTGGCTGGCGTTGGCGGCGGTGACGCCACCCTGTCCCGGCGGCCGCAGCGCCGGCGCCATGGCGGCCATGCGGTCGGGGTCGGTTTTCTCGCGTATGCCTTCGTCACGCCCGGCATCGGCACGCGGCCCCGGCAGCAGCTCGGCATGACGGCCGGCCTGCGCGGCGCTCCAGGCGCGCGCATGGCTTTCCCTTGCCCATTCATCCATCTCGGCCTGGGACAGTTGCCAGCGCTCCGCGATCCGTTCCGCGCTCTCGATCTGGTGGATCAAGGGATAACGTTCCAGCAGGGCCGGGTTCAAGCCTTCGAAGCCGCGGAACTCGCCCTGGCCCAGCGTCACGTCCAGGAACATCGGCACCCGGCTCATGCTTTCCACGCCGCCCGCGACCACGTAGCGCATGTCGCCCGCGGCAATGGCTTGCGCGCCGAAATGCACCGCCTGCTGGCTGGATCCGCACATGCGGTTCAGCGCCACGCCCGGCACGCTCTCGGGCAAGCCCGCCAGCATGGCGGCCAGCCTGCCGATATTGGCGCCCTGCTCGCCCGCCTGGCTGACGCAGCCCGCGATCAGGTCCTCGACCTGGGCTCCCGGCAGTCCGGCCCGCGCCAACAGGCCCCTCACGGTTTCTGCCAGCAGCGTGTCCGGCCGCGTGTCCGCCCACCATCCGCCGCGCCGCCCGAAGGGGGTGCGCACGGCTTCCACGATCACGGCTTCATTCATGCCGTCGTCTCCTCAACATAGAGCGCTTCGATCTCGTCCGCATAGCTGCGGTAGATGCTGGCGCGCCTGACTTTCATGGTGGCGGTCACTTCGCCGTCATCATGGTCCAGTTCCTTGGTCAGCAGATGGAAGCGCTTGATCTGCGCCACCGGCGCCAGGCCGGCGTTGGCGCGCGCGACTTCCTGCTGCACCAGCTCGCGCACCTGCGCGCATTCGGCCAGCGAGCGGAAATGCGTGAAGGCGATGCGGCGCGACTCGGCCCACTTGCCCACCGTGTCGAACTCCAGCTGGATCAGCGCCGACACGTACTTCCTGCCGTCCGCGATCACGATGCATTCCTTGACGTAGGGGCTGCCCTTGACCGCGTTCTCGATCTCGGAAGGCGTCAGGTTCTTGCCGCCCGCCGTGATCATGATGTCCTTCAGGCGGTCCACGATGCGCACGCGCCCTGCGTCTTCGGCCACCACGTCGCCGGTGTACAGCCAGCCGTCGCGTACGGTGCTGGCGGTGGCTTCCGGGTTCTTGTAATAGCCCTGGAACACCATATCGCCGCGCACCAGCAACTCGCCGGCATCGCCCATGCGCCACTCCACGCCCAGGATCGGTTCGCCCACGGTGCCCACCTTCACACGGTCAGGATGCTGGCCGAAGATCATGCCGGCGGACTCCGTCAGCCCGTAGACCTCGATCAGCGGCACGCCCAGCGTGCGGAAGTAGCGCACCACGTCCGGCGAGATCGGCGCCGCGCCCGTCATGGCCACGCGCACCCGCCGCAGCCCGATGAAATTCTGCAAGGCGCGCAGCACCAGCCAGTACCACAGCCAACGGGTCCAGCGCTCGCGCAGGCTGTACTGCGCGGGGGACTTTTCCAGGAACGGCGTGCAGGCGGCCAACGCGCGTCCGTAAAGCCATTGCTGCAGGCGCCCGGCTTCCTGCATCTTGATCGAAATGGCGGCGTGCAGTTTTTCCCAGATGCGCGGCACGCCCAGGAAGATCGTCGGCGCGACTTCGCGCAGGTCTTCCTGCACCGTGCGTATCGATTCGCCGAAATTCACCTGCGCGCCCAGGTAGATGGGCACGAAGGTGGACAGCATCTGTTCGGCCACGTGGCACAGCGGCAGGTAGGACAGGTGCACGCTGTTGCCATCCATCGCCAGGCGGTCGGCAATACCCGGCGCCACGCCGCGCATATTGCCGTAGCTCAGCATCGCGCCCTTGGGCTTGCCGGTGGAACCGGACGTGTAGATCATGAGGCCGGTGTCATCCAGCCGCTGGCCGTCCAGCGCCGCGTTCAGCGCGGCGAGTTCGGCCGCCTCGCGCCGCGCCCCCTCGGCCTCGATCTCGGCGTAGGTCACGATGCGCTCGCGCTCGGCGGGTGCATAGGAGCGCAGGCCCTTGGTCTCCATCATGACGATGCGGCGCAACAGCGGCAGCCGGTCCGCCACCTGCAGCACCTTGTCGGTCTGCTCCTGGTCCTCGCACACCACCAGTTCCACGTCCGCGTGCTCCAGCACGTAGCCCATTTCCTCGGCCGGGCTGGTGGAATACACGCCCACCGCCACCGCGCCAACCGCGCCCGCGCCCATCTGCGTCAGCAGCCATTCCACGCGGTTTTCCGAGACGATGGCGACCCGCCCGCCCGCGCTCAGTCCCAGGGCGCGCAGGCCCAGTCCCACGCGGCAGGCCCGGCTCCAGTATTTCGCCCAGGTCATGGGCTTCCAGATGCCGAAGTCCTTTTGCCGGATGGCGATGGCCGCGGGCTGGCGCCGGGCCTGTTCACGCAGCATCTGCGGCAGCGTCAGGGCCGGCCACGCCTGCGCCGAAGCTCCAGGAATATCCATGTGCTTGTCCATCATGACAGCCAGCGCTTGCGGCGCTTGTAGTGCTTGATGTCGCGAAAGCCGCGGGCCTCGCCCGTACCGCCCACGCCCAGGTAAAACTCGCGCACGTCCGGGTCCGCCGCCAGTTTCTCGGCGCTGCCGTCGATCACCACCTTGCCGGTCTCCATGATGTAGCCATAATGCGCCACCGCCAACGCCACCGAGGCATTCTGCTCCACCAGCAGCATCGACACCCCCTGTTCATGGTTGATGCGGGCGATGATGGAGAAGATGTTCTCCACCAGCATCGGCGACAGTCCCAGCGAGGGCTCGTCCAGCAGCATCAGCCTGGGCTGCGCGATCAACGCGCGGCCGATGGCCAGCATCTGCTGTTCGCCGCCCGACAGGTAGCCTGCCAGGCCGCGGCGCCGCTCGAACAGGCGCGGAAAGTAGCCATAGACCAGATCGAAGTCGACCTTCGCCCCCGGCCTGCCCGTCAGGGCATAGGTCGCGGCCACCAGGTTTTCCTCCACCGTCAGGTCCTCGAATACGCGGCGTCCCTCCATCACGTGCGCCAGCCCCGCGCGCACCAGGTTCTGCGGCCTGGCGCCCGCGGTGTCGCCGCCGTTGAAGACGATCTGCCCGCGCACCAGCGCGCCATCCTCCAGGTCCAGCAGGCCGGACACGGCCTTCAGCGTGGTGGACTTGCCGGCGCCGTTGCTGCCCAGGAGGGCCACGATGCTGCCGGCGGGCACCGACAGCGACAAGCCGCGCAGCACCTGCACCGCCTTGTTGTAGACGACTTCGATATTGTTGATATCGAGCACCGCCGCTGCGGGCGGCGCGGCATGCGCGCCATGTCCAGGGTTCACGGCCGCCTCACTTCAGCACGATCCAGTCGGATGCCGGCACCATCTGCTTCTGCTTCACGTCAGCGCGATAGATCCGCCCCACCGGGATCGAATTGCCCTTGATGGAAATCGGCACGCCGATCAGGCCGCCCGTATCGAAGTCCTTGATGCCGTCCAGCGCCGCCTTCATGTTGGCGCTGGTCAGCTCCTTGCCGGCGTCCAGCGTGCGCTTGGCGACTTCGGTGAACAGCATGGCGGCCAGGAAGCCCTGCATGTAGCCGGTGCTCTGGTATTGCGGACGCATCTCGCGGATCTTCTTCAGCATCGGCGCGTCGGCCGCCGTATCGTAGTAGTAGCGGTACGGCATCACGCCCATGAAGCCCTCGGCGTCCTCGCCCATCTGCATCACGGTGGAGTTGTCCATGGTCCAGAACGTGCCCATGTAGCGCGTCTTCAGGCCCATGCGCTTGCCCTGCCCCACGAATTCGGGAATCGGCGCCAGCACGTAGCCGTGGAAGATGGTGTAGTCCGGATCGGCGCGGCGCAGCTTGATGACCTCGGTCGACACGTCCACGCTGCCCGGCGGCGTCATGATCTCGGTCGCGACCTTCAGGCCCAGCTTTTCCGCCACCGCGCGCGAGCTGGCGATGGGATCGCGGCCGAACTCCGTGTCCGAATACACGAAAGCCACCTTGGCGCCGGGCTGTTCCTTGGCGATGTAGCGCAGCAGGATGCCGAACATCTCCGTATAGTCGGGTCCCAGCATGAACTGGGCGGGATACTTGGCCGGATCGTTCAGTTCCGTGGCGAAGGACGCGCCGGTCATCAGGATGTCGCCCGTGCGGTTCAGCTCGGCGTTGATGGTCTTGGAGAAGCCCGTGGAGTCGCCGTAGTAGAAGTTCACCTTGTTCTGGCTGGTGATCTTCTTGAAGGCCGCCACCGAGGCATCCACCTTGTAGGCGGTGTCTTCCGGCACGTAGCGCAGCTTGCGGCCCTTCACGCCACCCTGATCATTGACGATCTTCACGTAGTCGGTGATGCCGGCATGGATGCCCTGCCCGGCGAAGGCGAACACCCCGCTCAGCGGGATGGACCCGCCCAGCACCAGGTCCTCGGCCGCCTGCGCGGCTGGCGCCGCCGACAGGGCCGCCGCCAGGCCCAGGGGGGCCAACAACCTCGATAAACCGCTGCCGATCCGGATGCGCTTCATGGTTAGTCTCCTGAGGGTCTTATGGATGGCCGCCGCCATGGCTAGGTACGGAAAGGCCAGAGGTGGAAGTAGCGGCGCACGCGCCACCAGATTTCCGCGAGCCCGTGCGGCTCGAAGATCAGAAAGCCCACGATCAGCAGGCCGAAAACAATGGTGCGCACCGGCGAAATCAGGCGCAGCGCGTCGCCGCCCACCGGCAGCCAACCCACGATCAGCTTGAGCAGTTCCGGCACCATGGTCATGAAGATGGCGCCCAGGATGGAACCCAGGATCGTGCCCATGCCGCCCACGATGATGGCCGCCAGGAAGAAGATCGACATGATCAGCGGGAAGCTCTCGGGCGTGACCACCCGGAAGAAATAGGCCCACATGCCGCCCGCCACGCCCGCATAGAACGACGACAGACCGAACGACAGCAGCTTGTAGCGCAGCAGGCGTATGCCCAGCACCTCGGCCGAAATGTCGCGGTCGCGAATGGCGATGAAAGCGCGGCCGATGCGCGTGCGGAACAGGTTGGCCGCGCCCAGCACCATCAGCGCCGTCACCGGCACGATCAGCCAGTAGATCTTGAACGAGGTGTCCAGGTCCACGCCCAGCACCCGCGCCGGCGGCACCTGCAGCCCGGTCGTGCCGCCCGTGAACTGCCAGTTGGCGAAGATGAAGTGCGCGATGAACGACGCGGCAATGGTGGCAATGGCCAGGTACAGCCCCTTCACCCGCAAGGACGGAATGCCGACCAGCAGGCCGCCCAGCATCGCCACCAGTCCGCCGGCCACCAGATTGAGCAGCACCGGCGTGCCCAGCCGCTGCTCCAGCACCGCGACCGTGTACGCTCCCAATCCCATGAAGGCGGCCTGCCCCAGGCTGACCAGGCCGGTATAGCCCGTCAGGATGTTCAGCCCCGTGGCGCTGGCGACGTTGATGGCCACCAGGCAGGCCAGATAGAGCCAGTAGGCGTCGGCCACGAAGGGAAACATGGCCAGGGACGCGGCCAGCAAGGCCAGCCACGCCTTCTGCGTGCGGGTGTCGAACAGCGCTTCGTCCGCAAGATAAGTCTGCTTGGCAGTCGCGATGCGCATCGGTCAGAGCCTCTCGATTTCACGGGTGCCGAACAGGCCATAGGGCCTGACCATCAGCACCACCACCAGCACGATGAAAGTGGCCAGCAATTTGTATTCGCCGCCCATGTAGGCGCCGGCCCAGGCTTCCAGCAGGCCGATGAACACGCCGCCCACCAGGGCGCCCGCCACGCTGTCCAGGCCGCCCACGATCACCACCACCAGCACCGACAGGCCGAACACGCCCATCGACGAGGAAATGCCGCCGATGGCGCCCACGATCACGCCCGACACCGCGGCCAGCGCGCCCGCCGCCACCCAGGCCAGCGAAAACACGCGCGGCACGTTGATGCCCATGGCATAGGCCGCCCCCTGATCCGATGCCGTGGCGCGCAGCGCCACCCCGCCGCGCCAGTAGCGGAACACCACCAGCACCAGCAGCGCCAGCACCACCGCCACCCAGAAGCCGTAGAACACCTTGGGCGCGACGAAGGCCTCGCCTATCATCACCGGCGAGCGCGGCATGAACTCCGGCAGGCGGCGCTGGTCCGCCGTCCAGATCAGCTCCACCACGCCCACCAGGATCGACGCCAGCCCCACCGTGATCATGAATACCGAGATCGGCGCTTCGCCCAACATCGGACGGATGGTCAGCCGCTCGACCAGCGCCCCCAGCGCGCCCGACACCACCACCGCGCCCACGATGGCCAGCCAGATCGGCCATTCCATGCCGGTGGCGAAGGCATAGAACACGTAGGCGCCCAGCATCAGGAATTCGCCGATGGCGATGTTCACCACCCGGGTCGCCTTGTAGACGATGACAAAGGCCAGCGCCGCCAGCGCATAAAGCCCGCCGCTGCCCAGCCCGGCCAGCGTGACTTCCAGGAAGAACAGCATGTCCATCAGGCCGCCTCCCGCAGGCGGCGGCGCAGGTCGCCCACGTCGCCCGCGCCCAGATAAGCCTGGATGACCTGGGGATCGGCCTGCACCTGCGCCGGCGTGCCATCGGCAATCACCTGGCCGAAGTTCAGCACCACCACGTGGTCCGACAGGTCCATCACCATGCCCATGTCATGCTCCACCATCAGCACCGTTACGCCCCATTCGGAGCGCGCGTCCAGGATGAAGCGCGCCATGTCGTCGGTTTCTTCGCGGTTCATGCCCGCCACCGGCTCGTCCAGCATCAGCACCTTGGGATTCATGGCCAGCGCTCGCGCCAGCTCCACCCGCTTTTGCAGGCCATAGGACAGCGCGGCCACCGGCGCATGGCGGATGTGGTCGATCTCCAGGAAGTCGATGATGCGTTCTTCGATGTCGGCGCGCAGCGCCATCTCTTCGCGGCGCGCCCGCCCGAAATACAGCAAGGCGTCCAGCACGTTGGTGCGCAGGTGGGCGTGGCGGCCCAGCTTGATGTTGTCCAGCACCGTCATGCCGCGGAACAGCGCAATGTTCTGGAAGCTGCGCGCCAGGCCCAGCTTGGCGCGTTCGGGCGCGGCCACGCGCGTGATGTCGCGTCCCTGGAACCGGATGTGTCCTGACGCCGGGCGGTAGAAGCCGGAAATGGTGTTGAACAGCGAGGTCTTGCCCGCGCCGTTGGGGCCGATGACCGTGGTGATGGAGCCGGGCTCCACGCGAAAGCCCACCCCGGTAAGCGCCTTGACCCCGCCGAACGCCAGCGTGACCCCATCCACCTCCAGCAAGGGAGGGCTGTCGGACTGATCCACCATTTGTCTCCTCGCCTTTACATGCGAAGTTTTTTATCGACGTCGGTCTGGCGAACCCGCGAGGCAGGAGATGCAACGAACCTGTCTTTACCTACGCCAGTACAGCGCCGGAAAATCGTTCTATGCGTTACGCTAAGCGTGCTTAAAAGAAAACCAAGCAAGCGCTCGGTTCAGACCATAGCATCGCGGTTTTTGGATCGACAGTTGGTACTTACCCGATAACGGAGACTCGCCATGACCCAAGAACACCCCGCCTTCCAGACCCTGTTCCTGGAAACCGACGGCGCGATCGCGACCGTGACGCTGAACCGCCCCGACGCGCTGAACGCCATCGACGTGGCGATGGCGCAGGACCTGCAACGCGCAGCGCAATGGCTGGAAGCGCGCGACGACATCCGCGCCGTGTTGCTGCGCGCCACCGGCAAGACCTTTTGCGCCGGCGGCGACATCAGCATGTTCACGGGCGAGCCCGCCCTGGTGCGCGCCACCCTGCTGGACCTGTTCACGCCATTGAACGACTTCATTGCGCGCATTGCCCGCATGGACAAGATCTGGATTGCGCAGGTCCGCGGCATCGCCGCGGGTGCGGGCCTGTCGCTGGTCTTGGCTTGCGACCTGGCCATCGCCGACGCCGACGCCCGCTTCATGACGGCCTACCTGAAGCTTGGAGCGACGCCCGACGCCGGCATGACCCATGGCCTCACGCGGGTGCTGGGCGCCCGCCGCGCGCTGGACCTGCTGCTGCGGCACGACGCCTTCTCCGCCGGCGACGCGTTGGCCTGGGGCATCGTCACGCGCACCGCCCCTGCCGGAGAACTCGCGCAAGCCGCGCAAGGCTACGCGCTTGAGGTCGCCCGCCACGCGCCGCACGGCATCGCGGGGGCCAAGGATCTGCTGCGCTCGGCCGAACACGCCGCGCTGGAAACCCAGCTGGCCGAAGAGACCGCGCGCTTCCTGGACAGCGCCTCGCGCGCGGACTTCGCCGAAGGCGTGCGCGCGTTCCGCGAGAAGCGCGCGCCGCAGTTCAAGGGCGAATAGGTTCCAGGGTGCGCCTCGCGGCGGCGCTAGCCGCCTTGCCGCAGCCCGCTCCAGTCGGGCGCGCGCTTTTGCACGAAGGCGCTCAGTCCTTCGCGCGCCTCGGGCGTGGCGGCTGCATTGCAGAACACCTCGACCGCCGTCGCCACCCGGCGCCGGTACTCGTTGTCGTTGCTGTAAACGAAGGCGCGCCGCCCCATCGCCAGGACTTGCGGCGGCTTGCCCGCCAATGACCGCGCCAGCGAGCGGGCCTGCTCCAGCAGCTCCGCTTCGGGCGCGACGCGCGCCACCAATCCCAATCCCTGGGCCTCTTGCGCACTGAAGGTGCGCCCGGTGAACAGCAGGTCGAACGCGCGGTGCTTGCCAACGATGCCCGGCAAGTGCACGTAATGGATCGCCGGCAATACACCCACATCGATTTCGGGATAACCGAACGTGGCGGTCTCCGCCGCCACCACCATGTCGCTGGATATGGCCACCGTCATCCCGCCGCCCCGGACCGCACCCGACACCACCGAAATCGACGGCTTGGTCAGGTTGAACTGCGTGTCGTAGAGCTTGATGTACAGCTTGGACAACAGCGCGTGGATCCGCGCCAGCGTGCTGTCCAGCAGCTTCTTCATATCCAGCCCGGCGCAAAAGCGCCCCGGCAGATCGCTGGCCAGCAGCACGGCGCGCACGCCGGAGTCGGCATTGGCCCGTTCCAGCGCGGCGATCAGCGCGTCCAGCATGTCTTCGTCCAGCGCATTGACGGGCGCATGGCATAGATGGATTTCCGCAATCTGATCGCGGACTTCATAGCGCAGGAATGTCATCGTCGCTCTCGTTTTCAGGAGTGGGCTTGCACGCTGCCCGACGCCAGCAATGCTTGGATGTCGGCTGGGGCGTAGCCCAGTTCGGCCAGGATCTCGCGCGTGTGTTCGCCCAGCACGGGCGCGGGCAGCGCGGCCTGGCGGGGCTGGCGTCCGAAGCGTATCGGCAAGCCGATGTTGCGGACTTCCCCCAGGACCTTGTGCTCACTTTTCACGACGAGTTCGCGCGCAGCGACCTGCGGATGCGCCAAGGCCTGGTCCAGCGTATGAATCGCAGAACAGGCAATGCCCGCTGGCTTGAGCGCTTCCAGCCATTGCGCCACGCTGCGCGTCTCCATGCGCGACTGGACCAGCGCGACCGTCTCGGCAAAATTGCGTACCCGGTCGGCGTTGGTGGCGAACTGCGGCGCATCGACCTGGTCTTGCAGCCCCGCAACGGCGCAGAAGCGCTGCCATTGCGCATCGTTGCCCACGCCCAGCATGATGTCGCCATCAGCCGCGTGGAACGCCTGATACGGACACATGGCGGGATGGCCCGTACCCATGCGGCGCGGAATCTGGCCAGTGCGCCAGTAGTTCTGCGCCATGTACGACATCAGGCCGAGCGACGTATCCAGCAAGGAAACGTCCAGGTACTGCCCCTTGCCGCTCTGGCTGCGCTCCAGCAACGCGGCCAGGATTCCGCTCAGCGCAAAGGAACCCGTGCCCAGGTCCACCGGCGAGAAGCTGGCGCGCGCAAAATTCCCACCCGGTTCGCCCATGGTGCTGATCATGCCGCTGAAGGCCTGCAGCATGACGTCGTAGCCCGGCTCCTCGCCCATCGGACCCTCGCGGCCATAGCCCGAGATTTCGCAGTACACCAATCGCGGGTTGAGGCCGCTGAGCGTCTCGTAATCCACGCCCAGGCGCGCGGCGGTCTTGCCGCCGAAACCTTGCAGCACCACGTCCGCCTGTTCCGCCAGGCGATGCACCACGGCGCGCCCTTCCGCGGTTTTCAGGTCCACGGCCAGACTGCGCTTGTTGTGGTTCACCGCCAGGAAGGTCGCCGACTGGCCCGCCTCCTGCGGCAGCCAGGCACGCGTATCGTCGCCCGAACCCACCGGTTCGACCTTGATCACCCGCGCGCCCAGCTCGCCCAGATACTGGCCGCATAGCGGCCCGGCCAGCACCTTGCTCAAATCCAGGACGGTAATGTTCTTCAGCGGCGTCATGCGCGCATCCATCGACATGATTACTGCTCGCTCTTCAGGCCGATGGTTTGCGCGGCCTGGGTCCACTGCGCGGTTTCACGCTTGAAGAACGCGTCCAACTCGGCGGGAGCGACCTGGAAGGCTTCCGCGCCTCGGTCCTGCATCGCCTTGCGGTAGTCATCGCTCGCGACGACACGCGCTACCGCCTCGCGCAGCTTCTGCACCACTTCCGGCGGCGTGCCCGCGGGCGTTTGCAGGGAGAACCAGAATTTGAGGTCCAGGCTGGGATAGCCCGCTTCCTTCAGCGTGGGCACGTCCGGCAACAGGGGCGACCGGTCGGCGGAGGTAATGGCCAGGGCCTTCAACCTGCCGGCCTGCACCTGGCCAAGACTGGTCGACATGCTGTCGAACAGGAAATCGACCTGCCCGCCGATCACGTCGGTCACGGCGTTCGCGCTGCCTTTGTAGGCGACGCCCACGGCTTGAAAGCCGGCCAGCTTCTGCAGCGACGCACCATAGACGTGCGGCGAACTGCCCGGCCCGAAGGTCGCATAGCTAAGCCCGTTCTTCATGCCGCGCCCGCGCTGGACCAGATCGGCCAAGGTCTGGACCGGCGTGCGTTCGGGATTGACCACCAGCAGATTGGGCATGGCGCCCGTCGTGCCGACGGGCACGTAGTCCTGCAATGGATGCATCTTCGCGCTCGGGTACATCAGCGGGTTGATGGCCTGCATGGCCACCGTGTTGTGCATCAGCGTGTAGCCATCCGCCGGGCCATTCAGCACGCTTTGGTAGCCGACGTTGCCGCTGGCGCCCGGCTTGTTCTGGACGATGACCTGCTGCCCCAGCTCGCGCGCCAGAGGCTCCGCCACCAGACGCGCGATGAAGTCGGTCGGACCGCCGGCCGAGAAAGGCACGACCAGCGTAATGGGCTTTGAAGGCCAGGTATCGGCCAACGCCGGCCCGGACAGCGCCGCCGCAGCCATGCCAGCGGCGAGGATTTTCTGGAACGCCATGATGTCTCCGTTATGTTCTTGGTGGGATGGCGCCCATTATGCGAAGCGTCTTGATATATTAGAAATACCGTTTAAATATGCAGGCCATAATAAACTTATTATTCCCCTGCCCGCCTGAGGTCTGCGCATGTCCATGTCCATCCGCGCGATGCAGTGCTTTGTCGCCGTGGTTTCCACCGGGTCGATCAGCCGCGCCGCGGCCGCGCTGCATGTGGCGCAACCCGCGTTGAGCCTGCTGATACGCAATCTGGAAGAAGATCTGGGCGTGGTGCTGTTGCATCGCAGCGCACGCGGCGTCACGCCGACAGCGGCGGGATCACGCATGCTGGCGCACGCGCGCGAGATCCTGGGGCGCATCGACACGGCGCGTGCCGACGTGCGCGAAGACCTGAACGCTCCCCGGGGCACGGTATCGCTGGCTATGTCCATGTCCATGGCCAAACTGGTGACCGTGCCGTTGCTGCGGTTCTCGTTGGAGCACTGGCCCGGCGTCTACCTGAAGATCATCGAATCCAGTACGGGATACATCCCGGGCTTCGTCAGTTCCGGCCATGCCGACCTGGGACTGACTTTCAGCGACGACGCCTCGGTCGATCTGCGCTTCCAGCACCTGATGGACGAAGAGCTGGTCGTGGTTTCGCCGCCCTCGGCCAAGCCGCGAAAAAAGCCGTCCCCAGCCGCGCTGCATGCGCTGCCGGTCATGGATCTGCACGCGCTCGCCGAACTGCCGCTGGTATTGCCCGGCAGTCAACACAGCCTGCGCCGGTTGCTGGACCAGTATCAGCAGCAGGAACGCGCCGAGTTCCGCGTCATTGCCGAGGCCAACGCCATCCCGCAGCTGATCGAACTGGCGCAGGCGGGCATCGCGCACACCATCCTGTCCTACGCGGCGGTGCACCAGGAAGCCGCGCGCGGCGAGGTCATCCTGCACCGCATCGTCAAGCCGCGCCTGACGCGGCCGGTGTTCCTGTGTCGGTCGGACGTCCTGCCCTTGTCCATGGCCGCGTCCGCCGTGGCCGACCGGGTCGGCCGCATCATCACGGACTCCCGGCCCGGCGCCGCGCCCACCCGGGCAAAGCTCAGATAACGCGCTTTTCCACCGCCTGCGCCCAGCGCCGCGCCACCGTCGGCGAGGTGGAGCAGGTGGCGGACTCGGTCACTACGCGCACCGCGCGTTCCAGTAGCTGGATGTCGGCCTCGTGCTGGCGCGCCACATGCGGATCCTCGAAAAAGATCACGCGCTGGCATTGGTGTTCCAGCACCAGCTCCGCAATCTGGGCATCGCCGCCCAGCGGCCCGCTGAGATAACGGTGCACCCAGGGCGTATCCTTGGGCCAGCCGCGCGACCAGGCCAGCTCGTTCAAGCGGCCGCCGGTGGTACCCGTGGCCACGCGCCGCGCAAATCGCGACAGCACGTCGAAATGCTCGCTGGCGAACGCCACCATTTCGTCCTTGAGCGCATCGTGGGCGATCAGCGCCACCGTCTGGCCGGTGAAGTTGAAATGGCGCGAAGCCGAGACGTCCGGCGGCAAGCCGGCATGGACGCGTTCGACTTCCATCCATTCGATGGCGCCCGCAAGCGTCGAGATGAACGGACGGCCGTGCGTGATGCATTGGCGCTTGAGCGCCAGCGCTTCCGGAAAAATCGATGACGGGTCGACGGGATCGATCAGGTAGATCGCGCCGTCGAACGGCGCCTGCCCGTCACGCCCTTCCGTCACCCGGGCCACCAGCTTCATCAGGCCGCCTTCGCGGCCGTAGGGATAGCGGATCAGCCCGCCGTAGCCCTGCAGCATGCCCTCGCGCACGATCGCGTCATGGGTGCGGCCGACGGTGTGCAACTGCACGCCCAGCTCGCGCATCGTGCCGGAACACGCGCGCAGCCAGGTAAACAGCGCGGCATCGGGAGTTTCGTGGTGCAGCCGGTTGGCGGCCAGGCCAAAGCGCAATTGGGCAGCGGACATCGGTAGACTCAGGGAGGTAGGGACGACCATGGAATCCTCGATGATACCGTGGTGGAGACGGCGCGCAAGCGCAAGCAATCCTGGACCCACGGCAGGCTGGGACAACCGTGACTATTCGCGGAGCCCCGAACGTATGGTTTTGCGAAATTCGAGCATGCGCTGCGTGTTCGCCAACTCCCTTTGCAGCAGTTCGGCGTCCGGCAACAACATTCGATAATTCGCGGCCATGACCTTGCTGGGCAAACCCTCAAGCGCATACCTCGCGAGGGCGTGGCCCTTGTCAGCGCACAGGATCAAACCCACTGGCGGGTTTTCGTCGGGCAGTGTCCAATGCTCCTTGGCGTAATTGCAGTACATATGCATCTGCCCCACATCGGCATGTGTCAGAGAGCCGAGCTTCAGATCGACGATAACCAGGCAGCGCAACCGCCGATGAAACAACAGGTCGACCCGGTACCATGTCTGGTCGATGCGCAAGCGGCGCTGCCGCCCGATGAAAGCAAAACCGTCACCAAGTTCGAGCAGAAAATCCTCCAGCCGCCGGATCAAGCCCTGTTCCAGATCTGACTCCGAATACTCGTCCTTGAGGTCCAGGAACTCCAACACATAGGGGTCCTTGATCGCGTCGTCCAGCAAGGCGGCGGCCTCTGGCTTGGTCTCGGCTTCTTTCTCCAGCATGGCCGCTCTGTTCCTCGAAAGCACCGTGCGTTCGTAGAATTGACTACCGATCTGCCGATCAAGCTGGCGTACGCTCCAACCGCCTCGCAGCGCCTCAGCCTCGTAGAATCGGCGAGCTTGAGGATCCTTGACCGAAAGCAGCCGGACGTAACCAGACCAGGGCAATATGAAAACTTGGGACAGTTGTTCCAAACGGAATGATCGCGTCTGTAGTGCCTCAGTGGCCGATTCGCTAGACAGTGTCTGGCGAATCGGCCAGGCCAAAAAGAACGATCGCATCTGCTGCAAATTCTGGCGACTGAACCCACGGCCGAATTGTTGCGTGAGATCGTTGGCGAGTCGCTCGATCAACTGCTCGCCATAGCCCGCCCGCCGTTTGCCGCGTTGCTCGGCGTTGACAATCCGGCGTCCGATCTCCCAATAACTGGCAGTCATCAACGCGTTGACGCTGCGCGCCGCATTCAGCCGCGCGGAACGCAGCAGCTCGACAATGCCCTCATGAACGCCCGTATAAGCGCCGTGCAAAATTGGCGTCTGCCGCCCTGCCCCTTGCTTCTTTCTGGCCACGCTGCCTCCACTGCGAACAGTGATGCACAGCTGCAATCGCCTTGCGCCGTCTCGCGATCGCGTCGGCTGCCGTTGCGCACAGTGTCATCTTTGACAGGAAGATAGCGCCTGAATATCGTCCCGCCTACCGCACTGTGAGCTTTATGCCCCGCATCAAAGCGGCGTCGTGCCAACTGAATGGCCGAACCGCAATAAAAAACGCTCCCTGCAGGGAGCGCTTTGGCACGGCGATCAGTCCGCCTCGTCGATCCAGGCCATCTGGATGGCCTCCAGGATCTTCTCGCCGCTATGTGCGGGGTCGTCGTTGAAATCCGGCAAGGCCAGGACCCACTCGCGCAGCTGCACGAAGCGCAGCGTCTTGGGATCCACGTCGGGATGCGCGTCGAGCAGCGCCTCGGCGATCTGGTAGGTATCGGTCCACTTCATCAATGGCCCTCTTTGGCGTGGTTGATGGTGTACTTGGGGATCTCGACCGTCAGGTCGGCGTCCGTCACCAGCGCCTGGCAGGACAGGCGCGAGGTCGGGGTCAGGCCCCAGGCCTTGTCCAGCAGATCCTCTTCGTCATCGGTGGCGTCTTCCAGCGAAGCATAGCCCTGCTTGACCACCACGTGACAGGTCGTGCAGGCGCACGACAGTTCACACGCGTGTTCGATGTCGATATGGTTGTCCAGCAGCACGCGGCAGATCGACACGCCCTTGGGCGCGTCTTCGATCACGGCGCCTTCCGGGCAGTAGTCGGGATGAGGCAATACGGTCAGTTTCGGCATAGCGTGTTATCAGGCAATCTCATCAAGTTTGCGGCCCGCCAGCGCGGCGCGGATGCTGCGGTCCATCCGGCGCGCAGCGAAATCGTCGGTCGCGGCCGACAGGGCCTGGACCGCGTCCTTCACCGTGTCCACGTCCTGCGCGTCCTGAGCGGCGATGGCAGCCTGCAGGCATGCGTCCACACGCTTGCGTTCTTCGGCATCCAGCAGGTCGCCATCGACGGCCAGCGCGGCCTGCACCGACTCGACCAGTTGGCGCGCGTCCACCTGTTGCTCGCGCAGCATGCGGGCGCGAGCGTCGGTGTCGGCTTGCGCCACGCTGTCGGCCAACATCTGCGCGATTTCGTCGTCGGTCAGGCCATAGGACGGCTTGACCGACACCATGGCCTCGACGCCCTTGCTCTGCTCGCGCGCGGTCACGCTCAGCAGGCCGTCGGCGTCCACCTGGAAGGTCACGCGGATGCGGGCTGCGCCCGCCACCATGGGCGGAATGCCGCGCAGCTCGAAGCGGGCCAGCGAGCGCGAATCGGAGACCAGGTCGCGTTCGCCCTGCACCACATGGATGCTCATGGCCGTCTGGCCATCCTTGAAGGTCGTGAATTCCTGGGCGCGCGCCACCGGAATCGTGCTGTTGCGCGGGATGATGCGCTCCACCAGGCCGCCCATGGTTTCCAGCCCCAAGGACAGCGGGATCACGTCCAGCAGCAGCCAGTCTTCGCCGGGAGCGCGGTTGCCCGCCAGCAGATTGGCCTGTAAGGCGGCGCCCAGCGCCACCACTTGATCGGGATCCAGGTCCGTCAGCGGTTGCGTGCCGAACAGCTTGCCCACGGCAGCGCGCACGACCGGCATGCGCGTGGCGCCGCCGACCATCACCACGCCGCGCACGTCGGCCTGCGTCAGCGATGCGTCGCGCAAGGCGCGGCGCGCGCAGTCCAGCGTGCGCACGATCAGGGGCTGAGCCAGTTCTTCGAATGCGGCCCGCGTCAGGCTCGTATCCACGGTTCTGCCGTCGGACAATTCCAGCTTCAGGCCGGCCGCATCGGCGTCCGACAAGGCCTCGCGCGCGGCGCGCGCCGCCATCAGCAAGCGGCGGCGGTCCGCCGGCGAAAACTCGCCCGCGGCAAGCCCGGCCACCACATGATCGACGATCAAGGCATCGAAGTCGTCACCGCCCAGCGCGGTATCGCCGCCGGTGGCAATGACCTCGAACACGCCCTGGGTCAGGCGCAGGATGGAAATATCGAACGTGCCGCCGCCCAGGTCGTACACGGCGTACACGCCTTCAGCCGCGTTATCCAGGCCGTAGGCAATGGCCGCTGCGGTCGGTTCATTCAGCAGGCGCAGCACGTTCAGGCCGGCCAGACGGGCGGCGTCGCGCGTCGCCTGGCGCTGGGCGTCATCGAAATAGGCGGGCACCGTGATGACCGCGCCGACCAGGTCATCGCCCAGCACGTCTTCGGCGCGTTGGCGCAGAACGGCCAGGATCTGCGCCGACACTTCAACCGGGCTCAGGTCGCCCTGGACGGTGCGGATGCGCACCATGCCGGGCGCGTCCACGAATTCGTACGGCGCACGGCTGGCGCGCGCCTCTTCCAGCGAACGGCCCATGAAACGCTTGACCGACACAACGGTATTCAGCGGATCCTCGGCCTGCTGCGCGAGCGGTTCGCGCCCCGTGGTGACCTTGCCGCCGGCGAAATAGCGCACGGCGGAAGGCAGCAAGGCGTGGCCTTGCTCGTCCCTCAGCACTTCGGCGACGCTGCTGCGCACGGCCGCGACCAGGGAATTGGTGGTGCCCAGGTCGATCCCGACCGCCAGCTTGCGCTGGTGAGGCGCGGGCGATTCGCCAGGCTCTGATATCTGCAATAAGGCCATGATTCTGTTTTTATGGTCAGTAGGCGGCGCTGTGCCGGCGCCCGTGTCGCGGACGCCCCGGCGCGGCCTGGGCTATGCGGCGGGCTGGGCGTGCGCCAGTTCTTCCGCCAACTTCTCCACGAACATCCACTCCCGCACCTTGAGCCCCGCCGCCGCGTAGTCGCGGTCCTGGTCGATCAGACGGGCCAGCGTGGCGCGCATGGCGGCGCGCGCCTGCTGCAATTCCGCCTGCAAGGCCGCCAGGGCGTCGGCGTCGTCGCGCGCGTCGTCCAGCATCTCGCGCCAGGTCATCTGCTGCATCAGGAACTCGGGGTCCATGGCCGTGTTGCTCTCGGTCTGCAGGTCCACGCCGGCCTGCTCGCACAGGTAGCGCGCCCGCAGCAAGGGATCGCGCAACAGGCGGTAAGCCTCGTTGGCGCGAGCCGCCCACTGCATGGCCACGCGGCGTTCCGCGGGGCTGGCAGTGGCGTAGCGGTCGGGATGCACCTGCGCCGCGACGGTACGCCACGCAGTCTCAAGCGCCTGGGCGTCCAGATCGAAACGCGCCGGCAAGCCGAACAGGCCGAAGTGATCGTCACCAGCCAAGACTTACACCGTGAACGACTCGCCGCAGCCGCAGGTCGCCTTTTCGTTGGGGTTGCGGAACTTGAAGCCTTCGTTCAGGCCTTCACGGGCGTAATCGAGTTCGGTGCCGTCCAGGTAGGACAGGCTTTTCGGGTCGATGAAGACCTTCACGCCGAAACTTTCGAACACCACGTCTTCCGGCGCCACGTCGTCCACGTACTCGAGCTTGTAGGCCATGCCGGAGCAGCCCGTGGTCCTAACGCCGAGCCGCAAGCCGATACCCTTTCCGCGCTTTTGCAAGTAGCGGCCGATATGGGTGGCAGCCTGTTGGGTCAGGGTAACGGACATGTTCAGCCCGCCACAGCAGCTTCAGCCGGGGCCGAATGCTTTTCTTTGTAGTTCTGCACCGCGGCCTTGATCGCGTCTTCGGCCAGGATGGAACAGTGCACCTTCACGGGCGGCAGGGCCAGTTCTTCGGCGATCTGCGTGTTGCGGATGTTCATGGCTTCGTCGAGCGTCTTGCCCTTGACCCATTCGGTCACGAGCGAGCTGGAAGCGATGGCCGAACCGCAGCCGTAGGTCTTGAAGCGCGCGTCTTCGATCACGCCGGCTTCGTTCACCTTGATCTGCAGCTTCATCACGTCGCCACAGGCGGGCGCGCCGACCATGCCGGTGCCGACCGACTCGTCCGACTTGTCGAACGAACCGACGTTGCGCGGGTTTTCGTAGTGATCCAGGACTTTGGTGCTGTAAGACATGTTAATTCTCCACGAATTTCTAGGCGCGGGCGCTTAGTGCGCAGCCCACTGCACGGTGTTCAAGTCGATGCCTTCCTTGGCCATTTCCCACAGCGGCGACATGTCGCGCAGCTTGCCGACGCGGCTCTTGAGCAACTCGATGGCGTAGTCCACTTCCTTTTCGGTCGTGAAACGGCCCAGCGTGAAGCGGATCGAGCTGTGCGCCAGTTCGTCGTTGCGGCCCAGGGCGCGCAACACGTAGGACGGTTCCAGGCTGGCCGAGGTGCAGGCCGAGCCGCTGGAGACGGCCAGTTCCTTGATCGCCATGATCAGGGACTCGCCTTCGACATAGTTGAAGCTGACATTCAGGTTGTGCGGGACGCGTTGGTCCATGTCGCCGTTGAGGTAGACCTCTTCGATCTGCGACAGGCCAGCCCACAGGCGGTCGCGCAGCATGCGGATGCGCTCGTTCTCGGTGCCCATCTCTTCGCGGGCCAGGCGGAAAGCTTCACCCATGCCGACGATCTGGTGCGTGGCCAGCGTGCCCGAGCGGAAACCGCGCTCGTGGCCGCCGCCGTGCATCTGCGCTTCGATGCGGATACGCGGCTTGCGGCGCACGTACAGGGCGCCGATGCCCTTGGGGCCGTAGGTCTTGTGAGCCGAGAACGACATCAGGTCGACCTTGAGCTTTTGCAGGTCGATTTCCACCTTGCCGGTCGCCTGGGCGGCGTCCACGTGGAAAATGATGCCCTTTTCGCGGCAGATCTCGCCCAGCGTTGCAACGTCCTGGATCACGCCGATTTCGTTGTTCACCATCATCACGGATACCAGCACGGTATCGGGGCGCAGCGCGGCCTTGAAGGTGTCCAGATCGATCAGGCCGTTGTCCTTGACGTCCAGATAGGTCACTTCGAAGCCCTGGCGCTCGAGTTCGCGACAGGTGTCCAGCACGGCCTTGTGCTCGGTCTTGACGGTGACGATGTGCTTGCCGCGTTCCTGGTAGAAGTTGGCGGCGCCTTTGATCGCCAGGTTGTTGGATTCGGTGGCGCCGGAGGTCCAGACGATTTCGCGCGGATCGGCGTTCACCAGCTTGGCGACTTCTTCACGGGCGCGCTCGACGGCTTCTTCGGATTCCCAGCCAAACGCATGGCTGCGGGATGCCGGGTTGCCGAAATTGTCGTACAGCCAGGGCACCATCTTGTCCACGACGCGGGGGTCGACGGGCGTCGTGGCGGAATAATCCAGATAGATCGGGCGGGTGGTCATTTCTACAACTCCTGATACTGCTTATACGGTGGCATTGGCGGCGACGGTCGCGGCCGGGGCGTTGGCGGCGTTGTTGGCGCCCCCCACCCGGTTCACGCGCACCGCGCAAGCCTGCGCTTGATTGTTGGCTTCCTGCAGTTGGCGCACGCGCTGCTGATCGACGAGATCCTGCAGGGACACCGAATCCAGGTAATCCACCATCTTGCGATTCAACGTAGCCCAGAGTTCGTGCGTCATGCACTTGCCCGGCTTGCCGTCGTTGCCGCTCGTACAGTCCCGCTTGCCGCCGCAGCTGGTGGCGTCCAGGGGTTCATCGACGGCGAAAATGATGTCGGCAACGGTAACGTTGCGGGCGAGGCGCGCGAGCGAGTAGCCGCCCCCAGGGCCGCGCACGCTGTCCACGAGTTCGTGGCGACGCAGTTTCCCGAACAGCTGTTCCAGGTAGGACAGCGAGATGTTCTGACGCTGGCTGATGGCCGCAAGAGTGACCGGACCGCTATGCTGCCGCATAGCCAGATCGATCATGGCAGTCACGGCGAAACGCCCCTTGGTAGTTAGCCGCATGGTAGGTTCCCAGTGATTCGGCAATGGCCGCAGGCGAATCCAGCGGTCAATACCCGAGTAATTGCCTCAAGTATAGCCTATTCCCGACTAATTTGGTATGGCTCCCGGCTAGAAAAAACCGCGCATTCGCGCGGTTTTTCACTGCCAAGCACCTCCGAGAACCGCCCGGCGGGCAGCCCTGCGGAACAAGCGGATCACGCCGCCTGGTACTGGGTCGCGCGCTTGCGCACCAGCTCAAGCACACCCTGACAGGCGTCTTCCAGGTAGTCCAGGACCTTGCCGAAACCGTCGGCGCCGCCATAGTACGGATCGGGCACGGTGGCCTCTTCGAACTCATTGGCAAAGCGCATCAGCAGCATCAGCTTGTGCTGGTAGGCCTTGGGGCACTGCTGCTGCATGGCGGACAGATTGTCCCAATCCATGGCGAGGATCAAGTCGAAATCGCGGAAATCTTCCGCGGTGACCTGACGCGCTTCGCAGTGCGTGATCTCGTAGCCGCGCTTGCGCGCTGCGGCCTGCGCCCGGGCATCAGGCGCCTCGCCGATGTGAAACGCGTGCGTGCCCGCGGAGTCGATGCGAACCACATCGCCCAAACCCGCGTCGTTCACCAAATGGCGAAACACGCCCTCTGCGCTCGGCGAGCGACAGATATTGCCCATGCAAACGAAAAGTACCTTGGTCATCATGGGAGTAAGTGTGCGGGAAAACCCGAGATAAGGCAAGCTTTTTTTGCGTCTGCGGGATTCTGGCCCAGCAAATACGGTATCAATATTTTTTCAATAAAATCAATAACTTATAAAGAAATTCTGATCCCTCTCATGAACACTGAATGCAGATATCCGGGCGAATCGTGGCAGCCTGATTGCAACGCAACAGGTTTTGGCAATATTCAGCCGCCAGTCAGCGAAAAGAAACATTTAGACACGTGATCCGCTGCTACACCGCCCCGTCCAGCAGCACGCGCTGCTTCAGCGCGGTCAGCGCGTCGCGCGCCGCAGCCGCCTGTTCGAACTCGAGGTTCCGGGCATGATCCATCATCAGCTTTTCGAGGCGCTTGATCTCGCGGGCCAGGGCCTTTTCGTCCTTCAGGAACTCCGCCGGAACTGCGGCCTCGAGCGCGTCGTGCTGCGTCGGCGCGACCACGCCATCAATCAGTTCGCGCACGGCCTTCTGCACGCCCCGGGCGGTAATGCCGTGGTCGGCGTTGAACTTCAGCTGCTTGGCCCGCCGCCTTTCGGTTTCCTCCATGGCGCGCTGCATCGAATCGGTGATGCGGTCCGCATAAAGGATGGCGTGGCCGTTGAGGTTGCGCGCCGCACGCCCGATGGTCTGGATCAGGCTGCGTTCCGAACGCAGGAAGCCTTCCTTGTCGGCATCCAGGATCGCGACCAGCGACACTTCGGGAATATCCAGCCCTTCGCGCAGCAGGTTGATCCCCACCAGCACGTCAAAGGTGCCCAGGCGCAGGTCGCGGATGATTTCGACGCGCTCGACGGTGTCGATATCCGAATGCAGATAACGCACGCGCACGCCGTGCTCGCTGAGGAAGTCCGTCAAGTCCTCCGCCATGCGCTTGGTCAGCGTGGTGACCAGCACGCGCTCCGCTTGCGCCACGCGCGCCTTGATCTGCCCGAGGAGGTCATCGACCTGGGTCCGGGCCGGCAGGACCTCGACCAGCGGATCGACCAGCCCGGTAGGCCGCACCACTTGTTCCACGACGTTGTCGGTGTGCTCTTTCTCGTAGGCGGCCGGCGTGGCCGACACGAACACGCACTGGCGCATCCGAGCCTCGAATTCCTCGAGTTTCAGCGGCCGGTTGTCCAACGCCGACGGCAGGCGAAAACCGTACTGCACCAGCGTTTCCTTGCGCGCGCGGTCGCCCCGGTACATGCCGCCCAACTGGCCGATGGTGACATGGCTTTCGTCAATGAACATGAGCGCATCGGACGGCAGGTAGTCGATGAGGGTGGGCGGCGGTTCGCCTGGCGCCGCGCCGGACAGGTGGCGAGAGTAGTTTTCGATGCCTTTGCAGAAGCCCAGCTCCTGCAGCATTTCCAGGTCGAAACGGGTGCGCTGCTCCAGCCGCTGCGCCTCGACCAGATGGCCGTCATCGACGAAGCGCTTGACCCGTTCGCGCAGCTCTTCCTTGATGGTTTCAATGGCGCGCAGCACGGTGTCGCGCGGCGTGACGTAGTGCGAACCGGGATAGACGGTAAAGCGCGGCAGCTTCTGGCGGATGCGGCCGGTCAGCGGATCGAACAGCTCCAGGCTTTCGATCTCGTCGTCGAACAGCGTCAGGCGCAGCGCCAGTTCCGGGCTTTCCGCCGGGAAGATGTCGATGGTCTCGCCACGCACCCGGAAGACGCCGCGGGTGAACTCGGCGTCGTTGCGGGTGTACTGCATGGCGACCAGGCGGGCCAGGATCTCGCGGCGCGAGATCTGGTCGCCGGCGCGCAGGATCAGCACCATGGCGTGGTAGTCGCCCGGGTTGCCGATACCGTAGATGCACGACACGGTGCCCACGATGATGGTGTCGCGGCGCTCCAGCAGGCTCTTGGTCGCCGACAGCCGCATCTGTTCGATGTGCTCATTGATGGACGAATCCTTTTCAATGAACAGGTCGCGCGTCGGCACGTACGCTTCGGGCTGGTAGTAGTCGTAGTACGAAACGAAGTACTCGACGGCGTTCTTCGGGAAGAACTCCCGCATTTCGGCGTACAGCTGGGCGGCCAGCGTCTTATTGGGGGCCAGAACCAGCGCCGGGCGCCCCATGCGGGCGATGACGTTGGCCATGGTGTAGGTCTTGCCGGAACCCGTCACGCCCAGCAGCGTCTGAAACATCAGGCCGTCTTCGACCCCCTGGGTCAACCCCTCGATGGCGGTGGGCTGATCGCCGGCCGGCGGATAGGGTTGGTACAGGTGAAACGGGCTGCCCGGGAAATCGATGAATCCGGGGCCTGGCGCGGACGGATCCGCCACGGCCAATGCCGCCGCGGGATCGGCCGCCAGGTTCGCTGCGGCCCCCGCCGTAATCGGGTCTATTGCGCTCTTAGGCATGCTAGACTCTTCCAGGGTAAACCCCTCATTATCCACAGCAGCCCGTACTGCGTCCACCCACCTCATCAGACTCCCATGAGCACCCTTTTCGATTCCGTCGAACTCGCCCCGCGCGACCCCATTCTTGGCCTGAACGAACAATTCAACGCTGATACGCGTCCCGGTAAAGTCAATCTGGGCGTGGGCGTGTACTACGACGATCAGGGTCGCATCCCCCTGCTGGGCGCGGTTCGCAAGGCCGAAGCCGCCCGCATCGAAGCCGCCGCCGCCCGCGGCTACCTGCCCATCGAAGGCATCGCCGGTTACAACAACGGCGCGCAAGCCCTGCTGCTGGGCAAGGATTCCGCACTGGCCGCCGCCGGCCGCGTGCTGACCACCCAGGCCCTGGGCGGCACCGGCGCGCTGAAGATCGGCGCCGACTTCCTGCGCCAACTGCTGCCGACCTCCAAGGTCCTGATCAGCGACCCCAGCTGGGAAAACCACCGCGCCCTGTTCGAGCGCGCCGGTTTCGAAGTCGGCACCTATTCGTACTACGACGCCGCTACCCGCGGCCTGAACTTCGACGCCATGCTGGCCGACCTGAAGGCCGCGCCGGCCAAGACCGTCGTCGTGCTGCATGCCTGCTGCCACAACCCCACCGGCGTGGACCCCACCGCCGACCAGTGGAAGCAGATCGCCGCCGTCGTCAAGGAAAACAAGCTGGTCCCGTTCCTGGACATCGCCTACCAGGGCTTCGGCGACGGCCTGACCGAGGACGCCTCGGTCGTGCGCATGTTCGCCGACCTGGACCTGACCATGTTCATCAGCTCCTCGTTCTCGAAGTCGTTCTCGCTGTACGGCGAGCGAGTCGGCGCGCTGACGGTCGTCGCCGGCAGCAAGGACGAAGCCACCCGCGTGCTGAGCCAGCTCAAGCGCGTGATCCGCACCAACTACTCCAACCCGCCCACCCACGGCGGCACGGTGGTGTCGACGGTCCTGAACACGCCTGAACTCTTCGCCATGTGGGAAGAGGAACTCGCCGGCATGCGCGACCGCATCCGCCTGATGCGCAAGCAACTGGTCGACAAGATCAAGGAACACGGCGGCAAGCAGGACTTCAGCTTCGTGCTGAAGCAGCGCGGCATGTTCTCGTACTCGGGCCTGACCGCCGCGCAAGTGGACCGCCTGCGCGAAGAACATGGCGTCTACGCCGTGTCCAGCGGCCGCATCTGCGTCGCCGCGCTGAACAGCGGCAACATCGACCAGGTCGCCAAGGGCATCGCAGCCGTGCTGTAAAGCCGTTTACCGCGCACAGGCCCATGCGGCCTGCCGCCAGGAACGGGACCTTCGGGTCCCGTTTTCTTTTGGCTCGGGCCGGCTTCTTCTTATGGTCCGCCCCGAGCTTGCTTTTTTGCGCTGCGTCCCCCAGAATGGCGCTGTATATATGTACAGTCCGCTAGCACCGGATCATCGCCATGGCCAGCAAACTCACTGATCGCCAACAACAAATCCTGGATCTCATCAGGCAGACCGTCACGCGCACGGGCTTCCCGCCGACCCGCGCCGAAATTGCCCTGGCCCTGGGTTTCCGATCCCCAAACGCGGCGGAAGATCACCTCAAGGCGCTTGCCCGCAAGGGCGCCATCGAGCTGACCGCCGGCGCGTCGCGCGGCATCCGCCTGAAGGACGCCTCCCCTGCCCCCACGCAAAGCTCGCTGCCCATGCCGGGCCTGGCCCAATTGCTGCTGCCGCTGGTCGGCCGCGTCGCTGCGGGCAGCCCCATCCTGGCCGCCGAACACGTGGAACGCGAAGTCGGCGTCGATCCCAACCTGTTCGCCCAGACGCCCGACTACCTGCTCAAGGTGCGCGGCATGAGCATGCGCGACGCTGGCATCCTGGAAGGCGACCTGCTCGCCGTAAAGAAAGCCTCGGAAGCCCGCAATGGTCAGATCGTGGTCGCCCGCCTGGGCGACGACGTCACCGTCAAGCGCCTGCAACGCCAGAACGGCCACATAGAACTCCTGCCCGAAAACCCCGATTTCGAACCCATCGTGGTCGAAGCTGGCCAGGATTTCGCGCTTGAAGGCATCGCGGTGGGCCTGATCCGCACGCACGCGCTGCACTAGGAACCAACAGCTCCTGCACCTGCGCAGCATAAAAAAACCCCCGCCAATTTCTTGGCGGGGGTTTTTTGTTGGAAGCCGCATCCAGGAGGAGCGCCGCTTACTGGCGGCGTCGCTCCCGGTTCCATCAGTGCTTGAGCACCGGGTCGGTCGAACCCGGTTCGGCAGGCTTGGCCACCAGGGGTTCCTTGACCGCTTCTTCCTCGGCCAGGGGCTCCGGCAGGCGCTCCAGCGCCAGTTCCAGCACCTTGTCGATCCAGCGCACCGGCACGATCTCGAGATGGTTCTTGACGTTGTCCGGGATCTCCGCCAAATCCTTGACGTTTTCTTCCGGAATCAAGACCGTCTTGATGCCGCCACGGTGAGCTGCCAGCAGCTTTTCCTTCAGGCCGCCGATGGGCAGGACTTCACCGCGCAGCGTGATCTCGCCGGTCATGGCAACGTCGGCGCGCACCGGAATGCGCGACAAGGCCGACACCATGGCCGTGGTGATCGCGATACCCGCGGACGGACCGTCCTTGGGTGTCGCGCCTTCCGGCACGTGCACGTGCATGTCGTGCTTCTCGAACACGCTGTCGGCAAAGCCCAGGCGGCGGGCGCGGGAACGCACTACCGTGCGGGCCGCCTCGACCGACTCCTTCATCACGTCGCCCAGCGAGCCGGTGCGTTGGATGACGCCCTTGCCGGGCATGTCCGCGACTTCGATCGTCAGCAGGTCGCCGCCGACTTCCGTCCAGGCCAGACCCGTCACCTGACCGATCTGGTTTTCCTTTTCGGCCATGCCGAAGGCATAACGGCGCACGCCCAGGAATTCACTCAGGTTGTCGCCCGTGACGTTGACCGGCTTGACCTCGGCGGCCTTGCCTTCAGCCTTGGCGCGGTCGCTCTGGGTCAGCAACTGCTTGATGACCTTGCGGCAGATCTTGCCCACTTCGCGTTCGAGCGCACGCACACCGGCTTCGCGGGTGTAGTAGCGCACGATGTCGCGCAGCGCGCTGTCGTCGACCGTGAGTTCGCTATCCTTCACGCCGTTGTTCTTCATCAGCTTGGGCAGCAGATGGTCGCGGGCGATGTGGATCTTCTCTTCCTCGGTGTAACCCGACAGACGGATCACTTCCATGCGGTCCAGCAGCGCCGGCGGAATATTCAGCGTGTTGCTGGTGGCCACGAACATGACGTCGGACAGGTCGAAGTCGACTTCGATGTAGTGGTCCTGGAACGTGTGGTTCTGTTCGGGATCCAGTACTTCGAGCAACGCCGACGAGGGATCGCCGCGGAAATCCATGCCCAGCTTGTCGATTTCATCGAGCAGGAACAAGGGATTGCGCACGCCGACCTTCGACATGTTCTGGACGATCTTGCCAGGCATGGAGCCGATGTACGTGCGGCGATGGCCGCGGATCTCGGCTTCGTCGCGCACGCCGCCCAGCGCCATGCGCACGAACTTGCGGTTCGTCGCCTTGGCGATGGATTGGCCGAGCGAGGTCTTGCCGACGCCCGGAGGGCCGACCAGGCACAGGATCGGCGCCTTCACCTTGTCCACGCGCTGTTGCACGGCAAGGTATTCCAGGATCCGTTCCTTGACCTTTTCCAGACCGTAGTGGTCGTTGTCCAGCACCGTTTCCGCGTTGCTGATGGAATTGTTGATCTTGCTCTTCTTCCTCCAGGGGAGGTTGATGAGCGTATCGATGTAGTTGCGCACCACGGTGGCTTCTGCCGACATGGGCGACATGAGCTTGAGCTTCTTGAGCTCGGCATCGGCCTTCTTGCGCGCCTCTTTGGGCATGTGGGCAGCGATGATCTTCTTTTCGAGCTCTTCGATGTCCGCGCCTTCCTCGCCCTCGCCCAACTCCTTCTGAATGGCCTTGACCTGCTCATTCAGGTAGTAGTCGCGCTGGCTCTTTTCCATCTGCTTCTTCACGCGGCCGCGAATCCGCTTTTCGACCTGGAGGATGTCGATTTCGGTTTCGAGTTGCGTGAGCAGGCCTTCGAGGCGCTCGGAGGTGCCGACGATCTCGAGCATCTTCTGCTTCTGCTCGAGCTTCAAGGGAAGATGCGCGGCGATCGTGTCGGCCAGGCGTCCGGCATCATCGATGCCAGCCAGCGAGGTCAGGATCTCCGGGGGGATCTTCTTGTTCAGTTTTACGTACTGCTCGAACTGCGCAACGATGGCGCGGCGCAGGGCTTCGGTTTCGGAGCCTTGCACGGCGTCCGGTTCGATCGGTGACACCTGGCAGGTGAAATGCGAATCGGCATCTTCGATGCTGTTGATGCGGGCGCGCTGGGTGCCCTCGACCAGCACCTTGACGGTGCCGTCGGGCAGCTTGAGCATCTGCAGGATGCCGGCTACGCAGCCGATCTCGTAGACGTCTTCGGGGGTGGGGTCATCCTTGCCGGCGGATTTCTGGGCCACCAGCATGATGCTCTTGCCCGCTTCCATCGCAACCTCGAGCGCGCGGATAGAGCGCGGGCGGCCGACGAACAGCGGGATGACCATGTGCGGAAACACCACGACATCGCGCAGTGGGAGCAGGGGCAGGTCGATCGGGTCGGAAGGCAGGGTCTGGCTGGCAGACATAGGAGGTTCCTCGGTATGACTCGGCGTATCGGGGACGGGAGGCCTGGGTATACCCGGACAATCCACGTCGGTTACGTCTGTTATGGGAACAATAGCCGAAAATTCAAGATCTCGGCGCCTGGATCCCCCAACGGCTTAAAAAAACCGCGGGCGGCACCCTCAGTATGCAAGCGTCGCGCCTGCAGGAAAAGCGTGTTTGCACCCGGGAATGCGCCTTAGGCAAAAAAACCCGTTACAGGAACGGGCTTTTCTGAAATATCAGGCTGCGGCGTCGCGGACTTCTCCGCGCTCTGGCTTGTCTGAAGCCGCGTCCTCGTCGGCGTAGATGAGCAATGGCTTGCCCTCGCCTTCGATCGCGTTCTCGTCCAGCACCACGCGCTTGACGTTGCCCTGGGAGGGCAGGTCATACATGGTATCCAGCAGGGCCTGCTCGATGATGGAGCGCAGGCCGCGCGCGCCCGTCTTGCGGCGCAGCGCCTTGCGGGCGATCGCCTTCAGGGCGGCGGGACGCACGTCGAGCTCGGCGCCTTCCATGGCGAACAGCTTCTGGAACTGCTTGAGCAAGGCGTTCTTGGGCTCGGTCAGGATCTGCACCAGGGCCGCTTCGTCCAGTTCATCCAGGGTGGCGACCACCGGCAGACGGCCGACCAGCTCGGGGATCAGGCCGAACTTGATCAGGTCTTCGGGTTCGACTTCCGAGAACAGCTCGCCCACGCCGCGTTCCGACTTGGCGCGCACCGAGGCCGAAAAGCCGATGCCCGATTTCTCGGTGCGGTCGCGGATGACCTTTTCCAGTCCGTCGAAGGCGCCGCCCACGATGAACAGGATGTTGGTCGTGTCGACCTGGACGAAGTCCTGGTTCGGGTGCTTGCGGCCGCCCTGCGGGGGCACCGAGGCGACAGTGCCTTCGATCAGCTTCAGCAAGGCCTGCTGCACGCCCTCGCCCGACACGTCGCGGGTGATGGACGGGTTGTCGGACTTGCGGGAGATCTTGTCGATTTCGTCGATGTAGATGATGGCGCGCTGCGCCTTCTCTACTTCGTAGTTGCAGTTCTGCAGCAACTTCTGAATGATGTTCTCGACGTCTTCACCCACGTAACCGGCTTCGGTCAGCGTGGTGGCGTCGGCCATGACGAAGGGCACGTTCAGCATGCGCGCCAGCGTCTGGGCCAGCAGCGTCTTGCCCGACCCGGTGGGGCCGATCAGCATGATGTTGCTCTTGGAGAGCTCGACCTCGTCGCCCTTGATCTCGCCGTGACGGATGCGCTTGTAATGGTTGTAGACGGCCACGGCCAGCATGCGCTTGGGCGAGTTTTGCCCAATGACGTACTGGTCGAGGAAGGTCTTGATTTCAGCCGGAGTGGGCAGTTCGGAACGAATCGCCGCGCGCGCGGTGGCTTGCGCCTCCTCGCGGATGATGTCGTTGCACAGATCTATGCATTCATCGCAGATGAATACCGACGGACCCGCGATCAGCTTGCGGACTTCATGCTGGCTTTTATTGCAAAACGAGCAATGCAGCACTTTTGCGTCTGCCGATCCCTTTTTTTCAGGCATATATGTTCGTATCTCAGGTAAAGATGCGCCAGGCCGGCTAAAGGCCTAGCGCATGCGCTTACTCAAACGTGGTGGCAGCGGGTTCGGGTCAACCGGGAAGTCAGCCTTCCGAGCGGGAGGTCATAACCTTGTCCACCAGTCCATACGATACCGCATCTTCGGCCGACATGAAGTTGTCACGCTCCGTGTCTATGCCGATGCGTTCCATGGTCTGGCCGGTATTGTCGGCCAGGATGCGGTTCAGGCGTTCACGCAGGTCCAGGATCTCGCGGGCCTGGATCTGGATGTCCGAGGCCTGCCCCTGGGCGCCGCCCGAGGGCTGGTGGATCATGATGCGCGAGTTGGGCAGCGTGAAGCGCTTGCCCTTCTTGCCTGCCGCCAGCAGGAACGCGCCCATGCTGGCCGCCAGGCCGGTGCAAAGGGTGGACACGTCCGGCTTGACGAATTGCATGGTGTCAAAGATGGCCATTCCCGCATACACCGACCCGCCGGGCGAGTTGATGTACAGGGAAATGTCCTTGTCAGGATTCTCCGATTCCAGGAACAGCAACTGCGCCACGACCAGGTTGGCCGTTGCGTCGTTGACCGGACCCACCAGGAAAATGAGCCGCTCGCGGAGCAGACGCGAATAGATGTCGTAGGCGCGTTCGCCGCGCCCCGACTGCTCGATCACCATGGGAATGTAGCCCAGGCCGGTGGGGGTCACCGAAGACCCGCCATTCATTGCCGCATAGAAATCGGTGAATCTCTGCATAGTGTTACGCCATCCCCATCAACTGATCGAAAGGCACCTTCTCTTCGGTGACCTTGGCCTTTTCAAGCACGTGCGCGACGACATTGTCTTCCAGCACGATAGCCTCGATTTCAGCACGACGCTGGCGGTCGGCCAGGTAATAGCTGACAACCTGTGCGGGTTGTTCGTAGTTCTCGGCGAACTCTTCGATACGCGCACGGACTTGTTCGGGCTTGGCTTGCAGCTGGGCTTGCTTGACCAGTTCCGACACCAGCAGGCCCAGGCGCACGCGGCGTTCGGACTCGGTGGCGAAGGCTTCGGCCGGGATCGGCACGGATTCGGCGTTGGGGATGCCACGCTGCTTCAGCTCTTCGCGGGCGGCGGCGACACGGCCTTGCACGTCGTTGTCGACCAGGGCCTTCGGCACGTCGAACTTGCCGGCTTCGACCAGGGCGTCCATGACGCTGGACTTGGTGCGGCCAGCCGAACGGACCTTGACTTCGCGGTCGATGTTGCTGCGGATGTCGGCCTTCAGCTTTTCGACGTCGCCTTCGGCCTGGCCGAGGGACTTGGCGAATTCGCCGTTCAGCTCGGGCAGCACGCCTTCAGCCACTTCCTTGACGGTGATGGTGAATTCGGCGGTCTTGCCGGCAACTTCCTTGCCCTGATAGTCGTCGGGGAACTTGAGCGGGAAGACCTTGCTTTCGCCAGCCTTCAGGCCGCGGGCGGCTTCTTCGAATTCGGGCAGCATGCGGCCTTGGCCGAGCACGAACGGGAAGGCTTCGGCCTTGCCGCCTTCGAACGGCACGCCGTCGATGGTGCCGGCGAAGTCCAGCGTGACGCGGTCGCCGTCTTGCGAGGCGCGGCCTTCACGGGCTTCGAACGTGGCGCGCTGCTTGCGCAGGACGTCCAGGGTCTGCTGCACTTCGGCGTCGGTGACGGCCGTTTCGTAGCGGGTGACGGCCAGGGCCGACAGGTCCGGCACGGCGACTTCGGGATAGACCTCGAACGTGGCGGTGAACGCCAGCGTGTCGTCGGCAACGCCTTCAGTCTTGGGCTCGAGGTTCGGGGCGCCGGCGACGCGCAGCTTGGCGCCATCGACAGCTTGTTCAAAGGCACGGCCAACTTGGCTATTGATCACGTCGTAGCGAATGCCGGGGCCATGGCTGCGCTCGAGCATGGCGAGCGGCGCCTTGCCCGGACGGAAGCCGGGGACCTTGGCGGTCCGGGCCACGCGCTTCAATTGCGCCTGGACTTCCTTTTCGACGTCGGCCACCGAGACGGCCAGATCAACACGGCGCTCCAGGCCGGAGAGGGTTTCAACCACAGGCTGCATTAAAAGACCTATTTTCCGAGAGATAAAGAGATGACGGGCGGATAAACGGCGCATTTTACCGGAAACTTCCGGCGCCCTGACGCAAAGGGGCGCGAGCACCCGGATAAGTCCGGATACTCGCGCCCCGTTTTCCACCCGGGACGGGAGAATTTACGCCAGCCAGTATGCCTTACTTGGCCTTGGCGATGCGCTCTTCGATGTGCTGCGCGCGCTTGGCCGAGGACGGGTGCGAGCTCATCATGTCGCTCTTGCCGCCGTCCAGTTCGGCCAGTTTCTGGAACGCGGTCACCAGGCCGCGGGTGTTCAGGCCCTTGGCCTGCAGCTGGTCGAACGAGTAATCGTCGGCGGCGCTTTCCTGCGACTGCGAGAACTGCGCGTTGATGAACTTCTCGGTCAGGTCGCCCAACTGCGAGGAGTTCAACGCGGCCACGGTGGCGCCGCCCGCGGCATTGGCGGCGTCGCGCGCGGCGGAAACGGTGTAGGCGGTCTGCATCGCCTTCTTGCTGTGGCCCAGCGCGACGTGGCCGATTTCGTGGCCCACCACGCCCAGCACTTCGTCATCGGTCATCATGTCCATCAGGCCGCTGTAGACGCGGATGCAGCCGTTGGCCATGGCCCAGGCGTTGACGTCCTTGGTGACGTAGACCTTGTAGCTGGCCTTCTGGCCGTTGACCGTGCCGCCCAGTTGCTTGGCGATCTTCTGCAGACGGGCGTCGTACTTGCTGCCGGGAGCGGCGATCTTTTCCTGGGAATCGCTCTGCGCGCAAGCCTTGTCCGACAGGGTCTTGATCTCGGCATCGCTCAGCGTGGCGGCCTGAACGACCTTGCTGCCGGCGCCGACCAGGCCGCCGATGTCCAAAGCCTGGGAGGCAGAGAAAGGGGCGAGCGCAACGCTCAGGGCAGCGACGGTGTAGCGGATCTTCATGGGAACAAACTCCTCTTTACTGGCTCTATGCGAACGAGGCCGCAATTCTATATACGACCAATGCGCACCAAGCGTTTCGCCACACAGTTTCGCAAATGCCAGTTTTCCTTACATAAAACCCGAACAGAATTTGCGCAATCGTGCTAGCGGGTATTCCCTCGGACGAGGCCCCTCAAAGAAACTGATATCTGCGGCAACGCGGCGTTGATAGAATTGCGCCCGCCATTTTTCGCACACACCATAGGGCTCGCACCCAAATGATCTCCAACACCCCTCCCCGCCTGGGCTTGCTGCCCAGCCTGATCTTCAGCTCGCGCTGGCTGCAACTGCCCTTGTACCTGGGCCTGATCGTCGCGCAAGGCGTCTACGTCATGCTGTTCCTGAAGGAGCTGTGGCACCTGGTGACGCACGCCAGCAGCTTCGGCGAAATGGAGATCATGCTGCTGGTGCTGGGCCTGATCGACGTGGTAATGATCTCGAACCTGCTGGTCATGGTGATCGTGGGCGGCTACGAAACCTTTGTGTCGCGCCTGCGACTGCAAGGCCACCCGGACCAGCCGGAATGGCTCAGCCACGTGAACGCCAGCGTGCTCAAGGTCAAGCTGGCCATGGCCATCATCGGCATCTCCTCGATCCACCTGCTGCGCACGTTCATCGAGGCCGGCACGTTGGGCACGCCCAACGCGCGCTTCTCCGAGGCCGGCGTGATGTGGCAGACCATCATCCACGCCCTGTTCATCCTGTCGGCGCTGGGAATTGCGCTGGTGGACAAGCTGGCCACGCCGCCGGCCAACCACGCGAAGCACTGACGCCGGGAAGCGCCCCCGAGGCGCGCCAGCCCGGCAACAAAAAAAGCCCCCGCACATTGCGTGCGGGGGCTTTTTTCTGGGCGGAACGCCGGGCCGGCCCGGGGCGCTGCCCTGCGAAGGTCAGGCCGCTACCTTGATGTTCTTTGCGCTGGGTCCCTTGGGGCCGGTACCGACCTCGAAGGTGACGCGCTGGTTCTCCTGCAGCGACTTGTAGCCTTCGCTGCGGATTTCCGAGTAGTGAGCGAAAAGATCCTTGCTGCCATCATCGGGCATGATGAAACCATAACCCTTTTCGGCGTTGAACCACTTAACGATGCCGGTTGCCATGGAGTGTCCTTGAACCTAGAAAAAGCGATTGCTCGCGGGGCGCCAGATCATCAAGGATGGGAGAGGAAGCAACCGCAGTACCACTGACGGCGACAAGTGAAACGCAGACCGCGTCGCTTGAAAATCTCGCTAAACCCAGTGTATTGGCGAACCCCGAAAAACGTCAAACATCCGCAAATTCGAGAGCGCCTCCAAAGCGCCGCGGAAGCAAGCCTGGCGAGGGGTTGGGACCGCCAGACGGGCCTGGAATTTTCAACTTGGAACGTGCGGACACATGCGGATACCTGCCGCCCGGCAGGCGCCCGAAACCACCTGCCGCACGGCAGCCACCTACCCTGCGAACCCGCCGGAATCCAGAAATTCCTGCTCTGCCTGGGTGGTTTGCCGCCCCAGCGCGGCGTTGCGATGGGGAAAGCGCCCAAAGCGCTTGACGATGTCGCGATGCAGGACCGCCCAGCGCAGCGAGTCGGCGTCCAATGTCTCCATCAAAGCCACCGCGCGGTTTTGCGCGGCAAGGTTCTCCGCGTGCTCGAAGGGCAGGTAGAAAAACTGGCGCAGTTGCGGATCCACTCCCAGATCATGGCCGGCCGCAATGGCCCGGTCGGCGAAGTACTGGGCCAATGGGTCGGTGGCGAACATGTGCGCGGTATCCCGGTAGGCGTTGCGCGGGAACTGGTCCAACAGAACCATCAGCGCCAAGGCGCCGGTGGCGTCGTCCAGCCATGCATCCAGCTGCCGGGCCGCCGCAGCCATGTGGGCGGCCTCAAAACGGGTGCGGAAGGCTGCGTCGAAGTCCGCGCTCTTGCTGAACCATTGCTGCGGACCGGCATTGCGCCAGAACGCGACCACCTCGTGGGGCTGCGGAACGATCTGGGAGGCGGGGGAAGAAGTCATGAGCGCGCGTATCCTGAAGTCGAAAGCAAGGCCGACAATAACAGAGACGCGCACCGTATTAGGATCCATACACCGAATGGATGAATCGAGTGCGATTCGGAAACCTGAATAAAGCGATCTAGGGATTACCCTGAGATAACACAAGCGCAGCGATACTTTCCATATTTAGGAATGCTGCGGCAGAAAACAAAAAAGCCCCACGAGGGGGCTTCTATCGAAAACTCAGACCCTTACAGGACCTGGATCTTCGTAGCTTGCGGGCCCTTGGGGCCGTTGGCCGTCACAAAGCTGACGCGCTGGTTCTCTTCCAGAGACTTGAAGCCCGAGCCCTGAATTTCGGAGAAGTGAGCGAACAGATCCTTACCACCCGCTTCCGGAGTGATGAAGCCATAGCCCTTTTCCGAGTTGAACCACTTAACGACGCCGGTTTCCATACTGTATTTCCTAGAGATAATGGGCAAATGCCCGGAGGTCACGAATCAATCAAGGAGGGGACAGTAGAACAATAACGCTGAGCCGGAAAAGGCACGGCACTGAACGAAAATCGCAACGCTTGTGATCGTGTGCCGACACTATCGTTAGGTTCCCCTCACAAGTCAACATAATCCTAAAAAATGCGTGCCAATAATGCAACAAAGAGAAACTGCACGCGGATTCCACACATTTTCATAGGCAATAAGAAGTCCTGCATAGGTGTTTACACCCACGCATCATAAAAAAACAATCTAGGCTTATATAAATGCCGCCTGCCCGCGTACGAGGATTTCTTCATACGCCGTTCGGGCTAGCACTTTGGTTTGCCGCCAGGCTTACTCGTCGATAGGTAAACCCAGCAGATCGAGCGCCGCGCCGAAAGCATCGGGGCCCGAGCAAAGGAAAACCGCCACGTCGCCGGGATTCATATTCTCCAGGACTTGGTCGATCTGTTCTTGCGCATTATCAACATTGTCGACACTAGAGGCGTGTATGTCAGCCCCTGCTTCGACTTTTTCACGCGGCACGATGTCTGCGATCGCATTGAGATCCGTCACGCCTTCCAGGACGTAGACGCTGATGCTCTCGCCATCCAGCGTGGTGTGCAGCTCGACGCCGCCCGCTACGTCGGCGACTTGCCGACTTACTATTTCCATGATCACTCTTCCTTGACTTGCGGGCGTTGCCCGCCTGGGCACGCACCTTGCAGGTGCACTCGCACGCCCAGGCGCGACTATAACAGCCTTGGGCTAATGCTTCTTGACAGTAGGACCAAGCGACTGCCGCGCGGCGCCGGAAGTGGCGGCGACGGAACGGGTCCGCACCCCGGCGTCGGCCAGGACCCGGACCAGCGGCTTCTGCGCCGTCAGGAAGCGGTCCTTCTCCTCGCCGGCGAGCTTGCAGACGAACATCTGGGCCAGCAGCTGCGTGCGGCGGGCCTTGCGGTTGCCGGCCTCCTGGGCGAGCCAGTCGCCGACCCACGCCGCCGCCGCATCCGCATCGCCCTGCAGCTTGATATGGCCAAGCAGATCGAACACGGTCACGCCTTCGATGCGGCCGTCCTCGCTGCGCGTGAGAAAGAGCTTGGCGGCCTGGCCCGTGTAGCCTGGGATCAGCGCGAGGCAATCGCGCTCTGCGGGTTTCTTCATGGAATCTGCATGTATCGGTTATCGAGAACTCTGGACTGTAACCCGGCTGCAGCGCCTGTCGCTTCGCGGCAATCGATCTCTGCTATCGTCGGCTTGTCTTTTACCCCAACGAATGGTGGACAACATGCAACGCGATTTCGACTTGGTCGTCACTATCCTGGGCGCCCTGCGCGACGCCCCCGGCCCCAACCTGAGCACGCACGACATCAAGAACGTGGCCCTGGCGCCGCATCCCGAAGAGCAAGGGCTGCAGCTGATTGCGCATCACCTCGACCTGCTGGAAGACGCGGGCCTGGTCAAGCAGATCAGCGAAACGGCTGCCACCGCGGGCGCGACGCGCTGGCGCATCACCTGGAAGGGCTACGACGCCCTGGAACAGGATGAAGACGACGAAGACGAGGATTTCGACGCCGAAGAATAAGGCGCGCAGCGCTCAGCGGCGCAAGAGTATGCGCCGCGTAAGCAGCGACGCGGCGGCGCCGATCACCAGGCTGAACATGAAGGCGGCGATCGACAGCATCGCCGACAGCTCGCTGAAGCCGCCGTGGCGGGAAAGCAGGAACACCGCCACGCCCACCGCAACGGCCAGCGCGGCAACCCCCAGCAGGACCCGCTTGACGGAACCCAGGCGGCCGCACAGCGACCCGCCTGCCAGCGCCGCCGCCACCATCGCGGCCATGGACCAGAACAGGTATTCGTACTGCATGCGGACGGTCTCCCCCGAAGGTATTGAGGCGCAGGCATTATAGGCGTCCGCCTGCACGATCCGCCGCGCGCTAGGCGACGGCGACCACGCTGATCTCCACCAGGGCGCCGTAGTGCAGCTCGCGGGTGGGCACGATGGCCCGCGCGGGCCGATGATCGCCGAAGCCCTCCTCGTAGACCCGGTTGACCTCGTCCCAGAGCGCCACGTCCGGGATGTACACCGTCACGCTGGCGACCGCGGCAAGCGAGGCGCCGGCCGCTTCCAGGATGGCGCGAACACTGCGCAGCGCTTCCCGGGTCTGGGCCGCGGCGCCGTCGGCCAGCGCCGGCCGCGCGCCGGGCGCAGCAGGCGGCAGAAAGCCCAACTGCCCAGAGACGAAGATGAAACCGTTGGCGCGGACCGCCTGCGAATAGTGGCCGGCGGGCGGCGTGGCCTGATGCGTATGGATGAGATCCATGCATGCCTCCTCGTGAAAGGCGGCTTACCAGCCGCGAAAGCGTTCCCAATGCGCCACTACGCCGGACGAATCCGGACGCACGACCTCGTAGGCATCGTGCTGGGCGCAGGTGGCGCAGGCGTGATTGGGCACGATGCGCAGCTTCGCTCCCAGCGGCAGATCGGGCAGGGCCGCGCCGCTGCCTGGACGCACCTTGATGATGCCCTGCTCCTGGTTGGTCTCGGCCAGCAGCAGGTCGGGATAGACCGTGCCGTTCGCATCGCACACCAGGCCGTACAGTTGATCAACCCGCTGTTTGGCGGTACCCCGGTCGCGCGACATGGCCATCCATCCGGCATCCACCAGGATCCAGCCCTTGTCGGGCTGATGGCCGATCACGGTCGTCAACACGGTGGCGGCGATGTCATCGACCGAACACACGCCCAGCCCGGCCATCACCAGATCGAAGAACACGTAAACGCCCGCGCGGACTTCGGTCACGCCGTCGAGCTTGCGGGCGAAATGCGCGGTGGGGGTGGATCCCACGCTGACCACCGGACATGGCAGCCCTGCCTGGCGGATCGCCTCGGCGCAACTCACGGCCGCCACGCGCTCCTGCTCCGCCATGTCGGCAATGGCGTCGACGCTATCGCAGCCGTACGACTCGCCGGCGTGCGTCATGACGCCGCGCAGGCATGCGCCGTCCTCATGCAGGACGCGCGCAATCGCCAGCAACTGGGCCGTGTTGCCCGGCTGCACCCCGGCACGATGGCCGTCGCAGTCGATCTCGATCAGCGCCGGGATGGCGTCGCCCGCCTCCCGCGCCCGCTGGGCGACGGCGCGCGCCGCTTCCAGGCTGTCCACCACCACGGTGAGGTCCACGCCGCGGCGGCGCAGCGCCAGCACGCGGTCCAGCTTTGCCGGCGACACGCCCACGGCGTACAGCAGGTCGGTGACGCCGGCGGCGGCGAACTGTTCGGCCTCCTGCAGCGTGGACACGGCGGCCGGGCCCTGGGGTGTGGACATGAGCCGGCGCGCCACGTCGATCGACTTGGGCGTCTTCAGGTGCGGACGCAACTGCACCCCGTGCCCGGCCATCAGCGCGTTCAGACGCTCGATGTTGCGCATCATGCGCGTCTCATCGAGCAGCAGGCATGGGGTATCCAGGGTTTCGAGGGAAGAAGGCGTGGCGTTCTGGTTCATGGCGCTCTCGGCAGGGCGTATCGGAATGACTGAAAGTATGGCGCGGCGGCGGTTCCGCGTGTTTAATCTGGACTTAATCATCCATTAATCCGTGCCTGCATGATTACGACCGAAGACCTGCGTTTTTTCCTGACCCTGGCAGTCACCCGCTCGCTGGCCGAAGCGGCGCGCGCGCTGGATGTCACGCCGCCCGCCGTCACTCAAAGGCTGCACACGCTGGAAAAACGGCTGGGCGTCAGGCTGGTCAACCGCTCCGGACGCGGCACCGCGCTGACCGACGAAGGCAGGCTGCTGGCGTTGCGGGCGGAACAGATCTGCGGCGAACTGGGCGACCTGGCCGACGAACTGGCGGGCCGCCGGGGCGTGGTGGCAGGTCATCTGCGCGTGGTCGCGCCGCTGGGATTCGGGCAGCGCTACATCGCCGGGCTGGTCGCGGAGTTCCGCGGCCAGAGCGCGGACGTGACCGCCAGCCTGACGCTGTCCGACGGGCCGCCGCGGCTGGCTTCCGACGACTGGGATGTAATGGTGCATATCGGCGAACTGCGCGATTCGACGCTGGTCGCCTACCCGCTGGCGCCCAACCGCCGGATCCTGTGCGCGGCGCCCTCCTACCTGGCGCGCCGCGGCGCCCCTGTCAAGCCCGAGGATCTGCGCGGACACGACTGCATCGCGCTGCGCGAGAACGATGAAGACGTAACCTTGTGGCGCTTCAAGCATGGGCGCGGCCCGGCCGTTGGGGTGCGCGTGGCGCCGGTGCTGTCCAGCAATGCGGGGGAAACTGCCGTGGAGTGGGCCCTGGCCGGGCACGGCATCATCGTGCGCTCGGAGTGGGATGTCGCGGCGCATCTGCAGGCGCGTGCGCTGGTGCCGCTGCTGCCCGGCTGGACCCTGCCGTCGGCCGACGTGGTGGCCCTGGTCAAATCGCGCCAGGAGCTGCCCGCGCGGACGGCGGGCTTCCTGGCGCATTTGCGCACCGCCTTTGCAACGGCGCCCTGGCGCGGCTAGTCCAGCATGGCCTCGGCCTCGATCTCGATCAGCCATTCCGGCAATGACAGGCCGCTGACGATGATCCACGACGAGGGCGGGGGATCCTTCTTGAAACGGTCGCGCAGCGCCTGCGCGATCACTTCCTGGTCCTCCCTGGCCGTTTCGCAGATGTAGATGCGCAGCATGATCACCTGCTCCAAGGTGCCGCCGGCCGCAGCCAGCACGCGCTCGACATTGTCCAACGCGGCTTCGGTCTGCTCCCGCAGGCCCGGTCCCGCCGTACGCTCGTTGATGTCGACCCCGACCTGGCCGGACAGCAGCATGCGGCGCTGCCCGGTGACGATGACGGCCTGGCTGAATCCGTATTGGACGGTATTGAACACGGTGTCGGGATTGACGACGGTTCTGGACATGCGGTTCTCCTTGCGGCGCGCCTGAGCAGGCGCCGGACTCCCCATTCTATCGGCCGGCCGGGTCAGGCGTCGGCGCGACCGGCCGCGGCACTGCGTCCCACCGGTATGGCGGCCAGCAACACGATCGCGCCCGCCCCCACCGCCGTCCAGAATCCCGCACCCACGCCGTGGTGGTCGACCACCCAGCCCGCCAGCGCCGCGCCCGCCGCGACGCCAGCCCCCAGGCCGGTCACCAGCCAGGTCAGCCCTTCCGTCAGGCGATGGCCAGGCACGCTGCTTTCCACCAGCGCCATCGCGATGATCATGGTCGGAGCGAACGACAGGCCGGCCAGCAGCACGCCCAGCACCAGGGTAAGCAGATCGTTCACCAGCAGCAGCGGAACCGTGGTGAACGCCGTGACCGCCGCCGCGACCACCAGCAGGCGGGCCAGCGGCATCTGGAACTTCAGTACGCCAAACACCAGACCGGCCACGCAGGAGCCCAGGGCATAGGCGGACAACACCAGGCTGGCTCCGGCCGGCATGCCTTGCTGCCGGGCAAAGGCGACGCTCAGGACGTCGATGGTGCCGACGATGACGCCCATGGCGGCCATCATCGCCAGCAGGGAGGGCATCGGCGGCATGCGCAACACCGAGGCCTGACGCCCTTCCTGCTTGAACCGCACGGCGGGCGCCGTGGCCCGCTGCAGCACGAAGGCGGTGACGCCCACCGCGAGCAGCAGCGCCGCGAACAGCGGACCGGCCTGCGGAAAGAACAGCGCGCTCAGTCCCACGGCCAGCGGCGGACCTACGATGAAGCTCAGCTCGTCGGCTACGGACTCCAGCGCGTAGGCGGTGCGCAACTGCGGCTGGTCCCTGAAGATCTCGGTCCAGCGCGCGCGTATCATCGCCGGCATGCTGGGCAAGGCGCCCGCCAGCGCGGCGAAGAGAAACAGGGTCCACTCGGGCGCACTCCATTGCACGCAGACTGCCAGGCCGACCAGCCCCGCGACGCACAAGCCCGCGGCCACGGGCAACACCCTGCCCTGGCCATGGCGGTCCACCAGGCGGGAAATCCGCGGCGCCAGCAAGGCCGTGGCCAGCGCAAACGTGGCCGCGACGGCGCCTGCCAGTGCATAGGACCCACGCACCTCGGACAACATGGTGATGATGCCGATGCCGATCATCGGCAATGGCAGGCGGGCGATGGCGCCCGCCAGGACAAAACCCAATGCGCCGGGCGCCTGGAACAACTCGCGATACGGATTCGACACCGGAAGCCTTTGATTGCTGTGGACAGCGGCATCGTATTCACATACGATGCGTATGTCAATTTACATACACGTCGTATGTCTTTGGAGAGGAGCATGACGCGTTCCCGCGCCGAGATGATCGAAGCCACCCGCGCGAAACTGCTGGCCACGGCCCGGCAAGCCTTCCGTGAAGCCGGCTATGCGGCCACGTCCATGGACGATTTCACCGCGGCGGCAGGACTGACGCGGGGCGCCCTGTACCACCACTTCGGCGACAAGAAAGGCCTGCTCGCCGCAGTGGTCGAACAGATTGACGGCGAAATGGACCAACGCCTGGCCGCGATCGCCGCGCAGGCGCCCGATGCCTGGGCCGCCTTGCATGGGCGCTGCCGCGCCTATCTGGAGATGGCGGCCGAACCCGAGATCCGGCGCATCGTGCTGCAAGATGCACGGGCCGTGCTGGGCGCGGTGACGGACGGTTCGCAGCAACACTGCATTGCTTCGCTCGCCGCGCTATTGCAGACGATGATGGATCAGGATCTCATCGAAGCCGCCGCGCCGCAGGCGCTGGCGCGGCTGATCAACGGCAGCCTGGTCGAAAGCGCCTTCTGGATCGCGCAGGACGCCGGGGACGGCCCGCGCCTGGCGCAGGCCTTGCAGGCGCTGGACCTGCTGCTGCGCGGATTGCTCAAGCACTGATTGCCGCCGCGGCAAGGGGCCGCGGCGCTCGCACACAGCGTTTGCGGTTGCGCGCCGGCATGCGTATTATCCAATACAAATCTTGTTTAAATAATTTCTCTCGAAGGCGGAAGACCGCGTGAGCACCGGTACAACCCATGTTTCAAGCGCGTCCTGGGCAGATCTGCTGCACGGGACCAATGCCCTGCGCTCCATCGCGCTGGCAGGCGGGGTGGCGCTGCACGCCATCAACGTCTACATCGTCACCACCATTCTGCCCAGCGTCATCAAGGACATCGGCGGACTGGAGTACTACGCCTGGAACACCACGCTGTTCGTCGTGACCTCCATCGTCGGGTCGGCGCTGTCGGCCAGGCTGATCGAAACGCTGGGGCCGCGCGCGGCCTACCTGCTTGCCGTCGCGGTGTTCACCGCCGGTTCCGTGGTGTGCGCGCTGGCGCCGAGCATGCCTGCGCTGCTGGCCGGACGCAGCATCCAGGGCCTGGGCGGCGGCATCCTGTTTGCGCTCAGCTATGCCCTGATCCGCCTGGTCTTCGAGGCGCCGCTCTGGTCGCGCGCAATGGCCCTGGTGTCCGGCATGTGGGGCGTCGCCACCTTGTGCGGCCCCGCCATTGGCGGGGTCTTCGCCCAGACCGGGCACTGGCGGCTGGCGTTCTGGGCCTTGCTGCCCGTGGCCGCCGCCCTGGCGGCGATCGTGGCCCTCAAGGTCGGCGGCAAGGAATCGGTTCCGCCCTCCCGCCCGAGTCCGCTGCCCGTGACCACGCTGGGCCTGCTGGTGGCCAGCGTGCTGGCAATCACGCTGGCCAGCCTGTCGACCGACCTGCGCTGGAATCTGGCGGGCATTGCCGCCGGACTGGCCATCGCCGCGCTGATCGCGGCGGTGGACCGGCGCGCCGCGAAGCGGCTGCTGCCCACCGGCGCCTACTCGATCGCCACGCCGCTGGGCGCGCTGTACGCGGTGATGTGCCTGGTGGTGGCCGCCATCACCACCGAAATCTTCGTGCCGTATTTCCTGCAGGTCATCCATGGCATGACGCCGCTGGCGGCCGGCTACATGACCGCGGCCATGGCGGCGGGCTGGACCCTGGCCGCCATGCCCAGCGCCACCCGCAGCGGCCCGGCCGCGAATTTCCTGGTGCGCCTGAGCCCCATCGTGATCCTGGCCGCGCTGGCCGCCCTGGCCTATATGACGCCGCGCACGGCGCAACTGCAGTCCTATCCGGGGTTGGCGCTCTATGTGCTGGCATTGGCCGGCGTGGGCTTCGGCATCGGCCTGAGCTGGCCGCACCTGCTGACACGCATCTTCACCGCGGCGCCTGCCGGCGAAGAAACCTTGACCTCCTCGTCCATCACCACGGTGCAGCTCTATGCAACGGCCTTGACGGCGGCGCTGGCTGGCGTCATCACCAACAGCGCGGGCCTGGCGGACCCCGGCGGCGTCGCGGGCGCGCAGCATGCCGCGCAATGGCTGTTCGCCGCATTCGCGCTGGCGCCAGCCGGCGCCCTGCTGCTGCTCGGGCGGATCACCCGCGGCCACGCGCAGGACGCCATCCAGAAATAGCAGCCAGCCGGGCCGGTCCGTACCCACCAAAGGCGGTATGGATGGCCCGGGCCGCTTTTGCTACGCTGGACTCTATCTGCAAGGGGTCCTGGCAATGATCAACAGAATCCGCGTGCTGACCGTCCAGCCGTCGTCGTTCTCGGCGCGTTTCGCGTTCCTGGGCATCGCCCTGCGCTGGACACTGGGCGCAACGCCCCGCCCGAGCCGGTTGCTGATCGGGCCGCACGACCTCGAACCGGTGGGATCCGAGGCAGCCTTCTGGCAATTCGCCTTGCGCCATGCCGCAACCGGCCGGTCCTTCCTGGTGACGCGCGGCGACCGCTGGGACCTGGCGGCGTCCGTGGACGGCGACGAAGTGAGGGCTTTCGGCCGCAAGTTCGCTTTGCGACAATGCCTGTTCTGATTCGGCCGGCGCGGACGCCTTGCGCACCGGCCTGCCCTGAAAGGAACAGCCATATCAACGCCTGACACCACCGTCATCCATATCAACGGCCCGATCAACAGCGGCAAGTCCACGGTCGGAGCGGCCTTGGCCGCCCTGTTGCCCGCTGCGCGCTTCATCGACGGCGATGATCACGACGCCCCCAGCCATCTGCCATACACCGAGCAGTGGGCGCTGGCGCTGGCCCGCCTCACCAGGCTGATCGCCCAGGCGCAGGAGCGCTATCTGGTCATCGCCTACCCCTTGGAGCAGGATAGCTACGAGCAAATCCTGGCGGCGTGCCGACAACGCGGCGCGCGCTTGCGCGTAGTGACCCTGGCCCCCACGCTCGCGGCCGCCCAATCGGACAGGGGCGGCCGCGTCTTGACGGATTGGGAGCGGCAGCGCATCGCGCAGATGTACCTCGAAGGCTATGCCGCGCGTCCCTTCAGCGACCTGGTGCTGGACACCTCGGCCACGGACGCGCAAGCCAGCGCCTGCCTGATTGCGCAATGGCTCGCGCGCTAGCCTAGCGCGCCGGCTGGCGCTGGTATTGGGCATCCGGCGCGCGGCCACGCAGCAACGACTCCGGATGCGCTTGCAGATAGTCCGACAGTTCCCGCAGCGAGCGGGCCGCCCGCGACAATTCCTGCAAGACCGCGTTGGCATTGACCGGCAGGCCGGCGTCGGGGCTCAGCACCCCGCCTACAGCGGCCAAGGACTTGCTGGCCTGGCGCAGCATGGCTTGCGCCTCGGGCGCCAGGCGCGTATCCAGCCGCTTCATCAGGCTGGAAGTGGCGCGCAGCAATTGGCCCAGATCGGCGCCCAAGCCTTCGAACGGCACCCTGTCGAGCTTGGTAAGGATGCTGTTGATCTGCTGCTGCAACTGGTCCAGGTTGTTCGGCACGGTGGGAATGAACGGTTCTTCCTCCATCGTGAACGCCACCGGCTTGGCGTCCGGGAACACCGCCAAGGCGACGTACAGCTGGCCCGTCAGCAGGTTGCCGATGCGCAGCTGCGCGCGCAAGCCGTGCTGGATCAACGCGGCCAGCAGCTTGCCGTTGGGATGCTGCAGCGTCGAACCCGAGTATTCCTTGATTTCCTCGACCGTCTGCGCGCCCAGGCGCTCGGGATAGACGGTGGCTCCGACCAGCGCGTAGAACTACTTGATCGCCGGGTCGAACTCCAGGCGGATCGAGTCCACCTGGCCGATGGCCGCGCCATACGCGTCGATGGGCGCGCCGACCACCAGCCCCCGGACCGACTGGTCAAAACGCATGCGGATGTGCAGCGGCATGCCATCCGGTTGCGCGCGGGCCGCCCCTTCCGACGGGAAGATGGTGAACTCGGCATCGGCCTTGGCCACCACGTGCGCGTGCTGCTCGATGGTGTCGAATGCGACGCCCCCCACGATCACGGACAGCAGCGACTGCGAACGCACCTGCAGGCCGCGCGCGTCGACGCTGAAATCCACGCCGCTGGCGTTCCAGAAGCGCGTGGCGCTATTGACGTATTCGTCATTGGGCGCATCGATGAACACCTGCACGTTGACGCCCTCGCCGCTGCTGTCCAGGTGATAGGCCACCACCTGCCCCACGGCAATGCGCCGGAAGTAGACGGGTGAGCCTATGTCCAGCGAGCCCAGGTCGCGGGCCTTGAGGGTGTAGCGCTTGCCGGCCCGGTCCTGCTGCACCTCGGGCGGCGTTTCCAGGCCGACGAAGCTGTACTTGGTGGCGCGGCTTTCTCCTTCCTGGCGGAACCGGTCGGAGGGGTCCACGCCGATGTAGGCGCCGGAGAACAGGGTGCTCAGGCCGGACACGCCGCTCAGGGTCAGCCTGGGCCGCACCACCCAGAACATCGTCCCTTCCTGCAGCAGGCTGCCGGCGTCCTTGTTGATGCGCACGGTCGCAACAATGCCCGACCGGTCCGAGTTCAGGGCCACGCGCTCGACCACGCCGACCACGACGTCCTTGTAGCGGACCTGGGTCTTGCCGGCCTCCAGCCCTTCGGCGGTCTGGAAGCTGATGGTGGCGGTGGGGCCGGCCTGCATCCAGACGCGCACTACCAGCGCCAGTCCGCCCACGGCTGCGATGAGAGGCACCAGCCAGATCCAGGACAGGCGACGCCTTTTACGGCTTGCGGCAGGCGTGCTGGCAACGGCGGACCCAGGTTCAGGCATGGGAGATGTCCCCTGTTGTACGCATTGGACTCGAGGGCAGAACGCTTTCAAGAATCGCGCCCGCACGACCAGCGCGCAAGTAAGGGTATTCCCGAAATGGACGCGCCGGGCAGAAATGCGCGCCGCCCGATTCACGAGTAGGATAAGGCCCCCAAAAGCAGCAACAGGAAGTACCCGTGACCATCGAAATCCGTCCCGCCGTCGCCTCGGACGCGGCCCAGATCCATGCCTTCATCACCGAGCTGGCCGTGTACGAACGCGCCGCCCATGAAGTGATCGCCAGCCCCCAGGATGTCGAGCGCACCCTGTTCGCCGAGAACGCGCCGGCCAAGGCCCTGATGTGCCTGCTGGACGGCAAGCCCATCGGCTACGCCGTCTACTTCTACAGCTACTCGACCTGGCTGGGCAAGAACGGGATCTATCTGGAAGACCTGTACGTCACGCCGGAGCAGCGCGGCATCGGCGCGGGCCGCGACCTGTTGCGCCATCTGGCGCAAGAGGCGGTGGCCAACGGCTGCGGCCGGCTGGAATGGAGCGTGCTGGACTGGAACACGCCCGCCATCGATTTCTACAAGTCGATCGGCGCGTTGCCGCAGGATGAATGGGTGCGTTACCGGATGGCCGGAGACGCCCTGCTCAATTTCGCGCAGGGCCGGCGCTAGGCGCCGCCAGCCGGCCTGGCCGGATCAGAATTCCGGCAGATCGAAAAGCGTGTAAAGGGTCGAGCTGGGAACCGGCGCGGACGCGAGATGTTCGCGTCCGTCGTCATCCACCAGCACGCGCACCGGCCGCAGCGCCACGCTCATGCCATCCTGGCTGATGGCGGTTTCGACTTCCACGCCGTCCTTGATGGCCTCGATGACCTCGGATGCCGCCGCCGTCACCGGCTCGGTGACCCAGCCGGGGATGCCGCGTTCGGCCTGGCCCCAACGCACATAGGCCACGTGCCCGCTGACGGGTTCCTTTCGGACGGCGACGATCACATACAAAGACATCCAGGCCTCCCCAATAGTTGGCCCGGATCGTATAACAACTTTGCGCAGCCGTTATGACCGCGGGATTCAGGGTTCGATGTCGATAGGGGCAAAGGACTTCACCAGGTCGTCCAGCATCTTCAACTGGGTCAGGAAGGGCTCCAGCTTGTCCAGCGGCAAGGCGCTGGGACCGTCGCACTTCGCGTTGTTGGGATCGGGGTGGGCTTCCAGGAACAGGCCGGCCAACCCCACGGCCATGCCCGCGCGCGCCAGTTCGGCCACCTGCTCGCGGCGGCCGCCTGATGCCGCATCCAGCGCCGAGCGCTGCTGCAAGGCATGCGTGACGTCGAAAATGAGCGGCCTGTTGCCGGACACTTTCTTCATCACGCCAAACCCTAGCATGTCTACAACGAGATTGTCATAGCCGAAGCAGGTGCCGCGGTCGCATAGGATGAGCTTGTCGTTGCCGGCCTCGGTGAACTTCTCGACGATGTTCAGCATCTGCGTCGGGCTGAGGAACTGCGGCTTCTTGATGTTGATGATGCGCTGCGTCTTGGCCAGCGCCACCACCAGGTCCGTTTGCCGCGCCAGGAAGGCCGGCAGCTGCAGGATGTCGACGACCTCGGCCACGGCCGCGGCCTGCCAGGGCTCATGCACGTCGGTGATGACGGGCACGCCGAATTCCTTCTTGACCGCCTCGAAGATCTTCATGCCCTCTTCCAGGCCCGGGCCGCGATAGGAATGGATGGACGAGCGGTTGGCCTTGTCGAAGGAGGCCTTGAAGACGTACGGGATGCCCAGCTTGCGGGTGACGCGCTGGTATTCCTCGCAGGCGCGCAGCGCCAGTTCCTTCGATTCCAGCACGTTGATGCCGCCGAACAGCACGAAGGGGCGATCGTTCGCGCAGCTGATCGAGGAGGAGATAAACACTTCAGGGGCGGTCATGGTGGGTACATCCTGTGGAAGTAAGGCAGTGATAGTGCGTAATGTACAACCTGCCCGGCCCGGCTTTCACTACCCGCCCTTGCCGCGCGCTCCTCAGCGGCTGGAGAGCATGCGGCGCAGCACGCCATCGCGCAGGACATAGTGGTGGAACAGCCCGGCCAAGGCATGCAGCAGCGCCAGCGCGATGATGCACCAGGCCACGGTATCGTGCAGTCCGCCAATGAAGCGGCGCTGCTCGTGGTCGATGGCGATCAACGTGGGCACGTCGAACAGGCCAAAGAAAGCGAACGGCTCGCCCTGCGCCCAGCGGAAAAGAAAGCCCAGCACGATCTGCGTCGCCATCAACAGGTACAGCAATCCGTGTACGCTCGTACTAGCCACGCGCAGCCAGCCCGTGGCGGCCGGCGGCAGGCGCCTGCCCGCCGTGAGGCGCCAGATGGCGCGCAGCACGAACACGGCGGCAAACACCAGGCCGAACGATATATGCAGGTGCTGCAGCAAACGCCGCGTGGGCGTGCCGCGCGGCAGGAAGTCCCAGATCTCGGCCAGCGCGAACAGGCCCACCACCAGCGCCGCCGTCAGCCAATGGAACGCGATGGTGACGCGGTCATAGTGCGCAAGGCCGGTGGACGCGGCGGGGGTAATCGTTGTGGTCACGGAATACGCTCATCTTCCTGGAATGGGAGTGCAAGCGTATTGAGATCGGACTTACGGCGTCCTGATTCCGGCCGGCCTCAGGCGTTGCCGGTGTCGGAGGTCCATCTGGCCGAGTAGGTCTGCGGCAACAGGCTGAGGCTGCCCACCAGTTGTTCCACCCGCTCGTCTTCCTGGCGCATGGAATAGACCACCGCCGTCACCTCGGAGCGGCCGCCGTCGCGCTGCTGGCTTTCCACGCCGCGCAGGCGCAGGCTGTGCTTGCCCAAGGCATTCAGCAATTCCGCCCGCACCATGGCTTCGTCCGTGGAGGCGCAGGTCAAGGCGATGTTGTAGTAGCGCTCTTCGGTTTCCGCGTCGGGTACGTAGCGGTCCATCAGCCTGGCGCCGCGCCGCAGCAGCACATTGGTGACCAGGATCAGCGCCGTGACCGCGCTGGCTTCGGCCAGGAAGCCATAGCCGGCAAGCACCCCTACGGCGCCGGTAGCCCAGATGGTGGCGGCCGCGCTCAGGCCGCGTATGGTCAGGCCGTCGCGCATGATCAGGCCCGCGCCCAGGAAGCCGATGCCGGTCACGACCTGGCTGCCCAGGCGCATGTCGTTGCCGGCGTCCAGCAGCGCGGGCAAGGCGGTATAGGCGGCCGCGCCCAGCGAAACCAGAGCATGCGTGACCACGCCGGCATAGTTCTGCCGCCATTGGCGCTCGGCGCCGATGGCGGCGCCGAGCAGCATGGCCAGCACAAGATTGATGGCGATTGAAAATTCGTTCATGGGACCAGGATCAGAGACTTGGCCCCATTATCGCCCGGCGCAACGCCTGGCCTAGCTACGCTCCTGGGCGGGATCGCTGACCAGCCGGTAGGCGATGGCGCCGACGATCGCCCCGACGATGGGCGCGACCCAGAACAGCCACAGCTGCTCCAACGCCCAGCCGCCCACGAACAGCGCGGGGCCGGTGGAACGGGCCGGATTGACCGAGGTGTTCGTCACCGGAATGCTGATCAGGTGGATGAGCGTCAACGCCAGTCCGATGGGAATCGCCGCGAAGCCGGCTGGCGCGCGCTTGCTGGTCGCCCCCAGGATCACGAAGATGAAGCCCGCCGTCAGCACGACTTCCGTCACCAGGGCCGACACCATCGAGTACTTGCCCGGCGAATAGGCGCCGTAGCCGTTGGCCGCGAAATGGCTGCCCTTCAGGTCGAAACCCAGCTTGCCGCTGGCGATGCAGGCCAGCACCGCCGCAGCCACGATCGCGCCCAGGACCTGGGCAATGACGTAAGGCAGGATTTCCTTGGCCGGAAAACGGCCGCCCGCCACCAGGCCCACCGTGACGGCCGGGTTGAAATGCCCGCCGGAAATATGGCCGACCGCGAACGCCATTGTCAGCACGGTCAGGCCGAAGGCCAGCGCCACGCCAGCAAAACCGATGCCTAGTTCCGGGAAACCGGCGGCCAGCACCGCGGCGCCGCAGCCCCCCAAAACCAGCCAGAACGTGCCAAAGAACTCAGCGCCGCAACGCTTAGAAAGCGGATACATGTCGACTCCCCGAAAAACGAAAATGCCACGGTATCGCGGGGCGGCAACGACGACTTTAAAGCAATGCAAATCTTGACAATTCTTGAACGCAGCCAGACGCGCCCCCCCCCTGCCGCAACCACGGTAACGGCGTCCGATGGACTCGGGGATCGTCCGGACCGGCTAGACGGAAAGGCGCACGCCGCACGGGCACGGACGATGCAGGCCGTGCCGGGCCGCGCATCCGGCGCCTTGGCCCGCGCCCCGGAACGAGCGCGCCTAGCCGTGCACGGGAGTGCAGAGCTCCACCAACGTTCCGTCCGGACAGCGAACATAGGACACGACCTGCCCCCAGGGCTTGGAGACAGGCGCGCTCATTTCCGTGGCGCCCGCCGCAAGCGCGCGGGCATGCGCCGCGGCCACATCGTCCGTCACGAAAGCCACTTCCATGCCCAGCGGCTCGGCCGACGCCGAAGCCGCTACATGGCCGCCGCCGAAATTGGAGCCGGCCAGTTCATGCGCCGCGAACGACAGCGTGGTTTCGCCGGTGTCCAGTTCGCCGTAGGTCTGGGACTCGTGCAGAAAACGCCTGGCGAAACCGAATGCCTGTTCAAAGAAGGACAGCGATGCGGCGACGTCCGGTACGTAGATGATGGTGTATCCGAATTTCATGGTTCGTCCTGATCGTGGGAAATGGCGCTGTGGCCGCGCTGTGGCCGATATGCGCGCCGGAGGCGCATGACGAGATTGAACCAGATTACTGTTCATTTATCCAGTATTTAGTAGTCTTGCCAGCCGACAGCCTGATCCCTGCCTAGGCCGCCTCTTGGTGCAGCCCGCCGCTGGACCACCGGTCCACGTCGCGGATCAGATACAGCAGGAACTTGGTGTAAGCCACATCCAGCGCCTGCACCCAGGCGGAGTTGTCGTGGCGGGCGCAGGACGCACGGATGGCGCAATCCAGCGTTTCCGCCAGATGGCCGACCGTGGTCCCGGACATCCGGAAGCAGATCGGCGCCTGGCAGGAATGCCGGTGGGCATGGCGCAGCGCGCTGTCGCGCGCCTGCGCCGTGGCGTGGGCATCGGCCACGTCCCGCAGCAAGCGGTTCAGGATTTCGCACCAGTCGGCCAATAGCTCATGCACGGCTCACCTCTCAGGGAACACGTCTGCGTCAGGAAAAGGAGTACTAGGCGGGGGCGTGCAGCACCGTCACCAGCACGGTCGCGTCGTGCACGGCCTGCAGCGCGTGCGGTTCGTGCGCGGGCAGCGCGACGAGCTGGTTCTCGCGCAGTTGGCGCACGCCATCGCGCAATGCCACGCTGACCTCTCCGGCGATGCAGTGAATGGTGATTTCGCCCGCCACGGCATGTTGCGGCAGGCCCTTGCCGGCGGGCAGCGCCAATTGCAGCAGTTGCATGTGCGCCGTCTTCATCAGGCTGACGCTGACGGCCTCCCCGTGTTCGCGATGCGGGGTGCGTATATCGATGACATCCAGAAATGCAGCGTGCTTGAGCGCCATGGAAGGCTCTCCTTATCGTGCTGTGTACGGGGCTGTTTGAGAGGCTGTTGCGATGCCGGACAGCGGCAAGCCTCCACCGAAGAGCGCGAAGATATATCAAAAATGCGCTTTAGGCACGGGAGGTTATCCCTAAGCGCGGGCCGGCGCCGAAAAAAGAAAAGCCCCAAGGCATTCAATGCCTTGGGGCTTGCAGGACACTGTAGCCATGAAGCCCGATCAGTGCCTAAATAAGGTTGGTGCGAAGGAGGGGACTCGAACCCCTACACCTGTTACGGCGTCAGGACCTAAACCTGGTGCGTCTACCAATTTCGCCACCTTCGCTATAGGCCAAGCCCGCTATTGTAGCTTGCTTGTTAAAATCTTGCGTCATGAATCCGCGCCTCGATGCCCTACACCCCTATCCGTTCGAAAAACTGCGCGCTTTGCTGGCTTCGGCCAGCCAGCAGCCGGACGGTCTGACGCCCATCAATCTGTCGATCGGCGAGCCCAAACACGCCGCGCCCGCGCGCGTCGAACAGGCCATCCGCGACAGCCTCGCGGGCCTGTCCGTGTACCCGTCCACCAAGGGCGATCCGGCGCTGCGCCGGGCGATCTCGGAGTGGCTGGCGCGGCGCTACAGCATCCCTGCCCCGGATCCGGAAACGCAGGTGCTGCCGGCGCTGGGCTCGCGCGAGGCGCTGTTCGCGTTCACGCAGACCGTCATCGACCCGTCCGCAGGCTCGGTGGTGATCTGCCCCAATCCCTTCTATCAGATCTACGAAGGCGCGGCGCTCCTGGCTGGCGCCACGCCCTACTTCGTCAACGCCGACCCGGTGCGCAATTTCGCCAGCGACTGGAGCCAGGTGCCCGACGAAATCTGGAAGAAGACGCGCATGGTGTTCGTCTGCTCGCCGGGCAACCCGGCAGGCAACGTCATGTCGCTGGACGAATGGGAAACGCTGTTCGAACTATCCGACCGCCATGGTTTCGTGATCGTCTCGGACGAGTGCTATTCGGAAATCTATCTGGACGAAGGCAACCCGCCGCTGGGCGGCCTGCAGGCCGCGCGCCGCCTGGGCCGCGATACCTACCGCAACCTGGTGGCGTTCTCCAGCCTGTCCAAGCGTTCCAACGTGCCGGGCCTGCGTTCGGGCTTCGTGGCGGGCGACGCCGCGCTGATCGGCCGCTTCCTGCTGTATCGCACGTATCATGGCAGCGCCATGAGCCCCATCGTGTCCGCAGGCAGCATCGCCGCCTGGACGGACGAGGCGCACGTGAAGGACAACCGGCGCCTGTACCGCGAGAAATTCGACGCCGTCGTGCCCATCCTGCAGAAGGTGCTGGACGTGTCCCGCCCGCAGGCCTCGTTTTATCTGTGGGCGGCCACGCCGGGTTCCGATACCGCGTTCGTGCGCGACCTTTTTGGCCGTACCGGTGTTACCGTGCTGCCGGGCAGTTTCCTGGCACGCGAGGCTCACGGCGTGAATCCCGGCCAGGGCCGCATCCGCATTGCTCTGGTGGCGCCCTTGGCTGACTGCGTGCAGGCAGCCGAACGCATCGCCCATTTTGTGCATACTTCCGTTTGATCAACCTTTAAAAGCTGAGCCGCTATGACTCTCGACCTGCAGACCACCATCGAAAAAGCCTGGGACGACCGGGCCAACCTGTCGCCCACCGACGCCAGCGCCGAAGTGCGCGAAGCGGTCGAGCGCACCATCGACGGCCTGGACCTGGGCCGCCTGCGCGTGGCCGAGAAAATCAACGACGACTGGGTTGTGCACCAGTGGATCAAGAAGGCCGTGCTGCTGTCGTTCCGCCTGAACGACAACGCCATCATGGGCCAGGCCCCCCTGCAGTTCTACGACAAGGTGCCGCTCAAGTTCTCGGAATACGGCGACAACGCCTTCAAGCAAGGCGGCTACCGCGTGGTGCCGCCGGCCGTGGCCCGCCGCGGCGCCTACCTCGCCCGCAACGTGGTGCTGATGCCCTCCTACGTGAACATCGGCGCCTACGTCGACGAAGGCACCATGGTCGACACCTGGGCCACCGTCGGCTCCTGCGCCCAGATCGGCAAGAACGTGCACCTGTCGGGCGGCGTGGGCATCGGCGGCGTGCTGGAACCGCTGCAAGCCAACCCCACCATCATCGAAGACAACTGCTTCATCGGCGCCCGCTCGGAAGTCGTGGAAGGCGTGATCGTCGAAGAGAACTCGGTGCTGGCCATGGGCGTGTTCCTGTCGCAAAGCACCAAGATCTATGACCGCGCCACCGGCAAGATCACCTACGGCCGCGTGCCGTCGGGTTCGGTCGTGGTCCCGGGTTCGCTGCCGTCGGCCGACGGCTCGCACAGCCTGGCTTGCGCGGTCATCGTCAAGCGCGTCGACGCGCAGACCCGCGCCAAGACCAGCATCAACGATCTGCTGAGGGCCTGATGAGCAATTCAGCCGTACTGGATCTGGTCAAGGACCTGATCGCCCGCCCTTCGGTCACGCCGGCCGATGAAGACTGCCAGGCGACGCTGGCCGCGCGCCTGGAACGCATCGGCTTCACCTGCGAGACCATCGCCCAGGGCGGTGTCACCAACCTGTGGGCGCGCCGCGGCAGCGCGGCGCCGCTGACCGTGTTCGCCGGTCACACGGACGTGGTGCCTCCGGGTCCGCGCGAAAAGTGGGAAAGCGATCCTTTCGTTCCCACCGAGCGCGATGGCTACCTGTACGGTCGCGGGGCGGCCGACATGAAGAGCTCGATCGCCGCCTTCGTGGTGGCGGCCGAGGAATTCGTGGCGGCCCACCCGCAGCATGGCGGCTCGATCGCCCTGCTGATCACCTCCGACGAAGAAGGCCCGTCCATCGACGGCACCGCCATCGTTTGCGACGCGCTGAAGGCGCGCGGCGAACAGATGGACTATTGCATCGTCGGCGAACCCACCTCGGGCGACGTGCTGGGCGACACCTGCAAGAACGGCCGCCGCGGTTCGCTGTCGGGCAAGCTCACGGTCAAGGGCATCCAGGGCCACGTGGCCTACCCCCACCTGGCGCGCAACCCCGTGCACCAGCTGGCGCCGGCCCTGGCCGACATCGTCAGCATCGAATGGGACCAGGGCAACGAGTACTTCCCGCCCACCACGTTCCAGGTGTCGAACCTGAACTCGGGCACCGGCGCCACCAACGTGGTGCCGGGCGAGGCGGTGGCGCTGTTCAACTTCCGCTTCTCCACCGCCAGCACGCCGGAAAGCCTGCGGGCGCGGGTGCATGAAGTGCTGGACCGCCATGGCCTGGAGTACACGCTGGACTGGGAACTGGGCGGCGAGCCCTTCCTGACGCCGCGCGGTTCGTTGACGGATGCGCTGGTCTCGGCCATCCGCGATGAAACCGGCGTGACGGCAGAGCTCTCCACCACCGGTGGCACGTCCGACGGCCGTTTCATCGCCAAGATCTGCCCGCAGGTCATCGAATTCGGTCCCTGCAACGCCACGATCCACAAGGTCAACGAACGCATCGAAGTGGCCTCGCTGGATCCGTTGAAGAACATTTATCGGCGCACGCTGGAAAACCTCCTGCTGCCGCCCAAGTAAAAGCCTCACATGTATCAATCCGCCCGCCAAGAACTGCTGACCCTGCGCGACCTGATCCGCTACGGCGTGTCACGCCTGAACGCCGCCCAGGTGGCGCTGGGACATGGCAGCGACAATGCCTGGGACGAGGCGGTCTACCTGACGCTGCACGCCTTGCATCTGCCGCTGGATACGCTGGAGCCCTTTCTGGACGCCCGCGTGCTCAGCGAAGAACGCAACCGCGTGCTCGACCTGATCGACCGCCGCGTGACCGAGCGCCTGCCCGCCGCCTACCTCACCAACGAGGCCTGGCTGCGCGGCCACCGCTTCTACGTGGACCAGCGCGTCATCGTGCCGCGCTCGCCCATCGCCGAATTGCTGGACCAGGGCCTCGCGCCCTGGGTGCAGGATGCGCTGGCGGTTGAGAACGTGCTGGACATGTGCACGGGATCCGGCTGCCTGGCGATCCTGTCCGCGCTGGCCTTCCCCTATGCCCACGTGGACGCGGTCGACGTGTCGCCGGATGCGCTGGAAGTGGCGCGCCGCAACGTGGACGACTACGGTCTGACGGACCGGCTGGACCTGCACGAAAGCAATCTGTTCGACAGCCTGCCGCCGCGTCTGTACGACGTGATCATCTGCAATCCCCCCTACGTGAACAGCGGCTCCATGGACGTCCTGCCCCAGGAGTACCGCCACGAACCGCAGCTGGCGTTGGCCGGCGGCGACGACGGCATGGACCTGGTGCGCCGCATCCTGGAAGCGGCGCCGCGCTTTCTCACGCCGGAAGGCGTGCTGGTGCTGGAGATCGGCCACGAACGCGACTTCTTCGAAGCCGCCTTCCCGCAACTCTCGCCCGTCTGGCTGGACACGGAAGAAGCCTCCGACCAGCTTCTGCTGCTTACCCGCGAGCAACTCAGCCTGTGATACGCGCTACTGGATTGACCCTGCGCCGCGGCACCAAGGTGCTGCTGGACGGCGCTGAATTCGTCGTGCATCCGGGCGAGCGCGTGGGTATCGTCGGCAAGAACGGCGCGGGCAAGTCCTCGCTGTTCGCGCTCTTGACCGGCACGCTGGACCTGGACGCGGGCAACCTGGCCATGCCCGCCGGCTGGCGCATAGCCAGCGTCAAGCAGGAAATCGAAGCCGACGAGCGCCCGGCGCGCGAATTCGTCATCGACGGCGACACGCATCTGCGCGAGCTGCAGGCGCGCCGCGCCGAGCTGACGGACGAGCAAGGCACGCAGATCGCCGAGGTGGAAGCGGCGCTGGTGGAAGCCGGCGCCTGGAGCGCGGCCTCGCGCGCCGAGCAGCTGCTGGCCGGCCTGGGCTTCAAGCCCGCCGAATGGATGCAGCCGGTGGCGAGCTTTTCCGGCGGCTGGCGCATGCGCCTGGCCCTGGCCCGCGCGCTGATGGCGCCGTCCGAATTGCTGCTGCTGGACGAGCCCACCAACCACTTGGACCTGGACGCCATGCTGTGGCTGGAGAAATGGCTGGCGGCCTATCCCGGCACCGTCATGCTGATTTCCCACGACACCGAGTTCCTGGACGCGGTCGCCAAGTCCATCCTGCATTTCGACCACGCCAAGCTGGTGCGCTACCGCGGCGGCTATGGCGACTTCCTGACGCAGCGCGCCGAGCGCCTGCGCCAGACCAATATCGCCTACGAACGCCAGACCCGCGAAGCGGCCCGGCTGCAAGGCTTCATCGACCGCTTCAAGGCCAAGGCGTCCAAGGCCAAGCAGGCGCAGAGCCGCGTCAAGGCGCTGGCGCGCATGCAGGTGCTGGCGCCCTTGCATGCCGAAGCAGGCATCGACATCCGCATCCCCTCGCCCGACCAGGTACCGGATCCGCTGCTGACCCTGGAACATTTGTCGGCCGGCTACACGGACGCCGACGGCAACGCGGTGCCCATCCTGCGCGACGTGACGCTGATGGTGCGCGCCGGCAGCCGCGTCGGCGTGCTGGGCGCCAACGGCGCCGGCAAGAGCACGCTGATCAAGACCCTGGCCGAAGAGCTGCCGGTGCAGGCCGGCACGCGCCGCGCCTCGCGCGGGTTGGCCATCGGCTATTTCCATCAGCACCAGCTGGACATGCTGGACGTGGACAGCACGCCCATCGCCCATCTGGCGCGCCTGGCTCCCGAGACCCGCGAACAGGAGCTGCGCAACTATCTGGGCGGCTTCGGTTTTTCCGGCGACACGGTGACCAGCAAGGTCGGTCCCATGTCCGGCGGCGAAAAGGCGCGCCTGGCGCTGTCCCTGATCGTCTGGCAAAAGCCCAACCTGCTTCTGCTGGACGAACCCAGCAACCACCTGGACGTGGAAACGCGCGAAGCCCTGGCCGCCGCGCTGGCGGACTTCGGCGGCAGCATGCTGCTGGTGTCGCATGACCGGCATCTGCTGCGCACCACCGTGGACAGCTTCTGGATCGTGGCCGACGGCGCGGTACAGGAGTTCGACGGCGACCTGGAGGACTACCGCGACTGGCTCGCCGCCCGCAACGCCGGCGAACGCGCGGAAGCCGCGCGCGAGAACGCCGCAGGCAACGAACCGGTGGTGGACCGCAAGGCCCAGCGCCGCGCCGAAGCCGAACAGCGCCAGCGCCTGTCCGCGCTGCGCAAGCCGCTGGAATCCAGGCTCGCCAAGGTCGAGACCGAGATGGAGAAGCTGCGCGCCAAGCTGCATGCGCTGGACGCCGTCATCGCCGACCCGGACCTGTACTCGGATGCTCGCCGCGCCGAACGCCAAAAGGTCATGGCCGAGCATGGCGAACACGGCAAGCGCATGGACGAGCTGGAAGAGCAGTGGCTGGAAATCCAGGGTTCCCTGGAAGAGATCGAACAGTCCGAGGCCTGACGGCCTGCGGCGGGCGCCCTGCCCGCCGCCGCTTCCTTCACGCCCTCTTTATCTAGAAATAGAAATCGTTATCATTTATACTTTGCCGCGAATTTGACTCTATCTGGCGCCCGGCGCCGGCGACATGTCTACGCTCACGGAAGTATTTCTCCGCCATTACCGAGAGGTGCTGGGTTTCCTCTCCCTGCGCACCGGCTCGCGCGACGTCGCACAGGACTGCGCGCAGGACACCTGGATCAAACTGGCGGAATTCAAGGACAGGACGCGTCCCGACAACGACCGCGCCTACGTCTTCCGCGTGGCCGCCAATATCGCTACCGACTGGCACCGGCGCCGCAGCCGCGAACAGATCGCCACCGCCGACTACGCCGCTTCGCGCCCTACCCTGCACGAGCCCGACACCCTGGACGTGGCTGCCGCGCGGCAGATGCTGCGCAGGCTGGAAGCCGCGCTGCTGACCCAGCCGCGTCGCAGCCTTGACGTGTTCGTGCTGCACCGGCACGAGGGCCTGAGCTACCGCGCCATTGCCGAGCGTTTTGCGATTTCTGTCAGCGCGGTGGAAAAGCACATGATGCGTATCCTGCTGGCCTGCGACCAGGCGCTGGCGTCCTGAGCATGGCCGCCCCCAAGACCGGCAGCGCCGAGGAAGAAGCGTCGCGCTGGGTCGTGCGCCACAGCGGCCAGGGCATGGATGCGCAAGCTCAGGCGGAGTTCGAAGCCTGGTACCGCGCCGACGCCAGCCACGCCGACGCCTATGAACGGCTGGCGCGTCTGTGGCGGCGCATGGGCGAAATCGATCGCGGCAAGCTGGCGCCGCGGCGCACGCGCAAGCGCGGCGCGGCGGCGGCGCTGGCCGTGCTGGCGGCCTGGCCGGCCTGGCAACTGCTGCGCGCCACCCATCCCGGCGCGGACTACACGACCGGCACCGAAGTGCGCCGCGTGGCCCTGCCCGACGGCTCCAGCGCCACCTTGGACGCGGACTCGGCCATCGCCATCGATTTCGCGCCAGGCAAGCGCGAAGTACGGCTCCTGGCCGGACGTGCGCTGTTCGCGGCCGCGCCGCGCGCGCCCGGCGGTCCGGACTTCACGGTAGTGACGCCGGACGCGTCCGCAGCCGCGCTCGGCACCCGCTATGTCGTGGCGCGCGAGGCCGACGGCACGCGCGTGGCAGTGTACGAACATCGCGTCGCAGTCCATTGCCTGGTCTGCCAGGGTGACGCCGCCTTGGTGTTGGACGCGGGCCAGGAAGCCGCCGTGTCGGCGACGGGCATCGCCCGCCTCGCCACCGCGCAGGAACCGGCGCCGGACTGGAGCCAGGGCCTGCTGGCTTTCAACAATGTCGCATTGCCCCAGGCTGCGGCGCGGCTCTCCCGCTATGGCGGCAAGCACATCCTGGTGCTGGGCGACACCGCCAGGCGTTTGCACGTGTCGGGCACAGCCGGCATCGGCGATCCCAAGCGTGCGCTGGAACTGCTGCTGGCGCAGACCAAGGTCGGCATTACCGAACTGCCCGGCCTGTTGATCTTGCGTTAGAGCCGTTTGCTAATCAGTAAATGAGAATCGATATAAATTATTCATCGGCAATCCACTGAGGTAATCCGTACCTGCACACGTCCTACGGCTGACATCAACACCCGCTTGGACGCATTCATGCTGTTTCTCCACTTCAACCGACGCGCGCGCCGGTCTGGCGCTACGGCGGCGCTGCTCGCCGCCGCGTTGCTCACGGCCTCGCCGGCCCCTGCTCAGCCCGCCGCGCCCGTTGCCTATGACCTGCCGGCCCAACCCCTGGGCGACGCCTTGCTCGCGTTGGGCCGGCAAGCCGGCCTGGAGATCTCGTTTCCGCCGGCGGCGGTAGCGGGCAAGACTTCCCCGCCGCTGCACGGAGAGTATTCGCCGCTGCTCGCGCTGAACCACCTGCTGGCGGGGTCCGGGCTGGCGCTACGCGCGGACGGCCCCGGACGCTACATCGTCTACGTGGACAAGACCAACCAATTTTCCGCCCTGCGTCTGGACGCCGTGCGGGTCTACGGCGAACAGGTCCGCGAGCGCATCTATACCCGCGAGGACATCGCCGAGACGCCCAGTTCCAACCGCGACCTCAGCACGCTGGTGGCGACGCATCCGGCGGTGCGCACCAATCCGGGCGCGGCCGGCTCGCAGAACCGCGGCTCACTCAACGTGGAAGACATTTCCTTCCACGGCTCCAGCCCCTACCAGAACCTGTTCCAGCTCGACGGCATGGACGCGACCAACCGCGTGAATCCGGCCAGCAAGAATCTGAACCTGCAGGTCGGCAACGTGCCCAGCAACCCACAGTCGTACTTCGTGGACACGAGCCTGCTGGAGGAAGTCCGCGTGCACGACAGCTTCGTGCCGGTGGAGTACGGTGGCTTCACCGGTGGCGTGGTGGACGCGAGATTGCGCCGGTTCTCGGGCGAAAACCGCATTAACCTCGACTACCGCTGGAACACCTCCAAGATGACGCGACAGCAAGTCGCCGAGGGCGAAGAGAACAATTGGGCCAAAGGGAAACCGGGTTACTCACCCGAATGGAAGAAGCGTTTCTATTCGGCCGTGGGTGATCTGGCCTTCAATGAAAAATCGGGCGCGGTGCTGGCCATGTCGCGGCGCGAATCGGACATCACACGCTGGAACATGGGCGTGGATGACAAGGGGCAGCCGACCCCGGGCCAGGATGCCTACCGCGACCGCATTGACAACTTCCTGGGCAAGTTCAGCGTGCGCGCCAGCGCCGATACCACGGCCGACCTGACGCTGAAGTACAGCGACCGCAGCGAAACCCTGGCCAGCGACCTGTTCCGGCACACGCGCTGGGACAACAACCATGGGGCGCGCGGTATCGGCGCCAACGTGGATCACTATTTCAAGGGGGGACGCCTGGCATTGCAGGCGGGCTGGGACCGGTCGCTGAGCAACCGCGAATCCATCGGCGACGAACTCGTGACCTTCCGCCCCTACCGGCTGCCGCAGTACACGGCCGGCGGCTTCGGCAAGGAACAGACGCGGCAGGACACCTGGACGCTGAAGGGCCGCGTCGACCTGGATCCGGTGCGGACGGGCGTGTTCACGCACATTCCGTACGCGGGGGCCGAACTGAACCGGGTCCAGGCGAACTTCGAGCGTTTCCAGGAAAGCCATTCCTACCAGCGGGCTTATAACCGCGATGGCAGCTATCGCGACTACAGCAAAGTCCGTTACCTGCCCGGCACCGTGGACGTGAACTACGACATGGCCAGCCTGTACCTATCGGACCGCATCGAATGGGAACGGCTGGCCTTGGACGCTGGCCTGCGTTACGACCGCGAAACTTTCCTGGGCAGCAACAACGTGTCGCCGCGCACGCGGCTGGACTGGGACATGTTCGGATCGGGCGACACCCTGCTCAGCGCCGGATGGTCGCGCTATTACGGCTCCAGCGTGCTGGAAACCGCGCTTGAAGCGGAAAGAAGCCGCCTGCGGCGCCAGGTGCTGGACAAGAACGGCAACCCCGTGGCGGACGGCGGCAAGGAGTACTACGTGGAGTACAAGGGGCTGCGCATGCCCTATGACGACGAATGGGCGATCTCGCTGCGCCAGCGCATGGCGGGCATGGAAGGCGTGCTGAGCTACGTGCGCCGCAACGGCCGCGACCAGTGGACCAAGACCGGCACCGAAAAGGACGGCTACCGCTACACCAACGAAGGCCTGTCCACCACCGACGGCGTCAGCCTGTCGCTACGCACACTGGAGCCCTGGCGCCTGGGCGAAACGCGCTGGAACATGCAGGCAAGCTGGAGCTGGCAGAAGCGCAAGACCAACGCGGACCTGGTCGAAGGCTACAACGGCGACGCGCGCGACCCCGACGAATACGTGATCTACAACGGCTCGCGCCTGCGCGCCATCGACCTGCCGCCAAGCTCCTTCTACCAGCCGCAGATCGCCACGCTCAGCCTGACCGGCGCGTGGCCGCGCACAGGCCTGACCTGGAGCAACATGGTGAACTGGCGCAGCAAGCGCGACGCCACCATCTACGTGGGACTGGGTCCGCGGCCCGATTATCTGGAGCGTTTCGAATCCGGCGAGATCCCGTCCTATTGGACCTGGGACACCAAGCTTTCCTGGAATCCCACGTTCGCGCGCAGCCTGGAATTCACGGTCGAAGTCCTGAACGTGCTGGACCGCAGGCCCGCCGTGACGGCCAGCAATCCGAACGTCAAGACCAACCGCAGTACCTATCAGACGGGACGGGAGCTATGGCTGCAAGTCGGTTACCGCTTCTGATCCTGGGCGCGGCGCTGGCGCTGGCGGCGTCCGCGTCCCACGCCGATGCAGACGCCCGGGACGATCAGACCGCCTGCCGCACATCCACGGGCTGGAACGCCGCCTGCCTGCGCCCGCACTACGCTGGGCCGCCCTCGACCTGGCCTGCGCCCACGATCGATCCTGGCATGGACTGGCGCGAATGGGGGCCAGCGCCGCCGGCCTCCAGTCCGCCCCTGGCCTGGACCGCGGCCAATGCCGGCCAGGCAGAACTTGCCGCAGACGTTGCGCGTCCGGCGGTGGTGACGCTGGGGCAGATGCTGTTCTTCGATACCCGGCTGTCGCGCAAGGGGCAGGTGTCCTGCGCCTCCTGTCATCTGCCGCAGCGCGCCTTCACCGACGGCCTGGCGCTGGCCGTGGGCGAAGACAAGCTGATGGGCAGGCGGCGCTCCACGCCGCTGTATGCGGCGCCGTTCGCGCCCCGGTTGTTCTGGGACGGACGCGCCGCCAGCCTGAAGGAGCAGGTGCTGGGCCCCATCCACGATCCCCGCGAAATGAACCATGATGCCGACGGCGCCGTGGCGCGGCTGCTGGCGGCCGCCCCGTACCCGGCGCAGTTCCTGCAGGCGTTCGGCGCGGCGCCGGCCGCTCGGCCGCCAGTGGATGCCGACCGCCTGGCACGCGCGCTGGCCGCCTATGTCGCGACGCTGCGGCCCGAGCCCACGCGCTTCGACACATTCCTGGATGGGCAATCCGACGCGCTGGACGATGCCGAGCTGATCGGCATGCACCTGTTCCGCACCCAGGCGCGCTGCATGAACTGCCACAGCGGCGCGATGCTGACCGACCACCAGTTCCACAACATCGGCCTGTCCTTCTATGGCCGCCGCAACCAGGATCTGGGACGCTACGAAGCGACGCGCGATCCCGCCGATCTGGGCAAGTTCCGCACGCCCAGCCTGCGCAATGTGTCGCGCGCCGGACCGTGGATGCACAACGGCCTGTTTCCCGACCTGAAGGGCCTGCTGCGGATGTACAACGCCGGCATGGGCCGCGACCCCGAGCCCAGCGATCCGCCCGACCCCTATGCGCCGCGCAAGTCCGAACACATCCGGCCGCTTGCGTTGAGCGCGGACGAGATCGACGCCTTGCTGGCGTTCATGCGGGTCTTGTAGGAAAGGAAGAGGCGGCGCGCGGCGGCTCGCTGATGCAAGCTGCCGCGCGCCGCCGGCCTGGCATTACGAGTAGGGGCGCTCGCGCAGGCGGGTGTGGTGGTCGACCACGGTGTCGATCACTTCGCGCAGGATGGTTTCGGCAAGCGCGGGCGGCACGCCCGCCTCTTGCGCCAGGCGGCGGATGCGCGCGACCTGCTGCTCCTCGCGCTTGGGATCCACCAGGTCCATGCCCAACTCGCGCTTGAGCTCGCCGATCATGTCCGTGCAGCGGAACCGCACGCCCAGCAGCAGCATGATCTGCTGGTCGATTTCATCGACCTCGGCGCGCAGCGACGCCAACTCGGCTTTGGAAGTATCGTTGTCGGCCATGAGTATCAACCCTGAACAATGTCGAGTTTGGCGATGCCCAGCGCCAAGGTCTTGGCGCCCACGTCGCGGAACTGGATTTCAGCCTGGGCGTCCTGCCCTGCTCCGCTCAAGCCGATGATCGTGCCCTCGCCGAACCGCGCGTGGTGCACGCCCTGACCTACACGATACTGCTTGTCGCCCACCGTGACGCCGGTGGTGACGCTGCGCGCTTGACGCGGCGCAATGGTATTGGTGGGCTTGCGGCCGAAAGCGTCGCCGCGATTGCCGCCGCCCCAGCCAGCGCCCGTGCCGCCGACCTGGGCCAGGCCGGCCTTGGGCGACAGCCACTTCAGGTGCTGTTCGGGGATTTCTTCCAGGAAGCGCGAACGCATCGCGTAGCGCGTCTGGCCGTGCAGCATCCGGCTTTGCGCCAGGCTGATGTACAGACGCTGGCGCGCGCGCGTGATGGCCACGTACATGAGGCGGCGCTCTTCTTCCAGTCCGGAAGCTTCCAGGACGCTGTTCTCGTGCGGGAACAGCCCCTCTTCCAGGCCGGTGATGAAAACCGCGTCGAACTCCAGGCCCTTGGCGGCGTGCACGGTCATGAGCTGGACGGCGTCCTGGCCTTGCTGGGCCTGGTTGTCGCCCGCTTCCAGCGCTGCGTGCGACAAGAATGCCGCCAGCGGGGTCAGACCGTCGGACGCCACGACCGGCGCGTCGACCACGCCCGCGTTCAGCGTGGAGGCCGTGTCCTGTTCGGGCACCACGCCGGCAGGCATGCCGTCGTAGTTTTCCTCGGACGCGAACACCGCCGCGGCAGTGACCAGTTCGCTCAGGTTTTCCAGGCGCTCCGCGCCTTCGCGTTCGGCCTTGTAATGCGCGTTCAGCCCGCTGGCCTCGAGCATGTGCTCGACCATTTCCGGCAACGGCAGGTCGCGGGTCTCTTCGATCAGGCGATGGATGAGTTGCGCGAACTGCGCCAGGTTGGAGCCGCCCTTGCCGGGCACCAGGGCCACGGCCGCGTACAGGCTGGTGTCGTGCGCGCGCGCGGCGTCGCCCAATTGCTCCAGCGTGCGCGCGCCGATGCCGCGCGTGGGAAAGTTGACGACCCGCATCCACGAGGTGTCGTCGTGCGGGTTGGCCATCAGGCGCAGGTAGGCCAGCGCGTGCTTGATTTCCTGGCGCTCGAAAAAGCGCAAACCGCCGTACACCTTATAGGGAATGCCGGCGGAAAAGATGGCGTGTTCCAGCACGCGCGACTGCGCGTTGCTGCGGTAGAGCACGGCGATCTCGCGGCGCAGGCTGCCTTCGCGGATCAGCGAACGGATTTCGTCCACGATCCACTGCGCTTCCATGCCGTCGGACGGCTGCTCGATGACGCGCACCGGCTCGCCGTCGCCTTGCTCGGTCCAGAGATTCTTGCCCAGGCGGCCGGTGTTGTGGCCGATCAGCGCGTTGGCCGAATCCAGGATGTGGCCGAAGGAACGGTAGTTCTGCTCCAGGCGGATCACGGTGCCGCGCGCATAGTCGCGCTCGAAGTCGGCCATGTTGCCGACGTTGGCGCCGCGGAAGGCATAAATCGACTGGTCGTCGTCGCCCACCGCGAAGATCGCGGCGCCGCCGCCAGCCAACAGGCGCAGCCACTTGTACTGCAGCGTGTTGGTGTCCTGGAACTCGTCGACCAGGATATGGCGGAAACGGCGCTGATAGTGCTCGCGCACCGGCGCATTGCGCGACAGCAGTTCGTAGGCGCGCAGCAGCAGCTCGGCGAAGTCCACCACGCCCTCGCGCAGGCACTGGGCCTCGTAGAGCTGGTAGATCTCGATCAGGCGGCGGCGATGGGCGTCATAGGCTTCCACGTCGGCGGGACGCAGGCCCTCTTCCTTGGCGCCGTTGATGAAGCGCTGCACATCGCGGGGAGGATACTTTTCGTCGTCGACGCCGTTGGCCTTCATCAGGCGCTTGATCGCCGCGAGCTGGTCGGTGACGTCCAGGATCTGGAAGCTTTGCGGCAGGCCGGCATCGCGGTGATGCGCGCGCAGCATGCGATTGCACAGACCGTGGAAGGTGCCGATCCACAGGCCGCGCGTATCGATCGGCAGGATGGCCGACATGCGCGCAAGCATTTCGCGCGCCGCCTTGTTGGTGAACGTGACCGCCAGCAGCCCAAAAGGCGAGGCCTGGCCGGTTTGAATCAGCCAGGCCATGCGGGTGGTGAGCACCCGGGTCTTGCCGCTGCCCGCCCCGGCCAGGACCAGGGCGTGCTGCGGTTCTAACGTTACTGCGGCGCGTTGTTCAGGATTGAGCTTCTCTAGCATCATGCCGCGTAGCGGCGCAGACGTTGAGCGAATTGCTCGAGCCCGGCGATGCCGCTTTGCTGGGCGCGCTGGCACCAGGCCTGCAGGTCATGAAGAAGCTGTTCGCTGCTGGCGCTGGAGCTTTCCCAGATGCGGCCGAGTTCGCGGCGCATCTGCACCAGCGTGGCCAGCGACTTGTTGCGGGCAATGGCTTGATCCACGGCGGCAACCTGTTCGGGCTGGAGGATGTCCTCGTTGCGGTGGATGGCGCGGCGCACGCTGTGCAGCTTGGTCCAGTCGCACTCGGCGCTGTCCTTGTTGCGCGAATCCTTCAGCTTGGCCAGCTCTTCACGGGCGGCGCTCTTGATCACGTCCGCATAGCGGGCCATGACTTCGTAGCGGTGCGTGATCACGCCCTGCAGGGTGCGCAGGTCGATGCCGGTCTTGCTGTCGTCCAGCTTCAGCTTGGGCGCAACCTTCTTGATCTTGGCCAGGCCGAAGAACTTCAGGATGTTGATGTAGCACCAGCCGATGTCGAACTCGTACCACTTGGCCGAGAACTTGGCCGACGTGCCGTGGGCGTGATGGTTGTTGTGCAGCTCTTCGCCGCCGATCACGATGCCCCAGGGGAACACGTTGGTGCTGGTGTCCGGGCTGTTGTAGTTGCGGTAGCCCCAGTAGTGGCCGATGCCGTTGACGACGCCGGCGGCCCAGAAGGGGATCCAGGCCATCTGCACGGCCCACACGGTGACGCCGATGGCGCCGAACAGGGCGATGTCGATGGCGAGCATGGTCAGCACGCCCCACAGGCTGTGCTTGCTGTAGACGTTGCGCTCGAGCCAGTCGTCAGGCGTGCCGTGGCCGAACTTGGCCATGGTTTCCTTGTTGTTCGATTCTTCGCGGTACAGTTCCGCGCCGCGGAACAGCACCTTCCAGATGCCGAACAGGATGGGCGAATGGGGATCGCCTTCCTTTTCGCACTTGGCGTGGTGCTTGCGGTGAATGGCCACCCATTCCTTGGTGACCATGCCGGTCGTCATCCAGAGCCAGAAACGGAAGAAGTGCATGACGGCCGGATGCAGATCCAGACCACGGTGCGCTTGGCTGCGATGGAGAAAGACCGTGACCGACACAATCGTGATGTGCGTCACAACCAGAGTGAACACGACAACCTGCCACCAAGTGGCTTGGGTCAGACCGCCGGCAATGAAGGAAAGGATGTAATCCATAAAGCTGTAAGGAGCCTCGCTAGAGAAGTGCCTGGAGTTTAGCTTACCTTGGCTGACTTATGACAAGGTAGTTTCAAAATAGTTTTTGAGCGAAATCAAGGACTAAGCCCCGGTTTTTCAGGGCAAAAAGCCACTCTCGCAACCAAAAACGCAGGTTGCGAGGCCGAGCCTTGCGGCACGCGGCGCTAGGGCCGTCCTCCCCAGGGTAGGTGGGGGGCATACGCGAAGGCGCAAGGTTTGGGCTCGATTTCACCGTTAAAGTTCCTGTCAGCTTGGCGTCCGGTCTTGAAGCGGACTTGCGGCTGGCGCACACTGCGGGTGCTTTACCGACCAAACTGTCTCTTTTGTCCCACTGATGTTGCTGAAAAAAATCCGTCCCCAATTTTTTTACGCCCTGGCCGCGCTGGGAACCGCCCTGCCCGCCGCCGTTTCCGCGCAAACGCTGAAATCGGGCGACGTCGCCGTGCTGGCCTCGTACTACGAGATCCGCGGATCGGACTGCCTGGCGCTGCGCGCGCCGCGCGTGTCGCTCACCATGACGCCGCGCCTGGGCAAGGCCAACATCATGCAGACGCGGGGCCAGTCCAGCGATTCCGGGCGTTGCGCCTACCAGACCGTGCCGGTGTCCCAGGTGGTCTACCAGGCTGACCAGGCGGGCAATGACAGCCTGGCCTGGGAAGTGAAGTACCAGAACAAGACCCTGGGCACGCGGCGCTACAGCGCCACGGTGGTGGTGACGCCGGGTCCCTGACCCGGCGCCCCCGATCAGGCCGGCTGGTCCTGCGGACCGGCCGCGTCGTCCTCGGACGTTGCTTCAGCCGCAGCCTCATCCGCTTCCGAGGCTACTTCGGCCGCGGTCGCCGCGCCCTTCTTCTTGCGCTCGAATACCGCGGCGAAAAAACCGTCGGTGCCGTGCACGTCGGGGCGCAGCTGCACGTAGGGGCCGTCCAGCTTCAGGTTTTCACAGCGCGCGGCCAGGATCTCGGCGGCGTCCAGGCGCTCGAAATCGGGATGGCTGGCGAGGAAACGCTCGGCCTGGACCTCGTTTTCCTCGGCCAGCAGGCTGCAGGTGGCGTACACCAGGCGGCCGCCCGGAGCAACGCAACGCGCCGCGCTGTTGAGAATGCGTTCCTGCAGCTGGCCCAGTTCGGCCAGCGCCTCGGGGTGCTGGCGCCATTTCAGGTCCGGATTGCGGCGCAGGGTACCGATGCCGCTGCAAGGGGCGTCGACCAGCACGCGCTGGGCCTTGCCGGCCAGACGCTTGACGCGGGCGTCGTTTTCGCTGTCGATGACCACCGGCACCACGTTGGACAGGCCGCTGCGCGCAAAGCGCGGCTTGGCGCGCTGCAGGCGGGCCGCGGACACGTCGAACGCGTACAGGCGGCCGGTGGAGCGCATCAGCGCGCCCAGCAGCAGCGTCTTGCCGCCCGCGCCGGCGCAGAAATCGATGATCATTTCGCCGCGGCGCGGCGCCACCAGCAGCGCCAGCAACTGGCTGCCCTCGTCCTGGACTTCGATGCTGCCGTTCTCGAACTGCGGCCAGCGGTTGATGGCCGGACGGCCTTCCATGCGGATGCCCCAGGGCGAATAAGGCATGGCGACAGGTTCGTAGCGGCCGGCGCCCTGCTGCAATTCGGCCAGCATGGCGTCGCGCTCGACCTTCAGCGGGTTGACGCGCAGGTCCAGGCTGGCCTGGCGGTTCAACGCCTCGATCAGCGTTTCCGGGCTGTCCATGGCGCCCAGGCGTTCGTCCAGCCAGTCAGGGATGCTGCCGCGCACGGCGCGCGGCAGGGTCGCCAGGTCGATCTGCGACACGCGCTGCAGCCATTCGGCTTCGCCGGCGTCCATGCCTTCGGCCAGCGCCTCGGCGCCCAGCGTCGCGGCCAGTCCCAGGATGGCCAGGCGGCGCGAAGCGGGACCGACGCCGCTTTCGCCGAACTGGCGGTAGCGGCGCAGATGGCGCAGCACGTCGTAGACGGCCTCGGCGACCTCGGAGCGATCGCGCGCGCCCAGATTCGGATGGTTGCGCAGCCAGTGCGACAGGGCCGCGTCGGCCGGATAGGTCCATTGCAGGATTTCGCCCAGGACGCGCTGGACCTGGTCGATGCGGATCGCCGCGTGCGATTGGCGCGGGCGGTTGAATTGAGGTTTGGGCGGACGGTCCTGGCCGCCGTCGCTGCCGCCGCCGCGCGGGCCGCCATACTGGCCGCGCTCGCCGCCGCGATCATCGCCTCGCGGCGAGCCATAAGACGGACGCGAGTCCGAGCGGCCATCACGACGATCCGAACCATAGGAGGCGCGCTCGCCGCCACGGCCTTCGCCGCGCGGAGCGTCATAGGACGGACGCGAGTCCGGGCGGCCTTCACGGCGTTCCGAACCATAGGAGGCGCGCTCGCCGCCACGGCCTTCGCCGCGCGGGGCGTCGTAGGACGGACGTTGGCCCGGGCGGCCTTCGCGGCGTTCCGAACCATAGGAAGCGCGTTCGCCGCCACGGCCTTCGCCGCGCGGAGCGTCATAGGACGGACGCGGGCCGGGACGGCCTTCACGGCGTTCCGAACCATAGGAAGCGCGTTCGCCGCCACGGCCTTCGCCGCGCGGGGCGTCGTACGACGGACGCTGACCCGGACGGCCTTCACGACGTTCCGAACCATAGGAAGCGCGCTCGCCGCCACGGCCTTCGCCGCGCGGGGCGTCGTAGGACGGACGCTGACCCGGACGGCCTTCACGACGTTCCGAACCATAGGACGCGCGCTCGCCGCCACGGCCTTCGCCGCGCGGGGCGTCGTAGGAGGGACGCTGACCCGGACGGCCTTCACGGCGTTCCGAACCATAGGAAGCGCGTTCGCCGCCACGGCCTTCGCCGCGCGCCGGGTCGAAGGACGGACGCGGGCTCGGACGGCCTTCGCGGCGGTCCGAACCGTAGGAGCCGCGTTCGCCGCCACGGCCTTCGCCGCGCGGCGCGTCGTAGGACGGGCGCGGCGTCGGGCGACCGCCCGAGCGCTCGTCGCGGCTGCCGCCGGAACGGTCGTCACGGGCGCTGTCGCGTGCGATCGGCGCGCGCGCGTCGCCCTTGGGGCGCGAGAAGAAGGACCGACCGTCGCGGCCTTCGGACGCGGCCCTGGCGGCGCCTGCCGGACGGGAACGCGGAGATTGGGGTTTGGTCATGGTGTATTCCAGTGGGGCGGAGGGCTTCCGCCCGAAAAATTCGATTCGGGGCCGCTCAGGCGGCCGGCGACCAGGCGAAAAGGCGATCGGGATCGCCCTGCACGTTGACGCGATGGTCGCTGGTCAGGGTAACCCGGCCTTCGGCAAGCCAGCGCACCGCCGCCGGAAAAGCCCGGTGTTCGACCGCCAGCACGCGCTCGGCCAGGGATTCGGGCGTATCGCCCGCCAGGACCGGCACGCAGCCCTGGGCGATGATGGGGCCGTGGTCCAGCACCGGCGTGACGAAGTGCACGGTGCAACCGTGCACGCGCACCCCGGTCGCCAGGGCCTGGGCGTGCGTGTGCAGCCCGGGAAACGCCGGCAGCAGCGACGGGTGGATGTTCACCAGCCGGCCGGCGTAGTGATTGACGAAGCCCGGGGTCAGCACGCGCATGAAGCCCGCCAGGATGACGTAATCGGGTTCGTAGCGGTCGATTTCGGCGGCCAGCGCGGCGTCGAAGGCTTCGCGGCTGGCGTAGTCCTTGTGGTACAGCGCGCCGGTGGGGATGCCCTGCTGGGCCGCCCACTCCAGGCCGGCGGCGTCGGGCTTGCTGGCGATGACGGCGGCGACTTCGGCCGGCCAGCCTTCATTGCGGCAGGCCTCGGACAGCGCCTGCATATTGCTGCCGCGTCCCGAGATCAGGATGACGATGCGGCGCTTGGTGGTAGATATTTCCGGCAAGATAAGGAATTCCAAGGGAAATCGGGCCCGTCCGCCCTACGCAATCCCGCGCGCGGCGACAGCCTGGACGCGCGGCAAGTAAGGACAGGAACAAACCCGGAATCCAAAATTGTAAACTCTCGCTCGTGAAACCATCGCTGCGCATCTACCGATCCCTGCCCCCGCCCGACCGGCGCGCCCCTTGCGCGCTGACGATCGGCAATTTCGACGGCGTCCACCGCGGACACCAGGCCATGCTGGCGCGCGTCTGCCAAGTCGCGCGCGACCGCAACCTGACGCCCGCCGTGATGACCTTCGAGCCGCATCCGCGGGAGTATTTCGCCACCCTCAACCAACGCCCTGAGCTCGCGCCCACCCGGATTTCGGGTTTGCGCGACAAGCTGGCGGCGCTGGCGCGTTACGGCATCAGCCAGGTCGTGGTGGAGCGTTTCAACGCGCGCCTGGCTGAAATGTCGGCCAACGCCTTCATCGAACAATTGCTGGTCCAGGGCCTGCACGCCAAATGGCTGCTGGTGGGCGAAGACTTCCGCTTCGGCCACAAGCGCAGCGGCGACATCGACCTGCTGCGCGAGGCCGGCCTGCGCCATGGCTTCGAGGTGCAGACGCTGGCGGACGTGACCGACCAGCAAGGGCACCGGATATCCAGTTCCGAGGTGCGCACCGCGCTGGCGGTGGGCGACCTGGAACGCGCCCGCCACCTGCTGGGCCACCCGTACCACATCAGCGGCCACGTGATCCACGGCCAGAAGCTGGGCCGCACGCTGGGCTTTCCCACCATGAACCTGCGGGTGGCGGAGCGCTGCGCCGCGCGCTCGGGCATTTACGTGGTGCAGGTCTACGGCCTGGCCGAGCGGCCGCTGCCGGCGGTCGCCAGCCTGGGCGTGCGCCCCACGGTCGAAGACCGCGGCCGCGTGCTGCTGGAGTCGCACCTGCTCGACGAGACTGTCGACGCTTACGGTAAACTCGTACGCGTCGAATTCCTGCAAAAGCTGCGGGACGAAGAAAAATTTCCTGACCTCCCTTCCCTGACTGCCGCCATCGCCGAAGACGCGCGAAACGCGCGCGCCTATTTTGCCGTTCATGGACTATAAAAAGACCCTCAACCTGCCCGATACCTCCTTCCCCATGCGGGGCGACCTTGCCAAGCGCGAGCCCGCCTGGATTTCGCAGTGGGAGGAAAACCACGTCTACCAGGCGATCCGCGCCGCCAGCCGCGGCCGGCCGCGCTTCGTGCTGCACGACGGCCCGCCCTACGCCAACGGCGACATCCACATCGGCCACGCGGTCAACAAGATCCTGAAGGACATCATCGTCAAGAGCCGCAACATGGCCGGCTATGACGCGCATTACGTGCCGGGCTGGGACTGTCACGGCATGCCGATCGAAATCCAGATCGAAAAGAAGTACGGCAAGCACCTGCCCGTGGCGGAAGTGCAGTCCAAGGCCCGCGCCTACGCGCTCGAGCAGATCGACCGCCAGCGCAAGGACTTCAAGCGCCTGGGCGTGCTGGGCGAGTGGGATCGTCCCTACATGACGATGAACTTCAGCAATGAAGCCGACGAAATCCGCGCGCTGGGCCGCATCCTGGACAAGGGCTACGTGTTCCGCGGCCTGAAGCCCGTGAACTGGTGTTTCGACTGCGGCTCGGCCCTGGCCGAAGCCGAGGTCGAGTACGCCGACCGCGTCGACCCGGCGGTGGACGTGGCCTTCCCGTTCGCCGAGCACGCCAAGCTGGCCAGCGCCTTCGGCCTGGACTCGGTGGAAGACGGCGCCATCGTCATCTGGACCACCACGCCCTGGACCATCCCGTCCAACCAGGCGCTGAACCTGCATCCCGAAATCGAATACGCGCTGGTGCGCGTGACGCCGGTTCCCAAGTTCGGTCCGCTCCTGCTGATCGCCAAGGAACGCGTCGAAGCCTGCCTGAAGGCCTGGAACCTGGAAGGCGAAGTGATCGCCACGGCCCCGGGCGCGGCGCTGTCGGGCATCGAATTCCGCCACCCGCTGGCGCAGTTCAATGCCGCCTACGACCGCAAGTCGCCCGCCTACCTGGGCGACTACGTCACGGCCGACTCCGGCACTGGCGTGGTGCACTCGGCGCCGGCCTACGGTATCGAAGACTTCATCTCGTGCAAGGAGCACGGCATGAAGGACACCGATTTCATCAGCCCGGTCATGGGCGACGGCAAGTACGTGGACAGCCTGGCGCTGTTCGGCGGCCTGTCCATCTGGGACGCCAACCCCAAGATCGTCGAGGCGCTGACGGAAGCCGGCGCGCTGATGCACGTGGAAAAGCACAAGCACAGCTACATGCACTGCTGGCGCCACAAGACCCCCATCATCTACCGCGCCACCAGCCAGTGGTTCGCCGGCATGGACGTGGCCCCCAAGGACGGCGGCCCGACCCTGCGCGAATCGGCGCTGGCCGGCATCGACGCCACCGCCTTCTACCCGGCCTGGGGCCGCGCCCGCCTGCACGCCATGATCGCCAACCGCCCCGACTGGACCTTGTCGCGCCAGCGGCAATGGGGCACGCCGATGGCCTTCTTCGTGCACAAGGAAACCGGCGCGCTGCACCCGCGCACCGCCGAATTGCTGGAACAGGTGGCGCAGCGCGTCGAGCAAGGCGGCATCGAAGCCTGGCAGACGCTGGACCCGCGCGAGCTGCTGGGCGACGAAGCCGACCAGTACGAAAAGAACCGCGACACGCTGGACGTGTGGTTCGACTCTGGCAGCACGCACGCCACGGTGCTGGGCGGCAAGGACGGCGACTTCGCCGGCTCGCACGGCGCTGAGCTCGCCTGGCCCGCCGACCTGTACCTGGAAGGCTCGGACCAGCACCGCGGCTGGTTCCATTCGTCGCTGTTGACCGGCTGCATGCTTTACGGCCAACCGCCCTACAAGGCCCTGCTCACGCACGGCTTCGTGGTGGACGGCCAGGGCCGCAAGATGAGCAAGTCGGTGGGCAACGTGATCGCCCCGCAAAAGGTGTCCGACTCGCTGGGCGCGGAAATCCTGCGCCTGTGGGTGGCTTCCACCGATTACTCCGGCGAGCTGTCCATCTCCGACGAGATCCTGAAGCGCGTGGTCGAAGGCTACCGCCGCATCCGCAACACGCTGCGCTTCCTGCTGGCCAACCTGGCCGATTTCGACGCCGTGACGCAGTCCGTGCCCTATGGCGAGCTCTTCGAGATCGACCGCTACGCGCTGGCCATGACCGCGCAGATGCAGGCGGAAGTCCAGGCCAACTACGAACGCTACGACTTTCACCCGGCCGTCTCGCGCCTGCAGACGTTCTGCTCGGAAGACCTGGGCGCGTTCTACCTGGACATCCTGAAGGACCGCCTGTACACCTCGGCCGTGGACAGCCGCGCGCGCCGCTCGGCCCAGACGGCCCTGCTGGACATCACGCAAACGCTGCTCAAGCTGATGGCCCCGATCCTGTCCTTCACTGCCGAAGAAGCCTGGAAGGAACTGGTCAACTCGGCCTTGAAGAACCAGGCGGACGCCGCCCGCACCACGATCTTCACCGAGGTCTACCACGCCCTGCCGCCGTTCGCCGACGCCGACGCCCTGTCGGCCAAGTGGACGCGCCTGCGCGCCATCCGCGCCGAAGTCCAGCGCAAGCTGGAAGAAGTGCGCACGGCCGGCGACATCGGCTCCTCGCTGCAGGCCGAAGTGGACCTGTACGCCAACGGCGCCGACCAGGAACTGCTGGCCAGCCTGGGCGACGACCTGCGCTTCGTGCTGATCGTCTCGCGCGCCACGGTGCACGCGGGCCAAGGCGAGACCCGCATCGAGGTCACGCCGTCCACGCACAAGAAGTGCGAGCGCTGCTGGCACTGGCGCCTGGACGTGGGCCAGGACGCGGACCATCCCGAGATCTGCGGCCGCTGCGTGTCCAACCTGTTCGGCTCGGGCGAAGCCCGCGACAAGGCTTGAGCATGGCCCGCCCCTCCGAACCCGGAGTGACGGGCGCCGCCGCCCCCGCCCGCGCCGCGCCTGCGCGCGTGGGCGGCTGGCTGGCGCTGGCACTGCTCATCATCGTGCTGGACCAGCTGACCAAGGTCTACTTCAACACCTCGTTCCAGTATGGCGAGCGCGTCAACGTGCTGCCGGTCTTCGACTTCACGCTGATGTACAACCGCGGCGCCGCCTTCAGTTTCCTGGCGTCCGAGGAAGGCTGGCAGCGCTGGCTGTTCACCGGCCTGGGCTGCGTGGCGGCGGTGGTCATCACCATCATCCTGCGCCGCACCCATGGCCAGCCGCGCTTCAGCCTGGCGCTGACCCTGATCCTGGGCGGCGCCATCGGCAACGTCATCGACCGCGTGGTCTATGGCCACGTGGTGGACTTCCTGCTGTTCTACTGGAACAACTCCTACTTCCCCGCCTTCAATCTGGCGGACGTGGGCATCACCTGCGGCGCCGTGCTGCTGGTGCTGGACGAACTCCTGCGCGGCCGCAAGGCCAAGACCCAGGCCTGAAGACGGCCCGGCCGGGGCGCGATGCCCCGGCTTGCTCCCGCATTTCCCACGGTTTTTGTCCTGTTTGATGCCCCCTGAACGCATCGCGAACGGCGCAATGCCGCAATGCAGAATAAAATCACTGTCCGTTCCTCGTTTACACGGCGCTGAACCCGCCGCCTCCCTCATGCTCGACCTCGCCCGCAAACGCATCGTCCTCGGCCTGACCGGCGGCATCGCCTGCTACAAAATCGCCGAACTGGTGCGGCGCATGACCGAACAAGGCGCCACCGTCGACGTGGTGATGACCGAGGCGGCTACGCACTTCATCACGCCGGTCACGATGCAGGCCCTGTCGGGCCGTCCTGTGTTCGTGGATGCCTGGGATGCCCGCGTGCCCAACAACATGGCGCACATCGACCTGACGCGCGGCGCGGACGCGGTGCTGATCGCGCCGGCCAGCGCCGACTTCATGGCCAAGCTGGCGCACGGCATGGCCGACGACCTGCTGTCCACGCTGGCGCTTGCGCGCGCCTGTCCCCTGCTGGTCGCGCCCGCCATGAACCGCGAGATGTGGGCCAACCCGGCCACGCAGCGCAATGTGGCGCAGTTGCGCGCCGACGGCATCAGCGTGCTGGGTCCGTCCGCCGGCGAACAAGCCTGCGGCGAAACGGGCGACGGCCGCATGCTGGAAGCGCATGAACTGCTGACCGACCTGATCGCCTTCTTCCAGCCCAAGCTGCTGGCCGGCCGCCACGTGCTGCTGACCGCCGGCCCCACGTCCGAACCCGTGGATCCGGTGCGCGTGCTGAGCAACCGTTCGTCGGGCAAGACCGGCTACGCGCTGGCGCGCGCCGCCCGCGAAGCCGGCGCCCGCGTCACGTTGATCACCGGCGCCACCTTCCTGCAGGTGCCGCGCGGCGTCACCGCGCTGTCAGTCACCACCGCGCGCCAGATGCACGACGCCGTGATGGCCAGCGCGGCCGACGCGGACATTTTCATCGCCGTGGCCGCCGTGGCCGACTGGCGCGTGAAGAACGTCAGCAACCAGAAGCTGAAGAAAACCAGCGAAGGCGGCGGCGCGCCCGTGATGGAATTCGAACCCAATCCGGACATCCTGGCCGAAGTGGCCAAGCTGCCCAACGGCCCCTGGTGCGTAGGCTTCGCGGCCGAAACCGAGAAGCTGGCCGAGCATGCCGAAGCCAAGCGCACGCGCAAGGGCATACCGCTGCTGGTGGGCAACCTGGCGCACAAGGTCATGGACGCGGACACCACCGAACTGGTGCTGTTCGACGAGCAAGGCACCCATCCCCTGCCCGCCGCCGACAAGCTGGACGCGGCGCGGCGCCTGATCGCCGAGATCGCCGCCCGCTTCCCGAAGTAAAAGCCAGGCCGCGGTTCCGGCCTGGCTGCTGACCAACCCCTGTTTCCGGACAGGGGTTTTTCTTTGCCGCGGGCTTGCCGCTCATGCGGCCGTCGTCAGTGGATATGCTCCTGCGAGGAACGATCCTCGCGCTCCATCTGCAGCGTCGTATGGTGCAGATGGAAATCCGCCTGCAGACGTTCCTCGATGGCGCGGCGCACCTGTTCGCCGTCGGCCCCGGCCGCCAGCACCACGTGGCCCGTCAGCATCGGATTGCTCTGCGTCACTGCCCACAGGTGTATGTCGTGAATCGAGACCACGCCGGCCGTATCGGCGATGGCGTCGCGCACGGCCTGCAGGCTCATGCCCGGCGGCACGCCCTCCAGCAGGATGTTCACGCATTCGCGCAGCAGCATCCAGGTGCGCGGGAACACCATGAAGCCTATGCCGACCGCCAGCGCCGAATCCACCCAGCGCCAGCCCGTGAACCAGATGAGCACGGCGCCGAGGATCAAGCCGATCGAACCCAGCATGTCGGCCCAGACCTCCAGGTAGGCGCCCTTCACGTTCAGGCTTTCGTCCTTGGCGCCAGCCAGCATGCGCATCGAGATCAGGTTGACGATCAGCCCGACCACGGCGACCGCCAGCATCCCCAGGGACTGGATGTCCGCCGGCGCCGACAGGCGCTGGTAGGCCTCGTACAGGATGTAGAACGCCACGCCCAGCAGCACCAGCGCGTTGACCGCCGCGGCCAGGATCTCGAAGCGCGCGTAGCCGTACGTACGCATCAAGTCAGCCGCCTTGCGGCCCGCGCGTATCGCCACCAGCGCCAGCAGCAAGGCCATGGCGTCGGTCATCATGTGCATGGCATCGGAAATCAATGCCAGGCTGCCCGTGATCATGCCGCCCGCGATCTCCACCAGCATGAAGGTGCCGGTCAGGCCAAAGGCGATCCAGAGGCGGGATTCGGGCAAGGCGCGGACGTCGCCGTGCTGATGGCTGTCGCTCATGACTGTCCTGATCATGGAAAGGCTCCATGACAAAGCCTGTAGCGGCTTCAGAGTCAAGCACGGCGGCGCGCGCCATGAAAAAACCTTCCGTGTTACCGGAGGGTTTTTGTTGGGCAACCCGGCTTACTGCTCCAGGCTGATGTTGGCCGCCTTGACGATGTCGGCCCATTGCTGGCGGTCCTTCTCCAGGAACTGGCTGAACTGCTCGGGCGTCATGCCGGTGACCGGCTCCGAACCCAGGCCGGCCATCTTCTCGACCAGCGCGGGCTGCTTCAGCACGTCCTGCATGGCCGCGTAGTAGGCGGCCAGCACGTCGGCCGGCAGGCCGGCGGGCGCGAACACGCCTTGCCAGGTCGGCATGTCGAAGCCCTTCAGGCCCTGCTCGTCCAGCGTCGGCACGTTGGGCAGTTGCGGCGCGCGCTTGATCGAGGCCACCGCGATCGCCTTGACCTTGCCCTGCGAAGCCAGCGGCGCGGCGGTGGAGATGTTGTCCATCGTCATGGCGATGTGGCCGCCCAGCAGGTCGGTGATGACGGGCGCGGCGCCGCGGTAGGCGGCATGCGGCACCTTCACGCCCAGCTTGTACAGCATGGTCTCGGCGATCAGGTGGTTGGAAATGCCCACGCCGGCGGTGCCGTAGGTGGCGGTCGGCGTCTTCTGGAAGTATTCCTTGAGTTCGGCCAGGTTGTTGGCCGGCACATCCTTGTTGACGATGACCACGTTGGGCTGCACCGCGGCCAGCGTGATGGGCGTGAAGTCCGACGGCTTGTAGTTCGTGCCCTTGGGGTTCAGGACATGGGTGATGGCCATGGACCCGGCGGCGGCGATGCCGATGGTGTAGCCGTCGGCCGGCGACTGGGCCAGGCGGTAGGCCATGATGTTGCCGCCGGCGCCGGCCAGGTTTTCGACCACGACGGGTTGGCCCAGGCGCTGCGACAGGGGCTCGGCCAACAGCCGCGCCAAGGTGTCGGCGGAACCGCCGGGCGCGAAGCCCACCAGCAGGCGCACCGGCTTGACGGGCTTCCAGGCGTCGGCGGCGAAGGCCGGCGCGGCCGTCAGGGCTGTGACGGCGAACAGTGCGCCAGCGGCGCGATGCAGATTACGGCTGAACATGAAAAACACTCCCAACGATTGATTGACGAAGCCCGCTTCGTCTCCTCTCGCCGCTCGCCTGTCCCCGCCGCGCCGCGCATCGGTGTGCGCGGCAAGGTTGCGGGACGGGTTCGGCGGCGTTATTCCAATACTTGCGCCAGCGTCTGCGCCACCATGCGGTTGGACAGCAGCACCGGCCGGCCGGAGGCCTGCGCCACGGCCTGGCGCATGCGCTCGGCGTAGCCCATGCAATGCATGACGATCAGGTCGCAGGACGCGAGTTCGCGGCCCGCCCGCTCGAAGTTGAGCGCGGCTTGGGCCGCGTCGGCTTCGTAGGGGGAGGCATGCACGACCACGGTCTCGCAGGACAGCGGCACGACCATGTGGAAGGCGTCGACCTGCGCCTCCAGCGGCACCACCAGGCCCACCTTGCGGCAATGCTCGGCCAGGCCTGCGACCAGGTGGTCCACCACCTGTTGCGGCTCCACCACCAGCGTGCGCATCGGCGCGATCGCGGTGCCGGTGCACAGCGGCACCAGCACGTCGTAGCCCGCGGCGTCGGCCTGGCGCATGACTTCGGCCAGCCGCGCCTCGGCGGCGGCCGCGTCCAGTTCGATCTGCGAGCCGTCTCGCAGGCGGGTGGCAAAGCGGTATTCGCCCGGCTTGGGCGCGAGCGCGGCCAGGCCGGCGGCATCCAGTCCGTCGAGCGCGCCGAATTCGTCGATGCGCACCTGCGCGCCCAAGAGCGGCGCCATCTCGGGCACCACATCGCTGCGCGGCGACTGGCCGATGGTGAAGAACGCCACGCGGCGCGGCTGCGCGCTCATGCCTCGCCCGCGCTTTCGCGGCCCACGGTCTGCAGATGCGCCATCGAACCGTAGCGGCTCTGCAAGGCGGCCCATTCCTTGTCGTCGACGAAGCTCATCGCGCCTTGCCCGTAGAGCTTGGCGATCTCGATGCAGAAACGCATGGCGACGTCGGCGTCCACGGCGTTGGTCACGCCCGTGGCGCAGCCCGGCACGGTGGTTTGCGCGGTCAGCGCCACGCCCACCACCGGCGCGCCGGTGACGATCGTGGGCTGCATCAGCGAGTTCACGTGCTGCAGGCCGTTTTCGTAGGGCGTGATGTCCTGCGTGGTCAGCGGCAAGGTCAGCGGCAGCTCGCCGCTGACCCAGCCCATGACGTCCAGCATGGTCTCGGGGATGCGCAGCAGATAGCCCTGGCGCGCGACCGGCGTCAGCGCCACGCCGCGCTTGTTGACCAGGCGGTTGCCGCGCGTGGTGTCGACGGACAGGATCGCGTCCATGCGCGGGTCGACCTCATGCGACATCATCTCGCGCATCGGGAACGGCGAACGCATCATCGGCACCGGATGATGCGGCCGCGTGCCGGCGCGCGGACAGATGTGGGTGCGGATGCGCACCGTGCCCGGCATGACGTCGCCTTGGCGCGCCATGGCCATCAGCTTGAACGCCGCGGCAATCGCGACCACCGCGCCATCGCTGTCGGACACCAGGCCGGTGACCGCCGGACGCGCGCCGATGCCGCCAAGGCGGCCGACGATGCCGAGTTGCGGCGCGGTTTCGTCGAGGCCCGGAATGACGATGGACAGGAATTCGGTGGCCGCGCCGTCGCGCTCCAGCCGGGTCACTTCGACTTCGCAGTTGCCCGCCGCGCGCAGTTGCTCGGCCACGGCCTCGCCCGTGATGTGGGCGGAGGACAGCAGTTCGATGGCGTCGATCACATGCTTCATGCCGGGATCTCCACGGGGCCCGGACGGAACACGCGCGGCTCTTCGTTGCCGAGGAACAGCGGCGCATCGTGCGGGCCGACCAGGTCGATCCGGTTGCCGCGCACGCGCAGCGCGGAGCCTTCCGGCAGGCCCAGCACGGGCATCTGCGGATTCAGCGTGCAGAACTCGGCCAGGCGCTGGGCGCGGGTTTCGCCGCGATGTCCGGGAGGATGGGCATTGGTGTAGTGCGGATTGATCTGGAACGACAGCAGGTCCAGGGCGTCGAAGCCTTGCGGGTCCGTGATGGGCATGTCGTTGGTGGTGCAGATGCTGGGGCAGCTCAGGTTGGAGCCGGCGCTCCAGCCCAGGTAGGCCGCGCCCTCGCGCACGCGGCGCGCCACGACGTCCAGCAGGCCTAGTCGGCGTAGCTGGCCCAGCAGATTGAAGGTGTTGCCGCCGCCCACGATGATGATGGCGGCGCCTTCCAGCGCGGCCACCGGATCCTCGGCGCGATGCAGCCCCTGGATGGCCAGGCCGGTATCCGCCAGCGCCGATGCCACCAGCGCGGTGTAGTCGTCCCAGTCGCGCGTGACGCCGGCGTACGGCACGAAGACGGCCGGCGCGCCTTGCGGCAGCGACGCGATCAGTTCGCGGATGTCGGGCAGCGCGTGGACCAGATAGCCGGCGTCGCTGCTGGAATTGCTGAGGAGCAGTAGGTTCATGTGGAGGATTTCCGTAAGGGGATTTTCTGGGTGTCCGGCGGCGCGGACGCATCTGTGGGCCTGAAAGCGTTCAGGCCAGCCAATAGGGATCGTTCAGTTCGCGGCCCAGCGCCCCCACCTGCCGCAGCACCGACTCGCGCAAGCGCGCGACGCGGGCGGCATCGGCCTGGAAGGAAACGAAGGACAGGCACAGGCCGCGCAGTTCGCCGGTGGCGGGATCGCGCACGGCGGCTGCCACCGCGCCTATGCCCGGCATGGCCTGGTCGATGGCCACGCCGCAATGGTCGGCGCGGGTCTGCGCGACCAGGCGGGCCAGTTCGCCGACCGTGGCGGGACAGTCGCGGCCTTCGGTGGGCAGCGGCTGGTCGGCGTCGGCGCCGTAGAGCGCCTGGAACTCGGTTTCGCTCAGGCGCGACAGCAGCGCCCGGCCCATGGCCGTGCCCGAGGCGGCGCGGCGCGAACCGGGCGGCGACAGCACCTGCACCGGGTGCGAACCGTTCAGGCGCTGCAGCACCACGGTTTCGCGCTGGTTCAGGGTGGAGAGATAGGCGGTCAGGCCGCTGTCGTCGGACAGCCGGGCCAGCACCGCGCGGCAGGCGTCGTCCAGCGGCGTGGCCGCCATGCCCGCGCGCACCGCCTGGGCCAGCATGGTCCCCGCGCGGTAACGGCGCGTGGCGGCGTCCTGGTCGAGCAAGCCGTAGTGCTGCATCTGGTTGAGCAGGCGCGACGCGCTACTCTTGGGCATGGACAGGCGCGCCGCCACTTCCGTGAAGCTCAGCTCCGACGCGCCTTCCGCATACAGCCCCAGCACGCGCTGGACGCCATCGAGAATACTCATGCTTGTTCCATAAAACGGAACTTATGTTCCTGTAATTTGAACAAGAATAATGCGGGGCTCGTCGGCGGTCAATACGGAAGGACCATGAAAAAGCCCCGGCGGTCGCCCCCGGGGCCTGGTCGCGGGAGCTGCGAGCGCCCGCGTTGACCAACGCAATGCTTCAGACCATCGGCCGCCCGTCCTGCGGCGCCTCGCAGAATTGCAGGAAGCGATGCAGCGGCGTCTGCCGTTCGGCGGCACGCTGCCACGCGAGGACCGTAGGCGGGTTCTGTACACCCAGCTCGACCGGCAGGATGACCGCCTCGGCCCCGACGGTCAGACGTAGTGCCGCCGCCAGCGGCAGCATGACCAGGTAATCCGTGGTGCGCACGAATTCATCGGTGAGCAGCAGATCGCTCACCTGGATGCCGCGCGGCGGCAGTTCCAGGTCGCATCCCAGGAACAGCGCGGTCAGCTTGTCGTGCATCATCGTGCCCGGACGCGGCTTGCACCAGGGTTCTGCGTGCAACTCGCGCAGCGTAAGGCGGCGGCGGGCGGCCAGCGGCGACAGCCGGGCGTTGGCGACGACCACCAGCGGCTGCGGCGGCACCAGCCGCAAGCGTCCCAGGCCAGGCGCTATCAGCTCGGGCGTGTCGTAACACACCAGCGCGTCCAGCTTGTCGTCCAGCAGCAGGTCCGCCATGGCGCGGTATCCGCCGGCCTGCACATCGAGCGCGACGCCGGGCTGCGCCTGGTTGAAGGCATGGATCAAGGGCGCAAGAGTCAGTTTGCCCATGTCGGTCGCCACGCCGATGCGCAAGTCGCCCAGACGGCCGCTGCGCACATCCGTAACGGCCTGGGCCAGTCCGCGGGATTGCGCCACCACGGCCTCCATCATGGGCAGAATCTGGCGGCCCATTTTCGTCGGACGCTTGGCATTGCCGATGCGCTCGAACAACTTGAAACCCAGCTGCGATTCCAGCTCGGCCAAGGTCTTGGAGACCGCGGACTCGCTCACGTTCGCGGCGGCGGCCACCTCCTTGGCCGACGGCGCATCGCGCAGCGCCAGCGCAATCTGCAAATGCCGCAGCTTCAGGCGCGAGGCCAGCGACTCGATAGGCTGCGGCTTGACCATTTTCTCAACCCCTTAGTCGAATAATTCACTATACGGTAAACCCTTGCGGACCGATGATAGCGGCATAGCGCGTGGCCATGAGCCGATCCGCGGCCGGCCAGGCCTCAGGAGCAATAGAGCGCAAACAGGAGACCGCCTTGCCAGCCCGACCCCGCCTTCTTGCCTTTATCCTTGCCGCCGCGACCGCGGCGGGCCTGCAACCCAGCGCGATGGCCCAGGAGCCAGCCAGCGGCGACAAGCTCGTGCGCCTGGTGGTCGGCTACGCCGCGGGCGGCGCCGCCGACGCGGTGGCTCGCGCCTATGCCGAACAATTGCAGGCGGCGGGCTACGCCAACGTCATCGTCGAAAACCGCCCCGGCGCATCGGGACGCCTGGGTTTCGACGTGGTGAAACGCGCCAAGGCGGACGGGCTCACCCTGTACCTGGGTTCGTCGCCGATGTTCGTGATCTTTCCGCTGACCTACAAGAAGCTGGGATACGACCCGGACCATGACCTGCGCCCCGTCGCCCTGGTGGCCGACGTGCCCACCGGCGCCGTCACGGGCGCCGCCCAACCCTACGGCAACATGGCCGAATACGTGCAATGGGCCAAACAGGCGCGCGCCAAGGCGACCCTGGGCCTGGCGACGCAAGGCAGCCCCGGCCAGTTGGGAACGATAGAAATGGGCGGCCAGAACGGCCTGGAGGTCGTGCCCGTGCTCTACCGCGGCGCGGCGCCGATGCTGGTGGACGTGGCGGGCGGCGAAGTGTCGATGGGCTGGGATGCCGTCGCCAGCATGCTGCCGCTGTACAACGCCGGCAAGGTGAAATTCCTGGGCGTGGCAGGCAGCCGCCGCCTACCCACGCTACCCAATGTGCCGACGCTGCTGGAACAGGGCTACCCGCAGTACCAGCATGCCGCCAGCTGGTATGGCGTGTACGCCCCCGCGGCCACGCCGGACGCCACGATCGCCCAGCTGGAACAGGCTTTTGTCGCGGCCGGCAAGCGGCCAGCGCTGGTGGAAAAACTGCAGACCGCGGGCTTCCTGGTCGAACCCCAGGACGCGCAGGCCGCCAAGCGCCGCATCGGCGTCGAACGCGCGCACTGGGCCCCCATCGTCAAGGCCGCCGGCATTTCCTTCGACGAATAAGGCGGAACGTGGTTTCGATGAACGACTCTCTTTGCGACTTGAGCGCGGTCGAGGCCGCGCGCCTGGTCCGAACCAAGGCGGTGTCTCCGGTCGAGCTGGTGCGCGCCTCCCTGGAACGGGCCGAGCGGCTGCAGCCCGTCCTGAACTGTTTCATCACGCTGTGCGCGGAAGAGGCCATGGCCGAAGCCCGGCTTGCCGAAACCGCGCTGATGCGCGGCGATGCTGCCGGCCTCTTGCATGGCCTGCCCTACACGGTGAAGGACCTGGTCAATACCGCGGGCGTGCGGACCACCTTCGGCGCGTTGCCGTTCAGCGCGAACGTGCCGGCCGAAGACGCCGTGGCTGTCGCGCGGCTGCGCCAGCAAGGCGCCGTCCTGATCGGCAAGACCACGACGCCGGAGTTCGGCTCCAAGTCCATGACGGATTCGCCGCTGTTCGGCCATACCCGCAACGCCTGGAACCTGGAACGCACCTGCGGCGGTTCCAGCGGCGGCGCAGCGGCGGCGACGGCGGCCGGCATCACGGCGCTGGCCGTGGCCAGCGACGGCGGCGGCTCCACCCGCATCCCCGCCGCGTGCAACGGCGTGGTGGGATTCAAGCAAAGCCTGGGCGCGATACCGCACAGCCAGGCGCAGGACGCCATCGGCAACCAGACCTACGTGACGCCGACCACCCGCACCGTGGCCGATACCCGCTTGATGATGGCGGCCATGGCCGGTCCGCATGACTGCGATCCATGGTCGCTGGGCATACCCAGGGCCGACTACGCCGGCGCCGCGACCAGTCCCGAAACGCTGCGCGGCAAGCGCGTCCGCTATTGCCTCGCCCCGCCCGGCCGCCCCGTGGCCGCCGACGTGCGCGGCGCGTTCGAGGCCGCGCTGGCGCGCCTGGCCGATCTGGGCGCGGAAGTCGAACCGTTCGACGGCGCGGGCTTCGATGTCGAGCCGATCTGGCGCGTCATCAACCACACGGTCTGGCGCACCCGCTTTCTGCCGCTGATAGAACGCGAACCCGACGCCTACAGTCCCACCTTCCGGCGGCAGATCGCCACCGCCGCGGCGTTCAGCGCCCAGCAATACCAGGAAGCCATGTTTGCCCGCACCGCGCTCTACCGCAAGGTGCAGGCCCTGTTCGGCCAGGCCGACCTGCTGGCCATGCCGACCATGTCGCGCACCGCGTTGCCGCTGGGCACGGACATATTCGACACCATGGACATCGACGGCCGCCCGTACGGCGACATCCGCGCCCATTGGTATCCGTGGACCATGCTGTTCAACCTGACCGGCCACCCAGCCATCAGCGTGCCTTGCGGCCTGGGCCAGGATGGCATGCCGATAGGCTTGCAGCTGGTAGCCCCTTGCCACGCCGACCTGCCGCTGCTGCAGGCGGCCGAAGCCTACGAGCAGGCCCGCGCGCCGCTGCCGCGGCCGCCCGCCATCGCGTAGATCGCGTCCCTACCTGGTCGACAGCTCCGACCACTGCGCCAGCGGCAAGGGCGGCTGCGCATGCAGGATGCGGCCCAGCACCAGCTTCAGTTCGGCCCAGCCGCCGCGCTCGGTGGGCCAGCTGGACGGCGTCACCGCCTGCCAGTTGCCGCCCGCCGCGCGTTCGGCCATCTTGAAGCGGAAGGTGTAATGTCCCGCCATGCCCATGCGCAGGTCCGTGACCACCAACGCATTGCCGATGACGTCGTAGCGCAGCCAGTCGTCGGTGAACCAGCTCAGGCGCTGGTGCAGCGGCACGTCCGCCAGCGCCTGCGCCACATGCAGGTTGAGCGGCTGGCGCAGCCATTCCGGCGGATCGCTGTCGAACAGGCTGCTGACCGATTCGTAATAGTGGCCATCTGGCGTCTTGGCGATGACGCGCCACACCAGCGTGTTGAAAGGCATGGGCACCGCGCGCAGTTCGCTCAGCGCAATGCCCTGCCCCTGCATCGCCTCGCGCACGCGGTCCTCGGCGGCGATGCGTCCGGCCAGCCCGAATCCCAGATAGGCCGTGCTGAACACCAGCGCCGCGGCCAGCAGCCGGCGCGCCGTCAGCGTCATGCCGAAGCCGACGGCGAACAACACCGCCAGCAGCAACGGCACGGTATAGACCGGGTCAATGATGAACACGGCGGCCCAGCTTTCGGGGATGAGCGCCAGCGGCCAGAACAGCTGCGTCCCGTAGACCGTGAAGGCGTCCAGCACCGGATGGGTCACCAGCACCAGCCATAAGGTCAGGAACAGCCGGCGTCCGCTGTATGGCGCCTGCGGCCAGTATTTGCGGATCAGCCAGGTCAGGAAAACAGCCAGCCCGGTCAGCACGAACACCGAGTGCGAGAAGCCGCGGTGGTAGGTCATGAGCGACACCGGGTCCGGATAGCGCATCAGGACGTCCAGATCCGGCACCGTGGCCAGCGCCGCGCCATAGATCAGCGCCCGGCGTCCCTGCACCCGCCCCAGCAGGGCGCCCTGTATGCCCGCGCCCAGCACCGCCTGCGTAACCGAATCCATAACTCTCCAACAATTAGCTTCATCCAGACGGACTATACGGCGCACCGACAGTTCCGCAGGCGTTAACATACCTGATTGCATTCAGCTAATTTTCAACTTCGTAAATATGGACCAATACATCGACCAGATCGCGATGTTCATCGAGGCCAACCAGGCCTGGGCGGGACCGATCACCTTTCTGCTCACGCTGGGTGAATCCATGGTGCTGCTGGGCCTGTTCATCCCGGCCACGGCCTTGATGCTGCTGACCGGCGGCCTGATCGGCGCCGGCACCCTGAATCCCTGGGCCATCATCGCCTGGGGCATCGCCGGCGCCATCGTGGGCGACGCGCTGTCCTACTGGCTGGGCCGCTGGGCCGGCCCCGGCATCCTGCGCCGCTGGCCGCTGAAGCAGCAGCGCAGCGGCGTGGCGCGCGCGCGCCTGTTCTTCTACCGCTACGGCTTCGCCTCCGTGCTGATCGGCCGCTTCCTCGGCCCCATCCGCTCCACCATTCCCACCGTCGCCGGCGTCATGGGCATGGGGCACAGCCGCTTCCAGATGGCCAACGTCGCCTCCGCCATCCTCTGGATGCCGCTGATGCTGGCCCCGGGCTACATCACCGCGCGCAGCCTGGGCACGGCGGACAACGCGCAACAGATTGCCATGATGATCGGCGCGGGACTCTCGGTACTGCTAGGATGCGGGCTGTTGATAGCCATGCTGCGCAAGCGCCGGGTCCCGGCGCGCCAACGCCGCGGCAACTGAACCGGAGAGAGGGGCAATGGCCATAGACGGGGAACCCAGGAATGGCGATTTCGCGCGCTACGTCGAAAACCTGACGCGCGCCGGCGGGGCATCGCCGGGACAGGTTCCCGACAAGCGGACGGACTCCCGCCCGGCAGCGCCCCCGCCTCCTGCCTCGCCATCCGAAACGCTGTCCGGCGCGCCCTGGGGCAAACCGGCCCCGCCGCCGCTGCAATCGCGGCAAGCGCCCGCAGCCCCGGGCCAGACGGATGCCGCCGAGGTATCGATGGCCCGCCAAGCCACCCAGCGCAAGATCGGCGTCATCCTGACGGTGGGCGGCATCCTGGCCGGCTGGGCAGGCGCGCGCATCATCTTCGAAGCCCTGCGCGGCCCCGGCTTCGACCTGGACGAGGCCATGCCCGCCGTCTTCCTGTTTTTCTTCGCCATGATGCTGTTCAAGGCGGCCCGCAACGCGCGCAATCCGCGCAACAAGACGCCGCTGCCGCCGCTCAAGCGCTCCTCGTACCGCAAGGACGGCGGCGCCTGATTCCGCCGTCGCGGCGGCGCGGCGCGGACGGGCAATGGTGCTAACATTTCCGCCGCTGTCGAAAGACCCATGAACCACGGAGTGAAAGTGAATAACGTAGTCGGATTGAACCAGGCCCAGGCGGCCACGATGCTGAAGCTGCAGGGCCACTTGAACAGCATGATCAATCCGGATTGGGTCAACGGCGGAGCCCGCTTCCTGCGCGCCGCCTTCGTCGAATCCGCCGAAGCGCTGGAACACTACGGCTGGAAGTGGTGGAAGAAGCAGACCATCGACCTGCCGCAAGTGCAGATGGAGCTGGTGGACATCCTGCACTTCTATCTGTCGCACACCATCGTCCAGTCCCGCGGCGACATCGCCGCCGCCGCCGGCGCGCTGGTCGCCGACCTGTCCGGCCCGGCTTCGGTCGCGCTGGACGGCAAGACCCACACGCTGGACCAGCTGAACGTGCCCGAGCTGCTGGAACTGATCGGCGGCCTGGCCGTATGCGGACGCGCCAGCTTCAAGGTGCTGGAACAGACCATGACGTCCTGCGAGATGAGCTGGAACGACGCCTACACGCAATACGTGTCCAAGAACGTGCTGAACATCTTCCGCCAGCAACATGGCTACAAGGAAGGCACCTACATCAAGATCTGGAACGGCGAGGAAGACAACGTCGTGCTGGCCCGCCTGCTGTCGCAGCTGGATCCCGCGCGCGAGGATTTCGCCGACCAGCTGCATCGCGAACTGGAGCAGGCTTATTCGCGCCTCTGAGCCGCGACGGTTCCTGCCCGCCCGAAGAACGCCGCATCCGCGGCGTTTTTTGTTTTGGGGGGATGCCAGCGCAACAAACGGAGTTTCAAATGGGCGGTGGATTTCTACACTGACCTCGCCTGTAATCACAGGGAGGACCGGGCATGCGCGCCGCGGCAAGCGGGAACGAAGACATGACAGCAACAGCCTATGACTGGCAGAACGTGGAGCACGCGCTTGATGCCCACGGCAACGCCGTGCTGCCCGGACTGCTGACACCCGCGCAATGCCGCGCCCTCGCCGCCCTCTATCCGGATGAAGCGCGCTTTCGTTCGCGCATCGTCATGGCGCGGCATGGCTTCGGCCGCGGCGAATACAAGTACTTCGCCTACCCCCTGCCGCCGCTGCTCGATCAGCTGCGCCACGCGCTCTATGCCCGGCTGGCGCCGATCGCCAACCGCTGGAATCAGCGGCTGCGTGCGGACACGCAGTACCCGCCCGAACTGGACGCCTACCTGCAACGCTGCCACCGGGCGGGCCAGACGCGTCCCACGCCATTGATGCTCCAGTACGGCGCGGGCGACTACAACTGCCTGCATCAGGATCTCTATGGCGAGCATGTGTTTCCGCTGCAGGTCGCCATCCTGCTGTCGCAGCCGGGCAAGGATTTCACCGGCGGCGAATTCGTCATGACCGAGCTTGCGGCCCGGAGCCAGCGCGCCGACGTCGTGCCGCTGGACCAGGGCGACGCGGTGGTGTTCACCGTCAATCAACGGCCAGCGGCGGGCGCGCGCGGGCCGCGCAAGGTCGCCATGCGGCATGGCGTGAGCCGCGTGCGCAGCGGCCGGCGCCATACCGTGGGCCTTATTTTTCATGACGCGGCATGATGCCCCGTTCGCTTGCGACCATCGATGAGGACCCTATGCATGACAGCGGCATGAACGCCCCCGAAACCAGCCTGGACCGCCTGGACTGGACGGACATCGGATCGCAGCTCGACGCCGAAGGCTATGCCGTGCTGCCAGGATTGCTGGGCGCGGAACTGGCGCGCAGTCTGGCACGGCAGGCCGACGCGCCGCCTGCCCGGCGGGTGAGCCTGGCATCTGCCGACCTGGGCCGCGGCGACCTTTACTACTTCGACGCCGGCATGCCGCCGCCGCTGGAGCAATGGCGCGCGGCGCTGTACCGTCGGCTGGTCGTTCACGCCAATCGCTGGAACGAGCTCCTGAACGTTTCATCGCGCTATCCCGATGAGCTGGACGATTTTCTTCAGCGCAACCGCGACGCCGGCCAGGCCCGGGCGCAATCGCACCTGAACCGGCTCGGCGTCGAAGACTACATGGCACTGCACCAGCGCACTGAAGGCTTGCAGGTCTTCCCCATGCAGGTGGTCGCGCTCCTGTCCGAACCGGGAGACGGATTCCAGGGCGGCGAGTTCGTGATGACGGAGCAGCGCCCGCGCATGCAATCGCGTCCGCTGGTGGCGCCGCTAGCTTGCGGCGATGTCGCCATCATCGCCACGGGGGAACGCCCCTTTCACGGTTCCAAGGGTTACTACCGCGTCAACTTCAAGCATGCCGTCAGCCGCGTGCGCAAAGGAGTCCGCATCGGCCTTGAACTGTTTTTCCACGATTCGCCCTGATGCCAGCCCAAGCCATGCCCACATCGACCATGCTGCACGACCTGCCTGAAACCCGGATTGCGGATGCGGACTGGCAGGCTGTCGAAGACGATCTCGGCCGCGATGGCTACGCCGTGCTGCCGGGGCTGCTGACGCAGGCCCAGTGCGAGGCGCTTGCGGCCGGCTACGGCGAGCAAGCGCGCTTTCGCAGCCGCATCGTGATGGAACGCCATGCGTTCGGCCGCGGCGAGTACAAGTACTTCAGCTATCCGCTGCCCGATATCGTCGCGGGCTTGCGGCAGTCGCTCTACCCGCGTCTGGCCCCCATCGCCAACCGCTGGCATGCCGCCATGCGCCTCGAAGCGCGCTTTCCGGCGACGCATGACGAATTCCGGGAGATCTGCCACGCCGCCGGACAGCGCCGGCCCACGCCGCTGCTGCTGCGCTACCAGGCGGGCGACTACTGCTGCCTGCACCAGGACCTGTACGGCGACCACGTCTTTCCATTCCAGGCCATCTTCCTGCTCAACGAGCCGGGACGCGATTTCGAAGGCGGCGAGCTGCTGCTGGCCGAGAGCAATCCCAAGCAGCCCGGCCGGGCCGACGTGGTGCCCTTGCGGCAAGGCGATGCCGTGGTGCTTGCCGTCAACCACAGGCCTGTGCGGTCGGCGCGCGGCTATTACCGCGCGAATCTGCGGCACGGAGTCAGCCGGCTGCGCAAGGGCGAGCGGCACACGCTGGGCATCATCTTCCACGATGCCAGGTAGGCTGCGTGATCGTTAGGCCGCGCGCGCAGCCTCGATGGCGGCATCCCAGACGGAAGGCGAGCCGATCTGCCGCCGCAACTGCTCGGTGAAGGCGCGGATGCGCGCGTTGGCGCGCGGCATGGCGCGCAACAGGTAGATACCGCTTTCGGGTGGCGGGCTGGCGTCCTGCAACGTCAGTTGCACCAGCCGGCCCGCGCCCAGGTCCACCCCCGCGGACCAGTTGGGCATGAGCGCGATGCCCAGCCCTTCCAGCGCCGCGAACCGGCGCGCGTCGCAGTCGTCGCATTCCAGGACGAACCTGGCGTCCCGCGCCCATTGGCCATCCCCCAGCTCGCGCCAGCCGCGCACGCTGGTGCTATGGCGCCGGTCGATAAGGCGATGGCGCGACAGGTCCGCCAGCGTGCGCGGCACGCCGTGGCGTTCCAGGTATGAGGGCGCGGCGCAGATCAGATAACGGTGGCTGCCGATGCGCTGCCCGATCAGGCTGCTGTCGGGCTGCTGCCCCACCCGCACCACCACGTCCATGCGTTCGACCACCGGATCCACCACGCGCTCGGTCAGTTCCAGCTCCACCTGCAATTGCGGATGGCGCTCACCCAGCTGCTGCAGCATGGGCACCACGTAGCGCCGCGCGAACGCCGGCAGGCAGCTGACCCGCAACAAGCCCTGCACGGTCTGCTCCAGCGAAATGACTTCGGAGCGCGCCTCGGTCATGTCGTGCAGGATCTTCACGGCGCGCTCGTACAGCACCTCGCCGGCCTCGGTGGGCATCAGCGCGCGGGTCGAGCGCACGAACAGCGGCACCTTGAGCTCGGATTCCAGCGCGCCGATCTGCCGCGCCACGGACGAGGCCACCATGCCGCGGCGGCGGGCCACCTCGGAAAAGCTCTGGGCGCGGGCGACGTCGACAAAGATGGACAGGCTCTCGGCGAATTTGACGGTTTTCATTTGTGCGTGCAGCGCAAAAGGCTTTGGCGTGGGACGCCAGCTTTCCTGGGAGGTTTGGCAATTACGATAGCGTGCATGGCCGCATTTTGGCAATTTTGACAAAGATAAACGGCCGACTACAACGACGACAAGCCCTGGAGACACGCATGCCCCCGACTACCGCCCCCCGCCGTTCGCACCGCGCCCTGCTGGCCAGCGCCGCCCTTGCCGCAGGCGCCTGGGCCGCCGCCCTGCCCGCGCTGGCGGATTCCTATCCGAGCAAGCCGGTGACGGTGGTGGTCCCCTTCGCCGCAGGCGGTACCGTGGACCGGGTGGCGCGCCAGGTGCAGCAGGCGCTGCAGGACAAACTGGGCCAGACGGTGGTCATCGACAACCGCGGCGGCGCCGGTGGCACCATAGGCACGGCGCTGGTGGCCAAGTCCGCGCCTGACGGCTATACGGTGGAAATGGTGTTCGATTCCTACGCCACCGAGCAGCACATCTACCCCAAACTATCCTACGACACGGCGCGCGACCTGACCGGCGTGTCTTACATGGTGCGCTCGCCCATGGTGCTGGCCGTGACGGGCAATGGCCCCTACCAGACACTCGCCGACTATGTCGCGGCCGGCAAGAAGGGCAGCGTGTCCTACGCCTCGGTCGGCGCGGGCAGCTCCAACCATCTGGCGGCCGAAATGTTCCACCAGGCTGCCGGCACCAGCGGCATCCATACGCCCTACCGTGGCGGCGGCCCGGCCGTGTCGGACCTGATGGGCGGACATGTGGAGTCCATCATCGCCAGCCTGCCGCTGGTGCTGCCCCACATCCAGAGCGGCAAGCTGCGCGCGCTGGCCGTGACCGCGCCCAAGCGCGTCGCGGCCCTGCCGGACGTGCCCGCCATCGCCGAAAGCTATCCGGGCTTCGAGATCTATTCCTGGGTGGGCATGGTGGCGCCCGCGCAGACGCCGGCGGCGACGCTGGACAAGCTGGCCGACGCCACCATCGCCGCGCTGCGCGATCCTGCCGTGGCAGGACGCATCACCGAATCGGGATTCGAAGTGGTGGCCGGCGGCCGCGACGACATGAACCGGCTGGTGCAGGCCGAGTCCCAGCGCTGGGGCGAGCTCATCAAGCGCCGCGGAATCGTTGCACAATGACCGACATGCAGACGGGGAACGCCATGCACTCCTTCATCTACGCCAGCCACGCCCAGCGCGTGGTATTCGGACCGGGCAGCCTGGGCGGCCTGGCGGCCGAACTCGATGCGCTGGGACTGCGGCGCGCGCTGGTACTCTGCACGCCGCCGCAACGCGCGCAGGCCGAACGGGTCGCGGCGCTGCTGGGCGAGGCGCGGGTGGCCGGCATCTTCGACCAGGCCGTGATGCACGTGCCGATCGAAATCGCGCGCCAGGCGCGGGAGGCGGCGCGCAAGCTGGGCGCCGATTGCGCGGTAGCGGTGGGCGGCGGCTCCACCATCGGCCTGGGCAAGGCCATCGCGCTGGATTCCGGGCTGCCGGTCATTGCCGTCCCCACGACCTATGCGGGCTCGGAGATGACGCCGATCTACGGCCTCACCGAGAGCGGCCTGAAGAAGACCGGCAAGGATGACCGGGTGCTGCCGCGCAGCGTGGTGTACGACCCCGAGCTCAGCCTGTCGCTGCCGGTATCGATGAGCGTGACCAGCGGCATCAATGCCATCGCCCATGCGGCAGAGGGCCTCTACGCGCAAGACGGCAATCCGATCATGGACCTGATGGCGCAGGAAGGCATACGCGCGCTGGCGCAGGCGCTGCCCGCCATCCACGCAGGCTCCCAAGGCGCGGAACTGCTGCAGGCGCGCAGCGACGCGCTCTACGGCGCCTGGCTGTGCGGCACGGTGCTGGGCAGCGTGGGCATGGCGCTGCATCACAAGCTCTGCCATACGCTGGGCGGCAGCTTCAACCTGCCGCACGCGGAAGTCCACACCGTGGTGCTGCCGCAAGCCCTGGCCTACAACACCGCGGCCGCGCCCCGGGCCATGGAGCGCATCGCGGCGGCGCTGGGCGCGCCGGCTGCCGCGGCGGGCGTATTCGATCTGGCCAGCACGCTGGGCGCGCCCACGGCATTGCGCGACATCGGCATGCGCCAGGAAGACCTGGACCGCGCCTGCGACATCGCCATGCAGACACCCTACCCCAATCCGCGCCCGCTGGAACGCGAGGCCTTGCGGGCGCTGCTGCAAAACGCCTACGAAGGAAAACGGCCGTGATGGGTCAAGCGCGGCGGCCTATGACAGCCTCTTTTCGGCGCTGACGGCGCGCTGCGCCCATCCCGCTCACCGTTGTCCGAAGCGCGTCTCGCCAAACAGCGCCTTCTGCTCGCGCGGCTGCGAGCGCCAGTACTGGCGCGGCGCGCAGACCTGGCCGCCCAGCTGCGCGGCGGCGTGCCAGGGCCAGCGCGGGTCGTACAGCATGCCGCGCGCCAGCGCGACCATGTCGGCCTGGCCGCCCTGGAGAATGTCTTCGGCCTGCTGCGCCTCGGTGATCAGGCCTACCGTGATGGTCGGCATGCCCACCTTGCGCTTGATTTCGTCTGCGAACGGCACCTGGTAATTCGGACCCACGGGTATCTTCTGCTGGGACGAGACGCCGCCGCTGGAGACGTCGATGAATTCACAGCCGCGCTCCTTCAGGGCTTGCGCCAGGACCAGCGTCTGTTCCAGGTCCCAGCCGCCTTCGACCCAGTCGGTGGCCGACACGCGCACACCCAGCGTCACCGACGGCGGAATGGCCTCGCGCAGCGCCTGGAAGACTTCCAGCGGAAAGCGCATGCGGTTCTCGAGCGAACCGCCATAGGCGTCGTCGCGCCGGTTGGACAGCGGCGACAGGAACTGGTGCAGCAGATAACCGTGCGCGGCATGCAGCTCGATCGCGTCGAAGCCCAGCCGCACGGCGCGCCGGGCGCTGGCCACGAAGGCGTCGCGCACGCGCGCCAGGCCCGCCGCGTCCAGCGCGTGGGGCGGCGGTTCCGACGCGTTGTGCGGCACGGCCGAAGGCGCCCAGCCTTGCCAGCCGCCGGACTCGGGCGGCACCAGTTGGCCGCCGTTCCAGGGCGCTTCGCTGGACGCCTTGCGGCCCGCGTGGCCCAGCTGTATGCCCAGCTTGATGGGCGCATAGCGGCGGATGGCGGCGACGACGCGGCCGATGGCCGCCTCGGTTTCGTCGGACCACAGGCCCAGGTCTCCCGGGGTGATGCGGCCGTCTGGCTCCACGGCGGTGGCCTCCACGAACAGCAGCGCGGCGCCGGACAAGGCCAGGTGCCCCAGGTGGATCATGTGCCAGTCGGTCGCCAGGCCGTCTTCAGCCGAGTACTCGCACATGGGCGCAATGACGATGCGGTTGGCCAGTTCCAGCTGGCCGATGGACGTGGGACTGAAAAGCAGGGACATGCTGGAGCCTCCGGGGCGTGGGATGCGACAGCATAGCGCCCCGGCCCGTCCGGGAACCTGAATACCGCAGCCCCGGGCGGGGTCAAGGCGCGTCCGCAAGCGATGCGCTACTGCCCTTCGATCACCGAGTCCAGGAACTGGCGCGTGCGCGGCTCCTTGGGCTGGCTGAACAGCACCGACGATTCGGCGTCCTCGACGATGTTGCCCTGGTCGAAGAACAGGGTCCGGTCCGAGCTGCGTTCGGCGAACTTCATCTGGTGGGTGACGATGATCATCGTCATGCTGCGCCGGGCCGACAGGTCGCGCAGGATCTGCAGGATGCCGCCGACCAGTTCCGGGTCCAGCGCCGACGTCACCTCGTCGAACAGCATGATGTGGGGGCACATGGCCAGCGCGCGGGCGATGCCCACGCGCTGCTTCTGCCCGCCCGACAACTGCGCCGGATAGACATCCAGCTTGTCGCCCAGGCCGACCATTTCCAGGTACTCCACGGCCTGTTCGCGCGCCTGGGCGCGAGGCATGCCCCGCACATGCAGCGGCGCTTCCATGGCATTGGCCAACGCCGTCATGTGCGGGAACAGGTTGAAGTGCTGGAACACCATGCCGATCTTGCCGCGCACCTTGCGCAGGTGCTCCGAGTTGGGGCCGACAGAACGGCCCTGAGCGTCGGTCCACATGGGCACGCCGTCGATCTCGATATCGCCGCTGGTGGGCCGGTCCAGCGTCATCAGCACGCGCAGCAGCGTCGACTTGCCCGAACCCGAGGGGCCGATCACGGCCACGGTCTGGCCCGACGGTATCTCCAGGTTGATGCCGCGCAGCACCTCCAGTTCGCCGTACTGCTTGCGCAGGTTCTTGATGCTTATGCTGGCGCTCATCTTTTTCCTCCATATCGTTGCAGGCGGGCCTCCAGGCCGCGCACGCCCCAGGCCGCCGCCAGACTCAGCGCCAGGAACAGCAGGCCCACCAGGGTCAGGGGCTCGGTGTAGCGGAAGGTGGCAGAGCCGATCATCTTGCTCTGCTGCAGCAGTTCCACCACGGTGATCGCCGACAAGAGCGGCGTGTCCTTGAACATGGCCACCAGGTAATTGCCCAGCGCCGGCACCACCGGCGGAATCGCCTGCGGCAGCACCACGCCCACCGCCGTGCGCCAGCGCGACATGTTCAGCGCGGTGGCGGCCTCCCATTGGCCGCGCGGCACGGCTTCGATGCCGGCGCGGTAGACCTCGGCGCAATAGGTCGCGTAGTGCAGGCCCAACGCGGTGATGCCGGTGGCCAGCGGCGACATCCGCACGCCGGTCAGCGGCAGCACGTAGAACAGGAAGTACATCTGCACCAGCAAGGGCGTGCTGCGCACGAACTCGATCACGAAGGCCGTGGGCAGGGACACGATGCGCAAGCGCGAACGCCGCAGCAGGGCCAGCGCCAGGCCCAGCATGACGGCCACCAGCATGCCCAGCACCGTGGCCTGGATCGTGATGAGCAGCGCGGAGCCCAGCGTGGGCAGGATCTCCAGAGCGAAGGACCAATCGAATACCGGCTTCATCGCACGCGCACCTTGCGTTCCAGCAGACGCACGCCGCCCGTGATCAACAGGGCCACCGCGAAGTACATCAGCAACATCAAGGTGAAGATCTCGGTGGTGCGCAGGGTCTCGCTGCGCAGCAGCTGGCCGCGGAAGGTCAGGTCGGTGATGGTGATGAGGGACACCAGCGCGGTATTCTTCAGTAGCTCGATCAGCAGGTTGCCGGCCGGCGGCAGCATGGCCGGCACGGCCTGCGGCACCACGATGCGGCGCATGATCTGGCCGCGCGTCAGGTTCAGCGCGATGCCGGCTTCGCGCTGCCCTGGCGGCACCGCTCGGATCGCGCCGCGCACCACTTCCGCGCCATAGGCGCCGGCGTTCAAGGCCAGCACCACGATGCCCACCAGCATGGCCGGCAGCTGCACGCCGAACAGCGGCAGCACGAAGTAGAACCAGAACAGCTGCACCAGGGCCGAGGTGCCGCGAAATACCTCGACGTAGACCGCCGCGATCCAGCGCAGCGGGCGCAGGGACGACAGGCGCCCGATGCCCGCGGCCAGCGCCAGCGGAACGGCCAGCACCACGGCGCCGGCCATGATCTCCAGGGTCACCGCCAGCCCCTGCAGGAGCGGCGGCGCCAGTTCGGCGAAATGCTCGGATATCAACCGCATGCGCGCCCCCTTACTGGCCGGCGCACAGCTTGGCGGCCGTGCCCCCCTTGGGCAGTTCCTGCGCGGTGAAGCCGAAAGGCGTCACGAGTTTCTGGTGTTCTTCGGTGCCGATGAACTTGGCCAGTTCGGCGTTGAAGGCGTCGGCAAACGCCTTGTCGTCGCTGCGGAACGCGTAGGCGCCGTAGCCGCGCACGTCCTTGCCGTCGATGACCGGGTCCTTGAACGGATCGGCCTTCTCCAGGCCGCTGGCCGCGCTGGTCTTGCCCATCAGGTCGTTGACCGTGAGCGCCGTGGCCGCATAGGCGTCGGCGCGCCCCGCCTGCACGCCGGACAGCGCGCTGACCGCGTCCGGGAACACCACCACCTGGGCGGGCGGCACCTTGATCTTGGAGGCGTATTCCGCTTCGATCGCGCCCACCACCACGCCCAGCTTGGCGTCGGGATTCTTCATCACGTCTTCGTAGCTGTGCAGGTTCTTGGGATTGCCCTGCTTGACCAGGAAGGACTGGCCCACGCCATAAGTGGGGTCCGAGAACGCCACCTGCTGGCAACGTTCGGGCGTGACGTACATGCCCGCGGCGATGATGTCGAAACGCTTGGCCTGCAGGCCCGGAATGAGCGAGCCGAACTCGGTCAGCACGCCCTCCACTTCGTTGATGCCCATGCGCTTGAGCACCACCCGCGCGATCTCCACCGATTCGCCGGTGACCTTGCCCTCCTTGCTGTCCATGAACGCGAACGGCGCTTCGTTGGCGTAGCCGATGCGTATCTTGCCGGCGGCCTTGGCGGCTTCCAGAGTGGACGCGGCGGCGGGCGCGCTCGCTGCCGGCGCAGCCTTGTCGGATCCCGAGTCGGAACATGCCGCCAGTACTCCCAGGCTCAAGGCGGCCAGCATGCGTCTGGATCGGATAAGGCTCATGGCAGTTTCTCCTGTATTTATTTCGAGGTATATGGATTCACTAAAAATGATACGCTATTAAATGATTTCTACACGAATGATGTGTCCGAAAAAAAGCAGGCCGCAGCCTGCTTTTTGCGCCATCTCCCTATGGGAGGTCAGGACAAGTTACGAATGGCAGAGATATATGTCCCTACTTATTCCGCGTAGGAAAAACGGCCGTTCCTGACGATGCCCATGACGCGGGCGCGCTCGTCGAAGCCCTGGTGATTGTCCTTGGTGATGTTGAGCACACCATTGGGCACGACCAGGTCGCGCGTGTTTTCCAGCGCGTCGCGCAAGGCCGCGCGGAACTCCGGGGTGCCGGGCTTGGCGCCGGATTTCAGCGCGCGCGCCACCGCCGAGTCCAGCAGCATCCAGGCGCCATAGGCGTCGCCCGCGAACTGGGTCAGCGTGTTGGCGCCGTAGCGCGCTTCGTACTTGTCGGCGAAGGCCACCGCCACCTTCTTGACCGGGTTGTCGTCGGGCAGTTCGCGCGCCACCACGCCGGGGCCGGTGGGGAACAAGGTGCCCTCCACATCCGCGCCGCCGACCTGCAGGAATTCCAGCGTGCCGATGCCGTGCGTCTGGTAGATGGCGCCGGTGTAGCCGCGTTCCAGCAGCGTCTTCTGCGGCAGGGCCGACGGCGTGCCGGCGCCGGCGATCAGCACGGCGTCCGGCTTGGCGGCGATGACCTTCAGCACCTGGCCGACCACGGAGGCGTCGGTGCGCTGGAAGCGTTCCTGCGCCACGATCTTCAGGTCGGTCCCGGCAGCCGCCGTGAACTCCTTCCACCAGCTGTCGCCGTAGGAATCCGCGAAGCCGATGAAGGCCACGTTCTTCAGGCCCTTCTTCTTCATGTCCGCCACCAGGGCGGTAGCCATCAGCGAATCGTTCTGCGGCATCTTGAAGGCCCAGGCGCGTTTCGGATCCGACAGCGGTTCGACGATGACGCTGGAGGCGGCCAGCGCGATCATGGGCGTGCCGGTTTCGGCCAACACGTCCAGGCCAGCCAGCGCGGCGGCCGTGGTGTTGGGGCCGACGATGGCGTCGACCTTGTCTTCCGAGGTCAGCTTGCGCATGTTCTTCACCGCGCGGCTGACGTCGGTGCCGTCGTCCAACACCACGTAGCGGGCCGGCTCGCCGCCCAGCGTGGCCGGCCACAAGCGGATCGCGTTATTGGTCTGGATGCCGATGGCGGCGGCCGGACCGGTGGTGGACACGTCCACGCCGATGACGATTTCAGCCTGGGCGGACAAGGCGGGGACGGCCAGCGCGATGGCGCAGGCGTAGCGGACGAGCTTGTAAGACATGACAGCAGTTCTCGGCGAGGTTTGAGCAGATGCCTGTATTTTGCCTGATGGGTGAGCGCCGCCTTGCGACCCGGATCAATAAAGCGGGCCTGCGGTTACATCGGCTTGCCGTTGCGCGCAGACGCTTTCCGCGCCGGACGCATGCGTCCGCCGTATCATCGTCCATGCCATCTCAGGCAAAGCGCCCCGCCCCAGCCGGCGGCCCGCGCCCTCCCACACCGGCCGCGCACGCGACGGGCGCGGCCCTTCTACAGGAGTCACGCATGAAGAAAACCGCAAGCGCCCACTGGTCGGGCGATCTGAAGACCGGCAAGGGCACGATCTCCACGCAAAGCGGCGCGCTCAAGGAACAAGCCTACGGCTTTAACACCCGTTTCGGCGACACCCCGGGCACCAATCCCGAGGAACTGCTGGGCGCGGCGCATGCCGGCTGCTTCACCATGGCCCTGTCCAACATCCTGTCCGAAGCAGGCATGGTGGCGCAAAGCCTGGACACCAAGGCCGAGGTCACGCTGGACAAGGTGGACGGCGGCTTTGCCATCACCGCCGTGCACCTGACCGTGGAAGCCGTCATCCCCGGCGCCAGCGCCCAGGCCTTCGAGGACGCGGCCCGCAAGGCGGAAAAAGGATGCCCCGTGTCCAAGGTGCTGAACGCCAAGATCTCCATGGACGCCAAGCTCAAGTCCTGATCCCCTCCCGACCCGTGGCCCGTTCACCAAGGGCGGCGCCACGGGATCCATTGGGCCGCCCTATCCCCTGCTTGCCCAAAATCAATTTGACGACCGCTTTCCCCAAGAGGATGATGAGAATCATTCTCAGGAGTGAGCATGGGCCAATTCATCTACGCGATTTCCGGCGGCAGGACCGCGCTGGCACAGGACGTCCAGGTATCGGCGGGCCTGCGCCGCATCGCCGGCCCCGGCATCCTGGTGGCCGTGGGCTATATCGATCCGGGCAACTGGGCCACCGACATCGCGGGCGGCAGCGGCTTCGGCTACGGGTTGCTGCTGGTCGTCGTCAGCTCGGCCCTGCTGGCGCTGGGCTTCCAGATCCTGGTGTCGCGCCTGGCGCTGGCCACCGGACAGGACCTGGCCACGCTGACGGCCCGCCACCTGTCGCCGCGGGTGGCCAAGGCCGCCTGGCTGGCCGGCGAGGCGGCGATCCTGGCGACCGCCCTGGCAGAACTCATCGGCGGCGCGATCGCGCTGCGCCTGCTCTTCGGGCTGCCGCTGATCGCGGGCGTCGCGGTGACCGGCGTCGGTACTTTCGCCGCGCTGGCGCTGACACGTGGCAACGCCGACAAGCATGAACGCTTCATCGCGCTGCTGCTGTCGGTGGTGGCGATGTCCTTCGTGTTCCTGCTGTTCAAGGCCAACCCGGCCTGGACGGAGGTGGCGCACGGGGTCACGCAGACCGGCCGCGCGCTGCGCGACCCGCAGGGCTTCCTGATCGCGCTGGGGATCCTGGGCGCGACCCTGATGCCGCATAACCTGTACCTGCATTCCGGCTCGCTCGCGCAACGGGCGCAGCAATTGCCGCCGGCCGCCCGCGACCTGGCCATGCGCGTGGCGCGCAACGACACCATCGTGTCGCTGGGCCTGGCCATGCTGATCAACGCCGCCATCATGATCGTCGCCGCCGCCTCGCTGTCGGGCTCGGGCATCATCGTTTCCAGCCTGGACGACGCGCATGCCGTGATCGCCCAGACCCTGGGCATCGGCGCGGCCATCGTGTTCGCCGTGGCGCTGTATGCCGCGGGACAAAGCTCCACCATTACCGGCGTGCTGGCCGGACGCATCCTGTCCCGCGGCTTCCAGGTGCGTAGCGGCTGGTCGGACCGCCGCCGCGCCCTGGCGACGCGGCTGGTGGCCGGCGCGGCCGCCGTTGGCCTGCTGGCGTTCACCGGCGGCCAGGATCCGGACGGCCTGCTGGTGCTGAGCCAGGTCATCCTGAGCCTGGCCCTGCCCTTCGCGCTGGGGCCGCTGGTGCTGCTGGCCTGCCGCAAGAGCCTGATGGGCAGGTACGTGCTGCGCGGCGCCTGGGCCTGGGCGGCGGTTGCGGCCACGGTCGGCATCCTGCTGCTGGATGGCTATCTGGTGGCTGACATGCTGGTCTGATCCCCAGGGATAGCCAAGCATAAAAAAACGCCAGCAATGCTGGCGTTTTTCTCGTACCCGCTATCGGGCTCAGTGGTAGGCGGAGACCACGGGGTGCTGGCGACGGCCGGCGTCCATGTCGTGCAACACCTCGCCGACGGCGCCGCCGAAGGCGGCCAGGCGCACTTTCAGGCGCAGCCAGCGCGAACCGGAAGCGTGGCCGGACAGGCTTTCCGCGATGATCGCGTCATGGATCAGGGTACGTTCCAGCTCATCCGACATGCGGGCATTCTTCAGCGCGGTATCGCTCATGGTTCTCTCCTTGAGAAAGCGATGTGGAACAACACGAGTCCATCTTAGACCTGTGCTTGCTGCGCCGCAATAAATTTCTTAAGCATTTTTTTGTGCGTTGCGCAATGGGGACAAACACCAAAAATGGTGCACATGTGCACTGCTGCCCGCACCTTTCTTGTGCCGCCCTTTCCCGGGCACCCGATCAGCGCTGCGCAAGATGCGCCTGGATCAGCATGTCCGCCATCTGCGCGACCCGGCCGGCAGGCCCGCCTTCGCCAAATAGCTGGCTGGAAACAAAGGCCCCCTCGAACAACAGCAACAGGCCATCGCCCAGCGCGTCGGGATCGGCCGCCCCCATTTCCGCCGCCATGGCGGCCAGGCGCCGCCGCAGTTCGGCCTTGTGCTCCACCGCCACGGCGCGGGCGGGATGGCCGGCTTCGGGGTATTCCACCGCCGCGTTCGTCAGGCCGCAGCCGCGGTAGCCGTTCTGCACCGCGCGCACGCCCAGACCGGTCAGGTAGGCCAGGATCTGGGCCCGCGGGTCGCCCGGATGCGCCGCGCAGGCCGCGTCGAAACGCGCCCAGAACTCCGCGTCGTAGTCGCGCAGATAGGCCGCCGCCAGCTCGTCCTTGGACGAAAAGCTGCGGTACAGGCTGGGTTTGGTCACGCCCGCCTCATTGACGATGGCGTCCACGCCCACTGCCCGTATCCCGTCCCGGTAGAACATTTCCCGCGCAGTCTTGCGGATGCGCTCGGCCGCCAGCGGCGGCTTGGATGCGGGCCGGTCTGCGGCAGAGGTTTTGCTGGCCATGAATGGGCTCCTTTTCCGATTGGCGGATACGGCGAAAAACTGCTTGACTATGTTACTGACCGGTACGTACTATTCGCAAACTCCATTACGTACCGGTCAGTAACATGAGTATAGCCCACCCTCCCGTCCCTTTCCGGCGCGCCGGCCAGAAGTACGCTTTCGTCGTCGTCGCGGTCATTTTCCTGTCCTTGCTGGTTTCAGCCGGCCTGCGTTCCTCGCCCAGCGTGTTGCTGGTGCCTCTGGAGGAGACCTTCGGCTGGAGCCGCAGCACCATCTCGCTGGCCGCCGCGGTCGGCATCTTCCTGTATGGCATGGTCGGGCCGTTCGCGGCCGCCGCGATGGAGCGTTTCGGCTTGCGGCGCGTGCTGATCGGCGCGCTGATGCTGATGGCCGCATCCAGCGCGGCCAGCGCCTTCATGACCCAGTCCTGGCATCTGCTGCTGACCTGGGGCGTGTTCTCGGGCCTGGGGTCCGGCGCGGTCGCCGTGGTGCTGGGCGCCACCGTCGTCAACCGCTGGTTCACCAAGCACCGCGGCGTAATGATGGGCCTGTTGACCGCCAGTTCCGCCACCGGCACGCTGGTGTTCCTGCCGGTGCTGGCGGCGCTGGCCTCGTCGGGCGACTGGACGCGCGTGGTGTGGACGGTCGCGGCCGCGGCGGCGGCGCTGGTGCCGCTGGCCTGGTGGCTGGTGCCGGACCGACCATCCAGCGTCGGGCTGGTCCCCTTCGGCAGCGATCCGCATGCGCCGCCCGCGCCTGCCGCGCCGCGCACCGGCATGCTGGCGGCCACCTTCGGCGCGCTGGCGCGGGCCTCGCGCACCCGCACCTTCTGGTTCCTGTTCGCCACCTTTTTCGTTTGCGGTTTCACCACCAACGGCCTGGTGGGTACGCACCTGATCGCGCTTTGCGGCGACCACGGCATGCCCGAGGTGCAGGCCGCGGGTCTTCTGGCGCTGATGGGCATCTTCGACCTGATCGGCACCACGGCGTCCGGCTGGCTCACCGACCGCTACGATCCCCGCAAGCTGCTGTTCGTCTACTACGGCCTGCGCGGACTGTCGCTGATCTACCTGCCCTATTCCGACTTCTCGTTCTACAGCCTGTCGATCTTCGCCATCTTCTTTGGGCTGGACTGGATCGCCACGGTGCCGCCCACGCTGCGCCTGACGACCGAAGCCTTCGGCGAGCGCGACGCTTCCATCGTGTTCGGCTGGATCGTCGCCGGCCACCAGTTGGGTGCGGCCAGCGCCGCCTGGATGGCGGGCGCCGTGCGCGAAGCGCAGGGCAGCTACCTGATGGCCTTCGTCATCTCCGGCATGACGGGCCTGATCGCCGCCGTCATCGCACTGATGATAGGCAGGAAGCGCGTGGTGGCGCAGCCAGCCTGAGTGCGCCCGCAGTCGGACAGCCGAGCCCTGGGCCCGCGCTGTCCGCGCAGATGACAGAACTCTTCAAGCCTTGGATGCCCCGCCCGCGCGTCCGCGCAAGTTGTAGGTCTTCTTGCTGCCCACATGCTTGCGGATGAGCGACTCCGCAAGCTCGCCGTCGCGCTGCATCAGCGCCTGCACAAAGGCCTCGTGGTCGGCCACCGCCGCCGTCCATTCGTCGATATCGAAATTCGACTTGTAGCGCAGCGCCTGCACCTGCAGGTTCAAGCGATCGTAGGAATGCGTCAGCGCCGGGTTGTGCGCCGCCCGGTTGATGGCGATATGCGTGCCCATGCTGGCCGCGAAATACGCGCGGATGTCGCGCTGTTCATACCCTTGCAGCATCTGCGCGTGCAGTTGCGCGATATGCGCCAGTTCCGCGTCCGTCGCGCGCTCGGCGGCGCTGCGCACCGCCAGCCCCTCCAGCACCGACAGCACGTCGAAGATGTTCTCGACGTCGTCCGTCGACAGCTCGATCACCATCGCGCCGCGCTTGGGCTGCAGGGTCACCAGGCCGTCGGAAGCCAGCATGTGGTAGGCCTCGCGCAGCGGCGTGCGTGAAATCTTGAGCTGATCGCACAGGTCCCGCTCGTTCAGCCAGGTGCCCGGCTTGAAGGTGCCGTCAATGATCAGCTGCCGCAGTTTTTCCGCCACCACGGCCGGCAGCGTCGGGTGATGGATGGCCAAATCGGGGACGGACTGGTCCATAACTTCAGGGTTAGCCATGAGTTGTTGCCACTCGCTAATTCGACTATTTTTGTATCTGGTATACCAAACACCAAAGGCATACCAACCTGACCCCATCATAGAGCAAGCAACACGCGGGCAGGCTGACAACCACCAAAGGAGACCCACATGCACAAGCACGCTCGCGCCTGCGCCGGCGCCCTGGCGCTGACCGCCGGCCTGGCCGCCGCCAGTCCCGCCCTGGCGCAGGACGCATCCAAATGGCCGGAACGGCCGGTACGCCTGATCGTCGGCTTCGTGCCCGGCGGCGGCACCGACGTGTCTGCACGCATCCTGTCCGCCCGCCTTTCGGCGTTGCTGGGCCAGCAGGTCGTGGTCGAGAACAAACCCGGCGCTTCGGGACTGATCGCGGCCGACTTCGTGGCCAAGGCCGATCCGGACGGCTACACCCTGCTGCTCGCCAACATGCAGTCGACCGTCGCCGCGCCCTATGTGGTGCAGTCCAACGTCGACCCGATCAAGGACTTCACGCCGGTGCGCTACATCGGATCGGTACCCAACGTGCTGGTGGTGAATCCGGCCAAGCACAGCTACGCCAGCGTGCAGAACCTGGTGGACGACGCCCGCGCCAAACCCAAGCAGCTGACCTACGCGTCTTCCGGCATGGGCAGCCCGCAGCACCTGAGCGCCGCGCGCTTCTCGCAGATCGCGGGCGTCAGCATGGAGCATGTGCCGTACAAGGGCAGCGGCCAGGCCATGACCGATCTGCTGGGCGGCAGCGTGGACATGAACTTCGATACCCTGCCCGGCGCCATCAACCAGATCCAGGCCGGCAAGCTGCGCCCGCTGGCCGTGACCAGCACCGAACGCAGCAAGCGCCTGCCCGACGTGCCGACGCTGGCCGAGTCTGGCATCAAGGGCCTGGACATCGTGCAGTGGTACGCGGTACTGGCGCCGGCCAAGCTGCCCAAGCCGGTGCTGGACAAGCTCGACCAGGCGCTAAGCCAGACGCTGGCCGATCCCGAGATCAAGGCCAAGCTGGCCGACCAGGGCATGGAACTGGGCGGCGGCCCGGCCACCCCCGCGGCCTTTGCCAGCTATGTGCAGGACGAATGGAGCAAGTACGGCAAGCTCACCGCCAGCCTTGGCCTGACCAAGCAGTAAGCCCGCAGCAACCCGGCGGGGGTGCGCCCCCGCCCACGCAAAGGAACACCATGAGCGCTACCCCCACTTCCGACGCATCCCCCATCCTGTGCCAGCGCGACGGCGACATCGCGACCGTGGTGCTGAACCGCCCTGAAAAGCTCAACGCCTTCACCATAGACAGCTGGCGGCTGCTGGGCGACGCCTTCCTGGAGCTGGACGCCGACGACAGCGTGCGCTGCGTGCTGCTGCGCGGCGCGGGCGAGAAGGCCTTCTCTCCGGGCAACGACATCAGCGAATTCCAGACCGCGCGCAGCAACAAGCGCCAGGCCATCGAATACGGCGCCGTGATGCGCCGGACCATAGAAGCCATCGGCAATTGCCGCCATCCGGTGGTGGCGCAGATACACGGCATCTGCGTGGGCGGCGGACTGGAGATCGCCAGCCTGGCCGATATCCGCATCTGCGGCGAGAGCTCGCGCTTCGGCGTGCCCATCAAGAACCTGGGGCTGGTGATGTCGTACTCGGAACTGGCGCCGCTGGTGCGCCTGGTGGGTCCGACCGCCGCGCTGCAGGTGCTGCTGGAAGGCACCATCTTCGACGCGCAGGAAGCGCTGCGCCTGGGCGTGGTCACGCGCGTGGCGCCCGACAGCCAGGTCGCCTCCGAAGCCCAGGCCGCCGCCCGCCGCATCGCCGACGGCGCGCCGCTGGTGGCGCGCTGGCACAAGAAGTTCATCCGCAACCTGGTGAACGGCAAGGCCTTGACCGACGCCGATCGCGACGAGGCCTTCGACTGTTTCGACACCGAGGATTTCCGCACGGGCTACCAGGCCTTCCTGGCCAAGGCCAAGCCGCAATTCAACGCCCGCTGAACCCCATTGCAAGGAGGACTCATGCATAACGATACCCAGGGCGATACCCCGCGCCCCGCCGGCGCGCTCGCCGGCATGCGCGTGATCGAGCTGTCGCAGATCATGGCCGGCCCGACCTGCGGCATGATGCTGGCCGACATGGGCGCCGACGTCATCAAGGTCGAAAAGATCGACGGCGGCGACGACTCGCGCCAGTACCGCGACCCGCAGATCAACGGCATCTCGGCGCCCTATCTCATGCTCAACCGCAACAAGCGCGCCATCGCGCTGGACTTGAAGCACCCCGAGGGCAAAAAGGTGCTGCTGCGCATGATCCGCGACGCCGACGTGGTGACCGAGAACTTCCGCAAGGGCACCATGGAAAAACTGGGCCTGGGCTACGACCGGCTGCGCCAGGAGAACCCGGGCCTGATCTACTGCGCGGTGTCGGGCTACGGCACCACCGGCCCCTATGCCGACAAGGGCGGCTTCGACCTGGTGGCGCAGGGCTTCTCCGGCCTGATGGCGATCACCGGCGAACCTGGCGGGCCGCCGCTACGCACCGGCAACTCCGTCGCGGACATCAATGCCGGCCTGCTGGCGGCCTTCGGCGTGCTGGCGGCCTATCAGCACAAGCAGCGCACCGGCGAAGGCCAGATCGTCGAAACGTCATTGCTGGAAGCCAGCCTGCAGCAGCTGTACTGGCATGCCGCCATCTATTTCGGCAGCGGCGTGTCGCCCGGCCCCACGGGATCGGCGCACGTGCTGAGCGCGCCCTACCAGGCTTTTCCCACCGCCACCGACTGGATCATCATCGGCGGCGCCAACGAGAAGAACTGGCAGCGCATCGCGCAGGCGCTGGGCAAGCCGGAGTGGGCGGACGATCCGCGCTACGCCCGCAACCGCGACCGCATGAATAACCGCGAAGAGCTGGTGGCGGACATGTCGGCCATCCTGGAGACTCGCAGCGCGCAGGAATGGCTGGACGTGTTCGACGAGGCCGGCGTGCCCGCCGGGCCGGTGCATTCGATCGCGCAGGCGCTGTCGCATCCGCAGACGCTGGCGCGCGGCATGGTGGTGGAACAGGATCACCCGGTGGCCGGCAAGGTGCGCACCGTAGGCATGCCCGTGAAGCTGTCGGCCACTCCCGCTCAATACCACCGCGCGGCGCCGCGGCTGGGCGAGGACACCATCGCGATTCTGGGAGAGTTCGGCTATGGCCAGCAAGAAATCGACGCCTTGATCGAAGCCGGCGTGGTCACGGCCGTGGACCGGGAACGCGCGCCGGTTTAGAACATTTTGGGCTGGATTGCTGGCGTTTGGTTTTGTGAGGTGGGGTTCTTGAGTCGCCGGCATCCGGACTGCGGGATTCCGATGCTCGCCCCGGTGGGGCTGCGCTTCGGATCCCTCCGTCCAGCCACCGGCTTACGGCATCTGCCCATGAACGGGGGCTGAAACCAATGCATTAGGCGACTGTCAGCCGAGGCGGCCCGGAGCCATCCGAAGCGCAGCCCCATTGGGGCGAGCATCGGAATGGCGCAGGGCTGCCTTGGCGGTTAGAGAACCCTGACATCCACAAGCTCGATGCCCTGTCACTTCGGTTTTGTGAGACGGGGTTCTTGAGTCGCCGGCGTCCGGACTGCGGGATTCCGATGCTCGCCCCGGTGGGGCTGCGCTTCGGATCCCTCCGCCCGGCCACCGGCTCACGGCATCTGCCCGTGAACGGGGCTGAAACCAATGCACTAGGCGACTGTCAGCCGAGGTGGCCCGGAGCCATCCGAAGCGCAGCCCCATTGGGGCGAGCATCGGAATGGCGCAGGGCTGCCTTGGCGGCTAAAGAACCCTGACATCCGCAAACTCGAAGCCCTGTCCCCGGGGATCCTGGCCGCGCCCTACTCGGACTCGCCCAGATAGGCCGCACGCACCTTGGGATCATGCAGCATGTCGCCAGCAGGACCGGACAGGATGATCTCGCCCGATTCCATCACGTAGCCGCGATGGCTGTTTTCCAGCGCCAGGCGCGCGTTCTGCTCGATCAGCAGGATGGTCACGCCCTCGCTGGCGATGGTGCGCACCACCTCGAAGACCTTCTCCACCATCAGCGGCGCCAGCCCCATCGAGGGCTCGTCCAGCAACAGCAGCTTGGGGCGCGCAATCATCGCGCGGCCCATCGCCACCATCTGCTGTTCGCCTCCGGACAGCGTGCCGGCCGCCTGCTTGCGGCGCTCGGCCAGGCGCGGGAACAGCGTGAAGACGCGGTCGGTGTCCTGCCGGATCTGGGCCGCGTCGCGACGGATGTAGGCCCCCATCGCCAGGTTTTCCTCGATGGTGAGCTGGCCGAAGATGCCGCGCCCTTCCGGCACCATGACCAGGCCGCGGCGCACCAGCTCATGCGACTTCTGGCCGCCGACGGACTGGCCGCCGTAGACCACTTCGCCGCCCGCCAGCGGCACCAGTCCGCAGATGGCGCGCAGCGTGGTGCTCTTACCGGCGCCGTTGGCGCCGATCAGGCAAACCAGCTCGCCTTCGTCCACGCGCAGGTCGATGCCGCGCACCGCGCGGATGCCGCCGTATGAAACCTGCAGGCCCCGCAATTCCAGCAGGGGTTGGGATGCTGCTGCCGTCATGCCGGGCGCTCCTGATGAATCTGCGGATCCTGCGCGGCGCCGGCGCCCAGATACGCTTCGATGACCTTGGGATCGCGCTGCACCTGGGCGGGTTTGCCCATGGACAGCACCTTGCCGTATTCAAGCACCAGCACGCGGTCGCACAGGCCCATGACGAGCTTCATGTCGTGCTCGATCAGCAGCACGGTGATGCCGTCGGCGCGGATCTTCTCGACCAGCTTGCGCAGCACCACGGTTTCCGATGCGTTCATGCCGGCCGCCGGTTCGTCCAGCGCCAGCAGCTTGGGATCGGTGGCCAAGGCCCGCGCGATCTCCAGGCGCCGCTGGTCGCCGTAGGGCAACGAACGCGCCACGTCGTTGGCGCGATGGCCGATGCCGACATAGTCCAGCAGCTCTTGCGCCCGCGCTTCGGTGGCGGCCTCTTCGGCCCGCGTGCCGCGCGTGCGCAGCACGGCGCCGAACACGCCCGACTTGGTGCGCATGTGGCGGCCGATCATCACGTTCTCGATCGCGCTCAGGTTGGCGAACAGGCGGATGTTCTGGAAGGTGCGCGCCAGGCCCGCGTAGGCGACTTCATGCGGCTTCTTGCCGGACATGGATTCGCCATTGAAGGTGCAGCTGCCCTCTTCCGGGATGTACAGGCCGGTGAGCACGTTGAACAGCGTGGTCTTGCCCGCGCCGTTCGGGCCGATCAGGCCGTAGATCTCGCCCTGCTCGATGTCGAAGCTGACGTCGGACAGCGCCTGCAGGCCGCCGAAACGCTTGCCCAGTCCCTGGGCTTGCAGCAGTTTGCTCATGCTCCGCCTCCCTGGGTCTTGGTTGCGAGTTCACGCTTGCGCACCGCCGACGGCCACAGGCCGGCCGGACGGAACAGCATCACGCAGACCATGGCCAGGCCGAACAGCAGCATGCGTATGCCCTCGGGGTCCAGCACCACGGCGCCGAACAGCATGTGTTGCACCGGTTCGACCACCGCGCGCAGGAATTCGGGCAGCGCGGCCAGGATCAAGGCGCCCAGGATGACGCCCGGGATGTGGCCCATGCCGCCCAGCACCACCATGCACAGGATGGAGATGGATTCCATCAGCGAGAAGCTCTCGGGGCTGACGAAGCCCTGCATCGAAGCGAACAAGGCGCCCGCCACGCCGCCGAAGGACGCGCCCATCGCGAACGCCAGCAGCTTGATGTTGCGCGTGTTGATGCCCATGGCCTTGGCCGCGATCTCGTCTTCGCGGATCGCTTCCCAGGCGCGGCCGATGCGCGAATTCTGCAGCCGCACGCAGACCACCACGATGATCAGCGTCAGCGCCAGCAGCAGGTAGTAGTACTTCTCCGGTCCGGTCACGCGGATGCCGAGCAGGCTTTCCGTGCGGCCGAAGGCGAACTCGCCCACCTTGAACGTGTCGATGCGGTTGATGCCCTGCGGTCCGTTGGTGATGTTGACCGGCGCATTCAGGTTGTTCAGGAAGATGCGGATGATCTCGCCGAAGCCCAATGTCACGATGGCCAGGTAATCGCCTCGAAGCTTGAGCGTGGGCGCGCCCAGCAGCACGCCGAACAGGCAAGCCACCGCCAGCGCGATCGGCAGGATCGCCCAGAACGGCAGATGCAGGCCGAAATGCGGCGAAGCCAGCAGCGCCCAGGTGTAGGCGCCCACCGCGTAGAACGCGATATAGCCCAGGTCCAGCAGGCCCGCGAAGCCCACCACGATGTTCAGGCCCAGCGACAGCATCACGTACAGCAGGGCGAAGTTCAGGATGCGCACCCAGCTTTGGCCGGCCATGCCGATCACGAAGGGCAGCACCGCCAGCACCACGCCGATCAGCGCGATGCCGATCAGGTTGCGGGTCGAAAACCCGCTGCTTTTCAGGGTTGCGTTCATGCCCGGTCTCCCACGCGTTCGCCCAGCAGGCCGGACGGACGGAAGATCAGCACCAGCACCAGCACGAAGAACGCGAACACGTCCTGATAGTGACTGCCGAGGAAGCCCCCGGTCAGGTCGCCGATGTACCCGGCGCCCAACGACTCGATGATGCCCAGCAACAGGCCGCCCGCCATGGCGCCGACCAGGTTGCCGATACCGCCCAGCACCGCGGCCGTGAAGGCCTTCAGGCCCAGCATGAAGCCCATGGTGTACTGCGACACGCCGTAATAGGTGGCGACCATCATGCCGGCCACCGCGGCCAGCGCCGAGCCGATCAGGAAGGCCGCCGAAATCACGGTGTTGATGTTCACGCCCATCAGCCCGGCCACTTCGCGATTCTGCGCGGTGGCGCGCATCGCCGTGCCCAGGCGGGTCTTGTGCACCACGGCCAGCAGCCCGCCCATGATCAGCGCCGCGATCACCACGATGGCGATCTGCAGCGAGCTGATGCGCGCGCCGGCAATCTCGAACACCTGCGGCGACAGCACCTGCGGGAAGTTCAGGTAGTTGCGGCCCCAGCCCATCATGGCCACGTTCTGCAGGATGATGGACACGCCGATGGCGGTGATCAGCGCTGCCAGGCGCGGCGCGCGGCGCAGCGGCCGGTAGGCCACGCGCTCGGCGGTCCAGCCCACGGCCATGCACAGCGGCACGGACACCAGCAGGCCGACGCCCAGCACCACGAAGGCGGACGTGGAAGGATCGCCGCCCACCAGCGAGATGGCGATGGTGGTCGCCGCCATCGCGCCTATCATGACGACGTCGCCATGGGCGAAGTTGATCAGCCCGATGATGCCGTACACCATGGTGTAGCCCAGGGCGACCAGGGCGTACACGCTGCCTAGCGTGACGCCGTTAATCAGTTGTTGAATGAAGATATCCATAGGGGCCGCTGAATAAGCCTGGAAAAATCGCGCGTATCTTGCGGTGACGGCCCTAGGCCTGCCACGGCGCCGCGCGTGGCGCGCGCCTGACGGCGCGCACGCTGCAATACGGGCGGGACGCGGCGCGCAGCCGCCTTCCCGCCCCGGTCCAGCCGCCTTAGTTGGCCTGGCTGACCATCGTCTCAACCATCTCCCACTTGCCGTTCTTGACTTCGTAGATGGTGACCGAGATTTCCTTCAGGTCGCCCTTGGCGTCGTAGGAAATGTGCTCGCTGGTGGCGCCCTTGCGGTTCAGCTTGGCCAGCGCCGGCAGGTACTTCTCGGGCTTGGCGGAGCCGGCCTGCTCGATGGCGGTGATCATGTTCCAGGCGCCGTCATAGGCGTAGGGAGCATAGACGCCGGGGGCCTTCTTGAAGCGGGCCTGATAGCGCTGCTCGAAGTCCTTGCCGGCGGCCATCTTGTCCAGCGGCACGCCGGCCAGCGAGGCGTAGGTGCCGTCGGCGGCGTCGCCGGCCAGCTTGATGAAGGTGTCGCTGCGGGTCATTTCGCCCGAAACCAGCGGCGCCTTCAGGCCCAGGGTGGCCAGCTGGCGCTTCATCGGACCGGATTGCGCGTCCAGGCCGCCGTAGAAGATGGCGTCGGGCGCCGAGCCCTTGATGTTGGTCAGGATGGCGGTGAAGTCGTTGGCCTTGTCGGTGGTGTACTCGCGGCGCACGACCTGGCCGCCTGCGGCCTTGACCGCCTTCTCGACCTCGTCGGCCAGGCCCTGGCCGTAGGCGGTGCGGTCGTCGATGATGGCGACCTTCTTGGCCTTCAGGCTTTCCACCATGAACTTGCCGACCGCGGCGCCCTGCTGGGTGTCGCTGGTCATCATGCGGAAGGTGGTTTCGTAGCCTTGCTTGGTGTACTCCGGCGAGGTCGCCATGGCGATCTGGGGCAGACCGGCTTCATGGTAGACGCGCGAGGCGGGGATGGTGGTGCCCGAGTTGAAGTGGCCCAGGATGCCGACCACGTCCTGGTCGACCAGCTGCTGGGCAACCTGCACGCCCACGCGCGGATCGGCCTGGTCGTCGCGCGACACCAGCACGAACTTGGCGGTTTCGCCGTCGACCTTGATGCCCTTCTTGTTGGCTTCTTCCAGGGCCAGGTTCAGGCCGTTCTGCATGTCCTCGCCATAGTGCGATTGCGGGCCGGTGAGCGGTGCGGCAAAACCGAACTTGACGTCGGCAGCCTGCGCGGAGGCGGCCATGCCGGCGGCGGCGATGCTGGCGGCGAGAAGCTTCAAAGTGGTGCGGAACTTCATGGGTATCCTCCGAGTGTCGGACTTAAGACCTTGTTATACCTGAGCTTTTAGCCAGGCTTTTGGTTTTTCACTACGGCAAGCCCGATGTAGCGGGAGCTTGCGCACGCATATTCTGCAAAATCCGGAAGCCGGGTTGCGACTTCCGGATTTAAGGTGCGACCGGATTTTCGTTCCAGTGCAACCCCGCCCGATATTGGAGATAACCCTTGGATGCCTGAGGGTTGTCCTATATCAGACTCAACCTATGGTCATGAGGCTGGCGTTGCCGCCCGCCGCTGCCGTATTGACGCTGACGGAGCGCTCCGCCAGCAGGCGTTCCGGCACGTAGCCGGCGCCCGCCGCGATCGCGTCGGGGGTCAGGCCATGGACCGACAGGATGGCGCCCGGGCGCTGCGCGATGCGCTGGTTCAGCGCCTGCAGCGCGTCGCCATCGCCTTCGAACAGCACGGCCTGATAATCCGCCTGGTCGACCTCATCGTCGGCCAGGATGCCCGCCTGCTCCTGCTGGCCGGCGTCCAGCGACGCCAGCAGCGCCTGCGCCGCGGGCGTGTCCGCGAACCAGGCATGGTTGCCGGTCAACCTGGCGACGGACCACTGCGCCCGCGCGCCCGCTTCGGTGGCGGCCACGCAATACACGGCGCCGCGCGGCTCCACCACATAGGTATTGGTCTCGCCGGTCGGCCCCGGCAGCGCAATGCGCTGCGGCAGCGCCGCCGCCGCGTCCAGCGCCGGCGGCAGACCGGCCGGACGCGTACCCAGCAGACGGTACATATAGAGCGGACCGCCGGCCTTGGGGCCGGTGCCGGACAAGCCTTCGCCGCCGAAGGGCTGCACGCCCACCACCGCGCCCACGATATTGCGGTTGACGTAGACATTGCCCGCATGAACCTGGCCGGTCACGTGTGCGATGGTCTCGTCGATGCGGGTGTGCACGCCGAAGGTCAGGCCGTAGCCGGTGCCGTTGATGGCATCCAGCAAGGCGTCGAGCTCATCGCGCTGGTAGCGCACCACGTGTAGCACGGGCCCGAACACTTCGCGCGTCAATTCGCTGACGTGGTCGATTTCGATGATGGTCGGCGGCACGAAAGTGCCGTGGCGGCATTCGCCGTTGAGTTCCACCTGGTCCACGCGATGGCCCGCGGTGCGCATCGTTTCGATGTGCCGCTGAATGCCGTTGCGCGCTTCCGTATCGATCACCGGCCCCACGTCCACCGACAGGCGGTCGGGGTTGCCCACGCTCAGTTCGCGCATCGCGCCGCGCAGCATGGTCAGCACGTGGTCGGCATTGTCTTCCTGCACGCACAGCACGCGCAGCGCCGAACAGCGCTGCCCCGCCGAATCAAACGCGGAGGTCAACACGTCGAACACGACCTGTTCGGACAGGGCCGAGGAATCCACCACCATGGCGTTCTGGCCGCCCGTTTCGGCGATCAGCGGAATGGTGTGGCCGGCATCGTCCAGGCGGTCCGCCAGCGTGCGCGCGATGATGCGCGCCACATCGGTGGAGCCGGTGAACATCACGCCGCGCACGCCGGGGCTTGCGACCAGCTGCGCGCCCACGGTTTCGCCGCGGCCCGGCAGCAGCTGCACGGCGCCGGCAGGCACGCCTGCCGCGCGCAGGATGGCCACGGCTTGCGCGGCGATCAGCGGCGTCTGTTCGGCGGGCTTGGCCACCACCGTGTTGCCGGCGGCCAGGGCGGCCGCGACCTGGCCGGTGAAGATGGCCAGCGGGAAGTTCCAGGGGCTGATGCACAGCACCGTGCCCAGCGGCCGGTGCGTGTCGTTGCTGAATTCCGTTTCGGCCTGGTCCGCGTAATAGCGCAGGAAGTCCACGGCCTCGCGCACCTCGGCGATGGCGTTGGGCAATGACTTGCCGGCTTCGCGCACGATCAGGCCCAGCAGGGTCTGCATCTGCTCTTCCAGCAATTGCGCGGCGCGGCGCAGGCACTGGGCGCGTTCGGCCACCGGCGTGGATTGCCAGATGGGAGCGGCATTGGCAGCGGCGCGCAGCGCGATCTCGGCCTCGTCTGCCTGCGCTTCGACCACGTGGCCCACCACGTCGCGCAGATTGGCGGGGTTGCGGACTTCCATGGCGCGCGAGGCATCCCAGGCCCCTTCGCCCTCGCCCAGCATGGGGCCGGCGCGCCACGGCATGGCGGCGCTGGCCAGCAGGGCCGCGGACAGCGAACCCAGCCGATGCTCGTTGCTCAGGTCCAGGCCCGCCGAGTTGGCGCGGGCGCCCTCCTGCGGGTCGCCATAGAGTTCGCGCGGCAGCGGAATCTTCTCGTGCGGCGCGCCCAGCGGCGCGATGCGCGCGGCGGCTTCCACCGGGTCAGCCACCAGTTGCTCGACCGGAATGCTGTCGTCGCCGATCAGGTTCACGAACGAGGTGTTGGCGCCGTTTTCCAGCAGGCGGCGCACCAGGTAGGCCAGCAGCGTTTCATGCGTGCCGACCGGCGCGTAGATGCGGCACGGACGGTTGAGCTTGCCCTGCGACAGCGCGCCCACGACTTCGTCGTACAGCGGCTCGCCCATGCCGTGCAGGCATTGGAACTCGTATTGGCCCGGGTAATAGTTCTGCCCCGCCAATTGGTAGATCGCGGACAGGGTGTAGGCATTGTGCGTGGCGAACTGCGGGAACACCGCTTCCGGCGCGCCCAGCAGCTTGCGGGCGCAGGCCAGGTAGGCCACGTCCGTGTAGACCTTGCGGGTATAGACCGGATAGCCTTCCAGGCCGTCGACCTGGGCGCGCTTGATCTCGCTGTCCCAGTACGCGCCCTTGACCAGGCGCACCATCACGCGATGGCGGCTGCGGCGGGCCAGGTCGATCACGTAGTCGATCACGAAGGGCGCGCGCTTCTGGTAGGCCTGGATGACGAAGCCGATGCCGTTCCAGCCGTCCAGCTCGGGCTCGAAACAGAGCGCCTCCAGCAGGTCCAGCGAGATCTCCAGGCGATCGGCTTCCTCGGCGTCGATGTTCAGGCCGATGTCGTAGCTGCGCGCCAACACGGTCAGTGCCTTCACGCGCGGCAGCAGCTCGGCCATGACGCGTTCGCGCTGGGCGCGCGAATACCGCGGATGCAGCGCCGACAGCTTGATCGAGATGCCCGGGCCTTCATAGATGCCGCGGCCGGCCGCGGCCTTGCCGATGGCATGGATGGCTTGCTCGTACGAGGCGTAATAGCGGTCGGCGTCCTCGGCCGTGGTCGCGGCCTCGCCCAGCATGTCGTAGGAATAGCGAAAGCCGCGGGCTTCCATCTTGCGGTTGTTGGCCAGGGCTTCGGAAATGGTCTGGCCCGACACGAACTGTTCGCCCATCATGCGCATGGCCATGTTCACGCCCTTGCGCACCAAGGGCTCGCCGCCCTTGCCGATCAGCCGGGTCAACGCCTTGGACAGCGACTGTTCGCTGCTCACGGCCACCAGCTTGCCCGTGATCATCAGGCCCCAGGTGGCGGCGTTGACGAACAGGGATTGCGAGCCGCCCATGTGCGACTTCCAGTCGCCGCGAGCCACCTTGTCGCGGATCAGCGCATCGCGCGTGGCACGGTCGGGAATGCGCAGCAGCGCTTCGGCCAGGCACATCAGCGCCACGCCTTCCTGGCTGGACAGCGAGAACTCCTGGATCAGCCCTTCCACCCCGCCGCCGCTGCGCTTGCCGCGCAGCTTCCGGACCAGATCGGCGGCCATGGCGTGGATCTTTTCCAGATTGGGCATGCGGGCCTGGCCCAGCAGCAGCGGCACGCACTCGGGCTCGGGACGCCGGTAGGCGGCGGTGATGGCCGCGCGCAGCACCGACTGCGGCTGCACGTCCTGGCCGAATTCATAGAACGGCGGCGTGGGCGCGGAATGGCCCTCGCCCGCCTCGTCCTCGCCGCCCGCGTCCATGCCCAGGTGCGACATCTCGGCGGGCAGGTGGCCGCGCTCGATCTTGTCCAGGTAGGAAAGGATCGCCTGCTTGTGCAGCCAGTGCGGCGTGCAGTTGAGCTTTTGCGCGGCGGCCTTCAGCCGGTCGCGGAGCGCGTCGTCGACTTTAACGCCTAGGGTCGTGCTGGCCATAAGAGATTGCTTCCTGTCGCATGGCAAAGGTAGTACCGGGTCCTTGCGGGACCCGGCATGGGTAGGACCGTATGCTAGACAGGTTGCAACTTGCTTTGCACTATGGTTAACCCTAGGTTAACCATTTGAGATCAGGCGGGATTTTTGGCTGAACGATCAATCCTTGAGCGCCGCGCAGCCCAGCATCTGCACCGAGCCCGATCCCGCCGGGGTCTGCCCCCGTATGGCCGAGGCCATGGCGCCGGCCAGGCTGACCACGGCGCGCTGCTGCGCGGCGATCATGGCCGGCACGCCCTCTTCCGTCACCGGTTCCGTCACCACGCTGCGGCAAAGCAGGCCGGAACCCTTCATGTTGACCGGCCGCACGCGCCAGGTCGCATCGAGCTGGGCCATGCGGCCTGGCTCCAGCTCGAACCGCTGCACGTCGGTCTGCACGCGCCAGACCGCGGCGCCCGGCCCGGGCTTGACCAGTTGCACGTCCAGGGCGCCCAGCTCGCGCTTCAGCGCGTCCGACAGTGCGCCGCGCAGCTCGTCGCCCAGCGGCGAACTCCAGCGCTCGGAGTACAGCGCGGCCAAGCTGCCCTCGCCGCTGCGCACCATCAGCTGCGGCTGGTCCGCCTGCGTCGAAATGTTGACCGGTTGCACCTCGATCAGGAAGCTGGCGGGCGCCACGCCGGCGGCCGGCGCCTGGGCCGCTGGCGCCTGCAAGGTGTGATAGTGCACGGGCGCAGACGCTCCGCAGCCAGCCAGCGCCGCCGACAAAGCCAGCAAGGACAGGAGCGGACGCAAACGGGGGGCCGCGGATCGCGGCTGCTCGGAACTCGGAGTCGCCTGGCGGGCGCGGGGGAATGGGCGTCTATTCATGGGGTTCAGTTCCTGACAGGACCGGCGCCGGGGATCGGGTCTGGGCCGCGGCCGCGCAACAGGGCCTCGGGGTTGGCTTGCAGGAAGTCGGCCAGGGCGCGCAGCGAACGGGCCGCGCGGCCCAGTTCCTGCATCGCCTTCTCCGTGTTGACCGGCAAGGACGCATCGGAGGCCAACAGCGCGTTGACCTGCGCCATGGATTCCTTGGCCTGCTTGAGCATGTTCTGCGCTTCAGGCGCGACCTGCTTGTCCAGGCGGTTCATCAGCTTGGAGGTGCTGGCCAGCGTGGTGCGCAGGTCCTCGCCGATCTTGTCGAACGGAATCTTCTCGATCTTGGCGACGATGTTGCTGATCTGCTGCTGCAATTGGTCCAGGTTGCCGGGCACCGTCGGAATCATGGCCGGATCCGAGACCTTGAACTCAACCGGCTTGGCGTTCGGGAAGTCGTCCAGCGCCACGTACAGCTGGCCGGTCAGCAGGTTGGCGGTGCGCAGCTGCGCGCGCAGGCCGTGCTTGATCATGCCGCCCAGCAGGCGGTTGCCGGCAAGGTCGCCATCCTTGGCTGCGCGATCGCGCACTTCTTCGAACACGCGCCCCAGGCGTTCCGGATACAGGGTGGCGTCCACCAGCGAGTAGAAGCGCTTGGCGATCGGATCGAAATCCATGTTGATCTGCGTGACGTTGCCCAGCGTGATGCCGCTGAAATCGATGGGCGCGCCCACCGTCAGGCCGCGGATCGACTGGTCAAAACGCATGCGGATCGGGAAGGCCTCGCCGTCCGGATTGGCCTTGGCGGCCGCCTCGGTCGCGTACAGGTCGAACTGGGCGTCGGCCTGCGCCTGCTTGCCCGAATCGCGCGTGGTCAGGACCGGTTCGAAAGCGACGCCCCCCACCGCCATCGACACCAGCGATTGCGTGCGTACCTTGAGTCCGTCGGCGTTGACGCTGAAGTCGACGCCGCTGGCGTTCCAGAAGCGCGAGCCTTGGGTCACGAACTTGTCGTTGGGCGCGTCCACGAACACCTCGACGTTCACGGCCTTGCCGGTTTCATCCAGCGCGTAGCCGATTACGCGGCCCACGTTGATGCGGCGGAAGTACACGGGCGAGCCGATATCGAGCGAGCCCAGATCAGAGGCCCTGAGCTTGAAACGCTTGCCGGCGCGGTCATGCGTAACCGCCGGCGGAACCTCCAGGCCCTCGAAATGCAGCTTGGTAGCCTTCTTGGAACTGTCCTTGCCTTCGGCCGCGTCCACGCCGATATAGGCGCCGGACAGCAGCGTGCCCAGGCCGGACACGCCGCTCACGTCCAGACGCGGGCGCACCACCCAGAAGTTGGTGCCTTCGCGGGCCAGATCGGAAACATCCTTGGACAGCTCGGCCCGCACCACCACCTTGGTGCGGTCTTCGTTGAAGCCGATGGACTTCACGGCGCCGATGTTCACGTCCTTGTAGCGCAGCTGGGTCTTGCCGACTTCCAGCCCTTCTGCAGTATTGAACGAAATCGAGATGTCGGGCCCCGCCTGCATCCAGGTCCGCACGACCAGCGACAGGCCCATCAGGGCCGCCACGATGGGCACCAGCCAGATCCATGAAATCCGGCTCTTCTTCTTGCGCGAGATCGCGGGTGACGCGAACTTCTCTTCACCGGATCCGGGTGCTTGCTCGGACATCTACTCTTCCTTGTTCGTGGACGGAAGCCGCGGCGCTTCCTAGCCCATTTCCTTGCCGGCAAGAGACGCCGGCTGGCGCCCGCCTTCCACTGGCGGCGATTCTATTTCACTTTGTCCTTCCAGATCCCAACTGCGGCGCAGGTCGAAACTCATGGCAGACAACATGGTCAGGATCACTGTCAGCCCGAACGCCGCCGCACCCGCGCCGGCGCTGATTTCCATCAAGCCCTGGAAATCCGCCAACGCCGCCAGCAATATAACGACAAAAACATCCAGCATCGACCATTGGCCGATGAACTCGACCATTTGATACAGGCGCGTGCGCGGGCGCAAGTTGGTGGTGCTGCGCCACTGTTCCGTCAACAGCAACAGCATGAGCGCCAGCAGCTTGGTCAGCGGCACCGCCACGCTGGCGATGAAGACGATCAGCGCAATATCCCAGGAGCCCATATCCCACAGTTCAACCACGCCGCCCAGGATGGTATGGGCGCTGTCGCCTAGCACCGACCTGACCTGCATCACCGGCAGCACGTTGGCGGGGATATAGAACACCACGGCTGCCAGCAACAGCGCCCAGGTGCGTGCCAGATGGTCGGGCTTGCGGAAATGCACCAGGGCGTCGCAACGCACGCAGTGGTGGTGTTCTTCCGGGTCGGCCGCGCGGGGCAGCGCCTGCACCTGACCACAGACATGACATCCGGTCAGTACCGTGTCCGGCGCAGTCTGGGGTATATGCACCGGCACCACGCCCACACTCTCGGCGTAGCGCCACAGCACATGCGGCGACAGCCGCCCCAGCATCGTCAACAAGATGGTCAGGATGCCGAACGCGACCAGCCCGATGCCTGGAGTCACGGCGGCCATGCCCGCCAGCTTCACCACAGCCACCAGCACGCCCAGGAGGAACACCGGGACCATGCACCAGGGCCGCAGAAAGCCCAACAGGCGCATCGCGGTACGGAAGCCCAGGGGCTCGCGGCCGCGCGAAAGCGGCCCCAACACCCACAGCAACACGGAAAGCTGCAGCATCGGCAACGCGAAGCCCGCCATGCCGGTCATGATGGCGACAACCCAGTGGTCCTGCCGCCAGGTGATGAAAATGGCGTCCAGCAAGGACGCCTGCTGCACCATGCCCTGCACGGACATCGAAGCGACGGGATAGGCGTTGGCCACCCCGAACACGATGAGGGCGGCAATGGCGAGGGCCAGCCAATTGGACAAAGTAAGCCCGCTGTAACGCCACAAGGTGGCGCCGCAGCGGGCGCAATTGGCGGTCTCGCCAGGTTCAAGCTGATGCCGGCGATAGATGCTTGCGCAGTGCTCGCACTCGATCAGCGGCTGGCGGTCCGCGGTCATTGAGTCGCCTAGTCGACCAGTTCGACTTCCTGTTTGTCAGGCGCATCCGACGAGGGCGGCTTGCCGTTCTCGTCGAAGTCCAGCTTGACCTTGCCTTCCTCGTCCAGGTCGACCGTGACCGTGCCGCCATCGACCAGCTTGCCGAACAGCAGCTCGTCGGCCAGCGCACGCCGGATGGTGTCCTGGATGAGGCGCTGCATGGGACGTGCGCCCATGAGCGGATCGAACCCTTCCTTGGCGAGATGCTCGCGCAGACTCGTGGTGAAGATGGCTTCCACGCGACGCTCGTGCAGTTGGTCTTCCAGCTGCATGAGGAACTTGTCCACCACGCGCAGGATGATTTCGCGGTCCAGCGGCGCGAACGGGATGATCGCGTCCAGGCGGTTGCGGAACTCGGGGGTGAACATGCGGCGGATTTCCGCCATTTCGTCACCCACCACGCGCGAATTCGCGAAGCCGATCGACGGACGGTTCAAGGTTTCGGCGCCCGCGTTGGTCGTCATGATGAGAATGACGTTGCGGAAGTCCGCCTTGCGGCCGTTGTTGTCGGTCAGCGTGCCGTGGTCCATGACCTGCAGCAGGATGTTGAACACATCCGGGTGCGCCTTTTCGATTTCATCGAGCAGCAGCACGCAGTGCGGCTGCTTGGTGATGGCCTCGGTCAGCAGGCCGCCCTGGTCGAAACCGACGTAGCCCGGAGGCGCGCCGATCAGGCGCGACACCGCGTGCCGCTCCATGTATTCCGACATGTCGAAACGCAGCAGCTCCACGCCCAGCGTGAAAGCCAGCTGGCGCGCGACTTCGGTCTTGCCCACGCCGGTGGGACCGGAGAACAGGAAGGCGCCGATCGGCTTTTCCGGCTTGCCCAGGCCCGAGCGCGCCATCTTGATGGCGGCGGACAGGGCTTCGATGGCGTTGTCCTGGCCGAAGACCACGGTCTTCAGGTCGCGGTCCAGCGTCGCGAGCTTGCTGCGGTCGTCGTTGGAGACGGACTGCGGCGGAATGCGCGCGATCTTGGACACGATGTTCTCGATGTCCACCTTGCCGATTACCTTCTTTTGGCGCGAGCGCGGCAGCAGGCGCTGCGCGGCGCCGGCCTCGTCGATCACGTCGATGGCCTTGTCCGGCAGATGGCGGTCATTGATGAAGCGCGCCGACAGTTCGGCCGCGGCCGACAGGGCGGCGGACGAGTAGCGCACGCTGTGGTGCTCTTCGAAGCGGCTCTTCAGGCCGCGCAGGATCTGCACGGTCTGTTCGACGCTGGGTTCGGCCACGTCGATCTTCTGGAAACGGCGCGACAGCGCGTGGTCTTTTTCAAAGACGCCGCGGTATTCGGTGTAGGTGGTCGCGCCGATGCACTTGAGCTGCCCGGAAGACAAGGCGGGCTTCAAGAGGTTGGACGCGTCCAGCGTGCCGCCCGATGCCGAGCCGGCGCCGATCAGCGTATGGATCTCGTCGATGAACAGGATGGCGTCGGGGTTGCCGCGGATCTGCTTGAGCACGCCCTTCAGGCGCTGCTCGAAATCGCCGCGGTACTTGGTGCCCGCCAGCAAGGCGCCCATGTCCAGCGAAAAGACCTGGGCGGCCTGCAGGATTTCGGGCACTTCGCCGCGCGTGATGCGCCAGGCCAGGCCTTCGGCGATCGCGGTCTTGCCCACGCCGGCCTCGCCGACCAGCAGCGGATTGTTCTTGCGGCGGCGGCACAGCACCTGGATCACGCGCTCGACTTCGTGCTCGCGTCCGATGAGGGGATCGATGCGGCCCGCCAACGCGGCGGCATTCAGGTCGGTGGCGTACTGGTCCAGCGGCGACTGACGCGATTCGCCCTGCTCTTCACCATTGGTCTGCTGCTCTTTCTGCACGGCGGCGGACTCCACCTGGGGCTGTTTGGTAATGCCATGCGACAGAAAATTGACAACGTCCAGCCGCGTCACGCCCTGCTGCTGCAGGTAATACACGGCGTGCGAATCCTTTTCGCCGAAAATGGCCACGAGCACATTGGCGCCGGTAACCGGCTTCTTGCCGGTGCCTCCCGCGGATACATGCATGATGGCGCGCTGGATCACACGCTGGAATCCCAGCGTGGGCTGCGTGTCGACCTCGGCGCCGCTCGGGATCACCGGGGTGTTCTCCGAGACGAACTGGCGCAGATTGCGGCGCAGGTCGTCCAGGTTCGCGGCGCAGGCGCGCAGCACTTCAACGGCCGAAGCGTTGTCGAGCAACGCCAGCAGCAGATGCTCGACGGTAATAAATTCATGCCGGGCCGAACGGGCCTCGACGAAAGCCATATGCAGGCTGACTTCAAGCTCTTGAGAAATCACGCTTCCTCCGTAACGCATCGAAGCGGGCAAATACACGATTCATATTCTATGCCGATCATGGCGTAACGCCAGAGATTTCAAAAACCACTCTGTCGTGACGGCCTTGCGCATCCATGACGGTAAGCGTATACCGGCCGTCCATGGCCAACACTAATTTAAACGGATGACCCGACGCGCCGTGGCCAACCACGCGCCCGTCCAGCATCCACCATACTTCGCCTTCTGTTCCCTGCACATCCACATCCAGCGCCACTTCGCGCCCGCCCGGCACGGGCCGCAGCACCGAGCCGCTGGCCACGCCGCCCAGACGCAGCGGTCCGCGCGAGGCATCGGCGTAGCCGGCAAAGGACGGCGGCGCCGTTTCATTCAGCACCCAGGCCGCGCGCTGCTCCGGACATTCGCCGGACGGCACGCTGCCGAGCTTGTAACCCAGGGGCCAGCATGTCACCGCGGCCTGCACCGTTTCGGGCCTGACGCGGACCTGCTGAGCGCCTTCCGGCAAGGCCGCCACGATATCCTGCAGTAGCGGCGCCGCCACGTTTGCCCCGAAAAATCCGGGGTTGGGCGTACCATCCGGACGGCCGACCCAGACGCCCATCGTCCACCTGTCGGTCACTCCAACGGCCCAGGCGTCGCGGAATCCGAAACTGGTCCCGGTCTTCCAGGCCAGTTGCCGCGCCGGGCTGCCCGACTGGTAGAACGGCCGGTCAGGATGGCCGCCGCTCTCCAGAATGTCACGGACGATCCAGGCCGCCCCAGGGCTCATCATACGGGACTCGACCCGAGGCTGCTCCGGCCGCAGCCGGGGCCGCCCGGAGACGCCCCCGCGGGCCAGGGCCCGGTAAGCGCCCACCAGTTCTTCCAATGTGGTGCCGCCCCCGCCCAAAATCAAGCTCAAATTCGGTTCCGCGCCCGCGGGCAAACGTAACCGCACCCCGCCGGCCAGCATGACCGAGGCAAAACTGCTGGGCCCGACGCGATCCAGCAGGTCCACCGCCGGCACGTTGAGCGAACGCTGCAGGGCCTGCGCCACGCTGATCGGGCCGGCGAACGCGGCCTGGAAATTGCCCGGCGCGTAGCCGCCGAACGACATCGGCGCGTCGATCAGCAGGCTTTCGGAGTGGATCAGGCCTTCGTCCAGCGCCTGCGCGTACAGAAAGGGTTTGAGCGTGGAGCCCGGCGAACGCACGCCGCGCACCATATCCACGTGGGCGGCCCGGCTTTCGTCGGAGAAGTCGGCGGAGCCGGCATAGGCCTTGACCTCCAGCGTATCGTTGTCCATCACCAACACGGCCATCGATACCTTGGGCGGCAGGCCGTCCACCCGGTCCTGCAGCATGCGCTCCACCGCCGCCTGCATGTCCGCGTCCAGGGTGGACGTGACCACGGCGGGCCGCTCGCCCGGGCGCCGGCCGGCCTTGCGGTGGCTGCCCGCTTCCTGCAGCAGGCGCTGCGCGGCCAGGGGCGCCAGCCAGCGCGCCCGCAGCGGCGGCGCAACCACGTTCTCGATCTTGGCGTCGGCCACCTCGGCCGGGGTCCAGCGGCCCAGTTCGACCATGCGGTCCAGCACCTTGTCGCGCGCGGCCTGCGCGGCCTCGGGATGACGGTCCGGCCGCAGGCGCGACGGCGCCTGCGGCAAGGCGGTCAGCATCGCCGCCTCCGCCGGGCTCAGGTCGCGCGCCGGCTTGCCCAGCCACAGGCGCGAGCCCATCTCCACGCCTTCGACGATGCCGCCCATGGGCGCGTGGGTCAGGTACAGCGACAGGATCTCGTCCTTGCTGTAGTGCATTTCCAGCTGGATGGCGCGCCAGGCCTGCCGCAGCTTCGCCGACATCGAGCGCGAGGGCTTGCCGGCCAGTTCCGGATCGATCAACCGCGCAACCTGCATGGTCAGGGTGGAGCCGCCCGACACGATACGGCGGTTGGTGGCCCACTGCCAGCCGGCGCGCGCCATCGCCACCGGGTTGACGCCCGGGTGCCAGTAGAACCAGCGGTCCTCGTAGGTCAGCAGCGTTTCCAGATAGCGTTCGGACACCTGGTCGGGTTTGACCGGATAGCGCCAGATGCCGTCGCGGCTGGGATAGTTGCGCAGCGGCGTGCCGTCCGCGGCCACGACCACGGCGGCGCCGCCCGAATCCACGGGCGGCAAGGGATAGAGGCGGTCCAGCGTGAATAACAACGCGGCCAGCGCAAACAACGCGCTGGCCGCGAAGATTCCGCGCCGCCGCCAGCGGCGGGCGCGCGAGGCGCCCGCCACGGGGGTGGCGGCGGGGGTCAAGGACGCTTGGCGCCGCGGTCGCGGATCTCTACCGTGCTCCATTGCTCGCCTACGCCACGGATTTCAGGCCGGTACATATCTTCGGCCACCGTCGACGGCACCGCGTAGCGGCCCGGCGTCACGACGCGCACCAGATAGAACACGTCCACCTTGCCGCGGCCCAGCGACACCGCGGCCACATAGCGGTCGTCGCGGAACTCGCGGTGCTTGATGTTGGGATCGGACATGGCTTCGGCCACGCGGCGTCCGCCGATCGTCCATTCCTGCATCTCGGGGCTTTGCGACAGGTTCAGGTTTTCGACTTCAAAACCCGCCGGCACGCGGTCCACCAGCAAGCCATCCGGAATGTTCTGGTTGGCGCTGGCCTGCACCCACACCACCAGCATATCGCCGGTCTGCAGGCTGCCGCCATCCCACGGACGGCCGTCCGGACGGTACCAGCCGCGCTTGAGCTGGATCACGTCGTTGCGCGGCGCGGGCGCGGTGGTCGGGCTGCCCTGGATGTCGTATTCGACGAACAGGGACTGGTTGCCGGTGTTCAGCAGCTGCGCGCCGGCCAGGTCGGCCGCCGACAGCGACACGGTCTGGTCGCTGGTGCCGCCGGCGAGCGCCTTGGTGGAACCGTTGACGGTCAGCGTGGCGGACCAGGGCGTGGCCTTGTCGCCGCCCAGGGCGCGGGCGGCCAGCAACAGCGACATCTGTTCCTGCGTCGACAGGTACGAACGGTTGCCCAGGCGGCTGGCCAACTGCGTCAGCAGGTTGTCCAGGCGCTCGTGGCGCAGCTCGTACTTGTCGGCGATCGCAAAGGCCAGCGCGTAGTCGCGCACGCCGCTGCCGTAGTCGCCCAGCCATTCGTCGTAATAGCCGGAGTTGCGGCGGTTGTTGAGACCGTACTCGCGCGCCACGGCCTGGTCGAGCGCGCTCTTCATGCGCCCTTCGTCGCCCATGAGCTTGAACGCAGCCGCCAGCTGGATCAGCGGCAGCGGCGAACGCGCGCGCTCCTGGTAGTTGTCGTACAGCTGGCGCACCGTGGACAGCGGCGCCTTCTTGTCGCGCGCCAGCGCCAGCGCGGCAGTGGCCAGGCCGGCGAAGCGGCGGTGGTCCTCACGCAGGATGTTGGCGTCGCTGGAATCGTAGCGTCCGGATTCGACGCCGCGCTTCAGGTTGGCCGACCAGGTGCCGAATGCGCCGGAACTCTGCTGCACCTGCTCCAGCAGCCACTGGCGCGAACGGTCCAGCGAGGCCTCGGGCACTTCGAAACCGTTGTCGCGGGCGTCCTGCATGAAGCCGACGGCGTAGGCCGTCAGCCATACGTCGCGCGAGGACGAGCTGCTCCACAGGTTGTACGAACCGACGGCATTGCGCATGCCCGCCAGGCGGCCGATCGCGCCGGCCACCTTGGCGTCACGCTCGGCCTTGGTACGCGGCTTGAGGCCGAACTGCTTGGCCGCGGCCTCATCCAGCATGACCCACGGCAGGGTCGCGCTGATGGTCTGCTCGGTGCAGCCGTAGGGATAGTTGAGCAGCCCTTCGACCAGGCGGTTGACGTTGATCGGCGGACGGTTCGAAACCGTCATGCTGACCGTGGTCGAGTCCGGATAGTAGGAAGCGATCCACGACGCCTGCGGCGCGTTGGCTTCGCCCGGATTCAGGCGCAGGCGGCGCACCTGGCGCTCGGCCGCGTAGGCCGGTTGCACCTGCAGCACGGATTCGCGCACGATGCGCACGGGCTTGCCGCCGCCCTGCCCGTCGACGGTCAGGCGCATCAGGCCCAGGCCGTACGAACCGGTGGTGGTGGCGGTGAAGCGCAACGTGGTGCGCTGCTTGTCCTTCAAGGTCACGGTCTTGACGCCGTCGACGATGGCCAGCGGGTCCAGCGCTTCCAGCTTGACCGTCACCTTCTGTTCGGCGCCGCTCAGGTTGGTCACGTCCAGCGCGATCGCTGCCTGGTCGCCCGGAGTAATGAAGCGCGGCGTGTTCAGCTCGGCCACGATAGGCGCCGCCACCACCATTTCGGTGTCGGTGCTGCCGTAGTTGTCGGGCGTGAAGGCCACCGCCATCAGGCGCAGCGTGCCGTTGAAGTCGGGCAGGTCCAGCGGGATGTCCGCCTCGCCCTGCTCGTTCAGCTTGACCGGACCGGAGAACAGGTCCACCAGCTTGACCTTCTTGGGCAGGCTCTTGCTGTCGCCGCGCATGGCGGCGTCGCCGCCCCACTTCAGCTTGCCCTTGGTGCCGTCCATTTTCTCGATCAGCTTGCCGTACATGTCCAGCAATTCGGGCGCGTAGCGGTGCTTGCCGAAGAAGTAGTCCAGCGGGTCGGGCGTCTTGTACTGATTGATATTGAGGATGCCCACGTCCACCGCCGACAGGGTCACGGTGGCCTGCTTGCCCGAAGCGCCGTCGACCTTGACGCGCACGGTCGCCTTGGTCTCGGGCACCGCCTTGGGCGGCGCCGTCAGCTTCACGTCCAGCTTGCGGTCGGCGCTGGCGATGGGCAGGAAGGTCAGGCCCAGCGCGCGCGCCGGCGTCACGCGGTCGCCCTCGCTGCCGGGACGGAACACGGCGGCTGCAATGTACAGGTCGTGGCGCTTCCAGCTCTTGTCGACCGGAATCTCGACCTGCGTGCCGGTCGCTTTCACGGCCACCCAGGTGGACCACAGCATGCGGTCGCCTTCCACGGTGATGAGCGCCTGGCCGTCATGCGGCGGCGTCAGGGTCAGCTTGACCGTGTCGCCCGGCTTGGCCGGCACGCCTTCGAGCTTCATCTGCACGCGGTCGGGACGATTGCCCATGGCGTCGGAGTCCTGCGCGTTCCAGCCCGCATAGAAGCGGTAGCGCAGGGTCTGGCCGGTTTCGGGATCGGCGATTTCCAGGCGATAGCGGCCCCACTTCACGGGCACGGTCAGCTGGGAGCGGTCGTTCAGCGCGATCTCGCGCGAATCCAGCAATTCCTCGGTTTCGGTGTAGCCGCTATTCCAGCCGCGCTGGTCGTCGAAACGCCAGTAGTACTGGCGATCTTCGCGGTACAGACGCATCTGCGCCTGCGCCAGCGGCGCAATCTTGCCCTGCGCGTCGACGCGCAGCACTTCAAAACCGGCGGGCGCGCCTTCGCGGGCCACGTCGCCGTCGAATTGCGGACGCACGGCGATCAGGCGGTCGGCGGGCCAGACGCTGCGCTCGATCGAACGCACCACCGGACGGCCGCCGGATTCCAGCAGGCTGGCCGACACCCTCACCTTCATCGGCGAACGCGTGCCGCCGGTGCGCGGATCGACCTCGAGCTGGCCGCGGCCCTTGTCGTCCAGGGCCGTTTCGGGCAGTTCCTCGAAATGGCGGCGGGCATCGTCGGCAACGTCGCCGAAGATGAAGCCAGGCCATTGCTGGGGCAGCGCAAAACGGTCGCGCTTGACCTGGAAGCTGGACAGCAGGCGGTTGCCGGCGGCGGGCGCGCCGTAGAGATAATCGCCCTGCACGTCCACGGTCAGCGTTTCCTCCGGCGACAGCACCTCCTGGTCGGAGGTCAGCGCCATCTTCATGCGCTCGGGCAGGAATTCCTCGACCTGGAACTTCCAGGACGCGTCCGGCGCGCGCGACGCGGGGTCCACGCGCAATTCCAGCAGCCACGTGCCGGTCTGCGCGTCCAGCGGCAGATCGATGCTGCGCTCGAGATAGCCGGGCAGATCCTTTTGGGGTTGCCACAAGGTGCTCAGCACCGTGCGGCCGTCGGGGCGCTTGATGGTGGCGGTCAGGGGCGACGGCGCCAACATGCGGCCGTCCAGGTCGCGCGGCAGAACCGAGACGTTGAAGGTTTCGCCGGGGCGGTACAGGTTGCGGCCGGCGTAGACGAACAGGTTGTTGGGGCGGGAAACATGGCCGCCGGTGTCGAATTCGGACAGGTCCAGGGCGGGTTCGCCCAGGGCCAGCACCGTCATTTCCTTGTCGCGCGAGGCGCGGATGACACGCGCATTGGCGAAACTGCCGTCAAAGCGGACATGGCCCTGGCCGTCGGCCGCGGCCTTGGCCAGCGACTTGCCTGCGCCGTCCACCAGTTCGAACACGGCGCCCGAGATGGCGGTGCCGCTCTTCAGGGATACCGAATAGGCTTCGATGCGGTCGCTGTAGCGGCGCGCGTGCAGGCCGATGTCGCTGACGTAGAAATACGTCACCTGGTACTCGTAGCGGAAACGGCCGGGCTGGCTCATCACCGCGATGTAGATGCCGGGCTCCTGGAGTTCCTTGATGCCTTCGACCGGCAGGAACGTGACATGGCGACGGTTGGGCTTGTCGTCGGTAACGAAACGGCCTTGATAGACGCTGGTCGTCAGCGAGTTCAGGCGGTCCAGGTCCCAGTTGCTGACCGAGCCCTTCAGGCTGCGGTTGTCGGAATAGCGCCAGTTGTCCTCTTCGTCGCCGCTGTCTTCCTCTTCTCCGGAGCCGGTGCTGCGGCCGATGCCCAGCACGGTGTCGAACAGTTCAGGCACCCGCTCAGGCGATACGCGCAGGAACTGCACGTCCACTTCGGAGACGTTCACCGTGGCCACGGGCAGGCCGCCATTCTGGCCGGCCGGCAGCACCACGCCGCGGCTGGCGAAATAGAACGACGGCGGCATGGCCTGCGTGTTCACCTCGCAATTCGACGCTTCCGCCAGCTTGATGCCACCCGCGCCGGGCAGCCCGGCACGCACGGAGATCGCGTAGGAACGCTGCGGTTGCACGTAGGGGAAATAGACCATGCGGGGGTTGTCGCCCACCACCCAGTTGCCCTTCAAGATCTTGCCCTTGGGCGCCGAGTCGCCCGGCCGGACCGAGGCGGGCTGGTCGCCGTTGCTGGCGGCCGATTCGCTGTCCTTGTCGGAAGCCGAGCCCGTGTCCGTCACTTGCAGATAGCTGTCCAGGTCGGACTTGGCGTCCACCGGCTGCGTGAAGGTCACCGCCAGCGCCAGCGTATCGTTGTACTGGCGCGGCTGGCAGGAAAGCGCGGCAAACGGGTCGGCCGCGCCGACCACCGCGCTGGCGGGCAATGCCGGCTTGGCATCGCCGCCACCCGCCGTGGCCGCAGGCTGCGACACGACGGCTGGCGCCGGATTGGCGGGCTGACGCTCCTTGCCCATCCACCAGCCCACGCCGATGGCGCCGGCCAATACAACGACCCCGGCTGTCGCCAGCCAGGCCTTGCTTATCTTTCCACTCACGGTAAATCTCCCGCTTACTCAAATGCAGACGCACCGCTCCTAAGCGGCGGAGCTGCCGACCTGATCATTCCGCGCGCTTCTCGGGTACGCGGATACTGCCTATCAAAACAAAATAACCGGACAACACAACGCCGCCATGACAGGCGGCGCATTGATTCTGGGGTTCAGACGGGTTCCATCACGCATTGCAGGGGGTGCTGGCGCGCCCGCGCGTATTGGGCCACTTGCGCAATGCGCGTGGCGGCGAGGTCCCGGGGATAAACCCCGCATACACCACGCCCTTCGTGATGCACCTGCAACATGATCCTCGTAGCCTCTTCGTGATTCTTATTGAAGAACTTTTGCAGTACTTTCACGACGAACTCCATTGGGGTGTAGTCGTCGTTCAGCAGCAGGACCTGGTACATCGGAGGCGGCGCGGCGCGCGCCGGAGCCTTCTCGACGGCCAAATCATGCTGGGTATCCAAGGTAGAACTCATAGGGCCGCTATTCTATTTAAACGGGGGACGGCTAGCGTGTAACTTACGGAAAATTACACGTAGAAATGCGTAGTTTCCATACTTGACGCCGCAAAGAAAAGCGGCGCATTATCCACGCATTCTGGGGTTTTCAAAGCACCGAAAATCTGCCAGGAAGCCGGAGGGGGGACAGGGGTCTAGGCCGCGATGCCCTTCGTCAACATACGATTCAATGAGGCAGTCCGCATGTCTGATACGACCGCAACCGCCGTCCAAGGGGACAATCCCAAATCGACGGGCACCGTCAAATGGTTCAACGATGCAAAGGGGTTCGGCTTCATTACGCCCGACGACGGCGGTGAAGATCTGTTCGCCCATTTTTCGTCCATCCAGATGAATGGTTTTAAAACCCTGAAAGAAGGCCAGAAAGTGGCATTCGAGATTATTCAGGGGCCCAAAGGCAAACAGGCGCTTAATATCACGGCTGCCTGAGTTACCCTTAAAGCGCAACGGTAAGGTTGCGCCATTATTCAGGCGGGGCTTTCGGGCCCCGCCTTGTTATTTTTCATTCATTGCGCCAGGTCATGCCCAAGAACGCCGTTTTAAATCCTGTCAGCCTCACGTTGTTCAAGACAGCGTTCTTCAGAAACCTCCTGCCGAAAGCCCTGGCTCCCGCCCTGGCAGCCATCGCAATGGCGTTGCCCGCAGCGGCCGGCGCGCAGCAGACAGGCCCGCAAGCCCCGCTGCCCACCACCCAGCTTTCGGCCGGCATCCATATTATCCGCGCAGAAGTCGCGAACACGGAAGCGACCCGCCGCGACGGCCTGATGTTCCGCAAGGAGCTGCCCGGCAACGACGGCATGCTGTTCGTCTTCGAACAGCCCGACGTGCAGTGCTTCTGGATGCGCAACACCATCCTGCCGCTCTCGATTGCCTTTATCGCCGACGATGGCACGATCGTCAACATTGAGGACATGGCGCCACAGACCGAAGACCCGCACTGCGCCAAGAAGCCCGTGCGCTACGCATTGGAGATGGCTCAGGGCTGGTTCGAACGGCACGGCATCCAGGCCGGCAAGAAACTGGACGGCCTGCCCTGAGGCAAGCCTGCCGGCAGACATGAAAAGGGAGCCTTGCAGGCTCCCTTTTCGTTCCAGCGCGCAGCGTAGCCGCTGCGCGCCAGGCGATTACACGCGTTCGATGATCAGCGCGATGCCCTGGCCCACGCCGATGCACATGGTGCACAGCGCGTAGCGGCCGCCGGTGCGGTGCAGCTGATTGATTGCGGTGGTGGCCAGGCGTGCGCCGCTGGCGCCCAGCGGGTGGCCCAGGGCGATCGCGCCGCCGTTGGGGTTCACGCGCGGGTCGTTGTCGGCGATGCCCAGCTGGCGCAGCACGGCCAGGCCCTGGGCGGCAAACGCCTCGTTCAGTTCGATGACGTCCATTTGCGCAAGCGTGAGGCCGGTCTGGGCCAGCACCTTCAGCGTGGCGGGCGCCGGGCCGATGCCCATGATGCGCGGCGCGACGCCGGCCGTGGCCATGCCGACCACGCGGGCGCGCGGGGTCAGGCCATGGCGGGCGGCGCCCTTTTCGTCGGCCAGCAGCAGCGCTGCGGCGCCGTCGTTGACGCCCGAGGCGTTGCCGGCGGTGACGGTGCCGCCTTCGCGGACCACGCCCTTTAGCTTGGCCAGCGCTTCCAGCGTGGTTTCACGCGGGTGCTCGTCCTTGCTGACGATGATCGGGTCGCCCTTTTTCTGGGCAATCGACACCGGCACGATCTCGGCGTCGAAGAAGCCTTCCTTCTGTGCGCGCGCGGTCTTCTGCTGGCTGGCCAGCGCGAACAGATCCTGGTCTTCGCGGTTGATCTTGAAATCGTCGGCGACGTTCTCGGCCGTTTCGGGCATCGAGTCCACGCCGTATTGCGCCTTCATCAGCTTGTTGATGAAGCGCCAGCCGATGGTGGTGTCATAGATGGCGGCGTTGCGCGAAAACGCGCTGTCGGCCTTGCCCATGACGAAGGGCGCGCGGCTCATGCTTTCCACGCCGCCGGCCAGCATCAGGCCGGCTTCGCCGGCGCGGATGGCGCGGGCGGCGCCGCCGATGGCGTCCAGGCCCGAACCGCACAGGCGGTTGACGGTGGCGCCGGGGACTTCGATCGGCAGGCCGGCCAACAGCGTGGCCATGCGGGCCACGTTGCGGTTGTCTTCGCCCGCCTGGTTGGCGCAACCCATGATGGCGTCGTCCAGTTCTTCCCAGCGCACGCCGGGATTGCGCGCCACCAGCGCCTTGATGGCTACGGCAGCGAGATCATCGGGGCGCACGGAAGCCAGCGCGCCGCCGTAGCGGCCGAAGGGGGTGCGGATCGCATCACAAATGAAAGCATGCACGGTCATGGGAAGCTCGAAGTCAGTGAGAAAAAATCCGGATCGGCTGATCTTAACGCAGCGCTTTCGCGCCAAGTTGGTGCGCACGCGGGATGTCCGCTGCACGGACAGTGTCCAACGGCTGTTCACCACGCCGGTGCGCGCCGCGTGCACCGCGGCAAGGCGCGGACCCGGCCTGCGGACTCACGCCGCAGGCGGCCTGGCGGCGCGCCCGGCGTCGACGATGGCCTGCCTGCGGAAACGCCCGGCGGCCATGTGATAGAACGGTTGCGGGCAGAACTGGCGCGACACGCCCGAGGCCAGCAGGGAGCCAACCAGCAGCCAGAACAGCATGGGCTGGCTGCCCGTCATTTCCATGACCACCACGCTGGCGGTCAGTGGCGCCTGGGTCGCGGCGGCCAGGAAGGCGGCCATCGAAATCAGCACCAGCACGCGGTGATCCACGCCCTCTCCCGCCAATTGCCAGATGTGATGGCCGATGCCCGCCCCGGTGGTCAGGGCTGGCGTGAAGATGCCGCCCGGTATGCCCGCCCAATAGGAGGCGACCGTCGCGGCCAGCTTGGCCAGGCCGAAGCTGGCGGGCGCGGTGTCCTTGCCCGACAACAGATCCGCGGCCACGCCATACCCCGTGCCATAGACGCTGCCGGCAGTAGCCAGCCCGATCACGGCCAGGATCAGGCCCATGATGAAGGCCGTCCAGATCGGATGGGCGCGGATCCAGGCGCGCCAGGACTGGGGCGCGCTGCCGGCCGCCCCCTTGCCCAGCAGGCGCGCGAATATGCCGCCCAGCGCGCCATTGAGCGCCGCGCAGATGGCCACCCACATCACCATGCCATGGGTCAGCGGCGCGCCGCCGAACACACCGAAGTACGGGTTGTTGCCCACCACGGCCACGACCAGGAAGCCCGAGGCCAGCACGCCGATCAGCACCAGCCGTTGCCAGCGCAGCACGGTGCCGCGCCCGAGTTCCTCGATGGCGAAAATGACGCCGGCCAGCGGCGCGTTGAAAGCGGCGGCCAGGCCGCCCGCGGCACCGGCGGCGATCAGTTCATTGGCGTGAAAGCCGCGCAGCTGCACGCCGCGCCGTTTCCAGAAGTCGCCCCAGGCCAGCATCAGCGCGGCGCCAACCTGGACCGACGGCCCTTCGCGGCCGATCGAGGCGCCGGCCAGCATGCCGCCGAACGCGAGAGGAATTTTCCAGAGGGTCTGCCCCAGCGCCACCAGGCTGTTCTGGCTGGCGCCCGGCGGCAGCGACAAGGCGCCGATGACCTGGGGAATGCCGCTGCCGGACGCATTGGGCGCAAAGCGCAGGGTCAGCCAGCGCAAGGCCGCCAGGCTCAGCGGCAGGACCAACAAGGCCAGCCAGCCGTTGTAGGCGACCCACTCGCGGTTCCATTCCAGCGCCTTGTCGGCCAGATAGGCGAAGCCCAGCGACATCAGCGCCACCAGGCCGGCGCCCCCCAGCAGCAGCCCCATCTGCACGCTCTTGCGCGACAGGCGGTTGATCTGGCGCACCTTGCGATGCGCCCATCGGCGCGGGCCGGCCAGCAGCCGGCGTAGGGGGTCGGGCAGGTTCATGGGCGAAGCCGGCGCGGTTGAAAGTGGCTAACCTTACCACTCCCACCTGACCGGCAGCCCACAGCGCGGGATCAGAAGGTCGACCAGTCGTCGTCCGAGGCCTGCGCCAGCGCGGGACGCGCCGCGGGTGCGGCCGTCTTGCGCGGCGCGGCGGGCACCGCCTGCACCAGACGGACCTGGGCTTCGCGCGCCGATCCGCCGCCTGCTTCGACCTTGAAGCGGCGCACTTCCTGGGCCAGGCGGGTGGCCTGTTCCTGCATGCTGGCCGCCGCGGCGGCCGCCTCTTCCACCAATGCCGCGTTCTGCTGGGTCACGGTGTCCATCTGCGCCACGGCCTGGTTGACCTGGCCGATGCCGGCGGATTGCTCTTCCGAAGCGCTGGCGATTTCGCGCACCAGCGTGGCGACCTGGCGCACGCTGTCCACCACTTCGCGCATGGTGCGGCCAGCTTCGTCGACCTGGCGCGTGCCGCCCTCGACGCGCGTGACCGACTCATCGATCAAGGCCTTGATCTCCTTCGCGGCCACCGCCGAGCGCTGCGCCAGCGTGCGCACCTCGCCCGCGACCACCGCGAAGCCGCGGCCCTGCTCGCCCGCGCGCGCCGCTTCCACGGCGGCGTTGAGCGCCAGGATGTTGGTCTGGAAGGCGATGCCGTCGATCACGCCCGTGATGTCGGCGATGCGGCGCGAGCTGTCGGAAATCGCGCTCATGGTCTGGACCACGCCCTCCACCACTTCGCCGCCGCGCACGGCCACGCTGGAAGCCTGGTTGACCAGGCGGTCAGCTTCGCTGGCGTTGTTGGCGTTCTGCTGGACGGTGCTCGTCAGTTGCTCCATCGAGGCCGCGGTCTCCTCCAGCGACGAGGCCTGTTCCTCGGTGCGTTGCGACAGATCGGCGTTGCCCTGGGCGATCTGCGAAGACGCCGAGGCGATGCTCTCACAGCCATCGCGCACGTCCTTGACGATGCGCGCGAGGCTCGCGTTCATGGTCTTGAGCGCGCCCATCAGGTCGCCGGTTTCGTCGCGCGTGGCAACCTGGATGTCGGTCGTCAGATCGCCGGCCGCGACCTGGCGCGCGGCCATCACGGCCTGTTCCAGCGGACGCACGATGCCGCGCGTCACCAGCCAGCCCAGCAGCATGCCGATCGCGACGCCGGCCACGGCGAGGACGATCATGACGGCGCGCAGCGTTTCATACAGGTCCGTGCCCGCCTGCACGCTTTGCGCCGCGACGTTTTCCTTGGCCTTCGCCAGGGTCGTCATCAGATCATCCAGCTTTTGCGACGAGGCGATCACGCGCGCCTCGATCGCGGCCACTTGCGGGTCGGCCTGGGTCAGCGGCCGGGCCTGGGCGGCGGCGAAGAAAGCGGCGGATTCGCGCTTCCAGACCTGCTCGGTCTCGGTGAACTGTGCCAGCAGGCGCTTGCCCTCTTCCGAATAGAAGTTGGCGGCGGCCTTTTCGCGCAGGTCGTCCATGGTTGCAACGGCATCGTCGAACTGCTTGCGCAGCGACTGGCGTTCCTGGTCCGTGGACGCGGCCAGGTAGCCCGTGCGGGCGCGGCCAGCGTAGATCAGATTGATGTTGGCTTCCTTGATGTCCGAGATGCCGCGCAGCTCGGTGTCGTAAAGCCGGTCATTCATTTCATTGATGCGCGCCAGGCCCCAGACCCCAAAGCCTCCTATCGCACCGCCTATCACCGCCACCAGCAAAAACGCGCCCGACAGGCGCGCGCCGATGCGCAAACCCGAAAATAACCGCAACATGCTTCCCTTCCCTGTAAGTACCACGGTTTATCGCGGGCATGCCGCGGCCGTGGACCCCGTGGTTCAGTCGCCGACCGGGGCCAACGATAGTGGTTGGCAAACCTAGGGATTACCCGGAAGAAAAGCCGGTTTGTTCGTTATTTCCCCGCAATGAATTCGACAATCGACAGGGATTTCGCAGGCTGAATTTTTCCTGAACAAAAAAAGAAAACCCCACGCTTGCGCGAGGGGTTGCTCAGCAGGAGCCGCGACGCTGACGCCGCGGCGGGCCTGGCTTTGCCTATCAGGCGAAGTTCTTGGCCGCGAATTCCCAGTTCACCAGCGCCCAGAAGTTTTCCAGGTACTTGGGACGGGCGTTGCGGTAGTCGATGTAGTAGGCGTGTTCCCACACATCACAGGTGAGCAGCGGCTTGTCGGCCGTGGTCAGCGGGGTGGCGGCGTTGCTGGTATTGACGATGTCGACCGAGCCGTCGGCCTTCTTGACCAGCCAGGTCCAGCCCGAACCGAAGTTGCCGGCGGCCGACTTGTTGAAGGCTTCCTTGAAAGCGTCGAAGCTGCCCCACTTGGCGTTGATGGCGTCAGCCAGCTTGCCGGTCGGAGCGCCACCGGCCTTGGGAGCCAGGCTGTTCCAGTAGAACGTGTGGTTCCAGATCTGGGCGGCGTTGTTGAAAATGCCACCCGAGGACTTCTTGACGATGTCTTCCAGCGACAGCGTTTCGAATTCCGTACCCGGGATCAGGTTGTTCAGGTTCGTGACGTAGGTCTGGTGATGCTTGCCGTAGTGGAACTCCAGCGTTTCCTTGGAGATGTGCGGAGCCAGTGCGTCCAGTTCGTAAGGCAGGGGGGGAAGAGTATGTGCCATGTGAGGTTCCTTCTGTTGAGTGCACGATCAAGCCGTTCAATTGTATCGGCAACTACTGAGGATACCGCGTTAACCCCCCGCCCGCGCGGGGTTAAGGGACGCATCTGCTCATTACCTGAAGCATGTGCTCATGGCAGCGGCCTCAAGGGCGCGCGACCGCCCTCTTTCAGGAAGCCTCGCGCGTCTCGCGGCCGCGCGTGACCGCGACTTCGGCGCCGCCTTGCGCGAAGCTCAGGTCCAGCGCCTGCCCCGCCGTCAGCGCGGCCCCGTCCCGCACGATGCGGCCTTGTTCGTCGCGCGCGATGGCGTAGCCGCGGGCCAGCGTGTTGCCCGGATCCAGCGCGCGCAATTGCGCCGTGGCAGACGCCAGCCGGTTGCGCCGCTGCACCAGCAACCGCGCATGCGCCTGGCCAAGCTGGCGCGCCGCGCCCGCCAGGCGGTCGGCGGCGCGGCCGGTATCGGGCACGCGATGCGCCAGGCGCTGCGTCAGCAGGTTGACGCGCGCCGCGCGCCGCTCCTGGGGCCCGGACCAGGCGGTCGCCAAACGGAAGCGCAGGCTGTTCAGGCGCTCGCGCTGATGCTCCAGGCGCTGGGCCGGTGACACCAATTGCGCGGCGGCGCGGTCCAGCCGCTGCGCCGCGCGTTCCAGGCGGCGCTGCTGGCCGCGCGTCATGGCCTCTGCCGCCTGCATGACCCGGCCCAGCAGTTCCGAGCGCGGCACGCAGGCCAGTTCGGCGGCCGCGGTCGGTGTGGGCGCACGCACGTCGGCAACGAAATCGACGATGGTGAAATCCGTTTCGTGCCCCACCCCGCTGATGACGGGAATGGCGCTGGCCGCGACTTCGCGGGCCAAGGCTTCGTCGTTGAAACTCCAAAGATCCTCGATGCTGCCGCCGCCACGCACCAGCAGCAGCGTATCGACCTCGGCGCGCTGGTTGGCCATGCGCACCTGGGCGGCCAGCCGCCCGGCGGCGTCGGCCCCCTGGACCGGCGCCGGGTAGATGAACACGGGCACCTGGGGCGCGCGCCGCGCGAGCGCCGACAGCACGTCCCGCAGCGCCGCGGCATGCAGGGACGTCACCACGCCGATCGCCCGCGGCAGGCGCACGGGTTCGCGCTTGGCGGCCGGATCGAACAGGCCTTCGGAAGCCAGTTGCTCCTTCAGGCGCAAAAACGCCTCGTACAGATTGCCTAGTCCGGCCCGCCGCATGGCGTCAGCCTGCAGCTGATAGTCGCCGCGGGGCTCGTAAAGGGACACGCGGGCCCGGATTTCGACCTGGTCGCCGGCGCGCGGCGTGAAACCCACCGCACTGGCGCGGCTTCTGAACATGACAGCCCGCACCGAGGCCCGGCTGTCCTTGAGCGTGAAGTACCAATGCCCGGAAGCCGCCGCCGTGAAGTTGGAAATCTCTCCGCGCACCCACAGCGCCGGGATGCTGCGCTCCAACAACTGCCCCACAGCTTGATTCAGCTGGGCAACCGTCAGGATATCCCGCGCGAATACGTTGTTTGTGACTGTAGATTCAATTGTCATGGGGCTTTCCGATGCATACCTGTCCACAGGAGCCGCGTAGCGGGCCGCAATCATACCGCGTCCCAGCAGATTTCCCCCAACCGGCCCGAAAGCCAGCAAATTAGAACCAAGTCATTGTTTTTTATAAGAATTTATTGAAATCCAAGCTGCTCGAAATTGAAGCAAACAAGTGCAAGCCCTGTGCCCACAAGCAATTCCGGGAAGTTTTGCACAGAATTATCCACAAGATCTGTGGATAGATTGGGGGTCGTACCGACTTGCCACACCCCCGCCGCACCGTTACAGTTTCGGCTTGATCAGATGCCGGTCCGCGCCGCCTTGCGTACCGGTTCCCCCCGGGAGTTGAACGCTTTGCTTTCCATACTGCGCGAGGCCGGCTGGCCGATCTGGCCCCTGCTGGCGACATCCGTCCTGGGCCTGGCGCTGATCTTCGAGCGCTTCCTCTCCCTGCGCCGCGGCTTGGTCATGCCGCGCGGCCTGAGCGACCAAGTGGCTGAAATGCTGCGCAACCGCCAGGACACGCCCGACGCGATCAACCGCCTCGAGCGCAACTCGCCGCTGGGCCGGATCCTGGCCGAAGTGATGCGTCACCGTCATCTGCCGCGCGAGGAACTGCGCAACGTGGTCGAGGACACCGGCCGCGCCGTGGCCCACGACCTCAGCCGCTACATCTCCGCCATCGGCACCATCGCCGTGGTCGCGCCCCTGATGGGTCTGTTCGGCACCGTGGTCGGCATGATCGAGATCTTCGGCTCCTACACCCCCGGCGGCGGCGATCCCGCGCAACTGGCGCGCGGCATCTCGATGGCGCTGTACAACACCGGCTTCGGCATCCTCATCGCCATTCCCGCCATGATCGCGCACCGCTATCTGCGCGGCCGCGTGGACGGCTACCTCAGCGCCATGGAGCAGACCGCGTCGCGCCTGGTGCGCGCGGTCGCCCCCGGCTCCGCCACGCGCGAGGGCCGTTCATGAATTTCCGCGGCCCCCGCGGCGAGCGCGATGAGCTGGACATCAACCTGATTCCGCTCATCGACGTGCTGCTGGTCATCCTGATCTTCCTGGCGGCAACCACTTCCTTCGCGCGCTTCACCCAGCTGAAGGTGACGCTGCCCCAGGCCTCGATGGAACAGGACACGCCTCCGGCGCTGGAAGTCGCCGTCAGCCAGGACGGGCGCTACGCGCTCAACGGCACGCTCATCGACGTCTCCACGCCCCCCGAGATCGCCGAGGTCCTGCGCCAGGCCGCGGCCGGCAAGACCGAACCGCTGGTCGTCATCAACGCCGACGCCCAGGCCACCCACCAGTCCGTGATCAACGTCATGGAAGCCGCCCGGCTGGCTGGCATCGGCCGCGTCAACTTCGCCGCGCAGACCACCCGGTGACCGCCAAGCGTGCCTCGACGCTGCTGGCGCGCCAATGGCAGCGCGGCGGCTGGCTCTCCAATCTGCTGCTGCCGCTGTCCAGGCTGACCGCCTGGGAAGTGGCGCGCAAGCGCCAGCGCTACCTGGACGGTACCCGCAGCTCGTACCGCGCCCCGGTTCCCGTCGTGGTGATCGGCAATGTCTACGTCGGCGGCACGGGCAAGACCCCCATGGTCATCGCCACCGTCGAAGCGTTGCGGGCCCGCGGCTACACCCCCGGGGTCGTCAGCCGCGGCTACGGCGTCAAGGTCGGCCCGCACGCCCGCGTGGGGCTGGGCGAGCTCGAAGCCGCCCGCTTTGGCGATGAGCCCGCGCTGATCGCCCGCGCCACCGGGGCGCCGGTTTCCGTGCACCCGAAGCGCGCCCTGGCCGCCCAGGCCCTGCTGCAGGCGCACCCCAAAGTGGATGTGATCGTCTCGGACGACGGCCTGCAGCATCTGGCGCTGGCACGCGATGTCGAAATCGTGGTGCAGGACGAGCGCGGCGTGGGCAATGGCCGCCTGCTGCCCGCGGGCCCCTTGCGCGAACCTGCCGAACGGTTGCGGGAGGTCGACGTGGTCGTGACGAACATCGGCACGCCCGACGGCCAGCCGCAAGCCGCTGGCAGCGGCCGGCCGCGGCAAGTCCGCATGTGGCTGGAGCCGGGCGATACGCGCCAGGTCTCGGGCCGCGGCACGCGCCCCCTGGCGGCCTTCGCCGGCCAGCCGCGCATCGCTGCGGCGGCGGGCATCGGCAATCCGGAACGCTTTTTCACCACGCTGCGCGGCGCCGGCATCCAGCTGGAAACCGCGCTCGCCCTGCCCGATCATCACGATTACGCCGAGTCGCCCTTCCAGGCGCTCACGGCCGAGGCCATCCTGGTCACGTCCAAGGACGCGATCAAATGCGCCGCCCTGGACGATCCGCGCCTGTGGGAAGTGCCCGTGCGCGCCGGCTTTTCCGACCCCCAGCTATTCGACTGGCTGGCGCAGGCGCTGCGCCAGCCGGCCCGGGCCTAGCAAACCGTCCGCCTGGTAGCGCCGCGCGGCCCGGCCCCCGGCAAACTGCTTTAGAATTCCGGTCATGGAATCCCGCCTACTCGACATCCTCGTCTGCCCGCTGTGCAAGGGCCGCCTCGAACACGACCGGCAGCAAGCCGAACTGGTTTGCCGTGCCGACCGCCTGGCCTTCCCTGTGCGCGACGGCATCCCCGTCATGCTGGAATCGGAAGCCCGCGCGCTGGACGACGCCCCCGCTGCCCACTGAACCGCCGCGCATGAGCTTCATCGCCCTGATCCCGGCGCGCACCGCCTCGACCCGGTTGCCCGACAAGCCGCTGGCCGACATCGCCGGCAAGCCCATGGTCGTGCGCACCGCCGAACGCGCGGCGCTGTCCGGCGCCTCCCGCGTCTATGTGGCCACCGACGACGTCCGCGTGCAACAGGCGGCGCAGGCGCACGGGCTGCAGGCGCTGATGACCCGCGCCGACCACCCGACCGGCACCGACCGCCTGGCCGAAGCCGTGGAGCAGCTGGGCCTGCCCGACGACGCCATCGTGGTCAATGTGCAGGGCGACGAACCCCTTATCGAACCCGAACTCATCGATGCCGTGGCGGCCAAGCTGCAAGCCAGCCCCGAGGCAGACATCGCGACCTGCGCCTGTCCCCTGGCCAACGCCGAAGCGCTGTTCAACCCCAACGTGGTGAAGCTGGTCTGCGCCGTGAACGACCGCGCGCTGTACTTTTCACGCGCCCCGATCCCCTGGGCCCGCGATGCGCTCGCCTCCGGCGAACGCGTGCTGGCGGAAGGCCTGCCGGCCTGGCACCACATCGGCCTGTACGCGTACCGGGTGTCGTTCCTGCGCCGCTATCCGGCCCTGCCGCAGGGCGCGCTGGAACGTTTCGAATCCCTGGAACAGCTGCGCGCCATGGAACACGGCCACGTCATCGTCGTCCATCGGGCGTCCCACCCTCCTGCCGCCGGCGTAGATACCCCGGCGGATCTGGAACGCGTCCGACAGGTCTACAGCAAGCAGATATAAGGGTTATTTCCTATGGCGCGGCTCCGCATCGGCTGCTGCATTGCGGCATAATTCCCCGGATCACAAAAAATACACCCCTTCAGGAGCACTCATGCGTCTCATCTTGCTCGGACCTCCCGGCGCCGGCAAAGGCACCCAGGCCGCGTTTCTCACCCAACACTTCGGCATCCCCCAGATTTCCACCGGCGACATGCTGCGCGCCGCGGTCAAAGCGGGCACGCCGTTGGGCATTGAAGCCAAAAAGGTCATGGATGCCGGCGGTCTGGTTTCCGACGAGATCATCATCGGCCTGGTGCAGGACCGTCTGAAGCAGCCCGACTGCGCCAACGGCTACCTGTTCGACGGCTTCCCCCGCACCATCCCGCAGGCGGACGCGCTCAAGAGCGCCGGCGTCAAGCTGGATTACGTGGTGGAAATCGAAGTCCCCGAAGAAGACATCATCGAACGCATGAGCGGCCGCCGCGTGCACCAGCCCAGCGGCCGCAGCTACCACGTGCGCTTCAACCCGCCCAAGGTCGAAGGCCGTGACGACGTCACCGGCGAAGAACTGATCCAGCGCGACGACGACCGCGAGGAAACCGTGCGCAACCGTCTGGCCGTGTACCGCGACCAGACCCGCCCCCTGGTCGACTACTACTCGTCCTGGGCGCAGCAGAATCCCGCCGACGCGCCGAAGTACCGCAAGATCTCCGGTGTCGGCGCGGTCGAGGAAATCAAGGCACGCCTGTTCGCAGCCGTCCAAGGCTGATCGGCGCCTCGATGGCTCACAGGCCTTCGGCGCCGGCACCGGAACGCATCGCGTCCGGCCGGCCCCGAAGGCCTCGTCATATCCGGCGCCTGCCGCGCCGCTTTCATCCCTAGAACTCACTGGTGGTAGACACATGGAAATCGCGAACAAGGTATTCATCGTCACGGGCGGCGCGTCCGGACTGGGCGCCGGCACGGTGCGCATGCTGGTCGAAAATGGCGCCAAGGTCGTCATCGCCGACGTGCAGGACGAACCGGGCTCGGCCCTGGCCAAGGAACTGGGCCAGCGCTATGTCCACTGCGACGTGACCCAGGAAGCCGACGGCAAGAACGCCGTGGCCGCTGCGCTCGAACTGGGCTCGCTGTTCGGCCTGGTGAACTGCGCCGGCGTCGCGCCCGCCGCCAAGATCGTGGGCAAGAACGGCGCGCATCCGCTGGAACTGTTCCAGAAGGTCGTGTCGATCAACCTGATCGGCAGCTTCAACATGATGCGCCTGGCCGCCGAGGCCATGAGCGCCAACGCGCCCGAACCCACCGGCGAACGCGGCGTGCTGATCAACACCGCCTCCGTCGCGGCCTTCGACGGCCAGATCGGCCAGGCCGCCTACGCCGCCTCCAAGGCGGGCGTGGCCGGCATGACCCTGCCCATCGCGCGCGACCTGTCCAAGACCGGCATCCGCTGCATGACCATCGCCCCGGGCATCTTCGGCACGCCCATGATCTTCGGCATGCCGCAGGAAGTGCAGGACTCGCTGGCCGCCAGCATTCCCTTCCCCGCCCGCCTGGGCCGTCCGGAAGACTATGCCAAGCTGGTCCACAGCATCGTCACGAACGACATGCTCAACGGCGAAACCATCCGCCTGGATGGCGCCATCCGCATGCCGCCGAAATAATGCCCCCACGCTTCGCCCGCTACGCGGGCTCTCTGCCCCACAAGGGGAAAAGACGCTCCGGCGTAGAGAAAAAGCGTTGGGCGAAGCGTTGTCCCACTCAAGGGGCAATGTTGGTCATGGGGCCTATAGGCCCCCTTTTTACGTAGTCATCCATGAGCCTGTTTCGTTCGGCGGCCACGGTCAGCAGCTTCACCCTGCTGTCCCGCATTTCCGGCCTGATCCGCGACATCCTGGTGGCCCGCGCTTTCGGCGCCGGCCCCATCACCGACGCCTTCTGGGTCGCTTTCCGCATTCCCAACCTGCTGCGCCGCCTGTTCGCCGAAGGGGCCTTCGCCCAGGCCTTCGTGCCCATCCTGGGCGCCGCGCGCAACAACCGGTCCGAAGCCGAAGTCCGCACCCTGCTGGACCGCGTGGCGCTGCTGCTGACCGCGGCGCTCATGCTCATCACGCTCATCGGCATCGTCGCCGCGCCCTGGGTGGTATCGGCCATGGCCAGCGGCCTGCGCGGCGCCGCCCGCGACACCGAATTCGGCGCGGCGGTCTGGATGACGCGGGTGATGTTCCCCTACATCTTCTGCATGTCGCTGATCGCCTTCGCCTCGGGCGTGCTCAATACCTGGCGGCGCTTTGCCGTGCCGGCCTTCACGCCGGTGCTGCTCAACCTGGCCATGATCGCCGCCTGCATCTGGCTTGCCCCGCGCATGGACGTGCCGGTCTATGCGCTGGCCATCGGCGTCATGATCGGCGGCGTGGCGCAACTGGCCGTGCAATGGATCGCCCTGGCCCGGCTCGGCCTGACGCCGCGCTTCACCCTGCGGTTCCGCGAGGCCTGGGGCGACCCCACGGTGCAGCGCATCCTCAAGCAGATGGCGCCCGCCACCCTGGGGGTCTCGGTCGCGCAGATCTCGCTCTTGATCAACACCAACATCGCCACCTGGCTCACGCCGGGCAGCGTCACCTGGCTGTCCTTCGCCGACCGCCTGATGGAATTCCCCACGGCGCTGCTGGGCGTGGCGCTGGGCACGGTGCTGCTGCCCAGCCTGTCCGCCGCCCATGCCCGCGACGACCACGGCGGTTACAGCGGGCTGCTGGACTGGGGCCTGCGCCTGGTGCTGCTGCTGGGCCTGCCGGCGGCGGTGGGCATGGCGCTGCTGTCCGATGGCCTGGTCGCTACCCTGTTCCACTACGGCGCCTTCGCCGCCCAGGACGTGAGCCAGACCCGCCTGGCGGTGATTTCCTACTCCGCCGGGCTGATCGGTCTGCTGGCCGTGAAGATCCTGGCGCCCGGCTTCTACGCCAAGCAGGACATCCGCACGCCGGTGAAAATCGCCATCGGCGTGCTGATCATGACGCAACTGATGAACCTGGTGCTGGTGCCGCTGATGGCGCATGCCGGACTGGCCCTGGCGATCGGCCTGGGCGCCTGCCTGAACGCGCTGGCCCTGCTGATCGGACTGCGCCGCCGCGGCGTCTACCAGCCCGGTCCCGGCTGGACCGCGTTCGCGCTGCGCCTCCTGCCCGCCCTGGCGGCGCTGGCGGCCTTGCTCTGGTATGCGGACGGGCGCATCGACTGGATCGCCCTGCAGGCCCATTCCTGGCAGCGGGTGGCCTGGCTGGCCGGCGTGCTGGCAGCCAGCGGCGCGGTCTACTTCGGAATGTTGTTACTGTTTGGCTTCCGCCCTAGGGACTTTGGCCGACGTCCGGCGCGCTAAGTTCGGACAATCTGCCTATATACACGTCAAAAGCCGGTCTAGTACCGGCTTTTTTGCATTAGATTCGTCAAGAATTGACAATCAGCCGGTAATCTTTGGTAAAAAACCTTTATTATTTACAAATTGCCATCGAAAGGATCCCCCTTGAAGCACTGCGGGGACATGAAGTGAAGTACGCCCAAGGACAACCCATGGCGGACCAGGTAATCAATTGGCTGCTGTTATTGCGCTCCGGCAAGGCGACCGCCCAGGACTATAACGACTTCCTGGCGTGGCGCGCTGCCGACCCAGCCCACGAAAATGCCTGGCAGCAGCTGACCGGCTCGCTGGAAGGATCGACGTTCGGCCGGCTTGGCGACGCCTATCCCGCCGGTTACGCCACCGCTGGCCCCGCCATCCCGCCTCTCGCGGCCCCTCTCGGCCCAGCCATTGCGCCCCCTCGCCGCCGTTTCTTGGCCGGCGCGCTGGCGCTCGCCGGCACCGGAGCCTGCGCCGCCTACGTCGGCAATGCCTTCTATCCCCTGGGCAACGTGGCGGCGGATGCCGCCACCGCCACGGGCGAACGCCGCCGCTACGTGCTGTCCGACGGCAGCCAGCTGCTGCTGGACGCCCGCAGCCGCGTCAACCTGGACTTCACGCCTGCCTACCGCCAGGTCCGCCTGCTGGACGGCGCCGTGACGGTGTCCGTGGCGCCCGACGCGCGCCGCCCTTTCCTGGTCCAGACCGCGGAAGGCACGGTCCGCGCACTGGGCACCCGCTACATGGTGCGCCAGCAAGCCCAGCGCACCCTGGTGGTGGTGCATGAGCACGAGGTCGAGGTCGAGGTCGAAACCATGTCCGGCGCCCACGGCACCGTCCGCGCCGGCACCGGCGCCCGGTTCGACGCGGCCCGCATGGATACCCCGCGCGCCGAACTCATGGCCGAGGCCGCCTGGGAAGCCGGTTGGGTCGAAGCCCGCGGCCGCCCGCTGGCCGAAGTGATCGCCGCCCTGCGTCCCTACCGCAGCGGCACGCTGCGCGTGTCCATGGCCGCAGGCGGCCTGCCGGTATCCGGCCACTTCCCGCTGGATGACACCGATGCCGCGCTCGATACGCTGCGCGAAATCATGCCCATCCACGTCCGCCGCTTCACGCCCTGGTTCGTCTCCATCAGCGTCGCCACCTGACAACGCCGGCGTCCGCGCCGTGTCGCCAGAGCGGCTTCGTTGTATACTAAGCACGGTGTTTTTATCCAGTAGGCGCCACGGGTTTTCCTCAAACACATGAGGACCATCCGCAAGGGCTTTCCAGCCCAGGGAATTCCTCCCGCAGCGCCCCCGCCCGGTTGACGGGCGCTCCATCGGCTGATCAAACATTAAAAGCTTGCATTCCCGTAGGGACTTGCTACAATGTTCGACTTTGCCGAATTCAACTTATATAGCAACATGGCCAATACCGCCCAAGCCCGCAAGCGCGCTCGCCAATCCGTTGAGCGCAACAAGCACAATTCCAGCCTGCGCTCGATGCTGCGCACCGCCATCAAGCGCGTTCGCCAATCCATCGCCGCTGGCGACAAGGCTGCGGCTGGCGAAGTGTTCCAGAAGGCCTCCAGCGTGATCGATCGCGTGGCTGACAAGAACATCATCCACAAGAACAAGGCCGCTCGCCACAAGAGCCGCCTGGCTGCCGCCATCAAGGCGCTGGCCTAAGCCATTCTGCCGCCCTGTTTTCAGGGCGTCACGAATACGGCAAATGAAAAAGGATGCCCTTGGGCATCCTTTTTTGCATTTCCGCCCACCGCAAAGCCTCTAGTTTCCTGCGCCCACATCCATTCTTTGGACGCCCCGCTCCCGACGCAGCTACAGCCGCGCCGCGATCCGCTCGGCGAAGAAATCGATGAATGCGCGCACCCGGGCAACCTCTGCCGAACGGGGCGGCCATAGCAGCGAAACGCTGCCCCGGTTTTCCGTGTAGTCCTCGAGCACCGGCCGCAGCCGGCCCGCCGCCACGTCTTCCTTTACCAGGTAACTGGGCACCTGCACGATCCCCAACCCGCCGATCGCCGCGGACGCCAGGGCCTCGCCATCATTCAATATGCTGGAGGGCTTGAACGTCCTGCCCGGCGGTTCTCCCTTGAAGGCCCAGGTTTCCGTCCTGCCCGTAGTTGGAAACCGATAGTGGATGCAGCAATGCTCACTGAGATCCCCGGGCGTGCGCGGCGTGCCGCGCTGGGCCAGATAAGCGGGCGAAGCGCAAGTCGTGAACGCATGCGGGCCGATGTTGCGGGCCTGCAGTCTTGAATCCTCCAGCTCGCCCAAGCGCAATACGAGGTCGTATCCGTCCTCGATCACGTCGACGATCAGGTCGTCCAGGTTGATGTCCACCATCACCTCGGGAAAGCGCGCGTGGAAGTCGCTGAGCGCCGGCAACACGATCCTGCGGCCCATCACCGTGGGAACGCTGACCTTGAGCCGGCCCCGCGGCGCGTTCTGCACCAGCTGCAATTCCCGCTCCGCCTCCTGGAGATCCTTCAGGATCTTGCTGACATAGCGGTACAGAACCTCGCCTTCGCCCGTCGGCCCCAAAGAGCGGGTACTGCGATGCAACAACCGCACGCCCAGCTTTAGCTCCAGCCTTTCCACCGCCTTGCCCGCCGCTGAAGCGGACAAACCCAGCTTGCGCCCGGCCGCGGCAAAACTGCCGGACTCCACCGTGGCCGCGAAGGCCACCATTCCACTGAACGATTCGATCGAAAAGGTTCCGGACATATGTTCGCGACTCTAAAGACCGCCACCCGTCTTCTGCCGGCGGCGGTACCGATGAATGATGCACCCAAATGGATGGCGAGCTGAACGCTGGCTCCAGCTGATCCGATCAGCCGTCGATGCGCTTGAACCTCCGATCCTGACACAAGCTCGGAATTCTTATGGGAGACCACAATGAATACAGGACTACGCCACCCTTTGGAGTCAGAAAATTCAGACTTCGAGCATGCTGCCTTCGACATCATCGTGGTGGGAGGCGGCTCGGCCGGAGCCGTGCTGGCCAGCCGCCTGAGCGAAGATCCGACCCGCCGAGTGCTGCTGATCGAAGCCGGCCGCGCCTATCCGCCCCACGCTTACCCCGACGCCGTCCGCGCCCAGAACATCATCGGCGGCGATGCCAAGCACGACTGGGGATATGCATCCCTGCCAGGCTGGGGCGGAAAATCCTTCCCGGTTCCGCGGGGCAAGGTGCTGGGCGGCTCCTCGGCCGTGAATGCCGGCGTCTGGATGCGGGCGCCCGCAGCCGACTTCGAGCGCTGGACCCGGGGAGGACTGCCGCATTGGTCCATCGCCGACGCGCTGCCGTTCTTCCGCGGCAGCGAATGGACCGCCTCGGGCGCGGACCAATGCCACGGCCGCTCCGGCCCGGAACCGGTGCACCAGCTGCACGACGACGAGATCTCCGACATGCAGCACGCGTTCGTGGTGTCGGCCCAGATGGCGGGTCACCCCCGCGTTCAGGATTTCAATGGCGACTCGCCTTTCGGCGTCGGCCCCTACCCGATGAACAACCGCATGGGCCAACGGCTGAACACGGGCATGACCTACCTGTCGGACCTGGTGCGCGCCCGGCCCAACCTGACGATCTACAGCGAAACGCTGGCTGACCGCGTCGATATCAGCGATGGCCGGGCGCAAGGCGTGATCCTGGCCGATGGCGAGCGGATCGAAGCCGGCGAAGTCGTGCTCGCGGCCGGAACGTATGGATCGGCAGCCATCCTGCTTCGCTCCGGCATCGGGCCGGCGGCGGACCTCAAGGCCCTGGACATCCCCGTTATCGCCGATCTGCCGGTCGGCCTGCGGCTGCAGGAGCATCCCTTCTACTACACCGTTTGGGCCGCGCATCCCGAACGGCTGGGGCTTCCCATCCCGCCGGTCGGCGCCATTCTGTGGACCCAGTCATCCGAAGCCGGCCCGGGCGACGGCGACCTGCACGTCAGCGCCGTGCACTACGGCGATCCCGCCGACTCGCCCACCGGCGCGATCTTCATGCTGGCCCTGGCGCTGACCCGTCCCAGCTCCACTGGCACCCTCAGGCTGCGGGACCGCGATCCCCGTACCGCGCCGCTCATCGACCTCAACATCCTCGGGACCGCGCGCGATCGAGAACTGATGGTCGAAGGCATCCAACTGATCCGGCGGATCGCGAGCCAGGGTCCGCTGTCCGAGATCATCGCCCAGGAACTCATACCCGGCCCGGCCGCTGCGGACGCCGCCGCGCTGGAAGCCGCCCTCCCTGCGGCGCTGGACATCTATCACCACCCGACCTCGACCGCCCCCATGGGCGGCGACGGCGATCCCGGCGCGGTAACGGACTATCAGGGGCGCGTGCGCGGCATCGCCGGCCTGCGGGTCGCGGACGCTTCCTGTTTCCCGGACATTCCCTCGGTCGCCACCAATCCCACCGTAGTCATGCTGGCCGAGCGCATCAGCAACTGGATCAAGAACACGGAGACCTGACCATGAACGATGCCGCAAACACCGCCTGGTCCCGCAAGGCCTACAACTGGATCGGAGGCGTCCAGCTCTCCGAAGGCGCCTTGAGGGAATCGATCGACCCTGCCACCTACAACATCATCGGCCACTACCCCGACAATGGCCTGCAAGCGGCAAGTTCGGCCGTCGCGGCCGCCGTGCGCGCCTTCCGCACGACGCCGTGGGCGCATGACCACGAACTGCGCGCCCGCGTCCTGGAGCAACTGGCGCGCGCCTTCGAGCGCAACCGCGACCGGCTGCTGGATATCCTTTCGCTCGAAAACGGCAAGATCAAGGGCGAAGCCGGCTTCGAACTCGACATGATTCCAAGCAAGCTGCGCTACGCGGCCGCCGCCGCCCTGCTCGAAAGCGGCCGGGCGCTGACGCCCAGGCCTGGCAGCATCTCCATGGTCCTGCGCCAACCCATGGGCGTGGCGGCCGTGATCGCGCCCTGGAATTCGCCGGCGGTGCTGACGATACGGTCGCTGGCGCCGGCCCTGGCGGCGGGATGCACGGCGGTCGTCAAGCTGCCCGGCCAAGTGGCGCAGACGGCCAGCTTCATGGCAGAAATCATGGCCGAAGCTGAGGATCTGCCGGACGGCGTGGTCAATCTGTTCTTCGAAAGCGGACCCGAAGGCTCCGCCTATCTCGTGGACTCGCCCGAGGTTCCCGTCATCAGCTTCACCGGCTCCACCCGCACCGGCCGCGCGATCAGCGGCGCCGGCGCCAGGCACTTGAAGCGCTTCGGCATGGAACTCGGCGGCAAGACTCCCATGATCCTGTTCGATGACGCGGACGTGGACGCGGCGTTGCCCGTGCTTGAAAAGGCATTGACTGTCTTCAGCGGCCAGTTCTGCATGACCGGCTCCCGCTTGCTGGTTCAGGACGGCATCTACGCCGCGGTCCGCGACGGACTCGCCTGCCGGCTGCGCCAGGTCAAGGTCGGCCCGGCTGCCGATCCGGACAGCGATATGGGTCCGCTGATCGACCGCGCCAGCGTCGAACGCGTCGACCATGCGGTCGTCCTTGCGATCGCAGCGGGCGCCACGGCGGTCGAACGCGGCGGGCCGGTGAACAGCGGCCCGCTGGCCAGCGGCGCCTTCTACCGCCCCACCCTGCTGGAAGTGACCGACAACAGCCTGGCCATCGTCCAGCAAGAAACCTTCGGCCCGGTGCTGACGATCCAGCGCTTTGCCAATGAGGCCGAAGCCATACGCCTGGCCAACGACAGCGAGTACGGCCTGGCCGCCAGCGTCTGGACCCGCGACGTAGAGCGGTCGCTGCGCGTCGCGCAAGCCATCGACGCGGGTTCGGTATGGATCAACGACTGGGCCAAGGTCTACGACGGCACCGAGGAAGGCGGCTTCAAACAGTCCGGACTGGGACGCCTGAACGGCGTGGCCGCGCTGGAAGACTTCATCGAGTACAAGCACATCGCACTCAAATCCGGCCTCGGGTAATGCCGACGAACCGGAACATCCATTAGAAGAAAGGAGGCAACCATGCCGGATTCCACCGCCGCAAAGCTGATCGACGCGCTCCATGCGGGCGCGGAGGTCTCGCCAGGCTGCCGCGTCAATCACGCGCGCGGACTGCTTGTTGAAGGCAGATTCCTTGGCGTGCCCCGGGCAGCGCAATTCTGCGCTTCGCCCATGTTCAACGACGCGGAGCAGCCGCTCCTCGTCCGGTTCTCAGACTCCGGCCCCGACCCGCGGATCCGCCAGGACAGTCCGCAAGCCGAACCGCGCGGCCTGGCCGTGCGTATCGGGCAGGATTCCCAGTTGGTGCTGGTCGGCCACTCGATCGAAGGCTTCCCCGCGCAAGACCCGCAGACGTTTCTTGCATTCATACAGGCCTTGAACACGCAGCACACGGCCCCTGAATCGCTGCAAGCCCACCTGGCGGCCAATGCGCCGGCGCAACGCTTCGGCCGACTGCAGCAAGACACCCTGCCCACGGGCTACGCCTCCCGCAGCTACCACATGCTTCATTCCTACCGCCTGACCGCCGCGGATGGCGGGACGCGAACTGGCAGGCTGACGATCCGGGGCAGGAACGCCGATGGCGCTCACAAGGCCCTGAACGGTCGGAACTGCATGGACGAGGCCTTGCGCCACGCAATGGAGGCGGGCCCGGTGGCGCTGGAACTGGCGTTCACCCCGGCGCCGGAAGAAGGCGCGACGAACGACCCGTCCGCTGGCTGGCCCGAACACGGCGGCTCGATGCTCCTGGGATACCTGATGCTGGAACGCCTTGCGCCAGATCAGGACGCGCAACGCACCCTGGTGTTCGACCCATCCATCCTGCCTGCAGGCATCGAGTTCGTGGGCGACCCGCTGCTGAAGGCGCGCCTGCTGGCCTACCGGTTGGCGGCAGAGCGACGACTGCGCGGTATTTCCTGATCCAGGCCTGACGCCAGGCGGCTCCGGGCTGCCGCTGCCGCCTCGCGCAATGACGCCATCAGCCCGCCCACCAGCGGATTGCCTGGCCGATGCTCAGGAAACACCACGCTGACCCGGAACGGAAACGAGCGCGCCAAGGGACGGATATGCAGGCCCCGGCCGGCAAAGTCCAGCGCGGTCAGCGGATTCACGATGGCCAGGCCCAAGCCCTGCCGCACGAAGGTGCACACGGACACGGCGGTCGTCGTCTCGACGATGGACCGCCGCAGCACGCCGGCTTCGGCAAAGGCCTCGTCGATCTGGATGCGGTAGGGATCGCTGGAAGACAGGCTGACGAACGCCTGCCCTTCGAAATCCGCCAGCTCTATGCGCTGCCTGCCCAGGAGCGCATGAGCATCGGGCAGCACGCAGACCTCGTCCACTTCCAGCAACAGCTCCACGCGCGTGCCGGCCGGCGCCGCATCGTGTTCGGTCAGGCCCAGGTCGTAGCGCTGGGCGCTCAGCCATTCCTCCAGGAAGGGCGATTCCTGCGTTTCCAGCATCAGGCTCACCCCGGGATGGCGTTCGTGGAAGCGCCGGAATGCATCCGGCAGGATGGAATGGGAAAAGACCGGCAAAGCGATCACCGACAACTGCCCGCCCTGGTAGGCCCGCAGGCGGGCGGCAGCCGAGGCCACCCGCTCCAGGCCCGCGTAGGACTGACGGACCTCGTCGAACAGCGCCAGGCCCGGCATGGTGGGCCGCAGCCGCCCCGCCACGCGGTCGAACAGCGTGAAGCCTATGCCCTGCTCCAGGCGCGCCAGCTCGCGGCTGACGGTCGGCTGGGACGACCCCAGCAGTTCGGCCGCCTTGGTCACGCTGCCGGCGATCATGACCGCGCGGAAGACTTCGATTTGCCGGTGCGTAAGCATCGCCTACCCATATCAAAAATGAATCGATCAAGGAAATTTAAGCATTTTACTGGATGACCAAAGCCGGGCATCATGCCGCCTTGTTTTCACTTCCACCAACAAGGTTTCGCCCGCCATGGCCTTCGATCCGCGCCAACTCACCCAACTCGCCGCCGAGCACGGCACGCCGCTTTGGGTGTACGACGCCGCCGTCATCCGTGAACGCATCGCGCAACTGCGCCGCTTCGACACCATCCGCTATGCGCAGAAGGCCTGCTCCAACCTGCACATCCTGCGCCTGATGCGCGCCGAGGGCGCCGTGGTGGACGCCGTCTCGCTGGGCGAGATCGAGCGCAGCCTGGCCGCCGGCTTCCAGCCCCAGGGGGAGCCGGAAGGCATCGTCTTCACCGCGGACCTGATCGACCACGCCACGCTGGCCGCCGTGCTCAAGCACGGCATCACCGTCAACGCCGGTTCCCTGGACATGCTGGCCCGCGTCGGCCAGGCCTCGCCCGGCCATCGCGTCTGGCTGCGCATCAACCCGGGCTTCGGCCACGGCCATAGCAACAAGACCAACACCGGCGGCCCGCAGAGCAAGCACGGCATCTGGATCGGCGACGTGGCCGCAGCCATGGCCATCGTGCGCCGCCACGGCCTGAAGCTGGTCGGCATCCACATGCATATCGGCTCGGGCGTGGACTACGCCCACCTGTCCAGCGTGTGCGACGCCATGGTCGACGTGGTCGCCTCGCTGGACCACGACATCGAAGCCATTTCCGCGGGCGGCGGCCTGTCCATCCCGTACCGCGAAGGCGATGCCCGCATCGACTGCGACCACTACTTTGAACAATGGGACGCGGCGCGCCGCCGCATCGCCGAGCGCCTGGGCCATGAGATCCGCCTGGAAATCGAGCCGGGCCGCTTCCTGGTCGCCGAGGCCGGCGCGCTGGTGTCGGAGGTGCATTCGATCAACCGCCGTCCGGAGCGCGATTTCGTGCTGGTCGACGCCGGCTTCAACGACCTGATGCGTCCGGCCATGTACGGCAGCTATCACCAGATTTCGGTGCACGCGCCCGACGGCAGCCGGCCGCAAGGCGCGGCCGAGACCCGCATCGCCGTGGCCGGCCCGCTGTGCGAATCGGGCGACGTGTTCACCCAGGACGCCGGCGGCGTGGTGTCGGACCAGTTGCTGCCGCAGCCGCGCATCGGCGATTTCCTGGTGTTCCACGACGCGGGCGCCTATGGCTCGTCGATGTCCTCGAACTACAACAGCCGCCCGCTGGCGCCGGAAGTGCTGCTGGACAACGGCGCGGCGCGGCTGATCCGCCGCCGCCAGACGATAGGCGAGCTGCTGGCGCTGGAAGAGGCCTGAGCCTCGTCAGGTCGGGAACGCCTCGCGCAAGGCGAAGGTCGCCTGCTTGAACACGCCCAGGTCGGTGCCCACCGCCACGAAGTGCATGCCCATGTCCAGGTAGCGCCGCGCATCCGCATGCACCGGCGCCAGGATGCCCACGGCCTTGCCCTGGGCCGACACCCGCTGGTACAGATGGCGGATGGCCTCCTGGACTTCGGGATGGCCGGGATTGCCGATATGGCCCAGCGCCGCGGCCAGGTCGGACGGTCCGATGAACACGCCGTCCACGCCCTCCACGGAGGCAATCTCGTCCACGGCATCGATGCCCGGGCGGCTTTCTATCTGCAGCAGTACGCAGATGTTGTCGTTGATGGTGCGCAGGTAGTCCGGCACCGTGCCATAACGGTTGCTGCGCTGGGCGCCCGCCACGCCGCGCATGCCCTGCGGCGGATAGCGCGTGGCGGCCACGGCCCGGCGCGCGTCCTCTTCGGATTCGATGAACGGAATCAACAGGTTGTAGAAGCCGATATCCAGCAGCCGCTTGATCTCCACCGGGTCGTTCCACGACGGCCGGCCCACGGCAGCGCTGGCGCTGCCCTGCAGGGCCTGCAGCTGCTGCAGGAACATCGGCACCTCGTTGGGCGAGTGCTCGCCGTCCAGCAGCAGCCAGTCGAAATTGGCCAGCCCCACGAGCTCGGCCGTGATGTGGCTGGACATGCACATCCAGAATCCGATGAGCCGTTCGCGCGCCAGGATGCGTTGCCGGAAACGGTTGGGTAAGGGTGAGTTCATTGCCGTCTTCACTTCATCAAAAAAACAGGTCAGGCCGGGCCCGCAAGCCCGGCCGCGCATTCAATCCACGCATTCAATCCATTTTTGCGCCCGAGGCCTTGGCCGCCTTGCCCCACTTCGCGATCTCGTTATCCACGAACGCCGAGAACGACTTCGGGTCGTCGGCCACCACCACGAACCCCACGCTCTCCAGCTTCTGCCGGATCTCGGGCGAAGACAGCGCCTTCACCGTCGCCTGGTTCAGGCGCTGGATCACGGCGGGCGGCGTCTTCGCCGGCGCCGACAAGCCAAACCAGGACTCGGCCGAAAAACCCGGATAGCCCGATTCCGCCACCGTCGGCGTATCGGGATAGGCGGGATTGCGCTTGGCGCTGGCCACGGCCAATGCGCGCAGCTTGCCCGAAGTGACCTGCGGCAGCAGCGTGTCCTGATTCAGGAACATGACCTGCACGCGGCCCCCGATCATGTCGGTGATGGCGGCAGCGCCGCCCTTGTAAGGCACGTGCACCAGATCGATCTTGGCGTCCTGCTTCAGCATCTCCATGGCCAGATGGCCCGACGAGCCGCTGCCCGAACTCGCATGCGTGTACTTGCCCGGGTTCTCGCGCGCCAGCTTGATGAACTCGGCGAAGGTCTTGCCCGGAAAGTCGTTGTTGGCGACCAGCACATTGGGCCCGGTCGCCAGCAGCGAGATGTGCGCGAAGTCGCTGTCGCGGTAAGGCATGTTCTGGTAGACCGCATAGCTGATGGCGTTGGAGCCCACGCCCGACAGCAGCAGGGTGTAGCCGTCAGGCTCGGCCTTGGCCACCATGTCGGAGCCGATATTGCCATTGGCGCCGCCCTTGTTCTCCACCACCACGGTCTGGCCCAGTTCCTTGGACAGCTCGGCCGCCAGCAGGCGGCCCACCGAATCGGTGCTGCCGCCCGCCGGAAACGGCACCACCAGCTTGATTTGCTTGGCGGGCCAGTCCGCGCCCTGCGCCATCAGCATGCCTGGCAGCACGGCCAGCGCCCCCGCGGCCGCCAGGATGGCCAAGCGTGCGCGCGCCGCCGGTTTCTTCTGTTGCATGGTTGTCTCCTCTGTGGGTTTTTTAGTATGTGCGCCCGGTGTCCGGGTCAGTGGATTTCAGGCTCGCCCGCGGCCGGAGCGCGCGTTTCAGTCTGAAGAAAATCGAAATCGCAGCCCGTGTCGGCCTGGCCGATGTGCTTGAGGTACAGCACGCCGTAGCCGCGCTCGAAACGCGGCGGCGGCGCCTGCCAGGCGGCGCGGCGCGCGGCCAGCTCCTCGTCGGACACCAGCAGCTCCAGGCGCCGCGCCGGCACGTCCAGCGTGATGCGGTCGCCGTCCTGCACCAGCGCCAGCGGGCCGCCCACATAGGCTTCGGGCGCCACGTGCAGCACACAGGCGCCGTAACTGGTGCCGCTCATGCGCGCGTCCGAGATGCGCACCATGTCGCGCACGCCCTGCTTCAGGAGCTTCTGCGGAATCGGCAACTGGCCCCATTCCGGCATGCCGGGCGCGCCCTGCGGCCCCGCGTTCTGCAGCACGATGACGCTGTCGGCGTCCACGTCCAGATCGGGGTCGTCGATGCGCGCGGCCATGTCGTTGTAGTCCTTGAAGACCACCGCCCGGCCCGTGTGCACCTGCAGATGCGCCTCCATCGCGGGCGGCTTGATCACCGCGCCGTCGGGCGCCAGATTGCCGCGCAGCACCGCCAGCCCGTCGCGCTCGATCAGCGCCTGCGCGCGCGGCCGGATCACGTCTTCATTGAAGATGCGCGCGCCCGCGATGTTCTCGCCCAGCGTGCGGCCGTCGACGGTGCGCTGGGTCGTGTCCAGCAGGTCGCCCAGCTGCACCAGCATGGCGCGCAGGCCGCCCGCGTAATAGAAGTCTTCCATCAGGTACTTGCCGGCCGGCCGCAGATTGGCCAGTACCGGCGTGGTGCGCGCCAGGTGATCGAAGCGGTCCAGGTCCAGCCCGAAGCCGCTGCGGCGCGCCATGGCGATCAGGTGCACCACCGAATTGGTCGAGCCGGACAGCGCCAGCACCGTGCGCACGGCGTTGTCGAAAGACGCGGCGGTCAGCAGGTCCGACGGCTTCAGGTCTTCCCACACCATCTCCACGATGCGCTTGCCGGTCAGGCTGGCCATCTGCGCGTGGCGCGAGTCCGGCGCCGGGATCGACGAGGCGCCCGACAGGCACAGGCCCAGCGCTTCGACCGCGCCCGTCATGGTGGACGCCGTGCCCATGGTCATGCAGTGGCCGGGCGAGCGGGCGATGCCGTCCTCCACGCCTTGCCAGTCTTCCTCGGTGATGTTGCCGGCGCGCAGCTCGGCCCAGTACTTCCAGGTGTCCGAGCCCGAGCCCAGGGTGTTGCCGTTCCAGTTGCCGCGCAGCATGGGGCCGGCCGGCATGAAGATGGTGGGCAGGTCCATGGACACCGCGCCCATCAGCAGCGCGGGCGTGGTCTTGTCGCAGCCGCCCATCAACACGCAGCCGTCCGCGGGGTAGGAGCGCAGCAGCTCTTCGGTCTCCATCGCCAGCAGGTTGCGGTAGAGCATGGTGGTCGGCTTCTGGAAGGGTTCCGACAGGCTCATGGCGGGCATTTCCACCGGGAAGCCGCCCGCCTGCCAGATGCCGCGCTTGACCTCTTCCACGCGCTGCTTGAAATGGCTGTGACAGGGGTTGATGTCGCTCCAGGTATTGATGATGGCGATCACCGGCTTGCCGGCGTAGTCCGAGCGGTGATAGCCCATCTGCGCGGTGCGCGAACGGTGGCCGAACGAGCGCAGGTCGCGCACGCCGTACCAGCGGTGGCTGCGCAGTTCTTCGGGTTTCTTGCGCTTGGTTGAATTGCTCATGTCTCTGTTCCTGTGCTCTTGGGCAAGGGTTTATAGGGAAAACGGGATCACGCCGCGTCCAGCAGATAGGGCGTGCCGGCGCGCTCGCAGATGGCGCGCAGGCGTTCGGCCAGCGCGACAGGGATGGGGATGCCCTCGCGCAGCCGGCGCGCGCGCTCGGCGGCCTCGGGCTCGCCCGCCACCAGCACCGGCTCGTCGGGATGGGCGGGCGGCGTATCGTGCATGGCGTCGATCATGTCGTCCATGTCGGACTCGAACGAGCCCGCCGCGCGAAAGGCGTCGGGGTTCAGGGCCAGGAAGAAATGGCCCACGTCGTCGGGTTCGCCGGGACGGCGGGTCGGGGCGCGGCGCGCGGCGAAGGCGCTGCCGCTGAGCGTGCCGCCCAGGATCTGCGCCATCATCGCCAGGCCGTAGCCCTTGTGGCTGCTCATGGCGGCAGTGCCGCCCAGCGGCGTCAGGCCGCCCTCGGGATGCTTGAAGATGAATTGCATGGCGGCCGCCGCATCGGTGACCGCGCCGCCCTGCCCGTCCACCGCCCAGCCCGGCGGCAGCGGCTGGTCGAGGAAGTCGTAGACCTTGACCTTGTTGGCGGCGACGGTGGTGGTCGCCATGTCCAGCAGAAAGGGTTCGTTGTAGGCCGCCGGCGCGCCGAAGGCGATGGGGTTGGTGCCCAGCATGGGCATGGCGCCGCGCGTGGGCACCATGATGACGCCGTTGGCGCTGCTGGTCACCAGTCCGACCACGCCGCGCTCGACCGCGATGCGCGCATAGACCCCGGCCGCGCCGAAGTGATGCGAATTGCAGACCGACACGGCGCCCACGCCGTGCTCCAAAGCCTTGTCCACCGCCAGGTTCATGGCCTGCGCCGCCACCGGATAGCCCAGGCCGCCCATGCCGTCGATCAGCGCGCTGGCGCCGCCGTCGCGCAGGATGCGCGGCCTGGCGTCCAGCCGCAGGGTGCCGGCGCGCAGCTTGTCCTCGTATGCCGGCAGCATGGAGATGCCGTGCGAATCGATGCCCAGCAGGTCGGTGCGCGCCATCAGGCCCGCAGTGACGTGCGCCAGGTCCTGCGCCATGCCCCAGGCCATCAGCACCTGCAGGATCTGCTCGCGGACCTGCTCCACCGGCGCTTGCACCGCGATATTCCCTTGCACTCTGGTCTCCTGTAGTTTTGATTCGATCGCAGCGGGCAGACGGAAGGGATCAATCGCGCTCGCGGTCCACCAGCCGGTGCCGCGCCTGGCCCAGATGGAACTGCATGGCGACGCGGGCGCGCTCGCTGTCCTGTTCGCGAATGGCGTCCAGGATCGCGGCATGCTCGTCCACCACGCGCTGCGCACGCTGGCGCGAGCCGGTGCGGGTCAGGTTCAAGGTGAGCCGCATGAAGCCGCTGATGGATTCGTGGATGCTTTCCAGCACGCCCAGATAGAAGTCGTTGCCGCTGGCTTCGGCGATGCTGGCATGGAAGGCCAGGTCGGCCTCGGCCGACACCTGGCCGCGCGCCAGGCTGTCGGCGAAGGCCGCGTGCGCGTCCGCGATCTTCCTGAGCTGCTCATCGGTGCGGCGCAGCGCCGCCAGGCGCGCGGCGTCGCCCTCCAGCGCCACCCGGACCTCCTGGGCGCGCAGGTAAGCGCTGACGTTCTGCACGTCGTTGAAGGTCTTCAGGCGCGGCGCGGGCGCATGGCTGACAAAGGTGCCCAGCCCCTGGTGCGCGGTGATCAGGCCGTCGGCGCGCAGGCGCAGCAGCGCTTCGCGCACCACCGGACGCGAGACGCCGAAGCGTTCGGAGATTTCGTTCTCGGATGGCAGCTTGTCGCCCACGTTCAGCCCGCCGGAGACGATCTGCTCGAAGATCTGGCCGTACAGCTGATCCGCCAGCCGCACCCGGTGCCCGCGTTCGAGCACCAGCGCGCCCGCGGCATCGTGTTCGGCGGGCGCCTGCGGCGCGGGCGCGGGTGTTGCTTTGGGTCGGGCCACGAAACCTCCTCGATGCTATGGCGCTGCCCGCGATGGCGGGACAGCGCTCATCGTACCGTCAATGCGCGGCGCCAGTGCGCTCACGCGGCGGCCGCCTCCCGGTCCCAGGCCGCCAGGGCGCGCGCCACCGGCGCCACGCGCTCGCGCTCGGCGGCGGAGATGCCGGTCAGCAGGGGCAGCATCGGCCCCATGTCCGCCACGCCCGACAGGGTCACGGCATCGTGCAGCACGCGGATGGGGCTGATGCTGTCGCGGCAGTCTTCCAGGCCCAGGTACTGCTGACGCACGGCCTCGGCTTCGTCATAGCGGCCGTCGCGCAGCAGATACAACAGGCGCATCGAGCCGCGCGGCGCCACGCAGACCGAGCCGGAGGTGAAGCTCTTCAGGCCGAAATCGCGGTAGTGCACGATGGCCGGGCGTTCGCCGATGCCGCTGACGATCCAGCGCGCATCCACCGCCTGCAGCAGCGACGACAGATAGGCGTCCTGCGACGGATCGTCGCGCACGACGGCGTACTTGAACGCCACGATGCGGCCCTCTTCGATCAGGCGCGCGGCGCTTTCCGGCGCCAGGTAGCCGGACGACTTGATGTAGATCACCGCAGGCTTGCCCAGCGCGTCCGTGAAGCGGCGCACGCCTTCTGCCAGGCCCGCGTCCGTATAGGGAAAGGACATGGGCAGCAGCATGGCCGTGGGAAACGCGCGCGTACGCAGGATCGCCGCCTGGTCCATCATCTTGCCGTAGTCGGGCCCCACGGAAGGCAGGATCCACGTATCCGCGCCTGCCAGCCCGGCCAGCATATCGACGATGCGCGCGTATTCGCCCACGCCCACGTTGTAGAAGTTGGCGTTGCCGCCATACATCACGTTGCGCACGCCGCCCGCTTCCAGATGGCCGAGCAGGGCCTTGTTGGCCGCCTCGTTCAGGGAAAGATCGTCGTGGCGCGCCAGCGGCGGCACGGCGATGACCGAACGCTGCAAGTCCTGCGCGGTGACCGGGGAGGTTTTCATGGGCGGGGCTCCTGGCTGATCCTGCTATCGGGTGTGTGGGTTCGAAAAAGTATACTTGGTTGACAAGCACAAGCTCAATACATATATTTGTTTTACAAGTAGTCAGGCAGCAAAACGCAGGGCGCCGCGGGGCGCCATGCGGCTTCAAAGCCTCGGGCCATGCCAGGGGCGGAATACCCCCAGAAACGATGCGCGGCCACGCGCACACCGAGGAGACGAATTCCATGCATGCAGCCCCTGCGCGAGGCCGGTCCGCCTTGGCCGTTCTTTGCACCGCCGCCCTGGCGGCGGCCGCCTTCCTGTCGCCGGCCGCGCCGGCGCGGGCAGACTACCCCGAACGGGACGTCAAGATCATCGTGCCCTTCCCGGCCGGCGGCACCACCGACATCGCGGCCCGCATCGTCGCCGCCGAACTCGGCAAGACCTGGAACAAGGCCGTGGTGGTGGACAACAAGGCAGGCGCGGGCGGCAACGTCGGCACGGCCGAGGCCGCGCGGGCCGCGCCGGACGGCTACACGCTGCTGATGGGCACCGTCAGCACGCACGCGATCAACCAGTCGGTCTATGCCAAGCTGCCCTATGACCCGGTCAAGGACTTTGTGCCGGTGACGCTGGTGATCCCCGTGCCCAACATCCTGGAGCTCAACCCCGCGTTTGCCGACAAACACGGCATCCGCACGGTGGCCGACCTGATCAAGTACCTGAAGGCCAACCCGGGCAGCGTCAACATGGCGTCCACCGGCAACGGCACTTCCACGCACCTGTCGGGAGAGCTGTTCCAGAACATGACGGGCACGCGCATGACCCACGTGCCCTACAAGGGCAGCAGCCCCGCGCTGACCGACGTGATGGCCGGTTCCGCCGACCTGATCTTCGACAACCTGCCGTCCTCCATGGGGTTCCTCAAGAGCGCCAAGCTGCGCCCGCTGGCCGTCACGACTGCCCAGCGCTCGCCCGCCCTGCCCGACGTCCCCACCATGGCGGAGGCCGGCGTGCAAGGCTATGAGGCATCCAGCTGGTTCGGCCTGCTGGCGCCGGCCGGCACGCCGCAGGCTGTGGTCGACAAGATCCAGCGCGACGTGGCCGCCGCCCTCAAGCTGGAATCCGTGCGCGCGCAGCTGCAGGCGCAAGGCGCCACCCCATCCGGCAACACCCCGGCCCAGTTCAAACAGTTCATGGCGCAGGAATCCGTCAAGTGGGCGGAGGTCGTGAAGAAATCCGGCGCCAAGGTCGACTGACCTCAAGCCGATCCGGGCCCGTCCGCAACGCGTGGGCGGCGGGCTCTTCATCAGCACGCGAACCAGGAGACACCATGAACAAACTGATGAGCGCCGCGGCCGTCGCAGCCGCCGTCGCCGCAGGCGCCGTGCTGCCCGGGATGCCCGCGGCGCAGGCTGCCGGCTATCCCGACAAACCCGTGACGATGATCGTGCCCTTCGTGCCGGGCGGCTCCTCCGACATCACCGCGCGCTCGGTCACGCCGGGGCTGACGAAAATCCTGGGGCAGACCTTCGTGGTCGAGAACAAGCCGGGCGCCAACAGCGCCATCGGCGCGCAGGCGTTGGCCCGCTCCACGCCCGACGGCTACACCATGATGGTCGGCTCCATCGGCACCTTCGCCATCAACGAGGCGCTCTACAAGAACCTGTCATACAACCCCAGCAAGGACTTCGAGTACCTGACGCAAGCCGTGCGCAATCCCAACGTGCTGGTGGCCGCGCCCGCGTTTCCGGCCAGCACCGTCGCCGAGCTGATCGAGTACGCGAAGAAAAATCCGGGCAAGGTGTCCTATGCCTCGTCGGGCACGGGTTCTTCGGACCATCTGTCCGCCGTGCTGTTCCGCCAGCGCACCCAGAGCACGGGCGTGGACGTGCCCTACCGCGGCGGCGGCGCGGCCATCGCCGACCTGATCGGCGGGCAGGTCAACGTATCGTTCCAGAACCTGGGCGCGGTCCAGACCCACATCAAGGCCGGCAAGCTCAAGGCGCTGGCCATCACCGGCGACGCGCGCGCCGCCGACCTGCCGGACGTCCCCACGCTGGCCGAAGCCGGCATCAAGGACATGGTGGTGTACTCCTGGCAAGGCTTTGCCGTGCCCAAGGGCACGCCCGCGCCCGTCGTCCAGCAACTGTCCAAGGCCTTGCAGACCGCGCTGCGCGATCCCCAGACCGAAAAGACCCTGCAGGGCCTGGGCTTCGAGGTCGTGGCCAACACGCCGCAGCAGTTCACGGCGTTCCAGCAGGCCGAGGTCAAGCGCTGGAAGGACGTCATCCAGAAAGCCAACATCCAGCTCGAGTAAGGCCGCGATCAGGACGCGGGATGCCCCTGGCGGGCATCCTGTCAGCCTGCATCAAGGCCGGATCAAGTAGCATCAACGTTTTGCCACCCACCTGTACGACAACATGACCACCAAGCATCGCATCATCCAGGTCGGCTCGCTGGCCGGTTCCCCCTACGCCAACAAGACGCTCGCCGACCGCTACGACGTCGTCGAACTATGGAAGTACCCGGACCGCAAGGCGGCGCTGGCCGAGCATGGCAAGGGCGTCACCGCCGTCGTCACCTCCGCCACCTATGGCGCCAACGCCGAACTCATCAACGCCCTGCCCGACCTGAAGGCCATCTGCAGCTGGGGCGTGGGCTACGAGACCATCGACGTGCAGGCCGCCAAGCAGCGCGGCGTGCAGGTCAGCAACACGCCTGACGTGCTGACCGATTGCGTCGCCGATCTGGCATGGGGCCTATTGATCGCCGGCGCGCGCCACATGGGCCAGGGCGAGCGCTTCGTGCGCGCAGGCCAGTGGGGCCAGGTGCACGGCGGCATTCCGCTGGGCCAGCGCGTCAGCGGCAAGAAGCTGGGCATCGTCGGCCTGGGCCGCATCGGCGAAGCCATCGCCCGCCGCGGCATGGGCTTCGACATGGATGTGCGCTATCACAACCGCCGCAAGCGCGATGACGTGGAATACGGCTACGAGGCCTCGCTCACCGACCTGGCCAAGTGGGCGGACTTCCTCATCGTGGCCACCGTCGGCGGACCCAGCACGCGCCATCTGGTCAACCGCGAAGTGCTGGAAGCGCTGGGCCCCACGGGCATCATCGTCAACATCGCGCGCGGCCCCGTCATCGACGAGACCGCGCTGGTCGCCGCGCTGGAAGCCGGCAAGCTGGGCTGCGCCGCGCTCGACGTGTTCGAACACGAGCCCAAGGTACCCGAAGCGCTGCTCAAGACCCATCGCGCGGTGCTGCTGCCGCACATCGGCAGCGCCACGCTGGAAACCCGCTTGGCCATGGAGAACCTGATGCTGGAAAACCTGCAGGCGTTCTTCGAGACCGGCCGCGTAATCACCCCGGCGGAATAAGCCCGCTCTGCGCTGCGGCCCTGGCCGCGGCGCGCCCATGAAAAAGCCTCTCGGCGCCCATACCGAGAGGCTTTCGACTTTCCGGCCCCCGCGGGAATCGGAAGTCGTTTGCGCAAAGGAACTACCAGGCCGCAAGGCCCTCAGTGCTTACTTCGCTGGTGCCGCAGCGCCGGAATGATCCGTCTTCGCGGCCCCGCCCGATTTGGCCGCCGCCGGCTTGGCGGAGGTCTTGTCGGATTTGTGATGCTTGTGCTGCGCCTGGGTCTTGGTTTCACCCGTCTTGGACGTGGCATCGGCGCCCGCCGCAAACGCCGAAGGCGCGGCAGCAAGACCGAGGCACAAGGCCGAGGTGGATAGGAACGCAGCAATACGGGAGTGAGTCGTCATTTCATGAACTCCTGAATGTAAAAGGACCGAGGTCCTTTATTCGACACGGGGCGGCAACATCGCCGCTTTACCCGTTCCCGTTTGAACCGGGCCCATCCAGAAGGTTCAGCGCGGAACCAGAAAATTTCGGTCGCTAACGCTTCGAAATATTGTGCGGGCGGTTCAGCTCTCGAATGCCAGCAAGGCCACGGTGGCGAACAGCATCAATGCGAAGCAGGCTCTCAGCTTGCGTTCAGGCAGACGGTACGCGAGCTTCACGCCCACCGGCACGAACAGCAGGCTGCCTATCGCCAGCGGCGCGCCAACCAGCCAATCGGCCTGTCCCGCCCAGGAGTAGGTGATCAACGCGATGAAAGAGCCCGGAATCACCATGCTCAGCGCCAGCGCCTGCGCGGTGGTCTGCGGCAACCTGAACACGGACGTGATGATGGGCACGGCCAGCACCGCGCCGCCCACGCCGAAGAAGCCGCCCAGCGTGCCGCACAGGATGCCCAGCACGCTGGCTCGGCGCGGCGTGAAGACGGGCGGCGCACCCTTGGCCGCCGGCTTGCGCGCCGCAGCGGGACGCGATGCGCGCCAGGTCTGCCACACGTAGAACAGCGCAATGAAGAAAAGGAAAACGGCGAAGCTGCGGCGCAGGACACCGGAATCTATGCCTAGCGCCAGCTGCGCACCGACCCAGGTGAACACCACGGCCCCGGCCGCGCCCGCCAGCGCCACGCGCTTGTCGATGCGGGTCTGCTGGTTGTACTTGCGCACCGCCATCATGATGGTGGGCAGGACCATGATGAGGGCCGTGCCCTGCGCCAACTGCTGCGACATGCCCATCAACAGCACCAGCGCGGGAATCGCGATCAGGCCGCCCCCGATGCCCAGCACGCCGCCCATGAAACCGATCAGGCCGCCCGCGGCCAGGCACGCGGCGATAACTAACAGACTCACTTCTTGCTCCAGCAGGCCCGGCCGGTTGCAGGCCGGGCAATCAGAATACCGATATGAAACCGCCGCCGACCGCCGCTGTGGGCGTCAGCGCAACTTGTCCAGCGCGGCGTCCAGCCGGTCCACCGCCCAGATCTCCAGCCCTTCGATGGGCTGGCGCGGCGCGTTGGCCTTGGGGATCAGCGCAATCGAAAAGCCCAGCTTGGCCGCTTCGCGCAAGCGTTCCTGTCCGCGCGGCGCGGGCCGGATCTCGCCCGCCAGGCCGACTTCGCCGAAAGCGATCAGGCCGCGCGGCAGCGGCTTGTCGCGCAGCGAGGACATGATGGCCAGCAGCACCGGCAGGTCGGCCGCGGGTTCCGTGATGCGCACGCCGCCCACCGCGTTGACGAACACGTCCTGGTCAAAGGTGGAAACGCCGGCATGCCGGTGCAGCACCGCCAACAGCATCGCCAGGCGGTTGCCTTCCAGGCCGACTGTGAGCCGGCGCGGGTTGGGCGCATGCGAACTATCCACCAGCGCCTGGATCTCCACCAATAGCGGACGCGTGCCTTCCTGCGTGGCCATCACGCAGGATCCCGCGACCTGCTGTTCATGCTGCGACAGGAACAGCGCGGAGGGATTGGCCACGCCGCGCAGCCCGCGGTCCGTCATGGCGAAGACGCCCAGTTCATTGACCGCGCCGAAACGGTTCTTGAAGGCGCGCACCAGGCGGAACGACGAGTGCGTGTCGCCCTCGAAATACAGCACGGTGTCCACGATGTGCTCCAGCACCCGCGGCCCGGCCAGCGCGCCGTCCTTGGTGACGTGGCCGATCATGACGATGGCGATGCCCGTCTGCTTGGCCAGGCGCGTGAGCTGGGCCGCGCATTCGCGCACCTGCGACACCGACCCCGGCGCCGCGGTCAGTTCGCCGCTGTACAGGGTCTGGATCGAGTCGATCACCGCCACGGTGGGCTTCTGCTCCGACACCGCCGCCTGGATCGACTCCAGCCGGATCTCGGCCAGCAGATTGACGTTGCCCGTCTGCAGGCCCAGGCGGCGCGCGCGCAGGGCGACCTGTTCGGCGGATTCCTCGCCCGTCACGTACAGCACGTTGGTGACTTCGGACAGCGAAGCCAGCGCCTGCAGCAGCAAGGTGGACTTGCCTATGCCGGGGTCGCCGCCGATCAGCACCACGGCGCCGGCCACCAGGCCGCCGCCCAGCACGCGGTCGAACTCTTCCAGCCCGGTAGGCTGGCGCGGGGTTTCGCGGGCTTCGATTTCAGACAGGCTGCGCACCGGGCTGGCGGCCGCCAGCGGCGCATAGCGGTGGGAGGCGGCGGCCGGCGCCGACGACTCCACGGTTTCTTCCAGCGTGTTCCAGGCGTTGCAATGCGGGCATTTGCCCTGCCACTTCGGGGTGGTGCCGCCGCAATCGGAGCACACGTATACGGTTCGGGATTTGGCCATGCGCGAAAGTGTACCGGCAAGCCAGGGGGGCATGCGCGCGCAAACGCGCGCTTTTGTCCTTGCGCGCCCCATGCTGGTGCTGCTATCTGTCATTCTGCTTTCAAAAACAGGGACGCGCTGAAGTTACATGATGCAAACTCAAGAAATTCTCTGGCGGATTTCTCCAAATCGCGCATAATCATCAGGTGCAGCGCATTGACGAACCGCCCGGCCCAGGGCGGCATACCTGCAGCCAGACGCCCCCAGGGGCGCGGCGGCGGGAATCGCGGCGCAATCACCCGCGGCTTTCCAGGAAGCCGCCTAAACCGGAACAGGACCCGAGCTACGACGAGACCGCCGGACCACCGGCGCGGCGTGCGCAGAGGTCAGACGCGGATGCGCCTTGCCACCAGGCGCATGCGCGAGGAGTACGCGCATGAGCATTACCTACCGCCCCCCTTTCGACGAAGACGATGAACGGGATCTGCGCGCCTTGTATCGCAGGCACGGTCCCGGCGCCAATCCCGAATTGGACGCGGCGGTGCGCCGCCGTTGGCATCCCGGCCATAGCTGGCACCCCGCCTGGGGCGCTGCTGCTTGCGCGGCCATGGTCTTCGGCCTGTTCGCCTGGACCGAGATGCGCGAAGCCCAGGACTTTGCCGAGCAGAACACGCCTGTCATCGCCCCCCACGAAATAGGGACAAGCTCGGAACGCGCGCCCGCGCTGCTGTCCACGCCGGCGCAAGCGCCCGCCGAACAGGCCGCGCCCGTCACCGAACGCGTGGCCGCGCCGCCGCAGGAAGCGGCGCCGCAAGCCGCTCCTGCCCAGGAAGCCGCCCCCGTCCAGGAAGCCGCGCCTGCGGAACAGCCGGCCGCCGAACCCGTCGCACCGGAAACGCCCGCCCTCAGCGACCAGGACATCGAAGCCCGCGTGACCCACATCCGGGCGCTGGTGCGCGAGGAACAGCAGGAAGAGGCCGTGCAGGCGCTGCGCGAATTGCAGCAGGCCGCGCCCGACCTGACCCTGCCCGACGACCTGCAGGAACTGGCCCAGCAGAATCCCGCCTGACCGCCGCCTCCCATCGGCGCCGCGCCCGGCGCGGACCGATGGGCGTGCGCGTCCGATTTCGCTGCGGCGCGGCTCGGCTTCTTGCTAACATAGCCGCCATGAGTCCGAGCTTCCACCACCGCAATCTCCCCCATCTGCTGCTCTACGCGCGTGAAACGCTGATGGCGCACTTCCGCCCCATCCTGCACGCGGCGGGCGTCACCGAACAACAATGGCGGGTGCTGCGCACGCTGAGCGAAGTGGGCTCCATGGAACCCAACCAGATCGCCCGCACCTGCCAGATCCTCAGCCCCAGCCTCACGCGCATGCTGGCGGGCATGCAGGAACAGGGCCTGATCAAACGCACGCGCTCCAGCGCCGATCAGCGGCGCCAGGAAATTTCGCTGACGCCCAAGAGCAACAAGCTGATCGACCGCATGCGTCCGCAAGTGGACGCGAAGTACCAGGAAATCGAGGCCCGGATCGGCAAGGAATTGCTCGACCGCCTGTATCGCGACGTCGACACCATGGTCGACCTGATCAAGCGCGAGCCCGCCGACGCGCGCGCCTCCGAAGACGAATGATCAGGCCGGCACCGGGAAGATCGCGTTGATCTGTCCCGTGCCGGAACTGGCGAAATAGTCGGTCACGATCTCCACCGGCTGGTCATAGCCGTCCCAGCCCAAGAGGCCCAGCAGCATCGCGGTATCGTGCATGCCGCCCTCGCCCACGCACAGGTCGGCGTATTCGGGCAGCATGGCGCAGAAGGTCTTCCAGTCGCCTTGGCGCCACAACTCCACCACGCGCAAGTCCACCTGCCGGAAAAACTCGCGGCTGATCTGGTGCATGGCGGCCTCGGGGCTGCCGTTGTCGTTGAAGCGGTGCGACAGCGACCCGCTGGCCAGCACCGCCACGCGGCTGTCGCTGGCCTCGATGGCCTGGCGCAGCGCCGCGCCGAAGCGGCGGCTCTCGTCCAGCGAATGCCAGGCGCACCAGGCGGCCACCGACACCACGTTGAAGCGCCCGTCGCCATTCATGTAGCGCATCGGCACCAAGGTGCCGTACTCCAGTTCCAGGCTGTCGATTTCATGCGCACGCGTGCCCACGCCCGCGGCATTGGCGCATTCGGCAATGCGCCGTCCCAGTTGTGGATTGCCGCGGTAGGCGTAGTCCATGTCCTTGATGAAATGCGGCAGCTCGTTGCTGGTGTAGCGGCCCTTGAAGCCGCTGTTGCAGTTCACGTGATAGCCGCCATTGACCAGCCAGTGCACGTCCAGCACCACGATGCTGTCCACGTCCAGGTCGCGGCACCGCTGGCCGATGATGCGGTGTCCCTGGATCGCGGCCTCCCTGCAGCCCTGGTGCTTGCCAGGCAGTTCCGAAAGATACATGGACGGCACATGCGTTACCTTGGCCGCCAGCGCGAGCTTGCCCATGGTGCTAGTCTCCTCGTTCTTGTGGTCCGGGCCGGATTCAAACGCCCCATCTGGGGATGTGGTGGCTGCCCATGGACACGCACACGTTCTTGATCTCGGCAAAGACTTCGTAACTGTATTCGCCGCCTTCGCGTCCCGTGCCCGATTCCTTGGTGCCGCCGAAGGGCTGGCGCAGGTCGCGCACGTTCTGGCTGTTGATGAACACCATGCCGGCTTCGATGCCGCGGGCCAGGCGGTGCGCCCGGCCGATGTCGCGGGTCCAGATGTAGGAGGCCAGGCCATACTTCACGTCGTTGGCCAGCGCCAGGCCCTCGGCCTCGTCCTTGAACGGCAGCAGGCAGGCGACCGGTCCGAAGATCTCTTCCTGCGCGCAGCGCATGCGGTTGTCGACGTCGGCCAGCACCGTGGGGCTGACGAAATTGCCGCCCGCCAGATGGGCCGGCAAGCCTGCGGGCCGGTCCGCGCCACCCGCGAGTATGCGCGCGCCTTCCTGCTCGGCCAGGCGGATATAGCCCGTGACCTTTTCCCAGTGCTGGCGCGTGATCATCGCGCCCACATGGGTATGGTCATCGGTGGGGTCGCCCACGGCCAGGCGCTGCGTGCGTTCGGCAAACCTGCGCACGAAATCGTCGTAGATGGATTGCTGGATGAAGATGCGCGAACCCGCGGTGCAGCGTTCGCCATTGAGCGAAAAAATGGTGAACAACGCCGCGTCCAGCGCACGCTCCACGTCCGCGTCGTCGAAGATCAGCACCGGCGACTTGCCGCCCAGTTCCATCGAGTATTTCTTGACGCCGCCGGCGCTGGCCAGGATCTTCTTGCCCGTCACGGTACCGCCCGTGAAGGAAATCGCGCGCACGCCGGGGTGGCGCACCAGCGCGTCGCCGGCGGTGGCGCCATAGCCCTGCACCACGTTCAGCACGCCGGCCGGAATGCCGGCTTCCAGCGCCAGCATGCCCAGCTGGTCCGCCGTCAGCGGCGAAAGCTCGGACATCTTCAGCACCGCGGTGTTGCCCAGCGCCAGGCACGGCGCGGTCTTCCAGGTGGCGGTCATGAACGGCACGTTCCAGGGCGACACCAGCGCGCACACGCCCACCGGCTGGTACAGCGTGTAGTTCAGCATCTGGTCGTCCACCGGGTAGGTGTGGCCGTTCATGCGCGTGCAGACCTCGGCGAAGAAATTGAAGTTTTCCGAGGCGCGTGGGATCAGCTGCTTGCGGGTCTGCGAGATCGGCAGCCCGGTGTCGCGGGTTTCCAGTTCGGCCAGCTGAGGCACGTTCTGGTCTATCAGTTCGCCCAGCCGGCGCATCAGGCGGGCGCGTTCCTTGGCGGGCGTGTTGGCCCATTTGGGAAAGGCCTCGGCCGCGGCCGCAACTGCCGCGTCGACTTCGGCCTGCCCGCCCGCGGCGACCTCGGCGATGGCCTCGCCCGTGGCGGGGTTGCTGGTGATGAAGCGGTCGCTGCTGTCGACCTGCTTGCCATTGATCCAGTGCTTGATGCTCACGCGCGGCTCCTCGTCCCGTCTGCGCCTGATGGTGCGGCGCCAATTTAATTAACGAGTTAACGTTATGCTTGCCTGACCGGGCTGTCAACGTCGGGAAACCCCCAGGCGGAACGGACCCCGACAGCCCTCTGGCCGATTGTTGTCACCGCGGTTTTTCATTAAACTAGTTAACATGATAATTACATCATGCGGAGCAAGGCCATGCCCCATATCTGGATCGAATACTCGGGCAATCTGGCCCTGGATACGCAGGCGCTGATGCGGACCGTGCAGGATGCCGCCGTGGGCGACGGCAGCCTGTTCCCGCTGGCCGGCGCGCGCACCCGCGCACTGCGCGTGGATGATTGCCTGATCGTCGACGGCCATCCCGACAATGCCTTCGTCCACGTGGTGCTGCGCATCGGCCACGGCCGCAATGCCGAACAAAAAGCCGCCCTGGGCGAACGGGTGTTCCAGGCGCTGACCGCCGCACTCGCGCCGCAGATGGCGGCGCGCCCGCTCGGCATCTCGATGCAGATCGAGGAAGCCGACCCGGTGCTGAACTACAAGCTCAACAACTACCGCGAGCACCTGGCCGCGCGCGCGGCCGCGGCCGCGGCGCCGTGGCCGCGGACCGTGGTGGGCGCGGCGCTGAATACGCGCCAGGCGCTGGCCGCGCTGGGCGACGCCGTGGACGCGCCCCCTTACAAAGCCGCGCCGAATGCGCCCGTGCTCTACATCAAGCCGGCCAATACCTACGCCCGCAACGGCGACGTCATCGTCCTGCCCGCCGACGTGGACGAGGTCGAAGTGGGCGCCTGCCTGGGCGTGGTGTTCGCCCGCCGCGCGACCCGCGTGAGCGAAGCCGAGGCGCTGGACTATGTGGCGGGGTACCGCGTGGTGGCGGACCTGTCCGTGCCGCACGCGAGCTACTTCCGCCCCGCGCTCAAGCAGAAATGCCGCGACGGCTTCTGTCCCATCGGCCAGGATGTCGCCCCCGTGGCCGCGGTCGGCGACCCGGACGCGCTGGACATCGAAGTACGCATCGACGGCCAGGTGACGCAGCGCGCCAGCACCGCCGACCTGATCCGTCCCGTGGCGCGGCTGATCGCCGACGTGACCCAGTTCATGACGCTGGAAGCGGGCGACATCCTGCTGGCCGGCACGCCCCACGGCGCGCCGCGCGCACGCGCCGGGCAGCGTTACGACATCAGCATTTCCCGGGTCGGCACGCTGGGCAATGCGCTGGCCGCCGCCCGATAAGCACAGGAGCCCGCCATGAAACATGCCCGCATCTCCCTGGACGGCGTCATCCATGCCGCCACCGAAGCCAGCCCCGGCCAGGTCCGCCTGGCCGACGGACGCGTGTATGCCGAAGACGCGGTGCAATGGCTGCCGCCCTTCGAGCCGCGCACCACCTTCACGCTGGCCATCAACTACGCCGACCACGCCAAGGAACTGGCGTTCAAGGCGCCGGACGAGCCGCTGGGCTTTCTCAAGGCTGCCAACACCTTCGTGGGCCACCGCGCCCAGACTTTCCGCCCCGCCGACGTCGCCTTCATGCATTACGAATGCGAGCTGGCGGTGGTGATAGGCAAGACCGCCAGCAAGGTCCGCCGCGCCCAGGCCTATGACTGCGTGGCCGGCTACACCGTGGCCAACGACTATGCGCTGCGCGACTACCTGGAAAACTGGTATCGCCCCAATCTGCGCGTCAAGAGCCGCGACACCTGCACGCCGCTTGGCCCCTGGCTGGTGGACCGCGACGACGTGCCCGACCCCATGAACCTGAACCTGCGCACCACCGTCAACGGCGTGGAGACGCAGCGCGGCAATACCCGCGACATGGTGTTCGACGTACCCGCGCTGATCGAGTACTTCAGCAGCTTCATGACGCTCTCGCCCGGCGACCTGATCCTGACCGGCACGCCCGACGGCATCGTCAACGTGCAGCCCGGCGACGAAGTCGTGACCGAGATCGAAGGCGTGGGACGGCTGGTCAACACGCTCGTCCCCTTCCCCCATTGATTCCACTCCAACCCAATTACACCTGGAACTCCGATGCTAGATAAAGATACCGTGCGCGCCATCGCCGCGCGCCTGCACGAAGCCGAACGCACCCGCCAGCAGATCCGCCAGATTTCGCTCGAGTACCCCGACATCACCATTGCCGACGCCTATGCCATCCAGCGCGCCTGGATGGACATCAAGCTGGCCGAAGGCCGCATCAAGCGCGGCCACAAGATCGGCCTGACTTCGCGCGCCATGCAGCAGGCCTCGCAGATCGACGAGCCCGACTTCGGCATGCTGCTGGACGACATGTTCTTCAATGACGGCGCGGACATACCCGCGGGCCGCTTCATCCTGCCGCGGCTGGAAGTCGAACTGGCCTTCGTGCTGGGCAAACGCCTGCAAGGCCCCAACGTCACGCTGTTCCAGGTCTATGACGCGGTCGACTACGTGATCCCGGCGCTGGAGATCATCGACGCGCGCTCGCACAGCATCGACCCCGACAGCAAGCGCCCGCGCAAGGTGTTCGACACCATCGCCGACAACGCCGCCAATGCCGGCGTGGTGATGGGCGGACGCCCGGTGAAGATCGGCGAGCTGGACCTGCGCTGGATCGGCGCCATCCTGTCGCGCAACGCCGTCATCGAAGAAACCGGCGTGGCCGCGGGCGTCTTGAACCATCCGGCCAATGGCGTAGTATGGCTGGCGAACAAGCTGGCCGCCCACGACGTGGCGCTGGAAGCGGGAGAGATCATCCTGTCGGGCTCCTTCACCCGGCCGGTGCTGGCCCGCCCTGGCGATACCTTCAACGTCGATTACGGCGTGCTGGGTTCCGTCAACTGCCACTTCATCTGACCACGCCACCATCCATGGACATATTGACCAACACCTTCAAGCAGGCCCTGCGCAGCGGCAAACCCCAGATCGGCCTGTGGGCGGGCCTGGCCAGCGCCTACTCCACCGAGATCATCGCCGGCGCCGATTTCGACTGGCTGCTGATCGACGGCGAACACGCGCCCAACACCTTGCAAACCACGCTGCAGCAGCTGCAATCGATGGCCGCCTATCCGGTCGCCCCGGTGGTACGGCCGGCCTGGAACGACGCGGTGCAGATCAAGCAGATCCTGGACACCGGCGCGCAGACGCTGCTGGTACCCATGGTGCAATCCGCCGAAGAGGCTGCCGCCGCCGTGGCCGCGGTACGCTATCCGCCGCAAGGCGTGCGCGGCGTGGGCAGCGCGCTGGCCCGCTCGTCGCGCTGGAACCGCATCCCTGACTACCTGCGCCGCGCCAACGACGAGATGTGCGTGCTGGTGCAGATCGAAACCCCGCGCGGCGTGGACGCGCTGGAAGAGATTCTCGCGGTGGACGGCGTCGACGGCGCCTTCATCGGCCCGGCCGACCTGTCGGCCAGCATGGGCTACCTGGGCCAGCCGGAGCATCCGGAAGTGGTCAAGGCGATCGACGACGCGATCCTGCGCATCGTGCGCAGCGGCAAGGCGGCCGGCATCCTGCACAGCGGCGTCGACCGCGCCAAGCACTATCTGTCGCTGGGCGCCACCTTCGTGGCGGTGGGCGTGGACGCCATCTTGCTGGCGCGCGCGGCCGAACAGCTGGCGGGCCAATTCAAGAGCGCGGCCGCGCCCGTGGCGGCCAAGGGTCCCTACTGACCCGCAGGCCGGGACGCGCCCTCCCGGCCCGCCAGAAACTCACGCACGGCGGTGTTGAACAATCGCGGGCGCTCCAGGTGCGCGGCATGCCCGCAGTCCGGCAGCACGCACAGGCTGCCGTGCGTCAAGGCCGCGCGCAAGGCCAGCGCCGATGGCAGCGGATGGCTGCGTTCGTGTTCGCCCGATATGACCAGCACCGGCGCGCGCACCGCCGCCAGCGCCTGCGTGTAGTCCGCGCCCGCAACCGCCGCAATCATCGACGCCGCGCCGGCCGCGCTCATGGACATGCCGTCTTGCAGGCAGGCCGCGTAGGCCGGCGCCTGCTCCCCCTGCTGGAACCAGGCGCCCAGCACGCGCCTTGCGGTGGCCCGCGGGCCGTCCGCGCGCAGGCGCGCCAAGGTCTGGTCCATGGGCTCGAAGCGCGCGGCGGCATCGACCCTCAAGCCCGCGCCATACAGCACGGCACGGCCCACGCGCCCCGGAACCGCGCACAGCAACTGCTGCGCGACGAAGCCGCTGAAAGAATGGCCCAACACGTCGAAGCTGCCTATACCCAGCTCGTCCGCCAGCGCGACGAGCGCGTCCGCATAGGCCGGCAATCCCTGCAAGGGGGCCGCTTGCGCGCCGCGCCCGAAGCCCGGCCAATCCACGGCAATCACGTCATGCTCATCGGCCAGCACACCCGCCAGGCCGTACCAGATCGCGGACGATGAACAAAAGCCATGCAGCAGGAACAGCGGGCGGCCTGAACCGCGGCGCGTGTACTCCATGTCCAGCTCCTCAGTTCTCCAGCACCACGCCGGATTCGCGCACCACCGCCTGCCATTGCGGCGCTTCGCTACGCCACTCGGAGGCGAACGACGCAGGCGTGTCCTGCCCCGGCACGAAGCCCCCCGCCAGGAAGGCCTGGCGGACCTCCGGCAAGGCCAGCACCTCATGCAGGACGCCGGCAAAGCGCGCCACCCGCTCTGGCGGCGTGCCCTTGGGCGCGGCAAAGCCCCACCAGTTGCCCTGCACCACGTCCGGCATGCCAGCCTCGCCCGCGGTAGGCACGTCGGGCAGGCCGGCGAAGCGCTCGGATGCCGCCACCGCCAGGGCCCGCACCTTGCCCTGCGGCACGTAGGCCGCGGCAATGCTGTAGCCGCCGATGTACATCTGGATCTCGTTGGCCAGCAAGGCCTGCACTCCCGGCGAGGAACCGCGGTAGGCAATGTGCGTCATGCCCGCGCCCATCGCATGCGACAGGCGGTAGCCGGAAAGATGCGGCGTGGTGCCCATGCCCGGCGATCCGTAGTTCAGCTTGCCGGCCTGCGCGCGCGCATACTGCGCAAACTGCGCGTAGTCCTGCGCCGGCACTTGCGCGCTGACGTAGACGAAGGCCGGCACGTCCGCCAACTTGCCCACCGGCTCCAGGTCGGCCAGCGGATCGAAGCCCAGCTTGCGGTACAGGAACTGATTGATGACGAAGTTGTTGGTGGCGCCCAGCACCAGCGTGTAGCCGTCGGGCTTGGCGCGCGCCACCTCCAGCGCGCCGATGTTGCCGCCGGCGCCAGTCTTGTAATCGACGATGAGAGGCTGGCCCAGACGCTTTTCCAGCAGGGGCTGGATCTGGCGCATGGCCACGTCGCCCGCCGCGCCCGGCGCGTACGGCAGGACGATACGGATGGGGTGATCGGGATACTGCGCCCGGGCGGCCAGCGGCGATGCCGCCAGGCCCAAGGCAAGCAAAACGGATACGGCGCAAGTCCGGTACGTCATGGTGTTCTCCCTGGCTGGCGGGCCACGCCCGCGCACGCGCCGGCCCGGCGGCCGGCAGGTATTCCCCGCGGATGCTACAGGTCGATGCGCATCAGGTCGTGCGCCAGCCGCAGCGGGCCCGAGTAGTTCTTGCGGATGTCGGCCACGATCTCGTCCATCAGGTGCGGTCCCATCAGTTCCACCGGCAGATGCTTGGCCGCGGCGCGCTTGATCACCGGGCTGGTCGAATCGAAATGGCCGAAGTGCGTCGCCACCAGGCTCTTGACGCCGGCGCGGCTGGCGATGATGCCCAGGTCCGTGGGGCTGGTGTGCGCATAGGTGCCCACCCCTGTCTTGGCGCGATGCGCGATGAACGATTCGGGAAAGGTGCACTCATGAATCAGCAGGTCTGCGTCCTGCGCCAGGCGCACCATGGCTTCACAGGGCGCCGTGTCGCCGCTGAACGCGATGACCTTGCCTTCGGCCTCCACCCGCACGCCGAAACATTCGCAGACGTCGCGCGGAATGTGCTCCACCCAGTCGACCGAAATGCGCACCCTGCCGTCGTCGAACACCGGGCCAGGGCTGACTTCCCGCACCTCGGGGCGCATGGCTTCCAGATTGGCCTGGCGCACCGGATAGGCGCTGCGCGCCTGGTAGTCGGTGTGGTAGGCGCCGTTCTCGAACAGATGGTCGACGAAATGGCGCGTGCCCTTCGGCCCCAGCACCAGCGGCGCGCCGGTCTTGTTCAGCATCCAGCTGGAAATGACGAAATAGGGATAGTCGCAGATGTGGTCATGGTGCAGGTGCGTCAGGAACACGAAGCCCACCTTCGCAGGATCCACGTTGGCGCGCACCATCTGTCGCGTGGCGCCCTCGCCGCAGTCAAACAGGTAATGGGTATCGTCATCCAGGGTCAGCAGGATGGCAGACTGGCCCCGGTCGGGATCGGGCAGCGCGGCTCCGGTTCCCAGCATCGTGATCTTCATGTTTTCCCCTTTTGCACAGGTCGTTGAACTGCGATCCAGTATAGGTATGGGGTGCATACAATCTAATCAATTATTAGAATGCTGTGATAACCAACAGGAATTCCACAAAATGCCAGCCACTCCCCGCATTCCAGAGCTGCACCACATCGGCGGACGCCTGCGCATGCGCCACCTGGACCTGCTGCGCGCGCTATACGCGCTGGGCAGCGTGCACAAGGCCGCGGCCGAGCTCGGCATGACGCAGCCCGCGGCCAGCAAGCAGCTGCTGGAACTGGAAGACATGTTCGGCGTGCCGCTGTTCCAGCGCACGCGCCGCGGCATCGTGCCCACGGGATTTGGCCATGCGCTGGCGCGCAAGGCCGATGTGCTCTGGTCCGACCTGTCCGGCGCGCGCAACGAGATCGCGGCGCTGGCGGCCGGCGCCAGCGGCCGCATCCGCGTTGGCGTGCAGCAGGTGGCCCTGCCCGTGCTGGTGCCGCGCGCCTTGCAGCGCCTGCGCGCCGACCATGCCGGCGTCACCGTCATGCTGCAGGAAGGCGCGCACGACGCGCTGCTGGCCGGCCTGGCGCGCGGCGAACTCGATTGCGTGCTGGGCCGCCTGATGCTGGACGCCACGCAACCCGTGTTCCGTACCGAGGTCCTGTACGAAGAACCCATCTGCGTGGTGGCGCGCATCGGCCATCCGCTGGCCAAGTCCACCCGCATCACCGCCGCCGCGCTGGCGCGGCAGGACTGGATCCTGCCGCCGCCCCAGGCGCCGCTGCGCCAGCGCATCGACTCCTACTTCGCCGAACAGGGACTGACGCTGCGCGCGCCCATGGCCGAATCGGTATCGCTGCTGGCCAACGAGGTGCTGTTGCGCAGCAGCGACCTGCTTTCGGCCATGCCGCGCGCGGTGGCGCAGCACTACGCCGCGCTGGGCGTGCTGGCCATCCTGAGATTCCGCCCCGACTGGAACCTGCCGCCGGTAGGCGTGGTGCAGCGGGCGCAGGTGGAAGCAGCGCCGGCGCTGCAGCGCTTTCTGGACGCGCTGCGGGTGGAAGCCGGCGCGCTGGGCGCGTAGCGCCCCCTTTCCGGTCTCAAGCGTATTGCGCGAGACCGTATCCGAAAGACCAGTTCTCTTTCGCCACTTCCACCAGGTTCACGAACACGTCCTCGGGCCGCAGGCCAGGGTCATCGCCCAAGCGCTGCGCGATCCGCTGGAACAGTGCCTTCTTCTGTTCCAGGCTGCGCGTGTTGTTCGCCGTGATCTGGATGTACACGAGGTCGTCGCTGCGCGCCACATCCATGTAGGTCGGGCTGTAGCGGAAGTTCGACGCCTCATGCTCGGACATGGTCATGAATTGGTCGTCTTCGGGAACATTGAACGTTTCGCGCATGGCCAGATAGATATTGTCGAAGATGGCCTGGCGATAGGCTTGCGGCTTGCCAGCGCGCAATGAGACATGGACTAGCGGCATGGTGCTTCTCCGTGGTTGTGCCATGCCATGTTAGCCATTCTGATAAGCTATGGCTCTATATTTCAATGATAAGCATCTGAAATGACTGAACGCCCACTGGACGTCGCTGCCGTAAGGGCTTTTGTCCGCATTGCCGAGCTGGGCAGCTTCACGCGCGCCGCCGAAATCCTGCAGACGACGCAAGCGGCCATCAGCCTGAAACTCAAGCGGCTCGAGGACCGGCTTGGTTTCCGCCTGATCGAACGCACGCCGCGGTACGTGGAGCTTTCGGCGCGGGGCGCCGCCTTTCTTGGACAGGCGCGCGAACTCCTGGCGGCGCACGACCGCGCGTTATCCGCGGCCGCCGAGGGCAGGCAGCGCCTTGCCGTCGGCATCAGCGAACACGTGGCGGGACCGGAACTGCCGGCGCTGATCGCACGCATGAACGCGGCGGATCCCCAGTTGCTGATCGAGATCCGGATTGCCTCGTCCGGCGATCTGCTCCAGAGCTACGACCGGCGCGAACTCGATACGGTGATCGTGCGCCTGCATGCGGGACGCGACGACGGCCAGGTCCTGACCAAGGAAAAATTCGGTTGGTTCGCGGCGCCCGACTGGCAGCACCGGGCGGGCGAACCGCTACCCCTGGCCACCATGGCGCAACCTTGCGGCGTGCGCGCCATCGCCGAACAACTGCTCGACGAATCCGGCATACCGTGGGCGGAAGTCTTTGTGGGCGGCGGCGTGATGGCGGTCGCGTCCGCCGTGATGGCGGGACTCGGCGTTGCGGCGTTGTCTCCGCGCATGCTGCCCTTCGGCGCGGTCGACGCGGGCCCCAGGCTGGGACTGCCTGCCCTGCCGCAACTACCAGTCCTATTGCACACCAGGGTCAGGGATGGCCGCGCGCGCGAGGCGCTGACGGCCCTGGGCGCGGCGTTCCGCAGCGCAGTGAAAGGCTGAAAACAAGGCTTGAAGCGTCAGGAACGGCCGCCCAGGCTGCCGCCGCCGTCCACCCCCAACACCTGCCCGGTAATGAAGCCGGCGTCGTCCGACAGCAGGAAGGCGATCGCGGCCGCCACTTCGGCGGGCGTGCCCAAACGCTTCATGGGCACCGAGGCCAGTGCGCGCTTTTCGGCGTCGCTGCCGGCCGGCCGCGTGGCGCGGAACATTTCGGTTTCGATCGGGCCGGGGGCCACCGCGTTGGCGGTGACGCCGTATTCGGCCAGTTCCAGCGCCCAGGTGCGCGTGCAGCCCACCAGCGCGCTCTTGGCGGCCGAATAGGCGGTGCGCTCCAGGCCGCCATGGATGGCGCGGCTGACCACGTTGACGATGCGCCCGGCGCGGCGCACCTTCATGGATTCGATGAAGGCCTGGGTGACTTGCACCGCCACGCGCACGTTCAGGTCGAGCACGTTGTACAGCGTGGCCAGGTCGATCTCGCCCAGCGGCTGGGGCGAGACGATGCCCACGTTGTTGACCACGGCATCGACCGGGAATTTCTCGCGGATCTCGCGCAGCACCTCTTCGGTGCGGCCGGCGTCCGCCAGGTCACAGGCATAGAGGTAGCCCGGGAAATCCACGTCGGTGGTGTTGCGCGCGATGCCCACCACATGACATCCCATGTCGGACAGCCGCTGAGTAAGCGCCCAGCCTATGCCTTTGGTGGCGCCCGTGACGAGCACGCATTTGTCCTTCATGGGTTGAAACCTCGCTTCTGTTTTCTTGGTAAAAAACGGGCGCTTGGGCGCCCGGTCTTCCAAGTAGACACCATCCGGCGTCACCTGTCTTGTAAATTGCGTAGCAATTCTTGCCTGCCGGACAGCCTGCCCGGCAGCCAGGAGCCGGCGCGTTTCAGACGTCCCGGGTGACCGGAACGCGTGGCGCCAGGGCGCACAGCAGCTCGTAGCCGATGGTGCCGGCGGCCAGGGCCACCTCGTCCACGGAGGGGCCTTCCTCGCCCCAGAGCGACACGGGCGAGCCGACGCCGGCGGTGGGGACAGGCCCCAGATCGACGATCAGCATGTCCATGGAAACACGGCCCACCAATTGGGTGCGGATGCCGGCCACCACCACCGGCGTGCCGGTGGTCGCGTGGCGCGGATAGCCGTCGGCATAACCGCAGGCCACGATGCCGATGCGCATGGAGCGTTCGGCGCGGAAGATGGCGCCATAGCCGACCGAATCGCCGGCCTTCAGATCCTGCACGGCAATGATTTCCGAGCGCAGCGACATGGCCGGTTTCAGACCGAAGGAAGAGGCTTCGGCGTCCGCGAACGGCGACGCGCCGTACAGGCAAATGCCCGGGCGCACCCAGTGCGCCTGGTTTTCCGAAGCGACCGCGATCTCGGCGAAGCGCAGCGTGGCAGCCGAATTGCAGACGCTGATGGCGCCCGGCATCTTATGCGTCACCGAATTGAACACCGCCAGTTGCTCGTTCACGCCCTGGGGGCCGTCGGCGCAGGCGAAATGGGTCATCTTGCCCACCGAGCCCAGCACGCCCTGCTGCTGCAACAGCATGGCGCGCTCATGCGCCGCGGCGTAGGCTGCGGGGCTGAAGCCCAGGCGGTTCATGCCGCTGTTCAGCTTGAGCATGATGTCGACGCGGCGCGAGAAGCGCGCGCGGGCCAGCATGTCCAGCTGCTCCCGGCTGTGCACCGTGGTGCTCAGGTGGTAGCGGTCGACGATGTCCAGGTCGGAGGGTTCGAAAAAGCCTTCCAGCAGCAGGATGGGGCCGCCCCAGCCCGCCTCGCGGCAGCGCACGGCTTCGTCCAGGTCCAGCATCGCCAAACCTTGCGCCTTGGAAAAGCCGGCCACGGCCTGCTCGATGCCGTGCCCATAGGCATTGGCCTTGATCACTGCCCAGATGGAAGGCGGCAGGCCGGAAGCGGCGGCCGCCGTCTGGTCCAGGTGGCGGCGCACGGCCGCAAGATTGTGCGCAAGCGCGGAAACGGAGACGGTGGCGGATATGGGACGCGGCATGGTGTGGGATCCTGTGGCGCTTAAGTCTAACTGATCCGCGTCCCGCACGGCGTCGCGCCATGCCGCCTGGATGCGACTACTCTAAAATGGATCGGTCCAGGCCCCCGGGCCAGATCCGCAAGTCCAAATATGCCCATCGATCACTACGAGAACTTTCCCGTCGCCTCGCTGCTGCTGCCGCGCAGGCTGCGCGGCGCCGTGACCGATATCTACCGTTTCGCCCGCGCAGCGGACGATATCGCCGACGAAGGCAGCGCCACCGACGCGCAACGGCTGAGCCAGCTGGCCGCGTTCCGCGCCGAGCTGCACCGCATCGGCGCCGAACCCGGCGCCACGCCCGCGCCCGGCTCGCCCGAACTGGCCGGCATCTTCGTGCCGCTCGCGGCCACCATCGCGCGCCACCAGTTGCCCATCACGCCGTTCTACGACCTGCTGTCCGCCTTCGAACAGGACATCAGCGTCAAGCGCTACGAAGACTACGCCACGCTGGCGGATTACTGCACCCGCTCCGCCAATCCCGTGGGCAGGCTGATGCTGCACCTGTTCGAAGCCACCAATCCGCACAACGTGACCGAGGCCGACGCCATCTGCACCGGCCTGCAGCTGGTGAATTTCTGGCAGGATGTGCGGGTGGACTGGCACAAGCAGCGCGTCTACCTGCCGCAGGAAGACCTGCGCCGCCATGGCGTGACGGACGAGGACCTGGCCGCCTGCCGGTTGACGCCCGCCTGGCGCGACCTGATGGCCTTCGAAGTCGAACGCGCCCGCGCACTGCTACACTTCGGCGCTCCGCTGGCGCGCCGCCTGCCGGGCCGCATGGGCCTGGAGCTGCGCCTGGTGGTGCAAGGCGGGCTGCGCGTGCTGGAGCGTATCGAGGCGGGCGGCTACGATGTATTCATGAATCGCCCCGAATTGGGCGCCAAAGATTGGGCCATCATGTTGTGGCGCGCAATTACCTGATATGACCCCTGACGAATATTGCCAGGAGAAAGCCGCCAAGAGCGGTTCCAGCTTCTACTACTCGTTCCTCTTCCTGCCGCCCGAGCGGCGGCGCGCCATCACGGCCCTGTACGCGTTCTGCCGCGAAGTGGACGACGTGGTGGACGAGTGCACCGACCCGTCGCTGGCCCGCGTCAAGCTGGCCTGGTGGCGCACGCAGGTCGACCAGATGTACAACGGCAATCCGGACCACCCGGTGACGCGCGCCCTGCAGCCGCACCTGCAAAGCTGTTCGATCACGCGCGAACGCCTGCTGGCCGTCATCGATGGCATGGAAATGGACCTGGACCAGACCCGCTACCTGGACTGGCCGGGCCTGCGCAAGTACTGCTGGCACGCCGCCGGCGTGGTGGGCGAACTGTCGGCCGGCGTCTTCGGCTATTCCGACCCCAAGACCCTGGTCTACGCGGAGAAGCTGGGCCTGGCGTTCCAGATGACCAACATCATCCGCGACGTGGGCGACGACGCCCGCCGCGGCCGCATCTACCTGCCCGTCAACGACATGCAGCAATTCGAGGTCAAGGCCTCGGACATCCTGAACGGCGAATACTCCGACCGCTTCAGCGCGCTGATGAAGTTCCAGGCCGAGCGCGCCCGCGGGCTGTACCGCGAGGCCATGAGCAACCTGCCCGAGGCCGACCGCCGCGCGCAGCGCCCGGGCCTGATGATGGCGGCCATCTACCACGCGCTGCTCGACGAGATCGAACGCGACAACTGGCAGGTGCTGCACCAGCGCATCTCGCTCACCCCTTTGCGCAAGCTGTGGCTCGCCTGGAAGACCTGGGTGGGCGGCGGACGCGGACTGGTCCGCCGGTTGGCGCGGTGAAGGCCGCGGTCATCGGCGCCGGCTGGGCTGGCCTGGCAGCCAGCGTCGCCCTGCGCGAAGCCGGCGCCAAAGTCACCGTCTTCGAAGCCGGCCATACGCCCGGCGGCCGCGCCCGGCGCGTCTTCCACACCGATTTCGACGCGCCGCTGGACAACGGCCAGCACCTGCTGTCGGGCGCCTACAAGCACACGCTGGCGCTGATGCGCCGCGTCGGCCGCAACCCCGACGCCTTGCTGATGCGCCGGCCGCTGCAGTTGGCCAGCCTGGACGGCCGCTTCCGCCTGGCCGCGCCGCGGCTGCCGGCGCCGTTGCACATGGCGGCGGCGATCCTGCGCGCGCGCGGCCTGGCCTGGAAGGACCGCCTGGCGACCCTGCGCCTGATGCGCGGCCTGAAAGCCATGGCCTGGACGCCGCCGCGCGAATGGACCGTCCTGCATCTGCTGCACTACCACGCGCAATCGGATGCGCTGATCCGTCAGGTCTGGGAACCGCTCTGCCTGGCCGCGCTGAACACGCCGACCGCCACGGCCAGCGCCGCGCTGTTTGCGCGCGTGCTGCGCGACAGCCTGACCGGCAGCCGCGAAAACAGCGACATGCTGCTGCCCTGCACCGACCTGTCCGCGCTCTGGCCCGACGCCGCCGCGCGCCAGGTGACCATGCGCTACGGCAGCACCGTGCGCCAGCTCCGCCCGTCGGCTGAAGGCATCGACATCAACCAGGAACGGTTCGATGCAGCCGTGCTGGCGGTGCCTCCCACCTTTGCCGCGCGGCTGCTCGACGCGCCGTTGCGGGAAGCCGGCGCCACCGGGCTGCTGGATGCGCTCAAGGCGTTCGAATACATGCCCATCGCCACGCTGAACCTGCGGCTGCAGGATCCCTGGCGCCTGCCCGAACCCATGATGATGCTGCGCGAGGAATCCGCCCGCGACCACTACGGCCAATGGCTGTTCGACCGCGCGCAACTGGCCGGCGACACCAAGGCCGGCGAACTGGCGGTCGTGACCAGCGCGGCCACCGGCCTCGCGGAACGCAACCGCCGGCAGCTCATCGAGGCGCTGATCGACCAAGTGGCCGAACAGGCGGCGCGCCATCCCGCGCGCCTGCCGGCCATGCCGGAGGTGGCGGCCGCCGAACTGTTCATCGAAAAACGCGCGACCTTCGCGGCAGTGCCGGGCCTGACACGGCCGCTGAATACCACGCCCTGGCCCACCCTGGCGCTGGCCGGCGACTGGACCGACACGGGCTATCCGGGCGTGCTGGAAGGCGCGGTGCGCAGTGGCCTGCAGGCCGCTCGCGTGCTGAATCCGGCAGCGGCCTGAACGCCGCCCGCAGGCCTTAGCGTAACAGGCTGGCGGTGGCCAGGCCGGCCGCCGTCAGCAGCAGCGACCCGATCAGGCTGAACCCCGCATAGCCCAGCGCGCTGGCGTAGGCGCCGCGCTCCAGCATGGCCACCGTCTCGGCCGAAAAGGTCGAAAACGTGGTCAAGCCCCCCATGAAACCCGTGATTGCGCCCAGCCGCACCCAGGCCGGCCATTCCGGATGCCCGGCCACCAGCGCCAACGCCAGCCCAACCAGATAGCCGCCGGCCAGGTTCACCACGAAGGTGCCCCAGGGCCAGGACTCCACGTTGAGCCACATGCTGACCAGCCAGCGGGTCCAGGCGCCGAACATGGCGCCCAGGCCCACGGCCAGGAAATTCAGGGGAATCAGGGTTTGGTATGCGGACATCGGATTTCAGGACGCCTTGTGCTGTTTGAGGCGGAAGGAAAAGACCAGCAGCAGTATGCCGAAAAACACGGCGTAGGCGCCGATGACCCAGACCAGCGCCAGCGCGCCCGCGCCGGGCTGCATGATCAGCATGCCGCCGAACAGGATGGACACCAGGCCCGAGAGGCCCAGCAGCCACTCATTACGGATGTCCTTGCGGAAACGGATCGCCGCCACGACCTGGAATATGCCGGACACCAGCGCCCAGATCGCAATGATATAGAGCAGGACCAGCGCGGTCAGGCCGGGATAGAGGAAGGTGACGATGCCGGCCGCGATCCCCAGCAGGCCCACGATGATGAGCGCCCACAGGGGTTTGCCGTTGTCGCGGATGCGCACGCCGGCGACCAGGGCCAGCACGCCGTCCACCAGCGCGAAAGCGCCCCACACCAGCACCAGCGCGGACAAGGTGATGGCGGGCATGAGCAAGGCCATGAGCCCGAACAGGATGGCGACCACGCCGCGCAACGCCACCCAACCCCAATGACGACCGATCTGATCCACGACTTGCTGTTCAAGCATGACGACCTCCGGTGTTTGTAACGGGTGGCCTATCTTATCGCCGCTGGCAGACAGGCGCCACGACGCCCCCGCCCTGCCGCGACGCGCGGCCCGAAATCGATTGAAATTTCCTCGGGCGGGCAGACGCAACATTTATAAGAGTCATTCTCATTAAATGTTAGAATCCGCGGGCTTTCACCCTATACCCCATGGACAGTCAACCCACTCCCCGCCGCCGTGCCTATTGGCTCAAGACACTGCACCAATGGCATTGGATCAGCTCGGCGCTGTGCCTGCTGGGCATGCTGTTGTTCGCGGTGACGGGCCTGACCCTGAACAACGCCTCGCACATCGAGGCCCGGGCGGTCGTGACCAGCCGCGAGGCCCGCATGCCGGACGCCGTGCTGCAGCAATTGTCCCCTCCTCCCGCGCAAAAAAAGGCGCCGTTGCCCGCGCCCGTGGCGCAATGGCTGGACCAGACGCTGGACGCCTCCGCCGCCGGCAAACCCGCCGAATGGTCGGCCGACGAGGTCTACCTGTCGCTGCCGCGCGCCGGCGGCGACGCCTGGCTGTCCATTGACCTGGCCAGCGGCGACGTGGAATACGAACGCACCGACCGCGGCTGGATCTCGTACCTGAACGACCTGCACAAGGGCCGCAACACCGGCCTGGCCTGGAGCTGGTTCCTGGACATCTTCGCCGTCGCCTGTCTGGTCTTTTCGCTGACCGGTCTGGTGCTGCTCAAGATGCACGCCGGCAACCGCAGCGCGACCTGGCCCATGGTCGGCCTGGGCGTGGTGATCCCGGTGGTGCTGGCCCTGCTTTTCATACATTGATTCCAACGATCCGCCCCTGGAGATTTCCATGCGCAAGCTGTTGTTGTCGGCCCTGCTGGCCGGCCTGATCGCCCGAACGGCCCAAGCGGCCGACATCGGCCTGTCCATCGAGATCCCGCGCCTGGACGTGGCGGAATACCACCGTCCCTACGTCGCGATCTGGATCGAAAACCCAGATCAGAGCGTCGCGACCGACCTGGCCGTCTGGTACGACGTGGCCAAGAAGAACAACGAAGGCACGGAATGGCTCAAGGACATGCGCCAATGGTGGCGCCGCAGCGGCCGCAATCAGCAGTTCCCGGTGGACGGCGTCAGCGGCGCGACCAAGCCCGTGGGCAAGCACGCGCTGAGCTTTGACGCGGCCAGCAAGCCGCTGTCGGGCCTGAAGCCTGGCCAGTACGCCGTGGTGGTCGAAGCCGCGCGAGAAGTCGGCGGCCGCGAGCTGCTGCGCATTCCCTTCCAATGGCCGCCGCAAAAGGCCGGGCAATTGACCGCGCGCGGCGAACACGAACTGGGCGCCATCGCGCTCGACCTGAAACCTTGAGACCTCCTAGGAGCGCAACGATGAAATCCGCCGCCAAACTGGCCGCCGCCCTGGCGCTGTGCCTGCCCTTCGCCTCCCAGGCGCATGACGTCTGGATGGTGCCGTCCTCGACGGTGCTGTCCGGCGTCGACAGCTGGGTCACCGTCGACGCCGCCGTCGGCAACGACAAGTTCTATTTCAACCACGCCCCGCTGCGCCTGGACGGCCTGGCCGTGACGGCTCCGGACGGCAGCGCCGCCGAAGCCGAAAACGTCAATAAGGGCAAGCTGCGCAGCACCTTCGACCTGCAACTGAAGCAGGCCGGCACGTACCGCGTGGCCGTGGTCAACGACGGCGTGTTCGCGCGCTGGAAGGAAGACGGCAAGAACAAGCGCTACTTCGGCAAGCCCGAAGGCCTGGCGCAGGCCGTGCCGGCCAAGGCCGATGAGCTGGAAGTCTCGCAAAGCCTGGGTCGCGTCGAAACCTTCGTGACCGCCGGCAAGCCCTCGGCCGTCAAGCCGGTCGGCCGCGGCCTGGAACTGGCCCCCGTGACCCACCCGAACGACCTGTTCACCGACGAGCCCGCCACCTTCCAGATGCTGCTGGACGGCAAGCCCGCCGCCGACCTGGAAGTCAACGTGGTGCCCGGCGGCAGCCGTTATCGCGACAAGGTCGGCGAAATCCAGCTGAAGACGGACAAGGACGGCAAGTTCTCCGTGAAGTGGCCGCAGCCCGGCCTGTACTGGATCGAGGCTGGCATGGAAGATGCCAAGGTCAGCGTGCCGCAAGCCAAGAAGCGCCGCCTGTCCTACGCAGGCACGGTCGAAGTGCTGCAGCCCTAAGCCGCCGCAGGCGCATGGCCAACTCTCCTTCCTACGCCCAGAGCGGCGCGCCGGCTACTGCCGTGCGCGTCGCCTATGGCGCCATGCCCGCAATGCCGGCAGCGCCCGCGGCGCTGGCCGGCGCCACCATGGGCACCACCTGGTCGGCGCGCATGGCGCTGCCGGCCGGGCGCACGGAAGCCGCGGCGCGCCATGCCATCCAGGCGGCGCTGGACGAAGTGGTCGCCCAGATGAGCACCTGGGAAGCGGATTCCGACATCACGCGCTACAACCAGGCCGCCGCTGGCTGGCAGGAATTGCCGGCGGGATTCTTCCATGTGCTGAGCCACGCGCTGGCGCTGGCCGGGGACACTGGCGGCGCTTATGACCCCACGGTGGGACCGCTGGTGAACGCCTGGGGGTTCGGTCCGCACCAGCGCGCCTTCGAGCCGCCCGCGCCTGCCGCCATCGAGGCCGCGCGCGCCCGCTGCGGCTGGCGCCGCGTGCAACTGGACACCGAACGCCGCGCCGCGCTGCAGCCGGGCGGCGCCTATCTGGATCTTTCCTCCATCGCCAAGGGTTACGGCGTGGACCGCGCCGCGATGGCGCTCGATGCGCTGGGCATCACTCAATACCTGGTCGAAGTCGGCGGCGAATTGCGCGCGCGCGGCAAACGGCCCGACGGCCAGCCCTGGCGCGTGGCGATCGAAGTGCCGGACGCCAGCGACGACCATGCGCTGGCGCTGCCGCTGTCCGACCGCAGCATCGCCACCTCGGGCGATTACCGCCGCCACGCGGGCAGCGGCGACGAGCGCTACGCCCACACCATCGATCCGCGCACGGGTATGCCGGTGCGCAACAATCTGGCCTCGGTCACCGTGCTGCATCCCGGATGCATGCAGGCCGACGCGCTCGCCACCGCCCTGACCGTGCTGGGCGCAGACGAGGGTCTGGCCTATGCGCGCCGCCACGATCTGGCGGCCTTGTTCATCCTGCGCGAGCGCGACGCCTGGCGCGTCGTTGCCACGCCCGCATTCCAGGCGCTGGCCGCCATAGCCTGACGACATGCCAGCAACCCGGTTGATCGCGGCAGCATGCGTGGTGGGAGCCTGGTTGCTCCTGTGCCTCTGGGCCCGCCGCCGCGCCAAGCGCCATGAGGCGCAACAGGCGCTGGCACTGCAAGCCCTGCAAGCGCCCGTCCCCGAAGACACCTTGCTGGTCGCCTACGCCACGCAGACCGGCTACGCCGAATCGCTGGCGGCGCAGACCGCCGAATCCCTGCGCGCGGGCGGTCTCGCCGTGCGCGTGGCGGCGCTGGAACAGCTGGACGCCAAGCGTCTGGCGGCGTATCGCCGCATGCTGTTCGTGGTCAGCACCTATGGCGAAGGCGATCCGCCAGACGCCGCCGCGACCTTCGCCGGACAGATGCAGCTGGCGGTCCCGGCGCTTGCCGGCGCGCACTACGCGGTGCTGGCGCTGGGCGACAGCGAATATGCCCAGTTCTGCGGCTTCGGCCATCGCCTGGACGACTGGCTGCACGCCCAGGGCGCGACGCCGTTGTTCGATCTGGTTGAAGTCGACAACGGCGACCCCGCCGCCCTGCGCCATTGGCAGCACCACCTGGGCCTGCTGGCAGGACGCAGCGACCTGCCCGATTGGCAGGCGCCCGTCTACGAATCGTGGCGCCTGGCCGCGCGCGAACAGCTCAATCCGCACAGCCAGGGCGGCCCCTGCTATCTGCTGACGCTGACGCCGCCAGCCGATGGCGTGCGCGGCTGGCAGGCCGGCGACATCGCCGAGATCGGCCCGCGGCGCGAAGCCGGCGGCCCCTTGCTCGCGCACCGCGAATACTCGATCGCATCGCTGCCGGAAGACGGTTCGATCCAATTGCTGGTGCGCCAGATGCGCGGCGCCGATGGCGCGCTGGGCCTGGGCAGCGGCTGGCTCACCCATATCGCGCAGCCCGGCGACGCGATCGACCTGCGCGTGCGCGTCAACCGCAATTTCCACGCGCCTGCCGACGACCGCCCGCTGCTGCTGGTGGGCAATGGCACCGGCCTGGCCGGCCTGCGCGCGCTGATCAAGGCGCGCCGCGCCGCGGGCCAGCGCCGCAACTGGCTGGTGTTCGGCGAACGCAACGCGGCGCACGACTGGTTCTGCCGGGAAGAGATCGACGCCTGGCGCAATGACGGCACGCTGGAACGCGTGGACGCGGTGTTCTCGCGTGACCAGGCCGAGCGCCGCTACGTACAGCACCATCTGCGCGAACAAGCTGAAGCCGTGCGCGCCTGGGCCGACGCGGGCGCCGCCATCTACGTCTGCGGCAGCCTGCAAGGCATGGCCGGCGGCGTGGACGCCGCCCTGCAGGACATACTGGGCGCCGCGCGCCTGCAGGCCATGCAGCGCGACGGCCGCTACCGCCGCGACGTGTATTGAACGCGTCCGCTGCGTTTACTGCAGCTTGATGTCGGCCTTCTCGATCACGGTCTTCCAGCGGTCGCGTTCGGCGCGGATCTGCTGGCCGAACTCGGCCGGGGTATTGCCCAGCGGAAATGCGCCCGTCTCTTCCATCTTGGCCGCTGTCGCCGGATCGCGCACGGCGCGAGCGAAGGCGTCGGCCAGCTTGTCGCGCACGTCGTCGGGCATGCCGGCAGGTCCCACCACGCCGTACCAGGCCGTCACGTCGTAGTCCTTGTAGCCCTGCTCCGCGAACGTCGGCACGTCCGGCAGACGCGGGTTGCGCTGGGCGCCGGTGATGGCCAGGGCGCGCAGGTGATTGCTCTTCAGGTAGGGCAGCGACGACGGGAAGTTATCGAAGATCACCGGCACCACCCCGCCCACCGTATCGGTCAGCGCGGGCGCCGAACCGCGATAGGAAATGCTGTTCATCTTGCCGCCGATGATCTGCAGGAACCAGATCATGCCCAGGTCGTTCACGCCGCCGGCGCCAGCGTTGGCATAGCCGTCCTTGTTGGGATTGGCGCGCACGTGCTCGACGAACTCGCCCAGCGTCTTGGCCGGGAACTGCGGATTCACGCTGAGGATGTTGGGGCTGGTGACCAGGTTGCTGACGGGCGTGAAATCCTTGACCGGATCGTAGGTCAGCTTCGGGAACAGGTGCGGCGCGGTGCCGTGCGTGCTGACGGTGGCCAGGCCCACGGTGTAGCCGTCCGGCTTGGCGCGCGCCGTGGCGGTCATGCCTATGGTGCCGGACGCGCCCGTGCGGTTCTCCACGACGATCTGCTGGCCCAGGATCTCGCCCGCCTTGGCGGCCGCGAGCCGGCCCACGATGTCGGTCGGGCCGCCCGCCGGGAACGGCACGATCAGCGTGATGGGATGGTCGGGAAAAGCCGCGTGGGCGGCGGGCAGCATGGCGGCCAGCGCCAGGGCTACGCAAGTCTTGCGCATCATGGGTATGTCTCCTGTAGGGATGGTTGGAATTCTTATGCGGCCGCGCCGGCGGCGGCTTGCGCCATTGCTTCACGGCGCAGGATCTTGCCAGGCCGCGCCATGCCGGCTTCAGCCGGGTAGACCTGCTGGCCGTTGACCAGCACGTGCTCCACGCCCGCGGAGGCCAGCGTCGGCGCCTCCCAGGTAGCGCGGTCCTCGACCGTGTCGGCGTCGAACACGACGATGTCGGCCCAGGCGCCCTCGCTCAACTGGCCGCGCCCGGCCAGGCCGAACACGCGGGCCGGCAGGGAAGTCATCTTGGCGACGGCGGTCTCCAGCGTCATCAGCTCGGCCTCGCGCACGTAGCGGCCCAGCACGCGCGTGAAGCTGCCCCACAGCCGGGGATGCGGATGGGCGTCGTTGGGCAGGCCGTCCGAACCCACCATGCAGCACTCGTGCTGGAAGATGCGCTGTACCTCGGCCTCGTCCATGGCGAAGTAGATCGCGCCCGCCGGACACAGGCGCTGCGCCGCGGTGGTCTTGTCGCAGCCCCAGCGCGCCGCAATGTCGCTGAGGAATTGGCCGCCGCATTCGGGATGCGGTGTGGACCAGGTGATACGTATGTCCTCGATGGTTTCGGCGCGCTCCGGAATCAGGATGGTGGAGCTGCCGGGGTACGGGTAAATGTCCAGCGCCACCTCCACGCCGTCGCCGCGCGCGCGGTCGATGTTCGCCAGCGTGGCGCGGCTCTTGCCCCAGTTCTGCGGCATCATGCATTTGTGGTGCGACAGCACGGTGGCGCAGCCCGTGTTGCGCCCCACCGAGAGCACCTCGTCGACGGCTGCCTCGACCTCGTCGCCCTCGTTGCGGATATGGCTGGTGTGCATGGCGCCACGCGCCGCCGCCACCCGCGCGAGCCCCTCCAGTTCGGCGGGACGCGCCGCGCCGCCAGGCTGGTAGGCCAGGCCGGTGCTGAAGCCCACCGCGCCCGCGGCCAGGGCTTCGTCCAGCATGCGCTGCATGCTTTCCTGCTCCTCGGCCGTAGGCTGCGCCGCCGGGTCGCGCATGGCGGCCAGGCGCAGGTTGGCGTGCCCCACCAGGGCCGCCACGTTGATCATGGGCTGCTGCGCGCGCAGCTCGCCGAAATAGGCCTGCATGTCGGCGAACAAGGGCGTTTCCCCCAGCAAGGCCAGCGCCGCGGCGGTATTGCCCGGCAAGGGCGCCGGCGCGCCGCTCACGCCGCAATTGCCCACCACCACCGACGTGATGCCTTGCGTGGTCTTCCATTCCAGGCCAGGCCGCTCCACGAACATCAGGTCGTCATGGCCGTGCACGTCGATGAAGCCGGGAGCCACGATCTTGCCGCGCGCATCCACCCGGCGCGCGGCCGCCTTGCCCGACAGGTCGCCGATGGCGGCGATGCGCTCGCCCGCCACGCCCACGTCGGCGCGCCGCCTAGGGCCGCCCAGGCCGTCGATGACCCATCCGCCTTCAATGATCAGATCCAGAGGTTCCTGCCGCATGGTGCTCCTGCCTTGAGGGTCTTGTCGGCGGATACGCCAGGCCAGCGGACGCCGAAAGGGTCTAGTATCGTCCGCCCGATCAATCTGTGAAAATTGTTTTTATTGATCCATCTATCGTGATTTGAAATGAATCGTCTGCCCAAGCACGTCACCCTGAAGCACCTGACCGCCTTCGTCGCCGTGGCCCAGGAATCCAGCTTCACGCACGCCGCCAAGCGCCTGTTCCAGACGCAGTCGTCGGTGACCAGCCTGGTGCGGCAGCTGGAGGACGCGCTCGCCACGCAGCTCTTCGCGCGCACCAGCCGGCGCGTGCTGCTGACGGCGGCCGGCGAGGAATTCCTGCCGCGCGTCATGCGGCTGCTGGCGGATTTCGATGGCGTGATAGACGACGTGCAACGCTATGGCGCACTGGAACGCGGGCGCGTGGGAGTGGCGGCGGCACCGTCTGCCATCACGCAGATCATCGCGCCCGCCGCCGCGGCCTTTTCCGCCCGCTACCCGGCCGTGCGCCTGTATCTCAGCGACGACAACTCCGGCCGCATCCAGCGCAAGGTCGCCGCGCGCGAAGTGGACTTCGGCCTGACCAGCCGCTGGGCCGACGCGCCCGGCCTGCAGTTCGACGCCCTGCTGGACGACCGTTTCGGCGTGTTGTACCGGGAAGACGACGCCAGCCTGCGCCCCGCGCGCGACGGCACGATGCGCTGGTCGGACCTGGCCGGCCGCAAACTGGTGGGGGTGGTGGACGAGACCGGCATCATGGCGCTGTTGCGCGCCCGCGCCGACTTGCCGATAGAAGCCGGCGCGCCGTTCTACGAAGCGTCCAGCACCACCTCGCAGGCGGCGCTGGTCCAGGCCGGCCTGGGCGTGGCGCTATTGCCGGCGCTGGCCGCGCAGCGGGTGATGGAGCCGGGCCTGGCCTACGCGCTGCTGGCCCGCCCCACGGTCATACGCACGGTCTGCATCATCCGGCACAAGGAATACCCCTTGAGCCCCGCCGCGCAGGCGCTGATCCGCGCGATCCACGACTACCTGCGCACCGCGCCGCTGCCGGCCGGCTGCAAGCGCATGCCGGCCAAGGGTTTGAAAGCCTGAAGGATACCCGGCGCGGTCAGGCCCCGCGCAGCTTCTCATCCAGCGCCGCCAGCCCCGCCGCGAACACATTGCGGCCCACGGCGTTGGCCACGTCGCTCAACTCCGCGCCCTCGACGCGGAAATCCGCCCACCACTCCACCAGCGTGTGGCCGCCTTCGGTGATGGCATGCAGCGCCACGCCGGCGACATAGTCGCGCATGGGCAGATCGGTTTCGATGATGGAATAGCGCAGCGCCGTGCCCGGATCGTCCAGCATCAGCAGTTGCTCGCGCACGAAGCCGGAAGGCTTGAGCGACAGATGCCGCACGCTGCCTACGGCGTCGTGGCGGCCGCCCTCTTCCAGGCGGCTTTCGGCGATGCCGGGATGCCAGGCGGCCAGGCCGTTGAAATCTCGGAAACTGGCCCAGACCTGCTGTAGCGGCGCGTGGATGATGGCGCTGACGTGTACGGTATGCGGCATGCGGACTCCTGCGGGCGCGCGGCCCAGGGATTGGGAAAACGTCGGAAACGACGGAATCAGAACGTCAGGCTCTTGAACTCGCGGGTCGCCGCGGTCAGCGCCTGTTCGGTGGGCAGCCGCTCCATCGAGCTTGCGCCATAGAAGCCATGGCAATGCTTGCACGCGCGCAGCACGTAGGCCGCGTCCTCGGGCGTGGCGATGGGGCCGCCGTGGCACAGCACGATGATATCCGGCCGCACCGCCAGCGCAGCCGCGGCGATGCGGTCGATAGCCGCCACGCAGCCGTCCAGCGTCTGCGCGGTCTCGGCGCCGATCGAACCGCCGGTCGTCAGGCCCATATGGGCCACGATGATGTCGGCGCCGGCCTTCGTCATGGCCACGGCGTCGTCCTCGTTGAACACGTAGGGCGTGGTCAGCATGCCCTTCTTGTGCGCCAGGCGGATCATGTCCACTTCCAGCGCGTAGCCCATGCCGGTCTCTTCCAGGTTGGCGCGGAAGGTGCCGTCGATGAGGCCCACGGTGGGGAAGTTCTGCACGCCGGCAAAGCCCTGGCGCTTGAGGTCGTCCAGGAACACGTCGAAATCGCAGAACGGGTCGGTGCCGTTGACGCCGGCCAGCACCGGCGTCTTCTTCACCACCGGCAGGACTTCGCGTCCCATGTCCACCACGATCTCGTTGGCGTTGCCATACGCCAGCAGCCCCGCCAGCGACCCACGGCCCGCCATGCGATAACGGCCCGAGTTGTAGATCACGATCAGATCGATGCCGCCCGCTTCCTCGCACTTGGCCGACAGGCCGGTGCCCGCGCCACCGCCGACGATAGGCGTGCGCGCGCGCACCATGGCGCGATACTTGTCCAGGAGTTCGTTGCGGTCAAAGCGCGGCATGGCGGCGGTCCTCAGTGTGTAGCGATTTCAAGAAATTGGTCGACCGCGGTCTGGGCGAAGAGCGGGTCGTTGATGTGGCAAGGCACGCGCACCAGGCGGCGCTCGGCGGTCTGCACCAGGTTTTTCTCCAGCGCCGCGAACAGGGCCGCGTCGGCCTGCGGATCCCAGAACGCCTGCCCCGGCGCGTCCAGCGCGGAGACGCCGCCCTCCGGAATCAGGAAGCGCACCGGACCCTGGCAGTGATTCAGCCTGGCGGCGATCCACTCGCCCTGGCGGGTGTTTTCTTCCACGGTGGTGCGCATCAGCGTCACCTGCGGATTGTGCGGATAGAACTTGCGGCCGCGGTAGCGTTCCGGAACGGTGTCCATGGCGCCGAAGTTCACCATGTCCAGCGCGCCGCAGGAGCCCACGTAGGGCAGGCCGGTGCGGGCCACGGCGCCGAAACGGTCCTCGGTGCAGGCCAGCACGCCGCCGAACAGGAAGTCGCAGACTTCGGTGGTGGTCAGGTCCAGCACGCCGCCCAGCAGATGGCTGTCCAGCAGCTTCTCCATCGATTGCCCGCCCGTGCCGGTGGCATGGAACACCAGGCAGTCGTAGCGGGACTCCAGCAGCGGCGTCACCTGCTGCACGCAGGCGGTAGTGACGCCGAACATGGTGATGCCCACGGCGGGCCGGCCGTCATCGGCCGCGGCGCTCGCCGCCTGCTTGAAGGCGCCGCCGATTGCGCCGGCGGCATTGGCCAGCACCCGGCGCGAAATGCGGTTCAGGCCCGCGACGTCGGTCACGGAATACATCATGGCGATGTCCGAGGGCCCGACATAGGGCGCGACATTGCCCGAGGCCATCGTCGACACCATCAGCTTGGGCGTGCCGATCGGCAGCGCGCGCATCGCGGGCGTGATCAAGGCGGTGCCGCCGGAGCCGCCCAGTCCCAGCAGCGCGCCGATCCCGGCGTTGCCGGCCGCATAGCGTTCGAACGCCAGCGCCATGGCCGCGATGGCCGTGCCCCGGTCGCCGGTGAAGACCGCGCCGGCGCCGTCCGGATGGCTGGCGGCCACTACGCTGGCCTGCACCTGCGCCGCGCTGGCGGCGCCGGAAGTGGACACGTCCACCGACACCGGATCCAGTCCGTCCCGGCGCAGCAGGTCCATCACATATTCAGCCTCTTGGCCCTTGGTGTCGTAGGTGGCGGCCACGTAGACCCGCCGGTTCGAATGCGTCATGACTCCTCCGCGGGCGGCTACACTCGGTGCGCGCCTCGATATGTGAGGCCGCGAGGCCTGTAGAATCTAGAAATGAGACGAAAGAATCATACTGAGACACCTGTCTCACGTCAAACTCCCGCCCCCTCCACGGCCGGCACGGCGCGCCTGATCGCGCCCGCCAGCCCGCAAGCCGCCGCCAGCGGCGAACCGCCGCATGGGCCGCGCGCGCGCATGCGCAAGATCCTGCTGGATGCGGCGCAGCGGCTGATGGCCCAGGGCATCACGCCGTCGGTGGCCGAACTGGCCGAACACGCGCAGGTATCGCGCGCCACCGCCTACCGCTACTTCCCCAGCCAGAGCGCGCTGATCGCCGCGGTGGTGGACGAGAGCCTCGGGCCCATCCTGGCCTGGGACTCCACCGCGCCCGACGCCGCCGACCGCGTCGACGAACTGCTGCGCTTCGCCTACCCCCGGCTGGCCGCGCACGAAGCGCCGCTGCGCGCCGCCATCATGGTGTCGCTGCAGCAGCACGCCGAAGCCAGCGCCGGACGCGCCGCGACCGAGCCCCGGCTGGTGCGTGGCCATCGCGTCGACATCCTCAGGCGCGCCATCGCGCCGCTGGCGCCCGAGCTGACGCCGGCCCAGCTGGACCGCGTGGCCCAGGCCCTGTCGCTGGTCTATGGAACGGAGGTGTTCCTGGTGTTGAAGGACATCTGGAAACTGGAGCTGCCCGAACTCACGGACGTGGCGCGCTGGACCGCCCAGGCCATCATCGCGCAGGCGCGGGCCGAGGCCCGATCCGAGAAAAAACAACCGGAAAAGCGCGTTCGGGAGTAAGCCCTGGGCTACTGGCCCGGCTTGCGGTGGCTGCGGAACAGCAGATGCGTGGCAGCCAGGTGGAAGCGCATGGCGATCTGCGCGCATTCCGCATCGCGCGCGCGCAGCGCCGCGATGATCTGGCGATGATGCTCCACGCTGCGCAGCATGTCGTCCTTGGTATAGAAGTAGAACGAGCCGATGATGATGGGCATGTCCAGCAGGTTTTCCACCATGGAACGCACCCGCGCGGACTGCGCCGCGTCGAGCAGCGCGTGGTGGAACTGGTTGTTGTAGTGCTGCACCTGCGCCACGCTGTCGGGCGCATCGGCGTTGATGGCATCGAGCATGCACTGATTGATGCGCTCGAGTTCGAGTATCTGCTCCGGGCTGGCCCGTTCGGCGGCCGCCTTGGCGGAATACGGTTCAAGCAGCATGCGCAGCTCGAAGGCTTCATCGATGTCCCGGTCTTGCCAGCCCAATACCACCGCTCCGCGCCGGCCTTCGTGCTTGACCAGGCCGTCCGTCACCAGGCGCTCGATCGCGCTGCGCACCGGCGTCCGGCTGACGGAAAGCTCGGCCGCGATGTGCTCTTCGCGCAGCCGTTCACCGGGCATGAAAGAGCCTGCCATCAAGCGGCGGCGCAGCTCTGCATAGACGTAATCGCGGGCGCTCGACATGATGGCGCATGACTCCTGATCCGGGTTCCCGAACTATACCGGAAGGCTGTCCCGGCATTCGCGCCTGACCGCGTCAACGCTGGCGTTGCGCGAGGCGCTCCAGGAACCTGGGCCAGACCTCTGGATTCAGCAGCCGGGCGGGACGGCGACCGGCCAGCATGTCGATGATCTGGCTGGCGGACCCTTGCGCGACCTTGCGCCGGCCCTCGTGCGTGACGCCTCCCGTGTGATAGGTTGCCACCACGTCGGAACGCAGCAGCAGACCATGCCCGGGCGAAGGGGGCTCCTGGCTCCAGACATCCAGTCCCGCTCCCGCCAGCCGTCCGTCCTGCAAGGCGGCAAGCAGCGCCTGCTCGTCATGGATGCCGCCGCGCGCGGTCGAGATGAACAGCGCGCCGGGACGCATCCTGGCGTACGCTTCGGTCCCGATCATGCCCCGCGTGTCGTCATTCAGCGGACAATGCAGGCTCACCACGTCGGCCTGTTCGAGCAACTGCGCGAGGCTCACGGGTTCGGCGCCGCGCGCCCGGATTTCCTCGGGAGGCAGCAGCGGGTCGCAGGCAATCGCCCGCATGCCAAAGCCAGCGGCAATGCGCGCGACTCTGCGGCCGATTTCACCGATGCCCACGATGCCCAGCACGCGTCCGTCGATCTCGCGCCCCATCAGGGCCTCGCGCGTAGCGGCGGATCCCGCTTGCAGCGCGGCCTGGGATTCGCGCAGGCGCTTGACCAGCGACAGCAGCAAGGCGAACGTCATTTCCGCCACCGACGCGGCATTGGCGCCTGCCTGGTTCACCACCGCAACCCCGGCCCGCGTGCAGGCGGCGACGTCCACGGTGTCGTAGCCCGCGCCGCCCGAGGACACGCAAAGCAATTCCGGACACTGCGCCAGCAGGCTTTCCGTTACCTGCCAGCGCGCGGGGACTTCGTCCTTGGCCGCGCTGACATGATACGCATCCGCGCCGGCCAGCCCCGCCGCCGTGATCGCGTCACCCTTCGCAGGCAACACTTCGATGCTCAGGGCCGGCTCGCGCCCGAGGCAGGCGTCGAACGCAGGATCGATCCAGAGGTCCAGCCGGACGACGCGCATCTTGTCCGCCAGCCGCGCCGTCAGGCTCACGGCCGCGCCTCCGCGCAGCCCAGTTGCTTGAGCCGGGCATCGACCCAGGACGTGTCCAGCGAACCCGCCGCGATATCCGCCAGCATCTTCGTTTCCAGTTCGTGCTTGGACTGAGCGGCCTGGTAAACCGCTTCCGTCTGCTCGAACGGAATCGACAGCAGGCCGTCCTCGTCGCCCAGGATCAGATCTCCCGGCGCAATCGTCATGCCATTCAAGGCAATGACGCAGTTGATCTCGCCAGGCCCGTCCTTGTAGGGCCCGCGGTGGGTCACGCCGGCCGCGTAGACGGGAAACGCGCCGCGGCGGATCGTGCCGCTATCGCGGATGGCGCCGTTGATCACGATGCCTGCGATGCCGCGTGTCTGCGCGTAGCTGGTCATGATTTCGCCGATGATGGCGTTGGTCAGGTCGCCGCCCGCGTCCACCACGATCACGTCGCCGGGCTGCGCCAGATCAAGCGCCTTGTGCACCAGCAGGTTGTCGCCAGGACGGGTGCGCACGGTCAGGGCCGGACCGGCCAGCGGGCTGCCGTCGTGCATGGGTTGCAAGGGCGCGCCGCCGGCCGTCATCCGCGACATGCAGTCGCTGATATTGGCGACCGGCACGCCTTTGAACTTGTCCACGGTTTGCTTGCTCACCGCGCGCTTGCGGGCATGGATCTCGAAACCGATCATTTTTGCTCCTGTCGGGAATTGCAATGCGTTGCCATTACTGCTTGGGAATGCCGGCGTCCTGCACCACCTTGCCGAAGATCTCGTGGTCCGCCCGATGCTGGCGGGCCAGATCCTCGGGCGTGCCCTTGAGCACGCTATAGCCGGCGTCCTCCAGTTTCTTCACCAGCTCGGGCTGGGACTGGACTTGCTGCAGAGCCTTGTTCAGCGCGGCGACCACGTCGTCCGGCGTCTTCGCGGGAGCCATCAGGCCCCACCAGATCGATTGGTCTATCGTCTTGAATCCGCTTTCCGCGAACGTGGGCACGTCGGGCAAGGCCGGCGCGCGCTCCTTGGCAACCACGGCCAGCGCGCGGACCTTGCCGCCGCGGATCTGCGGCAGCAGCGAAGCCACCGAGCCCACATACATGTCGATGCGGCCGCTGGCCAGGTCCGGGAACGCCTGGCCCCAGCCGCGGTACGGCACGTGCATCAATTCGATGTTCGCCGCCTTGCGCCAGAGATAGCCCGTCAGGTCGCCAGTGCCGCCGATGCCGGGAATCCCCAGCGACACCACGCCGGGGCGGGCCTGTGCCGCCTTGACCACATCGCCGACCGTCTTGAACGGCGATTCGGGCAGCACCACGAAAACGCTCGGCGACGTGGCCACCGGGCCGACCGGCTTGAAATCCTTGAACGTGTCGTAGCTGAGCTTGTTGTAGAGCCAGGGATTCAGCACGATGTTGTCGGTCTGGGCCATCACCAGCGTATGTCCATCCGGACGCGCGCGGGCGGTGGCGTCCAGCGCCAGGTTGCCGCCGGCGCCCGGCTTGTTCTCCACCACCATGTTCCAGCCCTGGTCCTGGCCGATCGCGCTGCCGATCATGCGCGTCAGCGTATCCGTGCCGCCTCCGGGCGGGAACGGGGAAATGAGCGTGATGGGCGCCGTGCCCATATCGGCCGCGTTCGCGGCGGCGCAGCCCAGCACGAGCGTGGCGGCCAGGAGTTTCTTCAGGACCTTCATTGTCTTCCTCACACAGTTGGTTTTTGTTGGATATGCCGTCCGCGGCATCGCGTTGCGGTACGACGTTCAGCGTTCGCGCGCCAGCGTCGTGAGCCAGGCCAGGCGGGCCTCGACGGAGTCCGGCAGATTGAAATCGCCATCCGCCCGCGCATCCTGGATACCTCTGCTGGTGCGGCCAAAAAGCCGTTCGACGCCGTCGAGAACCAGCGGCTCCAGTCCCGCCTCCAGCAGTTGCTCGCGGGCCTCCTGGACTTCCGCCTGGCGGCGCTGCGCATGCAGCACGTGGGATCGGACGAACGAATCCATGAAGGCCGTAAGCGGCGTCTGGTCGATATCCGCCAGCACCTCGTACAGCGAGGCTCTCAATCCCATGGACTCGGCTGCCACCAGGCATTCCACGGCCAGGCTTTCCATGCCCTTGGTCATGATGCTGCGCAGCAGCTTCAGGCGCACGGCATCGCCCGCCGCTCCTTGTATGGCGCGCGCCGGCGCCCCGCCGCTCTCGGCCAGCCGCAGCACGGTGTCCGTGCCGGTCCCGGCGCAGAGCAAGGGCGTGCGTTCCGCCAGCAGGGCAATGGCGCCCATGATCGCGACGTCGGTGAAGTCGATGTTCTGTGCGGCGGCGGCGGCCGAAGCGGCCTGCATGTCCGGCGCGCTGGCTGTCGTGAAGTCGGCGTAGACCGCGTCCTGGCGCATGTGCGGGAAGCTCTGCCGCGCCATCTCCAGCGCCGCATGGCCATACACCGCCGACACCACGATGTCCGCCTCGCCCAGCCACGCCCCCGGCTCGGCATGCAATCCGGCGCCATGACGCCGGGCACGGCCCGCCATTTCCAGGTCCTGCCGCAGCTCGCAGATCCCGACCAGCGCATGCCCGGCGGCGCTCCAAGCCTGCGCATAGCAGGAACCAACCTCACCGCAGCCCATCAGAGCAATTTTCATCTCTATAAATACAATAAAAAAACAATGAAGCTTTATAGAATGAAAATATTGCCGATATTATTCGTATAAACCCTAGTATTTGTCTATTTTTGAGTACATCGAAAAAACAATCCATGAATCAAGCGATGAGAACCAGACAGACGTGCAAGGGCCGCGCCACGCAGGATGGGCGCCGGATTGGCACGTGTGCCTACGAAGGTTTGCGGTTGCTTGAAGAGGCGTGACGGGGCGCGATCCGCGCGGCCGCCCTGGAGCAAGGCGCGGCAGCGCCTACCCGGCGCTTCAGGCGCGCCGGTTCATGCCGGCGGAGATGGCGCGCGCCGTGCGGCACAGCGGCTCCAGGCACTGCTCCACCATCTGCTCGGTCGAGCGCACGCCCTGGATCCACACGATGTTGACGCAGCCGTAGAGCCGCCCCGGCCCGGCCATGATGGGCAGGGCGATGGCCTCGAGCCTGTCGTTCTGGTCCTTGCGGGTCTTGTCGTAGTCGCCGCCAAAGCGCTGTTCGCGCAGGCCATAGCCCTGGCGGCGCGTCTGTTCCAGCATTTTCTCCACGGCGGCGCAATCGTGGGCCAGCGCGTCGCCCTCGCGCCGGCTGCGGCGCAGCGCGGCCAGGATCGAATCGCGCTCTTTCTCGGCGCAGAACGCCAGATAGGCGCGCCCCACCGCGGAGCGCAGCATGTTGATCTGGAAGCCGATGTTGTCGCGGCGGATGGTGAAGTACGACTGGCTGCGGTTGGTTTCGCGCACGATCATGGCATTGCCGCGGCGCACCGTCAGGTCCGACGGCCACAGCACCTGCGCCTGCAGGCGGTCCAGTTCCGGCGCCGCGCACTGGCCCAGCAGATCCAGCACGCGCGCGCGCCGGCTGGGCTCGTTGAGCGAGCTGGCGGGGCAGAAATAGTCGTCCGCGATCCGGCGCCAGATCAGGCCGCGCAATTGCAGCGTCGCCAGAATGCGCAGCAGCGTTGCCTTGGCGTAGCCGGTGCGCAGGTGGAGTTCCTGCAGGCTGGCGCCCTGCGTGGCGCGCACCTCGTCCAGCACGATCAGGCCGCGCTCCAGCGCGTCTATGGTCTTCACCTTCGGCGTCCAACGGCTCATTGCGCCCTCTCTTTCCGCATCGCCATAAATTTCACTGAGTGAAACTCTAGCAAAACCTGCTTGAGCCGCCCAGTCCCGGCGAAATATCGTGGCGTCTAACGCAAGCCGTGGTGGCTGGCGGAACGGGAAGAGAGGCGGGAATGAGCGGACAGGCTGTACGCAATGTGCTCTGGATCATGTGCGACCAACTGCGCTGGGACTACCTGTCCTGCTATGGACACCCGCGCCTGCACACCCCCAATATCGACCGCCTGGCCGCCGAAGGTCTGCGTTTCGACAATGCCTTCGTGCAGGGCCCGGTATGCGGGCCGTCGCGCATGTCCTATTACACCGGCCGCTATGTCACCAGCCACGGCGCGGTGTGGAACTTCGTCCCCATGCCTGTCAGCGAAATGACGCTGGGCGACTACCTGCGCCCCTTGGGCGTGCGCGTGGCGGTGGCGGGCAAGACCCACGTGGAGGCCGACAGGTCCGGCATGCGGCGCCTGGGCATAGACCCGGCAAGCGCGAGCGGCCTGCTGGCCGCGCAAGGCGGATTCGAACCCTACGACCGCGACGACGGCATCTGGCCGCCGGGCTTCAGCGACGAATCGCACCACTACACGCAATACCTGCGCAAGCAAGGCTACGACGGCGGCAATCCCTGGCACGACCACGCCAATTCGGCGCTGGGCGCCAACGGCGAGATCCTCTCCGGCTGGAACATGCGCTATGCCGGCCTGCCGGCGCGCGTCGCGGAAGCCGATTCCGAAACGCCCTACATGACACGGCGCGCGATCGAATTCATGGAACAAAGCGGCGAGCAGCCCTGGGTACTGCATCTGTCCTACATCAAGCCGCATTGGCCCTATGTCGCGCCGGCGCCCTATCACGCGATGTACTCGGTCGACGACGTGCCCGCCGCGAAGAGATCCGCTCGCGAACTGGACAACGCGCATCCCGTATTGCAGGGCTTTCGCCAGGCCGAGGTCAGCAGGAACTTCTCCTGCGACCAGGTGCGAGAGACCGTGATACCCACCTACATGGGCCTCATCAAGCAGGTCGACGACCAGTTGGGCGTGCTGTTCGACTACCTGCGGCGCAGCGGCCGCGACCAGGACACCATGGTCATCTTCTGCAGCGACCATGGCGACTACCTGGGAGATCACTACCTGGGCGAGAAAGAGCTGTTCCACGATTGCGTGGCCAAGGTGCCGCTGATCGTGCGCCTGCCCGGCGACGGCGCGCGTCGCGGCGCGGTGGAATCGCGGCTGGTGGAAGCCATAGACCTGGTGCCCACCATCCTGGACGCCCTGGGCGCCGAGATCCCCGACCACATTCTCGAAGGCCGCTCCCTGCTTCCGCTGCTGCGCGGCGAGCAGCCCGCCGACTGGCGCCGCGCCGTGTTCTCGGAGAACAACTACGCGTTCCGCGACTTCGTTCGCGAACCGCTGGACCGTCCCGCCGACGGCTGCCACACCATCATGGTGCGCGACCACGATTGGAAGTACGTCCATTTCGAAGGCCTGCGTCCGCAGCTGTTCGATTTGCGCGCCGACCCGGACGAGTACGACGACCTGGGCGCGGATCCCGCGCACGCGTCCGTGCGGGAACGCTACCAGGCCATGCTGTTCGACTGGCTGCGCAACCGCAGGATCCACCCCACCGTCAGCCACGCCGCCATGACGGGATGGACACGCAAGGAGGACTCGGTCGGCATCCATATCGGCAGGTGGTAGCGCAGCGCGCCCGGACCAGGGCGCCTGAAAAATAAACTCAGGAGACAGCATGAAACCGCAATTACTTGCGCTGGCAGCCTGTATGGCCGCCAGCACGGCGTCGCACGTCCAGGCGCAGGAGGAGTGGCCCGCGCGCGCCATCCGCATCGTGGTCGCCTTCCCCGCGGGATCGCCGGGCGACACCGCCGCGCGCATCGTGGCCGACGCCGTGGGGCAGTCGCTCAAGCAGCCCGTCATCATCGAGAACCGCCCCGGCGCGGGCGGCAACATCGGCGCCGAAGCGGTGGCCCGTGCTCCCGCCGACGGCTACACCTTCCTCGAAGCGCCCGACACCGTCGTCACCATCAATCCCGCCATCTACCGCAAGCTGAATTTCAAGGCCGACGACCTCACGCCGGTGGTCGCGCTGGCGAACTTCAACCAGATGCTGGTGTGCTCGGCCGCTTCGGGCCTGCGCACGCTGGCGCAGCTGGACGCGCAGGCCAAGAAGACGCCCGGCGCCCTCAGCTATGCCTCCGGCGGCCAGGGCGTGCCTGGCCATCTGGCAATGGAGCTCTATTTGTCGGGCGCCGGCCTGGACATCCTGCACGTCCCTTACAAGGGGCCGTCGCCCGCCACGCAGGACGTGCTGGCCGGCCAGGTGCCCTGCGGCTATCTGGCCTCGCCGGTGGTAGCGCCCTACGTCGCGGCCGGCAAGCTCCACGGGCTGGCAGTGTCGGGCAGCGCGCGCTCGGTCCAGGCGCCGGACGTGCCGACCATGCAGCAGGCCGGCGTGGCCGGCTACGACGCCACCTTCCGCGAAATGCTGTTCGCGCCCAAAGGCACGCCGGCCGCCATCGTGCAACGCATGAATACCGAGGTGGCGCGCGCCCTGGCGCTTCCGGAAGTGAAGCAGAAGCTGCAGGGCAACGACCTCGATCCGCAGCCAGAATCGCCCGACGCCACGGCGCAGCGCTTGCGCGACGACGCCGCCAAATGGACCGGCGTCATCCGCAAGATCAATCTCAAGGTGGACTGACACGCCCACCCCGCTCCCCACGTCCGCGCCACCCCGCCGCGCGGCCAGCAGTACCCGACACAGGAGGCTCCATGAACACCGCAACACCGACCACCGTCTTCGGCTCGCTGAAGGACTACCGCAAGGGCTCCATCGAGATCACGCAAGGCTCGCCGCGCCACTACGTCTTTTCCAACATCTTCGAGGTGGCCGCGAACTCGGCGCCCTACGAAAAGGTCGTCGTCGGCAAGAACCTGGAATACGTCATCGAAACGCTGCGCGCCGAAGGCGTGTCGCCCTGGTACGCCTGCAGCCACGACGAGTTCGCGATCCTGATGGACGGCCAGGTCGAGGTCGAGTTCCTGGCGCTGGACCAGCCCCCCGCAGCCGCGGACGGCACGGTGCTGGCGGGCGCGGCGCCCGCCGGCAAGGCCATGGGCCGCGTGCTGCTGGGCCGCGGACACCAATGCCTCTTGCCCGCCGGCTGCGCCTACCGCTTTACCGCGCCGTATCCGGGCGTGCTGCTGGTCCAGACCCGCGCCGGCGAATTGTCCGTCGAGAAGTGGGCGGACATCTGCCTGCAGTAAGCCGCTACCCCCTCATCCCCTTTCAGGAGTACCGATATGGCCATGCTGGACACCCCCGCTCCCGCCGCTTCCTTTGCCGCCGGCAAAGTCGCGGCCAGCTCCGCCGACGCCGCCACCGGCTACAAGCGTTTCGATCTCGGCGCGTTCACCTTCACCCGCGACGAGTACTTCGTCAAGGTGCACTGGCCTTCCAAGGGCCAGACACGCACCCACGCGATCGCGGCCGATGCGTTCCTGCGCGCATTGATGCGCGACGTGGCCTGGGGCTTCTTCTACGGCTGGGTCAACTTCGACCACGTGTTCGGCACGCGCAACCACTACGGCAAGGTGGACGTCTACGCCGGCTCGTTCAACGGCGTCATGAAGGCCGCGGGCGTGGACTACACGGAGACTTTCGAAACGCCGCTCATCATGGCCACCTTCAAGGCCATGCTGCACGACTGGACCAACGAAGGCTTCGACCCGTTCGCCGCGCCCGAGGAAACCGGCTCCGCCTTCGGCCGCAAGCACGGCGACAACATCGCCGCCATCGAGCGGTCGCGCATCGCTACCCGCCGCATGCCAGGCCTGCCGGAAGACTCGCCGCTGCGCGACGACCTGCCCGTCAACCGGGCCTTCGCCGACGTAACCCAGGATGAGCCGCAGATCCAGGCCGAACCCGGCTACGAAGGCGCGCTGCATGCGTTCAGCCTGTTCAAGTACCTGTCGCGCTCCGACGTCACCTGGAATCCCTCCGTCACTTCCGTCTGCGGCGCCAGCCTGTTCTGCCCCACCACCGAGGAATTCATCCTGCCGGTGTTCCATGGCAACGACCGCGTCGAATGGTTTCTGCAATTGTCCGACGAGATCGTCTGGGACATCGGCGACAAGGACACCGGCGCGCCGCGCGCCCGCATCACCATGCGCGCCGGCGACATCTGCGCCATGCCCGCCGATATCCGCCATCAGGGCTATTCGACCAAGCGCTCGATGCTGCTGGTCTGGGAGAACGCCACCCCCGACCTGCCCCAGCGCTACGAAAGCGGCGAACTCGCGCCCTACCCCGTCGAGTTCTGACCCTCCCTTCCCACTCAACACGTATCCAGAGCCATGCAGAACAAACTCTTTATCGACGGCCGCTTCGTGGACGCGGCCGCAGGCGGCACCATCGACGTGCTCAACCCGCACGACGCGACCCTCATCACCGCCATCGCCGCCGCCGAAGCCGAAGACGTGGACCGCGCCGTAGCGGCCGCGCAACGCGCCTTTCCCGCCTGGTCGCGCATGGCGGCGGCCGAACGCGGACGCCTGCTGCTCAAGCTGGCCGACCTGATCGAAGCCAACGCGGAAGAACTGGCGCAGCTGGAAACGCTGGACACCGGCCATCCGATACGCGACACGCGCGGCCTGGACGTGCCGCGCACCGCCGGCTGCTTCCGTTACTTCGGCGGCATGGCCGACAAGCTGCAGGGCAGCGTCATCCCGGTGGAAGCGGGCTTTCTCAACTACGTGCAGCGCGCCCCCATCGGCGTGGTCGGGCAGATCGTGCCGTGGAACTTCCCGCTGATGTTCACCAGCTGGAAGCTGGGCCCGGCGCTGGCCGCTGGCAATACGGTGGTGCTCAAGCCGTCCGAACTCACCCCGCTGTCGACCCTGCGCATCGCCGAACTGATGGCCCAGGCGGGCTTTCCGGAAGGCGTGGTCAATATGGTCCCCGGCTACGGCCACACCGCTGGCCAACGCCTGGCCGAGCATCCCGGCGTGGGCAAGATCGCCTTCACGGGGTCGACTGCCACCGGCCGCCGCATCGTGCAAGCGTCCCAGGGCAACCTCAAGCGCGTACAGCTGGAACTCGGCGGCAAGGGCGCCAACATCGTATTCGATGACGCCAACCTCGACGCCGCCGTCAATGGCGCGGCCTGGGCCATCTTCCACAACCAGGGCCAGGCCTGCATCGCGGGCTCGCGCCTGATGCTGCATGAGAAGATCGCCGATGCCTTTCTGGAGCGCTTCACGACGCTGGCGAACTCCATCCGGCTGGGCGACCCGCGTTCGCCCGACACCGAAATGGGGCCGTTGACCTCGGCGCAGCATCGCGACAAGGTCCTGTCCTACGTGGGCATCGCCGCCGAACAGGGCGCGCGCCTGCTGGCTGGCGGCAAGGCGCCCGGCGGCGAGCTGGCCCGCGGCTACTACGTCGCGCCCACCATCGTCGAGGCCCGGCCGCAGGACCGCGTCGCGCAGGAAGAAGTCTTCGGCCCTTTCGTCACGGTGCTGCGCTTTGGCAGCGACGAGGAGGCGCTCTCCATCGCCAACGCCACCGACTACGGCCTGGGCAGCGGCTTGTGGACGCGCGACCTGGCGCGCGCCCACAAGCTGGCGGGCGCCATCCATGCCGGCATGTGCTGGATCAATTGCTACAAGCGGGTCAATCCCGGCAGTCCGTTCGGCGGCGTGGGCCAGTCCGGCTATGGACGCGAAATGGGCTTCGAAGCCATGCATGACTACACTGAGGCCAGGTCCGTGTGGGTCAATGTGGACGCCGCCGTGCCGCCGCACTACAAGCGCTGAGGAGCCGCCATGAACCCTGCCATGCCGAACGCCGAAACCGCCTTGACCGACACGGTCGCCGCCGCCTTTGCCCAAACCCCGGATCCCAGGCTGCGCCAGCTGATGCAATCCCTGGTGCGGCATCTGCACGCCTTCGTTGCCGACGTCGAGCCCACCGAGGCCGAATGGATGGCGGCGATCCGGTTCCTGACCGAGACCGGCCAGATCTGTGACGGCGCGGTGCGGCAGGAGTTCATCCTGCTGTCCGACACGCTGGGCGTGTCGATGCTGGTGGACGCGATCAACCACCGCAAGCCGGGCCAGGCCACCGAGAGCACGGTGTTCGGCCCCTTCTACATGGCCGGCATGCCCGAGCGCGCGGCGGGCGAGGACATGGCGCAAACGCCGGGCGAACCCGCGCTGGTGCACGGGACCGTGCGCGACACCGAGGGCCGGCCGCTGGCCGGCGCGGTTCTCGACGTGTGGCAGACGGCCGCCAACGGCATGTACTCGGGCCAGGACCTGAACCAGCCGCACGGCAATCTGCGCGGCCGCTACCGCAGCGGCGAGGACGGCAGTTTCGCGATCCGCAGCATCCTGCCAGTGTCCTATCCGATCCCGGGCGACGGTCCGGTCGGCCGCATGATGGCGGCGACCGGCCGGCACATCTTCCGGCCCGCGCACCTGCATTTCATGATCGACGCGCCGGGGCACCAGCGGCTGGTCACCCACCTGTTCAATGCCGGCGATCCCTATCTCGCGTCGGACGCGGTGTTCGGCGTGAAGCCGTCGCTGGTGCTGCAATACAGCCGGCAGGCCGCCGATTCGGCGATCGGCAAGCGCTATGGCTTCGAGTCGGACTTCCACGAGGGACGCTATGACTTCGTGCTGCCCCGCGCCTGAAGCAGCCGCCGGAGCGGCGCTGTGCCGGATCGAGGACATACCGGATGGGGGATCCCTGACGGCGGCAATCGGCGCGCGGCCGGTGATCCTGCTGCGCCGCGGCCAGGCGGTATGGGCTTACTTGAACCGCTGTCCGCACTTCTCGGTCACGTTGGACGCGGCACATGGCGCCGTCCTCACCTATGACGCTCAGGTGCTGATGTGCGCGCATCACTCGGCCCTGTTCCGCTTCGAGGACGGGCTCTGCATCGAAGGCCCTTGCCAGGGCGCGGCGCTGGATCCGCAGCCGCTGCGCGTGGACGCGGGACGCGTCTACGCGGCCGATTCGAGCCAGTAACCGGCCCGAACCCCAAGCCCACGCGGCAATGGGATATTGATTGAAAGGTTGACGCCGCCGACAACAGTTGTTACACACACAGACGCACTGCACTTGCCCTCAGGATCTCTCCACAAGAGGTGGTTTATGAACAAGCGTATTGTTGTCGTAGGCGGCGGCGTAGGCGGCACCATGCTCGCCAATCAGCTCGCCGGAAAGCTCTACCCCGAAATCAGCCGCGGTGAAGTCTCCATCACGCTGCTCTCGGACACGCCGGATCACTACTACAAACCGGCATTCATGTACGTGGCCTTCAACCTCTTCTTCCAAGAGGAATTGAAACGGCCGGAACGTTCCCTGCTGCGCCCCGAAATCGAGTTCCGCGTCGACAAGGTCACGCGGTTCCACTTCGACCGCCAGGAAGTCGCCACGCAGAGCGGCAAGCGTTACGGCTATGACTACCTGGTCATCGCCACCGGCTGCGTGCCCTCGCCCGAGCGCATCGAAGGCCTGAAGGAAGCCGGAGACCACTTCTACCAGTACGCGCCCGCCAGGCAGCTGGCCGACCGCCTGTCGCGCATCGAGCGCGGGCGGGTGTTCATCAGCGTCACCTTCCCCAAGACGCCCAACGTCCCGCACCAGTGCGGCATCGCGCCGATCGAAACCACGCTGATGCTGGACGACTACCTGCGGCGGCGCGGCGTGCGCGACAAGGTGGAGATCATCTACACCTACCCGACTACCTCGCAGCTGCTGCGCAACTGCCTGTTCCTGCAACGGCCGACCTGCGAAGTGCTGCCCGCCATCTTCGAGCAGAAGGGCATCCAGTTTCAACGCGGCTTCACCTTGTCGCGGGTCGATCCCGACCGGCGCATCGCCTACTCGGAGGAAGGCGGCGAGCAACCCTTCGACATCCTCATGGCCACGCCGCCGATCCGCGCGGTGGACGTGGTGCTGGAGTCCGGCGTGTCGCAAGCCGAGAACAACGAAGGCTGGCTGCCGACCGACCACGAGACGCTGCAGGTCTACGGGCTGCAGAACGTCTACGTCATCGGCGACACCGTCGACCTGCCGGTCAGCAAGGCGGGCGGCTCCTGCCATAACCAGGCGCCAGTCATCGCCAACAACATCGCCGGCGAGATACGGCTGGGCCGTCCGTGCAGCGCCTATGACGGCCGGGTGCAGGCGGTGGCCCAGATGGGGCTGAACGCCGGCATGCCGCTCTGGTACGACTACACCCATGACGTGCTGCCCACGCCGCCCACCAAGCTCGGCGGCCTGCTGCGCCACGGGTTCAACCGCGGCCTGTACTGGGCCGTCGCAAGGGGAATGCTATGAACGCGCCGCACGAAGCAAGCGCCACGCAGGCCGCCGACGCGGCCGCTCCGTTCCTGGGCGGCGGCCCGGGCGCGCGCGCCCTGGCCGACAGGCTGGGCCTGCTGGCCGAAGCGGGACGGCTGGACAACATCGCCGACCTGCTGTCGCTGGCGTCCGACCTGGTGGACCTGCTGGACCAGTCCATGGTGGAAAAGCTGGCGCTGCTGTCGGAACAGGCCAGCAGCGCGGCCTGGACCGCCGCCAACACGCTGCGCGATGCCCACGCGCGCACATTGCAGGAGGCGCGTCCTCCGAGCCTGACAGGCCTCATCGGCCTGATGCGCGATGAGGACACCCGCCGCGGCATGGCCGTGGTGCTGCGGGCGCTGCAAACGCTGGGCCGTCAGATGGCGGCGCAGCGCAAGGACTACGCCGACGCGACCTGAAGGCCCACGTAAAAACCCCCGGAAACTGGATGTCAGTCCAGCTTCCGGGGGTTGTTTTCATGCGCGGCTTGGATCTCGCCGCGCCGGGTCCGTTTACTGCAGGGTCCGCGTAAAGACGAACTGCCCGTCCTGCCAGTCCACCGGCACCACGTCGCGCGGGCCGAAGCGGCCTTCCAGGATCAGGCGCGCCACCGGGTTCTCGATCTGCTGCTGGATCGCGCGCTTCAAGGGGCGCGCGCCGAACACCGGATCGAAGCCGGAGCGGGCCAGTTCCGCCAACGCGGGTTCGCTCACTTCGAGACGCATCTCCTGCTTTTCCAGGCGCTCGCCCAGGCGGCGCAGCTGGATGCGGGCGATGGACTCGATGTGCTGCGCTTCCAGGCCATGGAACACGACGACTTCGTCGATGCGGTTCAGGAACTCGGGGCGCAGGGTCTGCTTGAGCTCGTCCCACACCACTTCCTTGACCACTTCGTACGGCTTGCCGGCCAGGCTCTGGATATGGTGCGAACCCAGGTTGGACGTCATCACGATCACCGTGTTGCGGAAGTCCACCGTACGGCCCTGGCCATCGGTCAGGCGGCCGTCGTCCAGCACCTGCAGCAGCACGTTGAAGACGTCCGGATGGGCCTTTTCGACTTCATCCAGCAACACCACGCTGTACGGCTTGCGGCGCACGGCCTCGGTCAGGTAGCCGCCTTCTTCGTAGCCCACGTATCCCGGCGGCGCGCCGATCAGGCGGGCCACCGAATGCTTCTCCATGAATTCGCTCATGTCGATGCGGATCATGTGCTCTTCGGAATCGAACAGGAACTCGGCCAGCGCGCGCGTCAGCTCGGTCTTGCCCACGCCCGTGGGGCCCAGGAACAGGAAGGAGCCATAGGGGCGCGACGGGTCCGCCAGCCCGGCGCGCGAACGCCGGATGGCATCGGACACCAGGCGCACGGCCTCGTCCTGGCCCACCACGCGCTTGTGCAGGTATTCCTCCATGTGCAGCAGCTTCTCGCGTTCGCCCTGCATCATCTTGGACACCGGAATGCCGGTGGCGCGCGACACGACCTCGGCGATTTCCTCGGCGCCGACGCGGGTGCGCAACAGGCGCGGACGCCCTTCGCCGCCCTCGGCTTCCTCGGCCGCTTCCGCGGCGCCCACTTCGGCCGCCTTCAGGCGCGCTTCCAGGTCAGGCAGCTTGCCGTACTGCAGCTCGGCCAGTTTGTCGAACTGGCCCTTGCGCTGCAGTTCCGCCATTTCGGCGCGCACGCTGTCGATTTCTTCCTTGATGGCCTGCGTGCCTTGCACCGCGGCTTTCTCGGCCTTCCAGATTTCCTCGAAGTCGTTGTACTCGCGTTGCAGCTTTTCGAGTTCGTCCTCGATCACGCCCAGGCGGCGCTTGGAAGCGTCGTCGGATTCCTTCTTGACGGCTTCGCGTTCGATCTTGAGCTGGATGATGCGGCGGTCGAGCTTGTCCATCACTTCCGGCTTGGAATCGATTTCCATGCGGATGCGCGCGCCGGCCTCGTCGATCAGGTCGATGGCCTTGTCGGGCAGGAAGCGGTCGGTGATGTAGCGGTGCGAGAGTTCGGCCGCGGCCACGATGGCCGGGTCGGTGATCTCGACGCCGTGGTGGATTTCATAGCGTTCCTGCAGACCGCGCAGGATGGCGATGGTGGATTCCACGTCGGGTTCGTCGACCAGCACCTTCTGGAAGCGCCGCTCCAGCGCCGCGTCCTTCTCGATGTACTTGCGGTATTCGTCCAGCGTGGTGGCGCCGATGCAGTGCAGCTCGCCGCGCGCCAGCGCGGGCTTGAGCATGTTGCCCGCGTCCATCGCGCCTTCGGCCTTGCCCGCGCCCACCATGGTGTGGAGTTCGTCGATGAAGACGATGTTGCTGCCGTCGTCCAGCGACAGCTCCTTCAGCACGGCCTTCAGGCGTTCTTCGAATTCGCCGCGGAACTTGGCGCCGGCCAGCAGCGCGGCCAGGTCCAGCGACAGCACGCGCTTGCCGCGCAGGGTTTCGGGCACTTCGTCGTTGACGATGCGCTGCGCCAGGCCTTCGACGATGGCGGTCTTGCCGACGCCGGGTTCGCCGATCAGCACGGGGTTGTTCTTGGTGCGGCGCTGCAGGATCTGGATGGTGCGGCGGATTTCGTCGTCGCGCCCGATCACCGGGTCGAGCTTGCCCTGGCGGGCGCGCTCGGTCAGGTCCATGGTGTACTTGGACAGGGCTTCGCGGTTGGATTCGCCTTCCGCGCCGGAGACGTTCTCGCCGCCGCGCACGGCGTCGATCGCGGCCTCCAGGGCCTTTTTCTGCAGACCCGCGTCGCGCAGGATGCGGCCGGCGTCGCCCTTGTCGTCCGCCAGCGCCAGCAGGAACAATTCACTGGCAATATAGGTGTCGCCACGGCGCGCGGCCTCCTTGTCGGTGCGGGTCAGCACCGCCTGCAGATCGCGGCCGACCTGGACGTTGTCGTCGCCCTGCACCTGCGGCAGGGACTTCAGGGCGCTGTCGATGGCCGACTGCACCCGGTTGACGGCCACGCCGGCGCGCGCCAGCAGGCTGCCCGCGCCGCTGTCGGAATCCGACAGCAAGGCGGAGAGCACGTGGATGGGCTCGATGTAGGGATGGTCGTTGCGGGCGGCCAGACTTTGAGCGTCGGCCAGGGCTTGCTGGAACTTGGTAGTCAGTTTGTCGAATCGCATAATGGTCGTTTGGCTTGTTGGGGAGCCTGACCGATACGTGCCGGCTGGCTCGATATCCTGAATATGCGGCCGGATGCGAGAATTTCAACACCCTGCCCGCGCCATGGTTTTTTCGACGTGCAGCAACAACCTGACTTATGAGCATATACGTTTTTGTCTACGGCACCCTACGCGCGGGCGAAATCAATGATCTGGCTCAAGCCGCCGCCCGGCGCGGCCTGCCCGCGGCCCGCCATGTCGGTCCGGCCAGCGTGCCGGGCCGGCTGGTGGATTTCGGCGACTGGCCCGGCCTGATCCCGGCGGACGACGGCCGGCGCGTGCGCGGCGATGTTTTCCAGGTGGAACCGGCCCTGGTGGCGCTGATGGACGAAATCGAAGAGTACGAGCCCGGCAAGCCCTGCTGCTTCGTGCGGCGCGAGGTCGTGGCGCGCCTGGAACCGCCCGCGCAAGCGTCGGAACTGCGCTGCCAGTACTACCCGATAGACCCCGCCCTGCGCGGCGCGGCGGTCGATATTGCCTCCGACGACTGGGTCGCGTACCGCCTTGCCCGCCCTCTCTCGGACGACCCGTAAGACGCCCGTAGTAACAACGGACTACAATACAGCTTGTCTTAAGCTTTATACCCATTCCGGCAACCGTCCGCGCAATGGGCACTATAGAGGTCATCGTATGCAAAAACGGGTCCCCGTTGCCCCTGATGCCGCCCATTGCTCCACATGCATGCTGGGGCATGTGTGCGTGCCCGTGGGCATGGCAGCCGCCGAAGTGGAAAAGCTGGACGAACTGGTCAGGGAACGCGTGCGCCTTGAAAAAGGCAAGCCGCTCTATTCGCTGAACCACCCGCTCGACGCGGTCTACAGCGTGCGCTTCGGCAGCCTCAAGACGCAGTTGGAAGACGCGACCGGCCAGATCCAGGTCACCGGCTTTCATCTGCCCGGCGAAATCGTCGGCATGGACGGCATGCTGGACGGCAAGCACGTCTCGACCGCCGTGGCGCTGGAAGATTCCGAGGTCTGCGTCATCCGCCTGGCCGATATCGACCGGGTCGCGGCCCACCTGCCCTCGTTGCAGCAGCAATTCCGCCGCCTGATGAGCCGCGAGATCAACCGCTCGCACCAGATGCTGGCATCGCTGGGCTCCATGCGCTCCGAGCAGCGCCTGGCCGCGTTCCTGCTGAATCTGTCGCAGCGCTACGCGTCGCTGGGCTATTCCTCCACCGAATTCGTGCTGCGCATGAGCCGCGAGGAAATCGGCAACTATCTCGGCCTGACCCTGGAAACGGTCAGCCGGCTGTTCTCGCGCTTTGCGCGCGACGGCCTCATCAAGATCAACCAGCGCGAGGTCCGCATCCTGGACCTGCCCGCGCTCAAGCAGTTGCTGGGCCAAGAGAGCTGCTGAATCTCCGCCGCGCCATGCGCCGCGCCCTCATCCTCCCCTTGCTTCAAGCGCGGCCGGACCGCATGTGCGGCCTGGCTGCGTTATTCGCCCTGGCGGCGCTCGCGCCGCTGGCCGCGCGCGCCCAGACGCCCCTGCCCGACCCTTACGACTACAGCGAGACCGCACCCGCGCCCAAGCGCGCGGCGCCCTTGCGCTGGCAGTCCGTGGAACTGGGCAAGCCCGGCCACCGCTACAAGATGCCGGTCTACGCCAACCGCGACCTGGCCAAGGACGACCTGCGCAACATCAAGCAGGTCGTGGTCGTGATCCACGGCGTCAAGCGCGATGCCGACCGCTATTACGAATCGGTCGCCGCGCTGCTGGCGCACAACCCGGAACGGGCGCGCGACACCCTGATCCTGGCGCCACGCTTCTCGGGTTCGATCGATTCGGGTTTCGGCGGCATGGCGGCCTGGCGCAAGGCCAGCTGGGAAGAAGGGGAAGACAGCGTGCAGGCCGCGGGACGCCCCGCGCCCGTCAGCTCGTTCCAGGTGCTCGACGACCTGCTGCGCAGCCTGGATGACCGCAAGCGCCTGGCCTCGCTGGCCGGCATCGTGCTGGCTGGCCACTCGGCCGGCGGGCAATTGGTGCAGCGCTACGCGGTGCTGAACAATATCGACGGCACGCTGCGGCGCGACGGGCTGGCGCTGCGCTACGTGGTCGCCAATCCCTCGTCCTACCTGTACCTGAGCAACGAGCGCCCGCGCGCCGACGGCAAGGGCTACGCGCCCTACGAGCGCGGCATCTGCCCCACCTACAACCAGTACAAGTACGGCCCGGACAAGCTGCCTGCGTACTCGCGCGAGACCGACGAATCCAAGCTCTTCGTGCGCTACGCGGCGCGCGACGTCACCTATCTGCTGGGCGGCGCCGACAACAATCCCGAAGACCGCCTGCTGGACAAGACCTGCGGCGCGGAAGCCCAGGGCGCGACCCGGCTGGCCCGCGGCACGGGCTACGCGCAATACGAATACGTGCTGGCCGCCCGCGGCGCCAAACCCGTCGCGCTGCACCGGCGCGCCTTCGAAGTGGCCGGCATCGGCCACAACAGCAAGGGCATGTTCGGTTCGGTCTGCGGCGCGCAGGCGCTGCTGGGCGACGAGGCCAAGGCGGCCGACGGCGCCGCGCCTTGCGAAGTCATCAAGCCGCGCGGCAAGTGAGCCGGCGCGGCCCGGCCTGACAAAAAGCTGAACAAGAAGCGCTATTGATACGCGTGCATTTCCGCGCGCACAGGCGCAACATAACGCAATGCATGTTCCATTCGCGGCCCGCCCGCGATCGCGTGTCCGGCGTCCCCCGACAAACGCACCCGAAGGATGGATATGACACAAGCGCATCTCGACATCCCCGACGCCAAGCGCCGCATCAAGGCGATTTTCATCGGCTCCATGGGCAATCTGGTGGAGTGGTATGACTTCTACGCCTATACCGCTTTCGCGCTGTACTTCGCCCCCGCCTTCTTCCCGTCGCACGACCCGGTGGTCCAGCAACTGAACGCGGCCACGCTGTTCGCGGCCGGCTTCATCGTGCGCCCGCTGGGCGGCTGGCTGTTCGGCCATCTGGCCGACCGCCATGGACGGCGCCTGTCGCTGATGGTGTCGGTGGGGATGATGTGCGTGGGCTCGCTGATCATCGCGGTCACGCCCACCTACGCCACCATCGGCCTGGCCGCGCCCGCGCTGCTGGCCCTGGCGCGCGTGGTCGAAGGCCTGAGCCTGGGCGGCGAGTATGGCGCCAGCGCCACCTACCTGACCGAGATCGCGGACCCCGAGCATCGCGGCTTCTATTCCAGCTTCCAGTACGTCACGCTGATCGGCGGCCAGCTCTGCGCCATCCTGGTGCTGCTGCTGTTGCAGAACGTGTTCCTGACCCACGAGCAGCTGGTGGCATGGGGCTGGCGCATCCCCTTCGTGATCGGCGCCATGCTGGCCATCATCACTGCCCTGATGCGGCGCGACATGCCCGAGACGGACTCCTACAAGGAAGCCCAGAAGGCGCCCAAGCCGCAGACCAGTTCGCTGCGCGGCCTGCTGAAGTATCCGCGCGAAGTCGCGATCGTGGTGGGCCTGACCGCGGGCGGCACGGCGGCGTTCTATACCTTCACCACCTACATGCAGACCTTCGTGCGGCAGACCTCGGGCTTCTCCGACATCGTCACGACCTACATCATCGCCGGGTCGCTGATCTTCGCGCTGATCCTGCAGCCGGTCTATGGCGCGCTGTCCGACAAGATCGGGCGCAAGCCGTTGCTGGTGTTCTTCGGCGTGGCAGGCGCGGCGCTCACGGTGCCCATCCTGATGACGCTGTCGCATACGCGTTCGCCCTTCATGGCCTTCCTGCTGATCTGCGGCGCCTGGGTGTTCACGGCCGGCTATACCTCCATCAACGCGGTAGTGAAGGCGGAGCTCTTCCCCACCAACATCCGCGCCACCGGCGTGGCCGTGCCCTACGCCGTAACGGTGTCGATCTTCGGCGGCACGGCGCCGGCCATCGCCCTGTTCTTCAAACAGCAGGGGCATGAGGAGTGGTTCTACTACTACCTCGCCGGCATCATCTTCCTTTCGCTGCTGGTGTACGCCACCATGCGCGACACCAAGCACCAGTCGGCCATGCACCAGCACGCCTGATTCCTTTCGCGCCAACTTTGTTGCTTGACAGTCCTGCGGCTTCGGCTTAATACTTAACCCTATGGTTAAGTTTAAAGACGATACGCTGGACAGCATCTTTTCGGCGCTGGCCGACGGCACGCGGCGCCGGGTGCTGGCCGACCTGGAACAAGGCGCGGCCTCGGTCAGCGAGCTGGCCCGGCCGCACGCCATGTCCCTGCCCGCTTTCATGAAGCATCTGCGCGTGCTGGAAGACGCCGGCCTGATCGCCCGCGCCAAGGACGGCCGGGTCGTGAACTGCACGCTATCGCCCGAACCCATGCGGGCGGCATCCGACTGGCTGGCCCGCTACGAGAAGTTCTGGAACGGGCAGTTGGATTCGCTGGCGCGGTACCTGTACCACGAGGAAGAGGTCCACCCATGGAAAAACGAAGCACCCGACACGAAGCAGCTCCCATCGAACTCCGGCTCAAACGCCGCTTCGACGCCCCCATCGAACGCGTCTGGCGCGCCTGGACGGACCCGCAAGCGCTGATGCGCTGGTTCGGTCCCGCCGAAACCCGCAAGGTGCTGCGGGCGGAAACCGACGTGCGCGTGGGCGGGGCCTACCAGGTGGGCTTCGCCACCGAGGACGGGCTGGAGCACCACGCCAGCGGCCACTACCGCGAAGTCGAGCCGCAGCGCCGGCTGGTGTTCACCTGGGCCTGGCGCGACACGCCCGCTGAAGTCTCGCTGATCACGTTGGAATTCACCCCTGCCGGCGGCGGCACCGAACTCGCCTTCCTGCAAACCCCGTTCGTCGACCAGGCCACCCGCGACAGCCACCAGCATGGCTGGCTGGGCGCGCTGGAGCGGCTGGCGGCCCATCTGGCGAAGCCGGCCTGAATCCCTGCCGTTCGCCCTATCCGGGCCTGCCGGCCCGATCCAAGGAGACACACGATGCAGACCGATCACCCCGTCGTATCCCGAGCGCAATGGGACATCGCGCGCGAGGCGCTGTTGCGGCGCGAAAAAGAACTGACGCGGGCCCAGGACGCCCTGGCCCGCGAGCGCATGGCCCTGCCCTGGGTCAAGGTGGACAAGCCCTACCGCTTCCAGGGCGCCGCCGGCTCCGTGGATCTGGCCGGACTGTTCCAGGGCAGGAGCCAGCTTATCGTCTACCACTTCATGTTCGGCCCGGACTGGGAGGAAGGCTGCGTGGGCTGCTCGTTCCTGGCCGACCACATGGACAGCGCGATCATGCACCTGCGCCAGCATGACGTGACGGTGGTCGCCGTGTCGCGAGCCCCCTACGCCAAGCTGGAGGCATTCAAGCGACGCATGGGCTGGCAGTTTCCCTGGTACTCGTCCGAGGGCAGCGACTTCAATTTCGACCTGCAGGCTTCCGTACCCAAGGCCGACGGCAGCATGGAGGAAAACTCCGGCGCCAGCGCTTTCTTCCGCGACCCGGACGGCGAAATCTTCCACACCTATTCAAGCTTCTCGCGCGGCGTGGAAAGGCTGGCCGGAGCCTACAACTACCTGGAATTGGCGCCCCTGGGCCGCAACGAGAACGGCCCGCACTTCAACCTGGGCGACTGGGTACGCCACCATGACCGCTACGACGACGCCCGGGCGCACGCCTGCCACGCCTGCGGCTAGGCGCAAGCCCGGCCGCGCCGTCAGCATGGCCTCCGACGCGGCCTTCCTGTGGCTGGCCTGCACCGCGGCCATGGCCGCGGGGTTGTGGGCGGACACGCTGCGCACGCCGGCGGCGCTGCTGGCCAGCCTGTGCGGAGCGTCCGGCGGGCTGCTGGAACAAGCGTGGCGCCATGCGGCCCTGATGCCCGCCAGCAGCGCAGCCATGCTGATTGCCGCGCTATTGCCGCTGCCGGGCGCGCCCCGCATGGCCGCGCGGCTGGCCTGCGCGCTGGCGATGGGACTGGGCATGCTGGCGGGGGCTCAATGGGGCATGGCGGCGGCGCTGGCCGCGGGCGCCGCGCCGTTCGGCGGCATGGCTGCCGGCATGGCGCTGGGAATGGGCCTCGCCACGGCCGCCGCGGCGCTGATTGCAGGCGCTAGCGCCGCGCCCCGGTGAGCGGGCGCGGCTGTGCCTGAGGCGCGGCCTCGATCGGCGCGGCCAGCGGCGCCTGGATTTCCAGGGCCGATTCCGCCCGCGCCACGCAGGGCAGGATCCAGCCCTCTTCCTTTTCGTCGCGCGACAGCCCCGGCCACTCGATGCGGTACGAGATTTCGCCTTCCAGCAACAGGCACATGCAGGCGCGGCAAGTGCCGTTGCGGCACGAGCTGGGCAGCTTGATGCCGGCCGCCTGCGCCGCCAGCAACACGGAGGTATCGGCCGGCGCGTCGAAGCGCAGGCCGGCTGGCAGCACCAGAACGGGAAAAGCGGACATGGCTGGACAGATCCCGCGCGGGCCTCAGCCCGCGTTGTCCTGCCAGTCCAGCTGCCAGGCGCCGGACAGCACGTTCTGCATCCACAGCACGCAGGTCAGCGTCTTGGCGTCGGTGACCTCGCCCTTGGCGCAGGCGGCGATCAGTTCGGCGGGGTCCGCGCTGATCACATCCAGGAATTCGTCCTGGTCCAGTTGGCGCGGCCCGGCGCGCAGGCCGCGGGCGAAGTAGATGTGGATGATCTCGGTGGAATAGGCGATGGCCAGGTGCAGCGCCCCCGCATGCGCCCACTGATCCGCGGCATAGCCGGTTTCCTCCAGCAGCTCGCGCTTGCCGCAGGCCAGCGGATCCTCGCCCGGATCCAGCTTTCCGGCCGGGAACTCGGTCATCACGCGTCCGATGGGATAGCGGAACTGCCGCTCCAGCAGGACCCGGCCATCGTCCAGCAGGGGGATCACCACCACCGCGCCCGGATGCACCACGTACTCGCGCGTGGCCGTGTTGCCGTTGGGCAGGCTGACCGTGTCGCGGCGGATCTTCAGGAAGGCGCCGTTGTATGGCGCCTCGCTGGCGACGAGTTTTTCTTCGAGATGGGAGTCGGGCTTGCGGGTCATGGCGGGTCGGATACCTCAAGGGACGCACGGATGATGGCCAGTCCGCGCGGGCAGCCCGAGCTTACCATCGCTGCCCGCCTCCCCCGATGACGCCTACTCCGCGACCCGGATGACGAGCTTCCCGAAGTGCCGGCCCGACGCCAGGTGCTCGAACGCCTCGCGTGCTTCGGCAAAGGGGTAGACGCGGTCGATGACGGGCGCGATGCGCGACACGTCGACGAAACGCGCCACGTCCTCGAGCATCTTGCGGCTGCCGACGAAGATGCCTTCCAGCCGCTTGACGCCCGCGATCAGGGCCAGGGGCGCAACCGGCACGGCTGCGAAGCCGCTGACGCCGCCTATGACCGCAATGGTGCCGCCCATGCGCGCAGCCGCCACGGAACGTTCGAGCGTGCCTTCGCCGCCCACTTCCACCACCACGTGCGCGCCCTCGCCGCCGGTCAGGCGCAGCACTTCGTCCTGCCATTGCGGCGTTTCGCGGTAGTTGATCGTCAGGTCCGCGCCCAGTTCGCGCGCGCGGGCCAGCTTGTCGGCGCTGGACGAGGTGATGATGGCGCGCATGCCGGCCGCCTTGGCCAGTTGCAGGCCCCAGATGGAAACGCCCCCGGTGCCCAGGAACAGCGCCGTCTGGCCCGCCTTGGCGCGTCCAGCGACGAACAGCGCGTTCCATGCCGTGACGGCGGCGCAAGGCAGGGTCGAGGCCTGCTCGTCGCTCAAGGAGGCCGGGATGGCGACCAGGGCATGCTCGGCAAAAATGCTCTCGGTGGACAGCAGGCCGTCGGTGGCGGCGCCGGGCGCCAGCGCCACCGTGGCGGGAGTGGGCTCGCCGTCGATCCAATCCGGCATGAACGCGCCCATGACGCGGTCGCCGACCTTGAAGCGGGTCACGCCCGTCCCTACCTCGATCACCTCGCCGGCAGCATCCGAGGCGGGAATGACCGGCTCGCCCGCAGCCTTCAGATAATTGCCGCGCGCCACCATCAGGTCGCGATAGTTCAGCGACACGGCCTTGATGCGCACTCGCAGCTCCAAGGGACCCAGGCTGCGCGGCTGGCGCGTAACGCGCTCCAGCGAAGCGATGTCCTTGCCGCTGGTGACGGTGTATGCCTGCATGTTGTTTCTCCTGTATCGATTCAAGAATGGCCGTCCCGCTGCGCCTTCGGCTTGCAGCCCCTCGGGGCTTTCTTGCCTTGAAGCGGCTACCCGTGGCGGCCAAGTACCGATAAGATATATGGGAATCAATTTCCCTAGTGGCGAATATTTTTCATTTCATCGGATCGCCATAGGAACCAATAACAAACAGGGAGTCCATGATGGCGACCGCGATCACGTATGACCGCCTGAGCGGCATCGAAGTCTTCGTGCAGGCCGTGGAAGCCGGCAGCTTCGCGCTGGCGGCGGAACGCCTGAACCTCACGCGCTCCGCGGTGGGCAAGTCCATCGCGCGGCTGGAGGCGCGGCTGGGCGCCAGGCTGTTCCACCGCACCACCCGCCAGCAAAGCCTGACCGATGATGGCCAGGCCTACTACGACCGTTGCGTGCGCGCGCTGGCCGAACTGCAAACCGCCGAGGCCGAGCTGGACAGCGGCCGCCGCGAGCCCCAGGGGCGTCTGCGGGTCAGCGCGCCGCTGGTGTTCGGCCGGCATTGCGTCGCACCCGTGCTGCGCGAACTGGCGCTTGCGCATCCGCAGCTGCAGGTCGAGATTTCATTCAACGACAGAGTCGTCGATCTGATCGAGGAAGGCTACGATCTGGGCATCCGCGTGGGCGAACTGCCCGATAGCGCCAGCCTGGCCGCGCGCAGGCTGGGCATGCAGACCATGGGCATAGGGGCCGCGCCCGCCTACATCCAGGCGCATGGCCGTCCAACCACCGTGGACGAGCTGCGGCAGCATGCCGCCATCGTCTACACGCGCAACGGCGTGGACAAGGCCTGGGCGCTGAATGGGCCGGACGGCCAGGAGCTGGAGCTGCGCCCGCGCCCCAGCCTGCGCGTGGACGACCTGCAAGCCATTGCGGATGCCGCCATCGCTGGCGCAGGACTCGCCTGGCTGCCCTGCTGGATGCTGACGCACTATGTGCGCACCGGCGAACTGGACGTGCTGATGCACGGCGATCGCCTGGCCGCGCAAGAGGTGCACGCCGTCTGGCCGCAAGCGCGCTATCTGCCGTCCAAGACGCGCGCCGCCATCGACGCGCTGGCGGCGCGCGTACCCTCGATGCTGGCCGCCTGAGCGGCTCAGCCGAACTTGCGGCGGGCGTCCAGCGCCAGGCCGGCGCCGATGCTGCCGAACAGATCGCCTTCGACGCTGCGCGCGCCCGGCACCAGGGCCGAGACGGATTCGCGCAGACGCGGCACGCGGCTGGAACCGCCGGTGAAGAACACCGTGTCCACATCCGCGGTCGATACGCCGGCGTCGCGCAACAGCGCGCCCACCGTGGTCTCGACCTTTTCGATCAGGCGGCCCACGCAGGCATCGAACGAGGGGCGCGTCACGTCCACGCCCAGCTCCGGCGCGATGCGCGACAGGTCGATGCGCGCGGCGGGCGTCTCCGACAGCGCGATCTTGGCCTCTTCGACCTGCACCGCCACCCAGTGGCCGGCGCGCTGTTTGACCAGGTTCAGCAGCAGATCGATCTTCTCGCGGTCGCCGGCCTCGGCGCGGATGTAGGCGAAGTGTTCGGCGGCCTTGCGGGTATAGGCCTGGTTGATGGTGTGCCAGCAGGCCAGGTTGCCGTATTGCGTGGACGGCACGTCCTTGCCGCTGCGCAGCTGGCTGCCCAGCCCCAGCATGGGCATCACGTGCGCCAGGCTGAGCTGCTTGTCGAAGTCCACCCCGCCGATGTGCACGCCGCCGTAGGCCAGGATGTCCTCGCGGCGGTCGGCCTTGTTGGCGCGGCCGGGCCCCAGGCGGATCAGCGAAAAGTCGGAGGTACCGCCGCCGATGTCGATGACCAGCACCAGCTCTTCGCGGTCGATCTGCGATTCGTAGTCGAATGCGGCGGCCAGCGGCTCGAACTGGAATTCGATATCGGTGAAGCCGACGCTGCGCGCGATCTCGCCCAGCGTGTCCTGGGCGGTCTGGTCGGCGGCCGGATTGTCGTCCACGAAGAACACCGGCCGGCCCAGCACCGCGCGCGTGAAGCCGCGCCCCGCCGCCGTTTCGGCGCGGCGCTTGAGTTCGGCGATGAAGCGCGTGAGCAGGACGCGGAACGGAATCGAACGGCCCTGCACTTCCGTCGAACCGTCAATCAGCGAGCTGCCCAGCAGGCTCTTCATCGAGCGCATCAGGCGCCCGTCGTAGCCCGCGAGATAGTCGGAGATGGCGGCGCGGCCATAGCTGACTTCGGCGTCTTCGTCATGGAAGAAAATGGCAGAGGGCAAGGTGGTCTTGCCGTCTTCCAGGGCGAGGAGCGCGCGCTGATCGGGGCGGCTCCAGCCGACGGTGGAATTGGACGTGCCGAAGTCGACGCCGCATGCGGTGGAAATCATGGGGAATTCTGGTGCTGAAAGCAAAACGGCGCACAAGTGTAGCCGCAACCGCCAGAATCGCCATATCAGCCCGTGCGCGCCAGCGCCCTGGCCGTGAACGCCAGCGTCGCGGCCGCCACCAGCAGGCCGCTGGCAAAGCCCCAGACGTAGCCGACCTGGGCCGCCAGCCCGGTCATGAGGGACGAGGTCAGGATCTCGCCCAGGTCGCGCGCGCTTTGCACCGCGGTCATGTCGGTGCCGGCCTGCTCGCCGCGGCTGGCAAAGCGCATGGCCAGCGTCATCAGGGCCACGGACGCGGCGCCCGCGCCGAACGCCCCCAGCGCCTGCGCGCCCAGGGCCGTGCCCGTCTGCGCCGGCATCCAGCCCTGGGCCTGCGCCATCCAGGCCAGCGCAGCCGCGCCCGAGGCGGCCAGGCCCAGCGCCAGCACCGCGCGCGCGCCCAGCCGGCCGATCAGCCAGGCGCCGCCGCCGCAGCCCAGCAGCACCGTCACCACGCCGCCCGCCATGCCGACGCGCCCCACGGCCTCGACCGCCCAGCCCGCATCCACCAGGAACAACTTGGACAGGCCATAGCCCGCCACCGCCGTCATGGCCGACAGGAACGCGGCTGCGGCCAGAGCCCAGGCGCCGGGGCGGCGCACGAAGGCGCCCAGCGTGGCGCGCCGCCTGGCCGCGGACATGGCCAGTTCGGTTTCACGCCAGGCGGCCGCCAGCAACAGGCTGAACGCCACCACGGCCGCCAAGGTCAGCAGCGCGCCGGTCTGTCCGATATGGCCCGCCAGCATCAGGCAACCCGGCCCGCCGAAGAAGAAGCCCACCATGGTGCCGCCCACCTGCACGGCATTGGCGCGCGCCAGATCCTGCCCCTGGAAGCGCTCCGCCGTCAGGCCGTCGGTGGCGATGTCCTGCGTCGCGCTGGCCAACGACGCCAGCGCCATCAGGGCGACCACCCAGGCCGCCGCCGCGGCATCGATGCCCAGCCAAGACAGCGCCAGCAGGCAGGCCAGGACCACGGCCTGCATCGGCAGGATCCAGCTGCGCCGCCGGCCCAGGGCGCGGGTCCAGCGGTTGTCGACCACGGGCGCCCACAGAAACTTCAGCACCCACGGCAGGCCGACCAGCGGCAGCCAGGCCAGCGCGTGCAGGTCCGCGCCGTCGCGGCGCAGCAGCGTGGGCAAAGCCTCCATGGCCACGCCCAGCGGTATGCCTTGGGAAAAATACAAGGCGCCTATCATCACGAACATGCGTGCGTTTGCAATACGGTTCACTTCAGATTTCCTTCGACGAGGGGCTGTGGGATTGCGGCGGCATCCGCGCGGCGGTGTTCGCTGCCCTGCCCCGGCGTCACGAACAGGATCTTGCCGGGACAGGCGACGTGCAGGCGGTGCCACACGCCGCGCGGCACGATGGCGCTGCGCCGGGTATCCAGCAGCATGTCGGTCTGGGCGCCGTCTTCCGCCATCAGTGTGACCACCACGCGCCCTTCCAACACGCAGAGCATTTCATCGCCCGCCGGGTGGCGCTCCCACACATCGCCATGCACGTCGGCGTCGCTGGCCACGGCCTTGATGCCGACCAGCCATTCGTCCTGCGGCGCGAGCCGGCGCAAACGGCCCACATCGCGCATGGCGCCCTCGCGCCCCAGCGCCACGAAGTGGTCCAGCCAGTCGAACACCGGTCCGGTATCGGGTGCACTCATCGATCTCTCCTTCTGGTTGTCGGCGGGCGCGCGCGGACGGCGCCCGCCGCGGGTCATCAGTATTCGGCGCGCAGGGTCAGCATGACGTTGCGGGGCTCGCCGTAGCGGTTGTTCCAGGCCGTGCCCGACAGGCTCTGGTAATAGCCGCGGTCGAACAGGTTGTTGACGTTGAGCGCCGCGGTCACGTGCTTGTCCACCCGGTACGCCATGCGCAGGTCCACCAGCGCATAGCCGCCCTGGCGCAGCGTGACGGGGCCGGACACGGTGGAGTAGCCCGACTGCACTTGCAGCCCGCCGCCCACGCTCAGCCGCCGCTCCAGGCCGGGCAAGGCATAGTTGGTCCATACGCGGAAGATGTGCTTGGGCGTGAAGCGCGCGAACGGCTGTCCGCCGGATTCCGAATCCGTCAGGTACTTGCTGGTGTTGAAGGTGTAGCCCGCGGCCACTGTCCAATAGGGCGTAATGCTGCCGGAGGCTTCGGCCTCGACGCCGCGGCTGCGCACTTCCCCGCCCGAGATGTAGTAGCAGTTGCGGCCCACGCACGGCCAGGCGGGGTCCTCCTGCGCGCGGTTCTTCTGCTGGATCTGAAACACGGCCAGCGACACGTTCAAGGCGCCCTCCGCCAGCTCGCCTTTGACGCCGGCCTCGTAGTTGGTGCCGGTAATGGGATCCAGCGGCTTGCCGTCGCGCGTCAGCTCGCCCTGCGGCTGGAAGACCTGCGCATAGCTGCCATATAGCGACCACTGACGGTCGAGGTCCACGATCAATCCGCCATACGGCGTGAACTCCGGATCAATGCGCTGGCGCGCGCGAGGCGCGCTCTGGTTCCACCAGCTCATGCGTCCGCCCAGCACCAACGTCACCGGATCGGCCAGCGAAAAGCGGCCCATGCCGTAAACGCCCTGCTGCTTGAGCCGCGTTTCGCCGGGCGAGGTGTATGGCCCCACGCCAGGCTCGGGCACGCTGTGCGGATCCCAGTCGAAGACGTTGACCGGCACGTTCGGATAGGGCGTCAGGTCCGCGCTGTATTGCTCGGACGTAGTGCGCTGGGCATTGCCGCCCAGCAATAGTTCATGGCGCCGGCCGAACAGTTGCACCGGGCCGCCGACATAGGCGTCCACGCTGGCCTGCGTGTTGTCGAACTTGTAGGCCGCGCCCATCAAGGAGGAACCCAGCCCGGTCTGGCGGTCTATCGCGCCATAGGCGCCTGCGTACTTCAGGTTGCTGTCCGCAGTCAGGTAATTGGCGCTGATCTTGGCGCTCCAGCCTTGGCCGAAGCGATGCTCCAGGTCCGCGAACACGCGCGTCGTATCCCAGTTGAAGCGGTCCCAGGCCACGTCCAGGTAGGTCGAACGCTTCAGGCCGATATCGCCGCCGTCCTTGTAGCGCGGCACGCCGGCCATGTTGGTGGTAGAGCGGATGCGTTGGGTCTGCAGGCCGGCGGACAGCACCGTGTCCGGCCCCAGGTCCACCTCGCCTATGGCGTAGAGCAGGGCCGACTGCTGATCCGCGACGTCATAGAAATAGCCGCGGTCCTCCATGGCGCCGACGATGCGGCCGCGCACGCTGCCGCTATCGTTCAACGGGCCGCCCAGGTCGGCCTCCGCGCGGTAGCGGTCCCAGCTTCCCGCGCTGAGGGAACCGCTGAACGAGAACTCGCGTTGCGGCCGCTTGCGCACCAGGTTCACCGTGGCGGCGGGATTGCCTGCGCCATGCATCAGGCCGTTGGCGCCGCGCAGGATCTCCACGCGTTCGTACACCGCCATGTCCTGAGGCGATGCCGCCATGTTGCCCATCAGCACCGGCACGCCGTCCTGCTCGAACGAATCCACCTTGAAGCCGCGCGCGTAGTACGCGGTGGTCAGCAGCTGATAGGGCTGCACCGTGATGCCGGTGGCGTGCTGCATCACCTCGTCCAGGCTTTGCAGGTTCTGCTCGCGCATCCGCTCCTGCCCGATCACCGTCACCGACTGCGGAATCTCGCGCAGCGTCAGCGGCAGCTTGCCGAGGGTCGCCGTGTCCTGCGCCACGCCCTCGCCGCTGACCGTCACCGCCGGCAGCGACGCGGCCTCCTGCGCCTGCGCTGGCGCCACCGCCACCGCCACCGCCAGCCACAGCGGCCAATGCTGCGCCCGCGCCGCGTTCCTGCGCGGCGCCCCCGTTTTCACCTGTTTTCGCACTGCCTGTCCTCTTAGAACTTTATTGAGAATAATTCTCAAGTAATTCTAAGAATGACGGCAGCCGTGCGCTGGCGATTGCGGAAGTCTTGCTGGCGATTGCGGAAGTTTTGACGCCTCAGCGGCCCGGCCCGACGCTGCTGGGCAGCACGCCGTAGCGGCGCAGGAACGCCTTGGTGAAGTGCGAATCGGTATAGCCGCAGGCGTAGGCCGCCTCGGATACGGTATAGGCGCCTTCGGCCAGCAGGACCTGGGCCTGCTCCATGCGTCGTTCACGCACGTAGGCGTAGACGCTCTGGCCAAACAGCTTGCGAAAGCCGGTGGTGAGCTTGTTGACGTTCACGCCCGCGCGCCGCGCCAGTTCGGGCAGGGACGGCGGATCCTGCAGGTTCGCCGCCACCAGGTCGCGCGCGTATTGCAGGCGTTCCACGTCGGCGCGCGTCAGGCCGCGAATGGGCGCGACCTGCTCCGCCGGCTGCAGCGCGCCCAGGGCCAGCGCGGCCAGTTCCAGCGCCTTGGCCGAGAGGTACATGCGCTTGAGCGCACCCTGCACCGGGCAGGCCAGCATCTGGTGGCCCAGAGCCTCCAGCTTGCGGTCCGCCCGCATATTGGCCTCGGCGTAGGCGCCTACGGCCCGCGGCGCGCGCAGCAGGCCCGCCAATTGGGCCGGATCCACGGAAAAGGCCTCGCGCAGATGGTCCAGGCCCGTGCGCAAGGACACGAAGCGCAAGGACTGATGCGCGCCGAACTCATGCTCCATGCCCATGGCGTCCTGGCACACGCTCAGGTGCAGCGCGGGCCCGCTTACGCGGGTGGGCGCGGCGCCGCGCACGCTGTAGCGCAGGTCCCCGTCCAGCACGAGCACCAGCTTCAGGCCCGGCTCCAGGCGCTCCTGCACGCGCTCGTCGCGACCGAAGCGCAGCGTGCCGCCCGCCAGCGACATGGCGGGCGTGGCGGCCGATACGGTCCAATCAGGTTCGGGATGGGCGGCGGTCAAGATGGCGGCTCCGTCGCGGCGGGCAGCGCTGTTGATGAGATTGAATATTATTACCGTTTGACCAGAACGGAAAGCCGCCCGTTGGGCGGCCCGTGCACTTCTTACTGCTGGCGGCGCTGCTCCAGCTCTTTCAGGCACTGCGCCACGCCGGCCTGCATCTGCGCGTTCGACACGGCGGCGCGGTCCGATACCTCGCGGCAACGCACGTACTGGGCCTGGCTTTCCGGCGTGTCGCGGATGACCGCGGGCGCGGAGCCGGATTCGGGCGTGACCGTCATGCGCAGCGTGGAAGGCGGCGACAGGCTGCCATCCTTTGAGCGTACGCTGGGGTACTGGTATTCCTGCGTGACGGGCGCCGCATTCTGCGCCTGCACGGCGCCGGCCGCGCACAGGGCGGCAAGCAGGAAGGCGGAAATGTGGAGTTTCTTCATGACGACCTCTTTTCAATGAACTGACATCCAGGACGCGGACCGCAGCCCTGGACACGCCGCCCTATCGTATCCCCGGCCGCCAGAGTGCGGCGTGCCAAGACGCTACACAATCCGCCACAGTTGTTTCCCGCGGTTTCCCCGCCAGGCCGCCCCACGCGGGCCGCCCTACGCGGGCCGCCCTACTTCCTCGGCGCGGATTGGCGCAGCGGCGCCAGCAATGACGAAAGCCCGTTGTGGTCCAGCTCGTGCATCAGGGCCAGCAGGCGCCCCAGCTCGCCCGGCGGAAAGCCCTTGCGCGCGAACCAGGCCAGATATGGTCCGGGCAGGTCGGCGATCAGGCGCCCCTGGTACTTGCCGAAAGGCATGGTGCGCGTGACCAGCAGCGACAGCAGCTCGGGATCCATGGAGCTCACCGCGCCGTCGCGGCGCCGAAGACGATGTCCGCCGCGGGCACGGCGGCGATCTTCACGCCGAAACTGGAGATGGACGACAAGGTCGCGTTGTGATGCGCGCGGATCTGCGCGCCCGGCGCATGCGGCTTGTCCTGAGTGGTGTGGGCGTCGGCGGCCAGCGTGACGGGGTAGCCCAGCGCCGCCGCGCGGCGCACGGTCGTGTCCACGCAGAACTCGCTGGCGTAGCCGCACACAACCAGTTGCGAGGCGCCGGCCTGAGTCAGCGCATCGCCAAGACCGGTGCGCAGGAAAGAGTCCGGCGTAGTCTTGCGCACGCGGACGTCGCCATCCGCTGGCTGCAGCCGCAAGTCCAGCTGCCAGCCCGGCAGGCCGTGGTCCATGGCGCTGCCAGGGCTTTCGTGCTGCACGTAGATGACGGGCGCGCCTGCTTCGCGGGCGCGTTCGGCCAGCGCATTGATGCGCGCCAACACGGCCTCGGCATCGGCGGGCGCGGGAATCGTCTCGAACAGCGCGCGCTGCACGTCTATCACGATCAAAGCGGTTGTCATGGGTTCCTCAAAATGATTGGGCTTCAGCCCTGCGCGGCGTTGACGCGCGCGTACATCCAGAAATCGCGAGGTTCGCCGCGCACCAGGCGGTAGCGCCGCAGCAGCCCTTCGCGTTGAAAACCGCAGCGCTCCAGCACGCCGGCCGACGCCACGTTCGTATCCAGCACGGTGGCCTGGATGCGCGCAAAGCCCAGCTCGCGCAAGGCCCACTCGGTCAATGTCACGCAGGCGCGCGTGGCGATGCCACGCCGCCAGTAAAGCGGCGCGACGTCATAGGCGATTTCCGCGCGCCGCGCGGACGCAGCGATCTCGTTCAAGCCTATGGTGCCTGCCAAAGCGCCGCCCCCCGTGACGATGGCCAGGCGCAGGCTGTGCGATGCCGCCGGCTGACCATAACCGCGGATCAGGCGGACCAGCGTATCCGGCCCGTCCAACTGCCAGCTGGTATGGCGCGTGACCGCCTCGTCGCGCAGATACGCATGCCAATCGTCGGCGTCCGCTTCCCGCAATGGGCGCAGCCGCAAGCCATCCAATCCGAGTTCGGGCAGGTCCTGCGGGTAGTCAGTGAGGTGCGGAATCATCCTGGGGCGCGGCCGGCTGCGGCGACAGCGCCGCGACATGGCGCAGCTTATCAGGGTTGCGCACGATATAGATGGCGGCGATCCTGCCGTCGCGCACCTCCAGCGTGGTGGACCGCGGCAGGCCGTCCAGTTCGGTCGCCAGCACGCCCGGCATGCCGTTCAATTGGGTCACCACGGCGTCCAGGAACTGGCCGCTGGGTTTTTTCGCCAGGCCGGCGAAAAAGCGCGCGATCTTGTCGCTGCCCAGGATGGGTCTGAATACGGCCAGCTTCTTGCCGCCGCCGTCGGCATGCAGCACGGCGTCCTGCGCCAGCAGGCTGCGCAGAGCATCCACGTCACCCGCGCGCGACGCCTGCCAGAATGCATCGGCGATGCGCGCGCCTTCCCGTTCCGTCACCGCGAACCGCGGGCGCGCATCGCGCACGCGGCTGCGCGCCCGCGCGGCCAACTGGCGGCAGGCGGCCTCGTTGCGGCCCAGCGTCGCCGCAATCTCCGCGAACGGTATGTCGAACACATCGTGCAGCAGGAAAGCGGCCCGTTCCAGCGCGGACAGGCGCTCCAGCGCCAGCATCAGCGCCACCGACAGATCGTGCGCAATCTCCCCCGCCCCCGGCGCCTCATAACTGCCCGCATCAGGCAAGGGTTCCGGCAGCCATGGCCCCACGTACTCCTCGCGCCGCACGCGCGCCGACTTCAGCTGGTCCAGGCACAACCGCGTGACGGTGCGCGAGAGGAAGGCGCGCGGCGTCTCGACTTGAGCGCGGTCCGCGTCGCGCCAGCGCAGCCAGGCGTCCTGCACGATGTCCTCGGCCTCTGCCCATGACCCCAGCATGCGGTAAGCCAGGCCCTGCAGGTGCTTGCGATGGGGCTCGAAATCGGCCACGGCACCGGGAATGGCGGACGCGCTCATACAGCCGGGCCTCACTGCTTGGGATGCTGCGAGCGGAACCCGACGGCGATGCGGTTCCAGCTGTTGATCATGTTGATGGCGACCGTCAGGTTGACCTGCTCTTCCTCGCTGAAATGCCTGGCCATTTCGGCATAGTCGGCGTCCGGCGCGCGGGTGTCGGCAAGCCGGGTCAACGCCTCCGTCCACGCCAGCGCGGCGCGCTCGCGTTCGCTGTACAGCGAGGATTCGCGCCAGGCATCCAGCAGGTACAGGCGCATTTCGCTCTCGCCCTGCTTGCGGGCATCGGTGGAATGCATGTGCAGGCAGTAGGCGCAGCCGTTGATCTGCGAAGCGCGCATCTTCACCAGTTCAAGCAGGCTGTGTTCCAGGCCGCAGCCCTCGACAAAGTCGTTCAGGGCGATCATGGCCTTCATGGCCTTGGGCGAGGCGGTGTAGGCGTTCAGGCGGGCGGTGCTCATGGCGTGTCTCCGGCAAGGCAGGCATGCGCCGCGGGATGCGGCGCCATTACCCCTAGGACGAGACAGCCTGCCACGATGTGACATCGCCCGCCGGAAAATTTGTAAATCCGGCCTAGAAAGCCAGCCGCCCGCGCAATTCCCCGAACGGCACCATCACATGTTCGCGATAGGCGGGACGGGCCTGCAGGCGCTCGTACCAGGCCTGCAGATGGGGCATGGACGGATGCGGAATGTCCACTTCGAAGTAGCGGTAGAGCGTGGTGCCGGCGGGAATGTCGGCCAGGCCCAGGGTTTCGCCGCCCAGATACGGGCGGTCCGCCAGCGCGCGGTCCAGTTGCCGCAGGCAGGCATGCGTGGCGGCGATGGCGCGCTCGATGGCCGCCGTGTCGCGCTGCGCCTCGGGGGTGCGGTAATAGCCCCAGAACACGCCGGTCAGAAAGGCAGGCTGCAAGGCGGTCTGGGCCCAGTCCATCCAGCCGTCGGCGCCGGCCCGCTGCGCGGGGTCGTCCGCCCAGAAGCGGCCGGCGCCGTCGCGCGCGGCCAGATAGCGCAGGATGGCATGGGACTCCCAGACCGTGGTCGCGCCATCGCGCAGCAGCGGCACCTTGCCGTGCGGATTCATGGCGCGGAACTCGGCCGTGTCCAGCAGCCCGTGCTGGCCGCCGGCCAGCACATGCTCGTACTCCAGGCCCAGCTCTCCCGCCAGCCACAACACCTTCTGCACATTGAACGAACTGCGGCGTCCCCAAATGGTCAGCATGACGATAGTCCTCAGGCAGCGTGCACGATGCGCGGTTCGCAACGCACCGGGAAGTTGACCGAATTGGCGATGAAGCAGAAATGATGCGCGCGCTCGTGCAGTTCGGCCGCCAGCGCCGCGTCGTCGCCAGCGCGGATGGTCACTTCGGGACGCAGGGTGACGGCGCTGAAGGCGCCGCCGCGCTCGCGATCCTCGACCATGACGCCTTCGGCCTCGTCGCGGTAGGCCTCCACCGTCACCCCTTCGACCGCGCAGAAGTGCAGATACCAGAGCTTGTGGCACGCGGACAGCGACGCCACCAGCATGTCCTCGGGATTCCAGCGCGCGGGATCGCCGCGAAAGGCCGGGTCGGACGATCCCGGCACATCGGGCTTGCCCGCCGCTCGGATCAGGTGGTCGCGGGAATAGGCCGCGTAGCTGGACGTGCCCGAGCCGGTGTTGCCGGTCCAGTCGACGGTGACGTTGTAACGGTGTTCGCCTTTCATCGGAATCGTCCTGTTCAAGAGGGAGGCCCGGGCGGGTGCGCCTGGAAAGTAAGGTAGCGTAGCGCATGCGCGGCCGCGACCGGCCCTTGCGCTTTACATCCCGTTTCAGCACAGCCCCGTTACTGTCCGTATCGTGACCGGTTTGCCAAACAGGAGCTCGCCATGATGAAAACCACCCTGACCTGCGCCCTGACGCTAGCCCTGCTCGCCGGCTGCGCGCCCACCCAGCCCGGCGCCGGCGGTTCCGCCCCCGTCGACAGCCACACCGCCCGCGATTCGCTGGACTGGGCCGGCAGCTACGAGGGCACCCTGCCCTGCGCCGACTGCCCGGGCATCCGTACCCGCCTGACGCTCGAACAGGACGGCCGCTACCAAAGACAGACCCAGTATTTGGACCGCCAGCCGCAACCCGAGGTCGTCACGGGTTCATTCAGCTGGGAGTCCGACGGCAGCACCATCCGTCTGGATGCGTCCGGCGACAGCCAGCGCTACTTCGTCGGCGAAAACCAGGTGACCATGCTGTACCGCGACGGCACCCGCCCGACCGGCCCGCTGGCCCCCCACTACGTGCTGCGCCGCGCGCAATAAGGCATCGCGCAACGCGCGCGCTTGCGGCTATGCTTGCCGCAACATCCGCGCCCACGCGCGGGGCCCTCTCCGCCCAAGGAAACCATGAAGACCGACCACGAGCTGCTTTCCGCCTTCGCCCCCACCGGCGCGCTGCGCGCGTCCATCAACCTGGGCAATCCCATCCTGGCGCACGCCGACCCCGTCACCGGCCAGGCCGGCGGCGTCTCGGTCGACCTGGCCACGGAACTGGCGCGGCGCCTGGACGTCCAGCTGGAGCTGGTGGTGTTCAAGTCGGCCGGTGAATCCGTCAACGCCGTGGCTGCCGAAGAGGCCGACGTAGGCTTCTTCGCCATCGATCCGCTGCGCGGCGCGCAGATCGCCTTCACCGCGCCCTACGTGGTGATCGAAGGCGCCTACCTGGTGCGCCAGGATTCGCCCATCGCGAGCATGGACGAGGTCGACCGCAAGGGCCAGCGCGTGGTGGTCGGCAAGGGCAGCGCCTACGACCTGTACCTTACGCGGGAACTCAAGCAAGCGGAGATCTTCCGCGCGCCCACCTCGCCCGCCGTCGTCGACACCTTCATGCAGGAAAACATGGAAGTCGCCGCAGGCGTGAAGCAGCAGCTTGAAGCCGACGCGCAGCGCCTGGGCGGTCTGCGCCTGCTGGACGGCCACTTCATGCTGATCCGGCAGGCCATGGGCGTGCCCAAGAGCCGCGGCGACAAGGCCAGCGCCTACCTGGCCGCCTTCGTCGAGGCCATGAAGAAATCGGGCTTCGTCGCCGAAGCCCTGGCCCGCCACAAGATCCAGGGCGCCGCGGTGGCGCCGCTGCAAGCCTGAGCCCGCTGCTCCCGCCCCGCAAAAACAAGGCCCCGCGCAAGCGGGGCCTTTGCACGCCGGCGGCGCGTCCTCAGTGGCTGATCATCCAGGGCCTTGCGCCCGCGAACGATTTCGCCCCATCCGGCGTGGTGCGCGTCTTGCCGGCCGCCTTGCCGCCGGAACAGCATCCGCAGTTCATGCCATGGCCGGAGCGCGAGCTGCGCGGTTCGTGGGCGCTGCGCTCGTTGACCGCGCGCGCCCGGTTCACGGCGGACGACAGCGCCGAGATCGCCGGCGCTCCCCCCAGGATGCGGCCGCACATCACGCCGCATTGCGGGCAGGCGGCGGGATCGCGCCACCTGGCCAGGGGCACCAGCGCCGCAAACTCGCCGCAATCGCCGCAGGCATAGTCATACATGGGCATGGGATGGCTCCTAGCGGTCGCGCGACAGCGGCATGTCCACGCCGCCCTGGATGTGCTTGACGGGGCCGGACGCCGACGGCTGGATGTCGAAGTCGAAGATCTCCGTCGGCAGCCACAACGTGGCGCAGGAGTTGGGGATGTCCACCACCCCGCTGATATGCCCCTGTACCGGCGCGCAGCCCAGCAGCGAATACGCCTGGGCGCCCGAATAGCCGAACTTCTTCAGGTACTCGATGGCGTTAAGGCAGGCTTGCCGGTACGCGACGTTGACGTCCAGGTAGTGCTGCTTGCCGGACTCGTCCACCGAAATGCCTTCGAAGATCAGGAAGTCCTTGTAGGCCGGCGTGATCGGGCTGGGCTTGAAGATCGGGTTCTTGATCGCGTACTTCTCCATGCCGCCCTTGATCAGCGACACGCGCATGTGCACCCAACCCGCCATTTCAATGGCGCCGCAGAACGTGATCTCGCCGTCGCCCTGAGAGAAATGCAGGTCGCCCACCGACAGGCCGCCGCCCTTCACGTAGACCGGGAAGAACACCCGCGCGCCGCGCGACAGGTCCTTGATGTCGCAGTTGCCGCCATGCTCGCGCGGCGGCACCGTGCGCGCCCCTTCGCCCGCCGCCTTGTCGCGCGCCGCGCCCTGCATGGCACCCATGTGCGCCGTCTTCGGCGCGGGCGGATTGGCCAGCGGCGGCACGCGGTTGGGATTGGTGTCGATCAGCGCCTGTTCGCGCCGGTTCCAGGTGTCCAGCAGCTTCTTGTCCGGCAGGCAGCCGATCAGCCCGGGATGGATCAGCCCGGCGAAGTTGACGCCGGGAATATGGCGCGACGAGGTGAACATGCCATGGAAATCCCAGATGGATTTCTGCGCATGCGGAAAATGCTCGGTCAGGAAGCCGCCGCCGTTGTTGCGGCTGAAGAAGCCATTGAAACCCCACAGGCTGTCCGGCTTGGCGCCGATGTCCAGCAGGTCCACCACCAAGAGGTCGCCGGGCTCGGCCCCTTCCACGCCCACCGGCCCCGAAAGAAAGTGCACCGTGGACAGGTCCACGTCGCGGACGTCGTCGGCGCTGTCATCGTTCTTGATCGCGCCGCCGGTCCAGTCATAGGTTTCCAGCACGAAGTCATCCCCGGGCTTGACCCACACGGCCATCGGAATATCCGGATGCCAGCGATTGTGGATCTGCGCGTTCTCGTAGGGGGATTGGGCCAGGTCGACCTTGATGAGGGTATCGGTCATTCTCTTTCATCTCCAACGTAACTTGTTGATAAAACAGAAATTTATATCGACGACCGTGTAATTCGATGGCGCCGTGCAGCGCTTGTAAGTCGTTGATATGTAAAGCACAGTAGGCGAGTTTTAGATAACCGTAAACTGGGTATCCGACCAGTAGCCTTGGCGTCGGACGCAGGCGGCATGGGGCGCTTCCCACACTCACCGCAACCCATGTACCATCACTTCGTCCGGGCGCCATCGCGCATAACTTTTTCGAACATTTAATACAAAACACTACGCGACCAATAAACATACCTCCACCAGACTAATAGATTCGAAGTTCGATATCTTTTTTGAAAATGCAGTGAGCGTATTTTTATTGGATGCCATGCCTGCCGCCTCTTCCGTCTCCCGTAGTACAGCGCGAAATTGTGCGATTTATATTTCCGGCGGCATCGGCGACGGAGTGCTCAGCATGGTTTTTGTCCGAGCGCTGGCCGAACAAGCCGGAGGGACCGTTTCATTGCTGATGACTCAAAATGAGTCAGCACAGGAACTGTTCCGCGCTCAGCCGTACGTGAAGGAAGTCATCTCTCTGCGTTCGGAGAACCGTTTGCGAGGTTGGGAGCGCATCACGCGGGTGAAACAGATACTGGCGGACCGCGCCTACGACAGTCTGTTTCTCTTTACCTTCCGTACTCACATTGCGTTGGCGGCCCGCCTGGCGGGAATTCCGCAACGTATCGGTTTCGTACGCATGCACCAGCCGCATCTTGCAGCGCTGCTCACGCATCGCATCTGGGTACGCCGCAAAGGGACCCCGCACCCTGACATCTATACATGGCTGCCGTTGCTGTATGCGAAGGCGGGCTATCAGTTTGAACCGCGCTATCCCTCGCTGTTCTGTACGGATTCGGCGAGCAGCAAGGCCATGCAGTTCTGCCATGCGCAATCCCGCACGATTGGATTCGGCTTGAATGGTTCGATACCCTGTAAACGCTATAGCGGCAGGGCTTTTGCGCAAGTGGCGCGCATCTTGCATGCGCGGGATGGCGGACTGCGTTTTGTATTGGTGGGCGGCAGCGATGTCCAGGACATTGCACAAGAAATTCGCAGCTTGCTACCCGAATCCATAACTTTGTTGGATGCGACGCAACAGGCCAAGGACATATGCGATAGCCAGGCACTGATCGCGAGCTGTTCGGTGTTTGTCTCCAACGACAGCATGGGCATGCACATTGCAGCGGCCCACGGAATCCCGACGATAGGACTGTTCGGCGCCACTCCCGCATTGCGGTACGTACCCTGGTTGTACCCGGTAGAGGCCACAGTAAAAGGCGACATGGCCACCATCGCGCCGCAGACAGTGGCCGAGGCGATCTGGAAGCATCTGGCGACAACGGATTCGCACGGAGCTGCCGCTCCGGCGGGCCGATGCTCCCCCCAGTTATGATGCTGCCCATTCAGTCGCATTCCCAAGGTATCCCCGCATGGCCGTTCTTGACCGCCGCTCCCTCGCCATCCTGCTCCTCTGCGCCGCCAGCGCCCCCGCCGTCGCGCAAGACTGCGTTGCGCAGGTCCAGGCGGAGCAGGCGCGCATCGACCGCGCGCAGGACGTGCAGCGCACGCGCGAAGCATCCAACGATCTGCAATTGAATCGCGAGCTGTGCCAGGGCCGCCTGGACCTGCTGGATGCCAGATACGCCCTGGTCGACGACTTCGAGGCCTGCCGCCGCAAAGGCGTGGAGTTCCCGGCAAAGATGGCGCGCGCGCTAAGCGACGCGTCCGAGGAATTGGCCGACAAAAAGGCCGCATGGATCAGAACCTGCGGCCTGCACATGAAAGACTGAGCGGCCCGCCAGGCGGCGGGCGCATGGCTCAGGCGGCCTGCTTTTCGGCGCTGTGCGGGAAGAAAATCGCACGGCTCGGATCGAAACCGTAGCGATGCTCGAACTCGGTCGCGTCCGCGGCCAGCGCCAGCACCGAATCCAGGATGAAATCGGCCTTCTCGTCCGGCAGCAGCACGCTGAAGTTCAGGCGGATGAAACCTGGCTTTTCCATTTCCCGGCCATCCAGGATGGCCTGGCGCATCTGCTGCGACTCATCCGCGCCGATATCCAGCAGGCGATGCACATAGGGTCCCGCGCAGGCGCAGCCGCCGCGCGCCTGGATGCCGAAGCGGTCGCTCAGCATGCGCGTCACCAGTTGCTGATGCACGAAGCCGCCGCGGCCGTTGCGCACCCGGAACGAGAAGATCGGCAGGCGTGCCGCCGTCAGCGAACCCAGCAGCTCCAGCTGCTCGGCGCCCTGCCACCTGGCCAGCGCGCGCTCTACGAAGTGTTGATTGCGCTGGCGCATGAACTCGGCGCCCAGGGCTTCCTTCACCAGCAGCACCAGCGCCGCCCGGATATCGCCCACCACGTTGGGCGTGCCCGCTTCCTCGCGCGCTTCCAGGCTGCCGCTGTAGTCGTGGCCCGCGGGCGAAACGAAGCGCACCGTGCCGCCGCCGGGCCAGGTGGGCTTGGTGTCCAGCACCGCGTCGCGGCGCACGATCAGCACGCCCGACGCGCCCGGACCGCCGATGAACTTGTGGGGCGAGAAAACAATCGCGTCGATCGCCGCGTCGGCAGCAGGCGTCATCCGGATCGTCAGATAGGGCGCGCCGCCTGCGTAGTCCCACAGCATCTTCGCGCCAGCGGCCTTGACGCGCCGGGTCACTTCCGCCACGTCCGCCACGATGCCCGTCACGTTCGAAGCCGCCGACAGCGCGCAGATGACCAGCGCGCCCTCCCCGGCTTGCAGCGCCGCGTCCAGCTGCGCCAGGTCGGGGCCGCCTGCCGGGCTTTCCGCCAGCTCGACGATTTCCGCGCCGCATTCGCGCCACGGCAGGATATTGGAATGGTGTTCGTAGGGGCCGATGATGACGCGCACCTGGCGGCCCGCGGCGATGGCCTCGCGCACGCCGAACAGGTGCACCAGCCGGTTGATGCCAGCCGTCGCGCCCGACCCCGCAAAAATCACGGCGTGCTCATCGCTCGCGCCGCAGCACCGCGCAATCGCCGCGCGCGCCTCGCGGCGCAACCGGGTAATGAAGCCGCCGCAGTAGGAAGCCTCGGTATGCGAGTTGGCGTAGTACGGCAGCACCTGCTCAAGAATGAAACGCTCGACCTGCATCAACGCCCGGCCGGACGCCACGTAATCGGCGTACACCAGCGGCTTGACGCCATAGGGGCCATCTACCACCGCATCCTTGCCGATCAGCCCTTCGGCCAGCGCCGCGGCGACGTCGGCCGTCTTCAGGCTTTCTAGGAATTGCTGCAACGGCGTGATCTTGGCGGGGGTCGTTTTGGTAGGCGTATTCATGTCGGGGATGTTCCTGGGCACACCGAAATATCATACGATGGAAAGAAATTTGAAACCTCACCTAAATTTTGCCTAAAACCTCATAAATTGGGTCATTTGATCTTTTAAATGGAAAAAATAGATAAATTTGATCTGAATATCATCTCCTGCCTGCAAAAGGATGGCGCGCTGTCGCAGCGCGAGCTGGCCGATCGCGTCGGGCTGTCGCAAAACGCCTGCTGGCGCAGGCTGCAGCGCCTGAACGCCTGCGGCATCATTCGCGGCACCCGCGCCGAGGTCAATCTGGTCGAAGTGGGGCTGGACCTGACGGTATTCGTAATGATCCGCACCAGCCACCACGCCAAGGCCTGGGCCGACGGATTTCGCCAGCACGTGGAACGCCTGCCCGAAGTGACAGAGTTCTATCGCATCGGCGGAGACTGGGACTACCTGATCAAGGTGGTCTGCCGCGGCATGGCCGGGTACGACCGCTTCTACCAGAAGCTGATCACGGATTTCGAGCTTTCCACGGTGACGGGGTTCTTCAGCATGGAGGCCATCATCGAGAACCGGCCGCCGGATCTGGGGGGATTGGAGGGATAAGGCAGGCGAGCATGGCGCACGGGACGCCCGACCCATGCGGACATGACAGAACCGTGACGGCGGGACGATCGGATTTGTAATTCCAATGACCGCGGATTGTCGGGCGACGGCCTGCACACTGGCCCCGCCAATCCGCCAGAAGACATGGTTCCCGTGGCTTCCGGTCGGTAGACGCATATCGATCTTCCCCGCTCACGGAGTCCCCCATGAAAAAGCTATATGCCGCGGCGGTCGCCACGGCACTGTCCGGCGCCGCCTATGCGCAGCCCTCTTCCGTCACGCTCTATGGCCTTATCGACACCGGCATCGGCTATGCCAACGTCGATGGCGCCTACACCGATCCCGCCACCGGCAACCGCACCCGCGTCGACAGCAGCCGTATCGGATCCACCACCGGCACCACCGCCGGTTCGCGCTGGGGCCTGCGCGGCAAGGAAGACCTGGGCGACGGCCTGTACGTGCTCTTCCAGCTGGAGTCCGGCTACGACAGCCGCAACGGCAACTCGTTGCAAAGCGGCCGCCTGTTCGGCCGCGAAGCCACTGTGGCCCTGGGCAGCGCCGACTGGGGCGGGGTACGCCTGGGTCGGCAATACAACATTGCCTCGCGCTACTTCACCGGCATGTTCGGCTCGTCGTTCGGCGGCGGCTTCAATCAGTTGAACACCGGCGCAGGCCTGGGCTTCAGCTCGGCCAACTTCGTGCGCTACGACAACCTGGTCGTCTATGAAACCCCGTCGATGGGCGGCTTCACGGGCGCCATCGGCTACGCCTTCAACGCCGACGACCGCCGCCTCGCCCAGACCGGTTTCGCCACGGCCGACAACACCCGCGCCATCTCGGCCGGCCTGCGCTATGACAACGGCCCCATCATGGGTTTTGCCACCTACGACCAGCTCAATGCCTCGAACAAGCTGAGCCCAAGCCAGACCGACGCCACGCCGCGCTCCTACATCGTCGGCGGCTCCTACGACTTCGAAGTCGTCAAGGTGGCCCTGGCCTACAACCGCATGAGCGATGGCTGGTTCGCAGGCAAAGGTTTCCCCAATGGCGGCAGCATCGGCGGCTTTACCGGCACACCTTCCTACGCCTTCGTGAAAGGCTTCCGCTCGAATGCCTACATGCTGGCTCTGGCCGTTCCCGTCGGCAGATCCGGCGGCGCATTCGCGTCATGGCAGCGCGCCGACGCCAACAGCAAGCAGCTCACGGGCGGTGACGCCGCCAGCAACACCTATAGCCTCGGCTACAACTACAACCTGTCCAAACGGACCGATCTCTATGCCGTGGCGTCCTACACCACCAACTGGGCGTTCCAGGACAACGTCAAGGCGACTGAAGTGAACATGGGCATCCGCCACCGGTTCTAACGCAAGGTTTCATAAGACGCTGTATGCAGGGAATCCCTTGATTGCGCCCCCTCCGCGAAGGGAAGGCCAGATGATCGCCGCGCGCCCTTCCGGCGCGCGCTTTTTCTGATGCCGCGCGGTTGCCGGGCTCGCATGCGTGCGCTGATCACAAGGGCCGCGCCGCCAGCATGTAGCTGCCGCCCCGCATCGTGTGCAGCAGCTTGGGCCCCGGCCCTGCGTCGACCTTCCTGCGCAACCTGCGCATCGCGACCGCAACCGCATGCGACTTGAAATTGCGTTTGTCTTGGATATGCAGCTTCATTTTCCAGACCTGCTCGGCCAGCTCCCATTCCACGCACACGACCCCGGGCCGCTGCATCAGAAAAGCCAGCAAACCGAATTCCTTGGGCGTGAGCTGCAGGAACTGCCGGCCACGGTAGGCGCGGCAGCGCAATAAGTCCAGCTCCAGGTCGGCTAGCTGCAACCTGGGGCTGGACTCGGGGGGATTGATCACGGAGGATTCAGCCACGCCGGGCTCGCCTGCCGCGCCGGCGGCTATCGCCCCGACGCGTTCTGGCGTTGTACTTCAGCCTGGTACTCCGGCCCCGAACGCAGGCGGAAATACTCCGTAAATGCGGCCTTGTACTGCGGGCTGTAAATATCCGGCGTCTCTTCGCCGCGCCAGAACCGGTCCACGCCCGCGCGCTTCCAAAGCGCCAGGTCGGCCAGCACTTCGGCGCGCGTCAACGAGGGACCATAAGGATCGGCCAACCCAGCGGGCGGCGGCGCGGACTGCGCCAGCGCCGTGCCGGTAGCGGCGGCCGACAGCGCCAGGATCAATGCGGCTTTGCGGATAATCTGCATGTTTGCTTCCTATGTATCGTGGAGGGGACTGCACGATCAAATTCTAGGAAAGCGATGCGGACAGAAAGCGGATAGCGGGATTACGTTTTTGAAATGGCGGGCCGGCCTGACGCAGCCCCGCGCTTTCCGCCCCTACCAGGCCAGCCCCTGCTGCGCCAGTCCAAGGCGCCGCGGTCTCAAGAACACATAACAATGCTGGAACCCGTCCGCCACGACGTGGCGCGCGCCCGTCATCCCCGTTATGCCGGGCTCGAATGTCTTGAAGACCTGAAAGCCCTTGGCCTGCTCGACCTTGAAGCTCAGGCGATCGGGCTTGTCGTTATAGCCGAGCACCAACATCCCATCGTCGGCCAGCACGTGATGGCATTCAAACATCAACTGATTGAATGCGTCTTCCGTATCCAGGCCGAAGCCGATCAGTCCGTTAGCGAACACCACATCAAAGCCATGCGGCGGATAGTACGAAGACAGTTCAGTCGCCGAACCCACCACGTGCCTGTTGGGCGGGCCGTAGGCGGCGTTGCGCGGATTCAGGTCTATCGAATAGAAGTCCAGATCCAGCAACCGGTCATAGTGCCAGTTGTGCTTGTCCAGACCGATGAAAAGGCATCTGGCCGCCGGCGCCGCCGCGCCGCGCCGGAAATGTTCATTGACGTAGTCGAAGACTTCTTGCTCCATGAACATCCGGCTAGGTACCCTCAGCCGGAAATCGACGCCTAGCGTCTTGGCAAGAGCCGGAGAAGCCCGGAAAGCCGCCCGCTTCAGGGCATATGATATTTTTTTGATGAACTTCATGATCCCCAAAACCCCGAATAACGCCAATATCCGAGTGGCCTTCCAGCAGGCCATCAGCCTCATTTTTTTGAATTCTAGGTTGGGGCTTTTTCTTCTATCCTGAGTTTTTCTGGACTCGTATTTACCTATTCTTGTAGCGGCATCAGATCGCAGGTCCGGACCTGCAAGACAAGGCTCAAGGCCTCCATGATTCCTGGCGTCCGGCATTCACGTGTTGCGTACTGACTTGGCGTCGCGGGTCGTGAATTGACCGTCCCAGGGTCGATGAGACCCATACTGTCAATCTCCTTTTTTCATCGCAATCTGAACTGCACGTCAGTACCGGATTCAGGGAGCGGCGATCTCATAGCTGAACACAAGCACCGCCTGGCTCGGTACGGCGTTGCCATCCTGGATTGCGGGCATCATTCGCACCCCGCTCGAGGCTACGACGGCGGCCTGATCCAAGGTGCTGTTCCCTGAGGGGAAAATCAGCGCGCTACGCAGCACCTTCCCCTGAACATCCAGCATCACACGTACCCAGACTGTGCCCTTGGCCCCAGCCGACTTGGCCTGCGGCGGATAGGAGAGCGCGGGAGCTCCGGTAATGAACAGCGCCTTGGGCATGGCCATCGGCCATGGCTCAGGCGAGGCCTGACCCGTCTGCGCCGCGGGACATCCCAGCGGTGGCGAAAGCGGAGATCGCACCTGGCACGGCTGAACTTCGGGCGCCGCGCGTTGCGCATGCACGGTCACCAGGCCATTTGCCAATTGCTCCCGGGTCGGCCCTGGCTTCTCGTAGGTCGTGCCGTCGCGCGCGTCCCGGTACATCAAGGCCAATCCCATGACGCAAATCGCCGCAAGCACCATCTTCAGCTTGTTGGCCGCCAACCACCGCAACGCGTTCCGGCCGCGGTCAAAGCGCGCCGAAGCCGTGCGCCATGCCTCGATGCGCGCCCACCCCAGATCCAGCACCGACAAATGAGGCGCAATGCTTAGCAATTGCGCGAAATCCCGTCCATGCCAGTACGCCTGCACAAGATTTGGCTCAGCCCACCTGTGCGCCAACCTCAGGACTGCATCCAAGCGCACACGCAGGGGCGGCGGCAGCTGGCTGTACTGTTCCATCTGGTCCAACAGCATGTCGACCCAATCGGAGAGGTCCTGGTCCTGCGGAAATGGCGCGCTCAGGCCGTTCCAGTCGAACGCCCGGCGCGCGCCATTGAAGAGGGCAAGGCGGCCGTCCGGCTGCAGGCGCATCGCCCGGGCCAGGCTCCAGGCCAGAGCGTCCCTGGCCTCCAGATGGTCTAGCCGGCGGTCAGCCAGGGCGCTAGCGAGCATCTGCGCAACCTCGTCATCGGGCGCCTGCATCAGACGGCGGGTCCAGTGCTCGATACCTGCTTCCAGTTCCTCTCGGGATGGCGGAAACCATTCTGCTTGAACCGCTGGCCCTGGCTCCTGCGCATGCGCTGGCGGTGCTTGCCTCGGGACCGCTTCCATCCCGGACTCGGGCGCGAACTCGGGCGTGTCCCCCGGCGCTGCGTCAGGTCCCGCTTGCGGCGCGTCGGACAAAGGCAACGCACTGCAAGCGGCGGATTCCCCTTCCTCGATCTGTATCTCGGCCCAGGATCGCGCATGCTCGTATGCGCCGCGCAGGATGGCAAAGCCTTCCGGGTCAGCGGCCTGGTCGATCCGCTTGAGCGCCGCCGCATAGGCGCGGCGGATGACCTTCTGGTCGCTGGTGGGCTCGATGCCCAATCTGGTAAAGCTCGCTGCTGCCACGGTACTAGTCCTGTTGCGTGGGATCAAAGCCTGGAGCAAACACGGCGGCCCGTTCAAGCACGTCGACCACGCGACGCAGCCGCTCTGCGGCACGCACGGCAAGCCGCTCCTCCTGGGTTTCCAGCGCCTGTTCAAACAGCACTATTTCGTGGGCGAGCAGTTCGCGGTCATCGCCACGCAGCACCTGGTAGACGCGCTCGGCCCGCGCCACCAAGGCGCGGTTGACCGCCAGTTCCCGAGGATGGATCTTCAACTCGGCCAGTTCGCCCAAGCGGCGCTGGATATCGGCGTCGCTCATCTGCGCGCCGCCGCCCTGGATCACCAGACGTTGTGCCGCGCCGCCTCGCGCCAGCGCAGCCTCGACCTCCAGCAAGCCATTCACGTCATAGGTAAAACGCACGTTGATGGCGCTTTCCAGACGCGACAAGCGCGGCAACGACATGTTCAGAGTGCCTAGCAGGATGTTGTCGCGGACAAGGCGGGACTCCCCCTGGTAGATGTGCAGCTCGACCTCGCCCTGGCCGTCTTCCATCGGCATGTATGTTTCCTGGCGGCTGACGGGCACGATGGCGTTGCGTTCGATGATGGGTGCAAACTGGCCTGGCAGACGCTGTCCGGACGAGGTGGTGCGCGTGGTACTGATGCCCAGCGTGTAGGGGCATACGTCGGTCATCACGACCTCTTCCAGCGCCTGGTCCTTCATCTTCAGTCCCGCCATCACCGCAGCGCCAGCCGCCACCACTTGATCGGGATCCATCTCGGCATTCGGAAAGCGGCCGAACATGCGCGTGACCAGCTGGCGCACCAGCGGCATGCGCGTGGCGCCGCCCGCCAGCACCACGGTGGCAATGTCCTGGCTCTTGATGTTGGCGTCGCGCAATGAGCGCTCAACCGGCATGCGCAAACGCGTCAGCAGCGGCGCGCACAACTGCCCAAGCAGTTCCTGGCTCAATTCGAGCGCATATTCTTCGCCGCGCCAGTCCAACGCAATGCGGGCGGCAGGTTGGGTCGACAACTGGCGCTTGGCGCTTTCAGCCTGCGCCAGCAGCCGTTGCATGAAGCGCCGGTCCTCGCGCGCGGCCGCGGCCCGCGCATGGGTATCGAAGAACTTCTGAACGATCTCATTGACGAAATCCTCGCCGCCAAGGAAGTTGTCGCCCGCCGTGGCGCGCACCTCCATCACGCCTTCGAAGAGTTCCAGCACCGACACATCGAAAGTGCCGCCACCAAGGTCAAAAACCAGGAACTGGGTCTCGTCCTCGCTCTGGTGCAGGCCATAGGCCAGCGCGGCCGCGGTGGGTTCGTTGACCAGACGTTCGACGGTCAGGCCCGCCAACTTCCCCGCGTTGCGCGTTGCCTTGCGCTGCGTATCGGAAAAGTAGGCCGGCACGCTGATCACGGCCTCGGTAACCGGGTGGCCCAACACGGCTTCGGCGTCTGCCTTCAGCGCGCGCAGCACCAGCGACGATAGTTCTTCCGCCCGGAACTCCTGGTCGCCCAACTGGAACAGCTTGTCGCTGCCCATGTGCCGCTTGAACAACGCGGCGGTGCGCTCGGGATGCGTTTGAAGACGCTCTTGGGCGGCCTGCCCCACCAATACGCGGCCATCTTCATCCAGGCTTACGCAGGAGGGTGTCAGAAAGCTCCCCAACGGATTGGGTACCAGGCGCGCCCGGCCGTCCTGCCACAGCGCCGCCAAACTATTTGTCGTACCCAGGTCGATACCGATGATCATGAGAAAAGCCTGTTTCGGTTCCAATAATGCGGGCGCTCCGCGCAAGCGCGAAACGCCCCATGGACCTACGATTAACGGCCAGGAAGGAGAGAAATGTAGCGGGCGCGGCCAGGTCAGGCCGCAGCAACCAGATCCATCTGGCCCGCCGCATGACCCAAACGCCGCGGTCGCAGAAACACATAGCAATGCCGGAACCCGTCCTCCACGATGTGACGCGCGCCAGTCATTCCTGTTATGCCAGGCTCAAAAGTCTTGAAAACCTCAAAACCCGCGGCCTGTTCAACCTTGAAGCTCAGGCGGTCGGGCTTGTCGTTGTAGCCAAGCACCAGCATCCCGTCGCTGGCCAAGACGTGATGGCATTCGAACATCAACTGATTGAACGCTTCCTCGGTATCCAGGCCGAAACCGATCAGCCCATTCGCAAAAACCACATCGAAGCTGTTCGGCGGATAGTGCGAAGACAATTCGGTCGCCGAACCTACCACGTGCCTGCCGGGCGGGCCGTAGGCCGCATTGCGCGGATTCAAATCTATTGAATAAAAGTCGAGGTCCAGCAACCGGTCGTAATGCCAATTGTGCTTGTCCAGGCCGATGAACAAGCACCTCGCAGCCGGAGCGGTCGTTGCGCGCCGGAACTGCTGATTGACATACTTGAAGACCTCTTGCTCCATGAACATCCGGCTAGGCACCCGCAAGCGGAAATCAAGGCCTAGGGTTCTGGCAAGAGCCGGAGACGCGCGAAAAACGGCGCGCTTCAGCGCGTAAGGTATTTTTTTGACGAACTTCATGATCCTCCAGAACTTCAAAAACAAACCCGTATGGCACCAAGTACCAAAGCAGCCCCCGCGGGCCGCCAGCCTCACTTGTTTTTTGTGAGGTCCATTCTTTATTCGAATTCTTCCTTGACCTTGCCGACAGCCGACGAATCGTAGCTATCTCAGCCGGGATATTATTTATTCGAAGATTTTTCAGTCCGATACCGCTATGCCAGCCGCAAGCCGCGCCGCGCCCGTCCAGAGCCTTGGACATAAACGCATTGCGTGGAGAGGATCCTGGCTGGGCGCCCGATGGATGGCTGTTTATTAATTCACCTATCCAGCGTTTCCCCAATGCATCGCCCCGCAGCGCTGCATTGAGACAGGATCTTTGCGTCGTGCCGTTACGGATGGAAGCCAGACGCTATGCCCCATCTACTTATCTCTAACGGCTAGGTATGACCATTCTTAATGGCGTTTTGGCTTTTTTTATTTTTGGTCGAATGGCGCCAAAAATAAACACCGTTCTACTAATTTTCGTGCATATCCAACACCATGCCGACTAACGGGCATTGACAAGACAGTCGCGCCACTCCGACTACCTCGCCGCCCTTGCAGGCAACCCAAGAAGGCCATTCAACTCCGGGCCGCCGCCTTTGGTTGGCGCTACCTGCCGAGGTGTATACATGCCTCCCAGCAGCCTCTGAAGGGAGCATCAGGTGCGATCAATCGCCACAATTCGCGCGAGGCAACGCACTGAAACTACCGTTCTTCAAGACCGAAAATCGGGTACCGGCTTTGCACGGCAACCTCGACTGCCAAACCTGCGTCTACCTGCACAACAATCCACTTCAGAAATCTCTCGTACTCGTTTAGAGAGAAAAACTCATCAATCCTCTCCCATGGGCAATTGGTCATTGCGCTATCCATGGCGAATCACCTGAAAATCAATCCGCACTACACGCTGCGAACGAGGAATCCGCGCGATCTTCCAAGGGCGTCAAAGCCAGCGTCCGATAGCTGACGGACATCGAAGTCACGGAAACCAAAGTAAAGGCGAATGTCGAAATGGCGGTGTACAGATAAAACGCGACGCCCGGCGCCTGCGGCAAATGCAGCAGAAAGATCCGGACAGCCTCCAGCAAGAGCAACAACGGCACCGGCAACATGGCCACCGCCAGCAGGCGTAACCGGTTGCCCTTCACCAGCCCCGCAATCCGCGACAAGTCCAACCTGCCGGTCAAGGCCGCGTGCGGTAACGCCAGAAAGAAATATCCTAGGAAAAAGCATGGCGACAATATCAACAACAGCACCAACACCATGCCAAGCCAATGCGGGCCGGTTGGCCCCTCGGAGAACAGCATCACGATGTAGACCAGAAGCGCAACCGCGAACGCCGACACGGCGCTTGCCAGCAGTACGATGAAATACATGCGTTCGGGCTTGCCTGTCACGGGGCGAGGCGCAGGAGGTTCGTTTAGAAGGATGCACCGATGCCAAGCCACCGCAGCCAGGACTGGGGCGGCGGTACTCACCACCCAGCCGGCCAGCTCCAACAGTTTGCTCTGCTCGCCATATGCCATGTGGTTCAGGTGCATGCCCAAAACCACGCCACCGAGCAGAATCAGGATCAATAGCGGCGATGCGCCGATCAACGGCCCGCCATGGTCGCCCAGATAATCCAGAGTCTGGCGGATGACCCGGAGTATGGGGAGTTTTTTTCGCATGTATTGCTCCATGATGTGCGTTGGCCGTCACTGCTTCGCAAGGGCTGCGTTGTGGCAGACCAAGCGTAGCCTGTCCAGGATCTTTGCAGCCCAATCGGCCAGGAACTTGACTATGGTTCCTCTGATTAATAACGGCGGGTCATGGAGTTTCTTAATTTCAAACGTAGTCTGAGCTGACCCGGATTTCTCGGACAGTTTGGTTAAGGCACGGAGGCTTCGACCTGGGCAGGGGTTCGATAACGTTCACCCTATCGCCCGGGTAAGGCGGTATCTTTTTACCTTTTTTAATTTTCGTACTTCAGCTCCACACCCAGTTTCATCTCATGAACATTAAATTTGATTTCGCACTCAACCCATGATTTTTCTCCACGGGTCAAATTCTTCTCCAGAAAATACTCCCGCAAATGAACCAGCAATTCTGTCAAATTCCCTACAACATGCCCATCAGGATCAAACCAATTCAATTCACCCAGCTGATTGACATAGTCAAACTCGTATCGCCCCCCATCCCCTTCCGAGAAAATTCTGGCTCTAACTATTATTTCTCTAGCATCTTCCGGACCTGCATCAACCAATAATTTTCCAATTTTTCGATATATGTCTTGATCACCCATCAAACACCACTCCGAAAATTTCTGAAATCAATAATAACAGGACAATCACCACCAATAGACTACTCAACAGTAAATCTATCAGGGCGCACGGCCGAACCATAAAAAAGGTGTAAGATTATATTTTCTGCTGTGGAAAGTGTAGTCTGACACCATATTCCCTACACATTACGTGCACCGGCTAAAAGCCAAGCGCAAGGCCGCACCTACATCAGAAGGGCTACTACCGCTGGGGATAGAGACGCAATCACTTTCACTTATTCCCTTACCACTCCAGGCTTCTAGCTTTTCGTGATGGCTGGGGCGAATAGTGATTTGATCACCCTTACTTTCGATACTGCATTTTTTCATATCTTTAAATAATGCACGCTTAGTCTTGTAGCCATACCGTTCCAAAGTGCTGCCAACCCATTGATCATATCGTTGACTAGTCAAACTGTAATCATATAGCTCCATATCAAAAGTAGCTTCAGGATGAATCCAAACATCCTTTCGAGGCTCGGGAAGCACAAACCGGCTATGAGCCAAGGCGTCAAGCACAGCAAAACCTAGCTCTTGATCGGTAGCGTCAGGGCTGAAAAAATGCTCCACACCTTGCGGATCCGCTTGACTACTCCGATAGCCAGAAAACGTTTTTACGGAAATAAAATCTATATTTATTTTCGCATCTGCCCAAGCTGTTTTTACGACATCATTCATCTTAATCCACCCTCAAAAAAAGGTGTCAGACTACATTTTCAGCTGTGAAAAATGTAGTCTGACACCTTTTTCCACAGATTTGGAAAATTTAGTCTGACACCTTTTTTCTTTGGCCAACTGACGCTTAAAGCGCTGAATCTCGGTCTGCTCGTCGGTGCGCGTCTCGCCTTTACCGGGAAATGAGACATCTGGGCCGTGCGTCGCCAGCTCCTTCTTCCACCGGTAGATAATTGAGCGCTTCACGCCCAACATCAGCGACAGTTGCGTGCCACTAACCTTGCCTTCCTCCAGCTGCCTCACCGCCTCGATCTTGAACTCTCGCGTGTGATGCTGGCGTTTGGCTTCGAGCGGCTTATCTTCGGGTTTGGATTTATCCATGGGACACCTCCTTCAAGTATTGTCTACTTCTTCGGGTGTCCGGAAAACCCGGGTTAGCTCAGACTACATTTTCGGCTGTGAAAAATGTAGTCTGACACCTTTTTTCATCGACACCTTTTTTCATCAATCAGACCTAGAGCGCCAGACAGATTTTCAATGAATTCTGCCTGCTCTCCTGAATAATCTTTTGCGATATCTGCAAACTGACTACAAAGCGACTGTCTTGTTTCCCCATCTGCCCCCCGCAACGTTGAAGCAAGCTGCTCTAAGGCTTGGATGGCGGAGTCTTGATCAACAACTTCGTCTCCCGAAAACTCAAGAAATACGGCAATCCCAACAATTGCCTTAGCAAGATTCTTATCTACCTGACTCATTTACCACCTTCCCTCCGATAATTGCGACAACAGCCCACCAGATCTCAACAAAAAATAAATTAACACCTACCTTCTAAGTAAACATCATGCCAGCCTGAGATCGGCAGAGATTCATAAATCCAGCAAATCCAAAAGAAAACAAAGAGGAATATAGAACATTCCAACCTGGCTCACTATATAAAAACCACAATACAAGAGCAAAAGCTGTGATTGCGGTCGATTTCAGCCAGTACAAGAATTTTTCCAGTTTGCCATGACGTTCCACTCGACCAAACAAACACCATGTTAGAAACATGAATATTAAACAAATGACCAGCATCCCAATACCTGTACTCATAATTAATTTCCAAAATTTTTCTCTAGATTTTCGATTCCCCACCATGAGTTCGACGTGGGATCAAATAGTGGATCTATCGCCCCGCCGGCAGCTGTCGACTCTCCTAGCGCAAAAAAGGTGTCAGACTACATTTTCATGTGTGGAAAATGTAGTCTGACACCTTTTTTCCATATTTGGATGATTCGCGTTGCGCTGGAAAAGCGTCACCAAATTTCTTGCATCATCACCAGCCCCTCCTAGTGAATTCGCAAGCAAATGTCCTCGCGCATGGTTAGCAGGCTGCCCCTAAGTTAAAAAAAGGTGTCAGACTGCATTTTCAGATTGGAAAAATGTAGTCTGACACCTTTTTTTATATCATGCCTGATTGCCTGGCCGGCAGGCAAGCCACGCGCCAGTCCGCTGAGCGTCAACCGCCGTGTTGTCATTGCACTCCGCACCGTGCTTATCAAGGCGTTGAGTCGGTTCAAATGTAGGCTGGGGACCGAGTCCTGGAGCAGTTTCTGCAATACTCCGACTGCGTGCATGGCCTGTCTTCCTTCAAACGGTTTGGTCGCCTGACGAAGGGTATAAGACTGGCACCATGCACGCCCTGATCATCTACAAGCTAAAAGCTTGAGTCCGCCCCGTGCAACAAGCCTTTGATTCAGAATGAATTTCCCAGAAATCCGTGGGGAAACCTCAGAGTCCGACACCCTATTTTAACGCGAGGCAGTTCAGTCTGGCGCCCTATTTTCCAGACCCATGCCAAACGGACAAATCAAGCAAGTACTTCTTCGAACGCGGCCCAAGCTCTAGATAAACATTTTTTTTAATTTCCAAATTTCCAGAAATAGAATTATCCAGAGCTTCTAACAGCCCAGTGGCAACTGCTGTGGATAGCTCATCATCAGGGGAATTCATTCCCTCCTCTATCAGATGAAATATTCTTGATCGAGAAGACGATGAAAGCTGTGCAAAATTTTCCGCTATTCCTTTTCCAAGAATGGAAAAAAGCACAGTCACCGGAACATCTTCCCCCCAATCCTCCACGGCAGAATTTCTCGCATTTCGCAGGAAAGAAAACTCCATCAACTGATTAACAAACCCCATCGAAAACTCCATATTCTATTTCCCCAAAAAAGGTGTCAGACTACATTTTCAGCTGTGAAAAATGTAGCTGACACCTTTTTCCACAGATTTGGAAAATTTAGTCTGACACCTTTTTTCTTTGGCCAACTGACGCTTAAAGCGCTGAATCTCGGTCTGCTCGTCGGTGCGCGTCTCGCCTTTACCGGGAAATGAGACATCTGGGCCGTGCGTCGCCAGCTCCTTCTTCCACCGGTAGATAATCGAGCGCTTCACGCCCAACATCAGCAATAGTTGCGTGCCGCTGACCTTGCCTTCCTCCAGTTGCCTCACCGCCTCGATCTTGAACTCTCGGGTGTGACGCTGACGTTTGGCTTCGAGCGGCTGGTTTTCGGGCTTGGATTTATCCATGGGACACCTCCTTCAAGTATTATCTACTTCTTCGGATGTCCGGAAAACCCGGGCTAACTCAGACTATATTTCCAGATTTGAAAAATGTAATCTGACACCTTTTCTATAAAGTCACTTGCCAAATGCATCGCGAGGTTCCGCAAAACGCAGCAGACCGGTCTTGTGGCATTGGTAAGGGTACTTTTCGGTGCACCGCTGTACCATGGAGCGCGCCAGTTTATTCGCGACATCCGCCGCGATCCGCTGTCCCTCGGCATTCGGCCCACGAATTGAAAAATCACGCAGAGAGATCCCATACGTATCCTCGGCCATGCCACGGTACTCGCCCGACTCTGCGTCATACAGACGGATACCCACCGATACACTGGCAGGATACTGTTGTGAACCCTCGAATGCGCCCGGCTCGCTCACCGCAACCACATATTTGACACCAGCCGCCAACGCGTCCTCGTCCATCGTTTTCGGTCTGGCCGTCTTGAGATCGAACTTGCGCAACTTGAATACCGCCTTGACTCCCACTGCATCCATGGCACCTGGCAGTTCGGCATTCAATGCGTTGCATACTGATTCGGCAGCGTAGGTCGCAGGATAGGCGGTTCTAGCACCTATGAATCCGACACTATCAATTTTCTTTTTGAAATCGCAATCGGTGGTGTAGATCAGTACAGGGCTAATGACCTCCTGAGGCTCAGGGTTCGTCACCAAGGCCGCGGGTGGGGAGCCCATAATAAAGGTGCAGCCCGACGAAACGAACAACGCAACAATGGAGACCGCAAATCTATGGAGGGGTATATTCATAGATTGTTAATTTACCTTTCTCAAACAATACAGTGGCAAGAACGATATTTTCTCTGAAAAAATCTTTGCTCTTCCATCAAAATAACTAATCTTGAAATTTCAATAGTTTCCGTCAGCAGAAGTATCTTGCAGCGAAAAAATTCTCGACTCGCGTATTCGTCGTCAGGCAACGCAAGATTTTTCCTAAAATTGTCACCACCCGCCACTCTCTGTGGCCACTTCATTATGGGGTGATTCTCACCGCAGAATTCAATGAACCCCGTGTTTTAGGAAGCGAACCCATCCTTCATGTCAGCTTTCCTCTTTGTCTATCTCATCCTTATCTTTTGACATCCTTCTTCTTCGACTCTTCAGCCAGCCGCTTGGATATGGTGCACCTTCGAACGACCGGATGCCTAGCTGATGCGCCCGAGCCGCGTATCCTCCAATCCCAGCGATTGCTAACCCGACGAAGTATACCCACCCCGTCTCCCACACATCCAAGTCGAGAAATACCAATCCCCCTCCGATAATCGAAAAAGCGACGCAATATATGGATCGAAGATAACCATCTCGCACGAGTATCAGCCCGATAGACCGCATTAATTTATGTAAGAATTTACTGTGCATACTTTGATTTTACATATTCACCAATTTCATTGAAAAGTACCGCTCCCGAGGGGAGGACGTTACTTGCTGCCCGCGCACCAAGATCTACTACAGCCCCCTTAGCATAGGCATCCAAATTGGGGCGCATAACCTGTTCCAGCCCCCCTAGCAACCAACTGCTAACATCAGCCCCCGCTGATGCTATCTTGCAAATCAAAAAGGTGTCGGACTACATTTTCAGCGGTGGAAAATGTAGTCTGACACCTTTTTCCGGGCGGCCTCCCACCTGTGCACTTCATGCCTCGGTTAACCCTCGCTCCGACCGTCTATCAGACAGTACCTACTTGACAGGGGTGCTTACGTTTACACACTTACTCGTCATCAGCTGATTGACGCCTCTGTGTCAGACTAAACTTAGATAGTCAGAAAATCTAGCCTGATATCTTTTTTAGACACCTTATTTATGTAGTCTGACGCCTTATTTATAATTGTTGGCTCCAGAAATTGCGCCCATCTTACTGCTTCGCACACCTACCTGAGTATTATGCCCAAGGAAGTCAAAAAAGGTGTCAGCCTACATTTTCAGCTGTGGAAAATGTAGGCTGACACATTTTTTAATTTGAGAACCCTCTACCCACACTTCCCTCCTGGATACGCCATAATTATCTGAAATATTCCAGACCCATTAAGCCCAGGTGGTATTAAATCGTATTGTTCCCGGCCTTTGCAGTAGAGAATAGTCTTTTCATCCTCAATTTTCGAAGCCCCTACACTCTGGAAAAGCCTTTCGTTCATCTCTTTAACTCCTTCACTCCAACCAGAAGAAGAGAATTCCATCATAATGAGACCAGCCCCTGATTTTAACGATCTATCGTCCATCAGGGCATTGCCATTTATTTTATAAACATCAGGAATCAGGTCTATCATTTTTTTGTAGACCACAGCCACATCCCCCGGCGATCTGACGATCACAAAAATCATCAAAACCATCCATATCGGAATAATTAATAAAGCCCACCTTCCCACGCTCAATTTCATCCTTTTTTCCTCGATTCTTCATACCTATTTAAAAAAAGGAATTTGATAGCCTGTATATCCACCAAAACCTACCCCTGCGCTACCCCCAGGGGTTCCAACTCCGAGTTCCCATGCACTCTCCCCCCTATTGACTTATTAATACCCGAACAAAGCCAACCACAATACCCAGCCTGTATCCCAGCCCCCAGCAGGAATTCGTTGGTTTTTGCAGCGCGTTGCTCCATATTGCGCTTTACATTTTCAGACAGAGAACCGAAATTTAGACTTGCACCTGGAACAACAGGGACTGATCCTCCCCCCCCCGACATAAAAAAAGGTGTCAGACTACATTTTCAGCGATGGAAAATGTAGTCTGACACCTTATATCGAACCTGCGGCCATAGGCCAGACCGTCGGACACGAAGTCCATCGACCAGCTCTGATTCGGCGCCGTCGCAACGGGACGAACTACCCGTTCTGCGGGAGCGATGCGCTTGCGGCGACGCTTACGAACGCTCAAGCCGGCTTGGCTGTAAAGCCGCCAGACCCGCTTGTGATTCGTCTGCCAGCCTTCACGGCGCAGCAGAATATGGATGCGCCGATAACCGTAGCGTCGCTTGAGCGCTGCCATCTCCTTCATGCGCTCGATCAATGCCACATCGCCCGTACGCCTACTTTCATAAGCGAATAGCGACCGGGAAATGCCTACCAGCCCGCAGGCCCGGGTGATACCCATGCCGCGCTCGGTCATCAACGCTCTGACCGCTTCGCGTTTGGCCTGCGGGCTTGCTACTTTCGGCTCAAAAGGTCCTGAAGCGCAGCCTTGTCCAGCATCGATTCAGCCAACAGCTTCTTGAGCTTGTTGTTCTCTTGCTCCAGCTCCTTCAGTCGCTGGGCGTCCGAGACGGTCATGCCGCCGAACTTCGCCTTCCAGTTGTAGTAGGTAGCCTCCGAGATCCCGTGCTTGCGGCACAGTTCGGCCACCTTGGCCCCTGCCTCCGCCTCCTTCAGCACCCCGATGATCTGCTCTTCCGTAAATCGTTTCTTCATTGCCGTTCCTTTGTGAACGGACTCTACATCGATTTCGTACTAATCACGGGGAGCAGGTCAGTCCCTGAGCGCCCCCAGCGTTGATTCCATCTCCGCGTCGCGCGCCGGCCTATCTCCTGCATTAATTTCGCTAGCGTCATCGTTTCGTCCGTCGGCATCAGGAGCAAATGCACATGATTGGTCATCAGACAATATGCATATACTCGGACGCCAGGTTCTGTACTTTTCTCTTTGAGGTCGCACAGATACGTTTGATAGTCTTCTGGCGCAGTGAAGATTGCTTGGCGGCTATGACCGCGTTGCACAACATGATGAGGTGTATGCGCGATCACTACGCGCGGCAGGCGTGGGGCCATTGGTGCTCCTAACTCGATGTTTGATCGAATCCACGCTAGCATTTTTCCCTGAGCCATTGAAGCATTGCGGGACAAAGCGCTCACTCAACCGGAAGTCCCACATCGGGAGTCCATCTTCGCCTCACACATCATTCAAAATAGGTTCCAGATAAAAATTCCAGCTATCGAAAATGTAGTCTGACACCTTTTCTCTAGCATATGACCCTTTTTAGCACCTAAAATTACCGGAAAAATAGGTACTACCATTTTCATTTACGCAGCTAAATCCTCAAAAAAATACTCACCGCAGCGGCGCATATTGGAGATACGAGAATTACAAATTTTGCCATAAAGAAAAACCTCTCCATAGTTGGGAATTGGTAACCGGCATTAGATGAGATCATGACCAGAGCAGGAATCAACAAGAACTCAAAGACCACCCCACCGATAGAAAAAATAATAGAAAAAAATAAAACAAAGAAAAAATATTTCTTAAGAAATCTAGAAATTTTTCTTTTCATTTCCCCTTCCTACTACAGCCTTTAAAAATAGCATTTACCGCTGCGTTCGTAGATTCTGGCCCCAAGACTCCCAGGCCTGCCCCAGCCACCCACGCAAAAAAATGTCAGACTATATTTTCTAGCTATCTAAATGTAGTCTGACACCCTTTTCAGTCCCAGATTACATTTTCTTTGTGGAAAATTTGGTCTGACACCTTAATCCTCATTCACTTTTTCATTCTTATTTTTTTTACCCTTCCCATCGAGCCACCCAGGAGGATAAGGAGGCTCTTCAAATGGCTTTATTTTTAACGCTATCGCTCTGCCGGAGAGCCCTCCGACTCCCGCCAAAACAAAACCAAAACATATCACCCAACCCGTCTCCCATACCTTTGCATCAAGAAATATTAACGCAATCCCCGAAACGGTAAAGACATATTGGTAAATCGTCCTAATAGATCCATCAACGACAACATGACGCTTAAATTTATCCAGAAAATCAGTTTTCACATTTGCTCTTCACATATTCACCAACTTCATTTAACAGCATCGCGCCATTAGGATACTTTCCTGTCAACTGCTTAACGCCTAAATCCACCCCACCTCCTATCGTATAGGACTGCGGATTTTGTCTCATTGCCTGTTCAAGCCCACCAATCATCCAGCCGGCTAATTCGGAACCTTTTGCTGCAAGACATGCCCCTGGCGCAAATGGGCTTGTCGGAATATTCCCCAAAGTTCCCGCTATTGCCCCAAAATGGCCATTTTCCCTACCCAAATTAAAAAAGGTGTCAGACTAAATTTTCAGATTTGGAAAATGTAGTCTGACACCTTTTTTGATTACCTAATTTCCTTGCTCAGGATACTTCGCCAATAATTCTACGAATGGCGGCTTCTGAAGGGCCTGGCGGTCTCGCTCGCGGCCATCTGGTTTGGACTTCCCGATCAAGGAACGTACCTTATCAATGTCGGCCCGCGCCAGTTCCGGCTGCTCCATCCGGTCGTAGGCCAGACTGCGATAGGCGTATGCCCAGACATAATCCTGTTGGTAGCTCATGCCTTCGGAAAAGGCTTCTGCGGCACTCGACCACTGCTGTACTTCGAGCAGCGACCGGCCAAGATGGTAGTAACTCGGCATGCCAGGGGTCGTGCCCTTGCCTCTAAGACCCATATTGTCCTGGAGCATTTTCCGAAGCAACTCGACCGCCCGTTCCGGTTGCCCGTCATCCCGATAATCGCTGGCAAGTGCGATGATGTCCCAGCCCGTACGTGGAGGCCTCAAGCGCAACGCTTCCTCGCGGTCTGCAATGGCATGCGTATAGTCCTTCTTTTGCTCATGCGCTCGGGCACGCACGTGCAGCGCCAGCGCCCGAAAATCGGGCGGCGCGTCGGGCAAGTTTGAAAGACAAGTGGACAGCAGCTGAATGGCGTGGTCCGGATCTTCGAACCCTCGACCGTCCTCAGTGAATGTCATGGAGGCCACCTGCTTGCACGGGCTAGTCTGGCTCGTCGCCGAACGATCCGCAAGACCCGCTCTCGGCGTAACGGCGCATGCCGAAAGCAGAGCCAGCGGGACAGCCAGCGTTGCCAAGATACGCAGCTTCATTGCGGATACTCGGCGTTGGTCAGATCGGGACGCTGGGCCTGGAGCAGCGGTGGCGTAATTGACCCCTGGAGCGAGCAAGAGACGGTAGTCTTGTCGGCGCCGTCACTCTCGATCATGAGTACGCGCTCAACGCTTCCCTTCGGGGTCGCCGTATCCGTGCCGACGCTGCTCGGGCGCCATGCGTCTGCCGGGTCGCCGATCATGCGAATTTCGGCACGAACCCAGCCCTCGCCCGATTCGACAAGTTTTCCCGAGGCGGGCAAGACGGCATTGATTTTCTTGACTACGGCTTTGAGGCTGCCTTCCGCCGTGAACCCCCAGTATAGGAAGCCGCCCAATTCAGAGTCATAGGAAACTTCATCGTGCCAGGCGATCAGGCGCAGCCCGTCAACCTCAAGCGGCTCACTGAAGACCTGATCCCGCCCCTTCTCGGCGAGCGGGTTGCCAACCGCGATGGTCGCCGCCTTGCCCCGATTTCTTACCTCTGCCGCTGTTCCAAACAGATTCGGATTCTTCTTGAGCGCATTAAACAACGATGCATCACATCTTGCGAACAGGCGGAACGCCTCGCTTGCCGACGCGGGCGAACTGCCTGCCGCCAACGCCGAAGGGGCAGCAAGCACGAGAATCGTGGCAAGCAGCGTAGGAACAAATCTGGACATCGGATCTTCCGTGAGAGTGTTGAATGATTGGAACAGGCTCGCTTTGTTGCGACACTTGACGATCGTATGATTCGAGCGCTTGATAAGCCGGCCTCGGTCATTGATCAATAAGGAAGCTCACATGCATATTTACTTTGCTCGTCGGTGCGCGCCTTGCCTTTACCGGGAAAGGAGACGTCTGGGCCGTGCGTCGCCAGCTCCTTCTTCCACCGGTAGATAATCGAGCGCTTCACGCCCAACATCAGCGATAGTCGCGTGCCGCTGACCTTGCCTTCCTCCAGTTGCCTCACCGCCTCGATCTTGAACTCTCGGGTGTGACGCTGGCGTTTGGCTTCGAGCGGCTGGTTTTCGGGCTTGGATTTATCCATGGGACACCTCCTTCAAGTATTATCTACTTCTTCTGGTGTCCGGAAAACCCGAGCTAACTTAGACTATATTTCCATATTTGAAAAATGTAGTCTGACACCTTTTTTCGACCTCTGTTATCAACTCTGATTTTCGAGTTTATATTCCGGTCTTATCGACGCACACAAGCACACCAACTCAGCCCCCCAAGATGGCTCTAATACAAACAACCGAATTTTCCCGTCTCTAACATCGGTCTTCGCTTCAGTCAGGGTTAGATCGTTTACCCTACAAGTTCCGTCCGATAGCGTATATAACCATTCCACGTGGCCATCCAATAAATTGGTATGAAAGAAACCCTCCTGCATGGAGTCGAATAATCTAGATACTACATTTTGAAAAATATAGTCACAAACACGGATGGATTCAACTCCTTCCAGAACTATACGAGCTCTATCTCCAAAAACCCGTTTGAAAGTAAGCACTGCCTTTCTTTCGAATGAAACATGTTCAATTCCAACAAGCTCAGCATCGTGAAAATCTGAGTATTGCAATTCAAGCCCATTCATTTATTAAATCTCCACGTCTCACACTGCATTACCTTGGCCACTTTGAAACCGGATTTCCCGGCCCCCTTACTGGACTTCCTTTGTCATCCCTATCCCAATTGTGCGCATGGGGATTTCCTTGACCATGATCATGGTCAGCATCTATGTCAACGCTGGGTCTTCCATCGTCTCCATAGAGCCGCTCCTGACCACTTCCTGGATTTTTAACCCATTCACCTGGTTCACCTTTGTTCGGAGTTTTGGATGGTCTCTGCCCCGCTCCGTCCTCACTCATTATCGGCGCGAATAGATCGTTCCAGCGCTGTTGCAGCTCTTGACCAATTCTCTCCTCGAGAGTTTTCGATTCTGGGCTACGCCCCAACAATCGGTCTATTTGACCTTGAGAAGTCGAATCATTTCCAGGCAGGCCACGTCTATTTGTGGCGCCAATAAGACCTCCAGTGCCTTGAATGGCAGGAATAGGCAATCCAAACTGGTTGTTCTCCAACTCCAACCGCGCAGCCTCATTCACCGCAGCCACTGCTTGCGGGTCCAACGTGGCCGTCAATCCAGCCAGCAGACTGGTCACCAGGTTGATCCGTGCTTCGCGCTCGGCCGGATCCAACTTGTCGGCCGCCGTCCCGAAGGCCTCATCCATCAGCTTGCTAATAGCAATTCCTGCCGATGCCCCGGCAGCGCCACCGCCGCATCCGCTGCTTTTCGCTGCCGCACCTGCGCAACCCAAGAGCGCATGCAATGCAATCTGCCCCGGAGAGCCTTCCCCTCCCAGCATCGGGGAAATCTCCTTGATCTTGGCCGCACCCAGACTTTGCAGATAGTTCACTGCCGCCGCTTGCACGAACTCGCCCGCGCCGCCAGTCACGTTTCCACCAGCCGCCAAGGTGAGGGCCGTCAGCGCTTGCCGATACATGCCGCCCGGCCCCCATTTCTGAGCTTCTTTATATTGCTCGACCAATCGGTCTCTACGCGAGCCCTCCGGGGTGCTATCGATGGCGTCTTTGAGCGCCTTCGCTTCCTTCGCCCGATTCGTCAAAAACTGCCCCACTTGCCGCTGCGCTTCCGACGCAATCTCAAACCCCGCCTCGATCTTCTCCTTGTCAAAAATCGGCTTCAGCGCATTCAACGTATCCGAGGTATCCCGGTTCAACGCCGCGATCGTTTCCGCCGCGGTCATCCCGCTCAGATCCTGCTGCGCAGCCACGTCACGAATCACGACCGTGCCGCCACTGATGGCGCTTTGCGTGGTCGAGTCGCCGCTGCCCTTGGCGCCCACGACGATGGGCGTGCCCATGCCGAAGCCGCTGCTGCCCGTGGCGATGGACGTGGCATGGTCCTTGCTGGCGCCGCCTGCCACCTGGCCGTCCTTGGTGGTCCCCAACCCGGGATCCGCTCCCTTGGATCCGCCGAAGCCGAAGCCCCCGCCTATCGAGACCTGGCCGCCGCTGTACTTGGCGCTGTTCTTGATGCTCTCCGTGATCAGTGTGCCGGTGTCGAGCTTGTTCAGCCCGTCCGCCACGGCCTGGTCGCTGCTGGCGATGACGCTGCCGATCAATGTGGTGTTGTTCTTGACATCGATCTGGAAGCCGCCATCGCCTGCCCGCAAGCCCGTCTGCTCCATGACGGACTTGAAGTTGCTGTTCATCTTGCCGGTGCTGGCGTTGGCCGAGAAACTGCTGGCCCCGGCGCAGAACGGCGGTATGCACAAGCTCAGCCCGAAGCCGGCGCTCTTGTTCTTGGAGTCGTACTTACTGCTGTCCTGCAGGCTTTCCAGCAGCAGGTTGCCGCCCACGGACGCGATGATGCGATCCGCCTCCCCTGTCGCACCCTTGAGCGTGGTGTCCCCACCCGACTGGATCGCCAACACGTTGCCTGCCGTGACATGGCTGTTGGTCCAGCTTTCGTCCTTGCCGTTGGCCGTACCCCGGCCAACCGAGGCGCCCAGTTCCAACGTGAAGCCGTTGCGCTCGCCGCCGGTCGAGAAGCCGATGCCGATGCTGCCGCTGCTGCTCTTGCTTTCGGTCTTCTGTTCGAAGGCGTTGCGCGCGGCCTGCAGCACTACGTCGCCTTCGGCCTTGAGCACCACGTTGTTGCCCGCCGACACATTCGAGCCTGTGACAGTGATGTCCGAGTCCTTGCCCGCGCCTTGCGCAACGATGGTCAGGTCCTTGCCGGCAGTGACGGTCGAACCGTAGGCGTTGGACGAGCTGCGGTCGGTGGTGCTGGTGCTCTTGCTAGTGCCCAGACTGAGCTTGATGCTGACACCGCCTACCTGGTCGATCTTGTTGCTTGAACCAGGCTCGGCCAACTCCGCCGCTTGGGCGGCCAGGGCGGACTTGCGGACGGCGTCGTAGGCGTTGACGCCCGCGATGCCGGTGGTTACCCCGGCGAGACCCTTCATGACGGTGTTGTCCGTCTTGCCTGCCGCATCGGCCATGCGCGCGCCGGTCTGCACGGCACTGACCAAGGGGTTGCTGGCAGTGAGCGTCAACCCGGTCTGCTTGATCTCATGAAACTCCTTCTCGCGCGCGGTATCGAGCGCCGCGGCGATGTTGACCTCCTTGCCGATCAGCGTCATGTCGCCCTGGCGCGCCAGGAGGTTGCTGCCCGTGATGTTCAGCGCTTCACCGGCCTTGATCAGCACATCGCCTTCGACGCTGCCCACCGTGCTGGCGGTGTTGAAGACTTTCTTGCCGTCGATCCAGTCGGTCTGCTTGCTGCTGCCGTAGCTGATGCCGCCCATCGCGCCGAAGCCGGACTTCTTGACCATCTTGTAGTTGTAGCTGTCCTCGGCGTTCTGGCCAGGCAGGATGTTCACGTCGCGTTCAGCGGACATGACCAGGTCCTTCTGCGCGCCGACATTCGACCCCACCACATTCAAATCCCGCCCAGCCATCAACACCGCCGTATCGCCGGTAAAGGTCGACCCCTTGGCCTGTTCCCAGTCGCTGGAGGTGATGGTGTGCGTGGTCTTGGACGACAGGAAGCTCTTGGTCTTGTAGCGGACCTCGTCGTAGGCCGAGCCGGTTTCCACGCCGGCGACCAGGTTGATGTCGCGTCCGGCGCCCACCGCCAGCTGCTTGCCGGCGGTGACTTCGGCCGCGCGCGCATTGACGTCCTGCCCCGCGACCAGCGTGAGGTTGCCTCCCGCAGCGATGGTCGAGCCGACTTCCGAACTGGTGCTCAGGTCGTGGCGGTTGTTCTTCTTCAAGACCAGCGATTCGCCATGACTCTCCGTAAGCGTCTCCAGCGCGATGTCGCGCCCAGCCTGCAGGCGCGCGTCGTCCTTGACCGAGACTTGCGCCGCGGTCAGGGTGATATCGCGGCCGGCCTGCATGTTGAGGCTGCCGGCATCGACACGGGCCACGCCGCTGACGTGCGTGCCCCAGGTGCTGCCGAAGTTCTCGGACGCCGCGGTGGACGTCAGGGCGATGTCGTTCCCCGCCTTCAGGGCGACGTTGTCGCCTTTGATCAGCGATACCAGGTTGGTCAGGTCCTCGCGTGCGGCGAGGTCGACGGTGGAACCCTGGATCAGCCCGCCGCCCTGGTTGACGATGTTGCCGGCGGTCATGACGGTGGCTTCGCGCGCGCCGATGGTGCCGCTGTTGACGATGTCGCCTTCGGCCTCCAGTTTGACGTTGCGGCCGGCCATGAGGGTGCCGTCGCCCTTCAGGTCGCCTTCGCGCACCAGCAGGTAGACCTGCGGGACCAGCACGGTCTCGGTGGTGCCGTCGGGCAGCGTGACGGTCTGTTCGACCAGCCAGACCAGGTCGGTGGTGAGCTGGCGCTGTTGCGCCTCGGTCAGCGCGACGCCGAGCTGGATGCCGTTGTCGCGAGCGAATTGCGCGCCGGCTGCGAGCAGGGCCTTGTACTGGCCGTCGTTGTCGCTGTACTTGTCGAGGAAGCGTTGGCCGGTGGTGGCCAGGATCTGGTCGGACACGAGCTTCTGTTCATAGAAGCCGTCTCCCAGGCGCTTGGGCTGGCCCGAGGGCGTCAGGAACTTGGCGCCTGCGGGTACCAGGGAATCCCAGCTGCCCAGGCGCGCGCCGGACAGGTTCTGGCCGTCGGCCGCGGCGGTGGCGCCACTGGCGGAGAGCGAACCGCCCGTGCCGAGCGCGGCGCCGGCGGGGCCGGATGCGCCTTGCGCGTCCAGGCGCTGGCCGTTCAGGCCGCCGCTGGAGCCGACCGTGGCGCCGGCCTGGCCCGCGTTCGAGACCGAACCCGCGCCGACGCCCGCATTGACCGTGCCGGCCGCGCCGGGCTGGTCGTTGCGTTGGCCTGCCAGGCCGCCGCCCGAGCCGGCGCCGTTGCCGATGGTGGTGCCAGGCAGCGCGCCCGGCTGGCTCAGCAGGTCCAGCAGGTAGTCGCTGGAGACGGTTGGACGCTGGCCGACGAAACGCGGATCGGTGGCGACGACGTAAGGCGCATCCGGCCTGCCGTTGACGGTGTAGAGCTGGCTGTCCGGAATACCGGCAGGATTGGAGACGGTGCGCACCACCGTGCCGCCAGGCAGGCCGACGCTGGCGACCAGCACCGGTCCTGGCGCGGCGCCGCCATTGCTGGCGCCGGGCTTGGAGCCGTTGAGTTGGACGGCGACATTGCCGCCGGACGTGCCGACCGGCAGTTCGATGGGCTGGCCGGCCAGGGTTGCGTTGTAAGCGCTTGAATATTCCTTGCGATCACGCGAACGCGCCTGGGTGACGGTCATGGTCCCTGTGCGCGTGATGGTGCGCTCGCCGCCCGCGCCGATGTTGTTAATGGCGGGACCGTTTACCGAGAGCGTGCCGCCTGCGGCGATCTGGCTCTTGTCGTTGGTGACGGCGCCGGTGAGCGTCATCGCCCCGCCCGACAGGATCTTGCCGGGGTCGGAGGACAGGGTGCGGGTTTCGGTGACCGTCTCTTGCACCCGGTAGTAGGTGAAGGTGCCCACCAGGCGGTTGTTGAAGTCGGCGTTGAACTCGCGGATGCGCGCTTCCAACTCCATGTGCGGCGCCTTGTACGCGGCGTAGGCGTCTTCGTAGGCCTTGCGGCGCGCGTTCTCGGCGGCGCAGCCATCGATGATCGCGCAGTTGTCGTAGAGCGGCGGCACCCAGACCGGCATCGGGCCGGACGGTGGCGTGACACCGAAGACAGCCCAGATACGCTCTCCGGAACCGTAGAGGAACTTCTCCGGCGTGTCCCAGCAAAGATCGGCCGCGTCGCCGCCGCTGCAGCCGACGTCACGCGGGGTATAGGTCGGCGTGATAGGCGACGTCTCGCCACCCCTGCCCTTCTTGCTAGGCGCGTAATCAAACGGCGGCCCATACCGCGACGCCGGATACTTGGTGGACGGCAGCAGGAACATGCGTTCGGGATCGTCGTCCAGCCAGGCCGGATCCTTGCTGCACATCGGCGTCACTTCGTCGCACAGCCAATTGGTCTCGGCGTCGTACATGTCGGTGGTGCCGGCCGGGGTGAAGTACACCTTGGACGTGCTGGACACCTGCACCGTTTCGCTGGTGTAGCGGTCGTTCTGATTGCGGATGGACGCGGCCGAGATGTCGGCATTGCCTGCCGCTTCAATGGTGGCGGAGGCGTTCAGCAGCGAACCGGCCTGGCCGATGGCGCGGCCGGCGGCATCCAGCGCGCCGCCGATGCGCAGGTCGGCGCCCGAGTAGATCAGCGCGTGGTCGCGGTTGATGAGCGATCCCACGCCCAGGTCCATGTTCGCGCGCGATGCGATGACGGCGCCGCCGCCCGCGCCCGCGCCGTTGACCAGGGCGCCTGCCTGGATCGACACGGCATCGCCGTAAATGCGGCCGGTGTTGTCGACGCGGCCCGCGGTGATGCGGGTGGAACCTCCGTCGATGAGGCCGGCGTTGGTCAGGCCCTGCGTCACCGTGATGCGGTTCTGGCCGCCGGCCAGCAATTGGCCGGAGGCCTGGTTGTTCAGCGAGTCCGCCGAGATGCTCAGGTCGCGGCCGGCGCTGATCTTGGCGCGGTTGTCCATCGCGCCGCCGACCGACAGGTTGAGGTCGCGGCCGCTGGAGATGTCGCCCTCCTGGTTCAGCGGGCCCGCATACGTGAACGACAGGTCGCCCGCGGATTGCAGCACGCCCAGCCCTTGCAGCGCCTGCGCGATGACGGTCAGGCTCTTGCCCGCCTGCAGCGTGCCTTGGGTGTTCTTGAGCATGTCCGCGACAATGCGCGCGTTGCCTTGGGAAGCGACTGTGCCGCCCGTGTTGTCCAGTTCCTTGGTGGTAAGGGTCAGGTCCTCGATCGCCTCGATGGAGCCGCCCTGGTTGTTGACGCGGTCGGCCATGATGGAGACGACCTTGCCCAGCACGCCCTTGGGCGGTGTGCCGGCCGCGGTCAGCGTGCCGCTGTTGTCCAGGCTGGCGGCGTTCAGCGTCAGCACATTGTCGGCCTGGATCAGGCCGCCGCGGTTGTCCACCGCGCCCGTGGCCGTGACGGTCAGGTCGCGAGCTGCCAGCGTGCCGTCGCGGTTGACGATGCTTGCGGCTTCGATGCGCGCATCGCCGGCGGCGGCGACCACCCCGCCGGTGTTGTTCAACGCGCCGCTCAGCTTGATCGCGGCATCGCCCGTGGACGTCAGTTTGCCGCCCTGGTTGTGAAGATTGGCGGCGGCGATATCCAGGGCGCCGCCCTGCACGACCGCGTTGCGGCTGTCGATATCACCCGGCGTGGCCAGCGCGACCTTGCCGATGGCGGACAGCTTGCCGCCCGCCAGGTTCAAACTGCCTGCCGACAGGCTCAGATCGCGGCCGGCGAGGCTGGTGCCGCCATGAACGATGGAACCCCCGGTCAATCTGATGCTGCCCGGCTGGCTGAGCGCGCCGTCGGCGCCCACGCCCGCCACGAAGCGGCCAGCATTGGAAAGTTGGCCCAAGGCGGTGGCGATGAGATCGCCGCCAGCCAGCACCGAGCCGGTGTTGTCCAGCGTGGATCCCGCCCACAGCTTGGCATTCGTACCCGCGGACGCGATGCCCGCGTTGAGCAGCGCGCCGCCCGCGCTAAGGTCCAGCGCCGCGCCGGACTGCAAGCGGCCGTCCGCCGTGACGGTGAGTTTGCCGCCGGCGCTAGCGACCAGGTCGCCTGCCTGCGTGGCGGCGATGCCGCCCAGCGTCGCGTCCGTGCCGGCCCGCAAGGTCATGCCTTGTTCCGCGGCGGCCGAGCCGAGCGCGGTAAGCGCGCCCCCCGCCTGCGCGGTCAGCGCGCCCCCTGCCTGCAGGCGCGACGCCGCGCCCAGCGCGATATCGCCGCGCTGCGTGGTAAGCGACAAGTTGCCTTGCAAGGCGGCCACCGTGCCGTCGACCGTGATCTTGTCGCCCGCGGTCAAGGTTTGCGAGCCGCCGGCCAGCATGCGCCCCGCCGCCTGCAGCACGCCTTGCGCGGTGGCGGTCAACGTGCGGCCGGCCTGCGCCAGCCCGGCCGCGCCGACGGTCACGTCGCGGCCCGTCAGCGTCAGAGCGGCATCGGTGGCGGCAGTGCCGTCCACTCGCGCGTCGCGCGCGGCGGCCAGCAGCATGTCGCCCACCGAACTCAGCGCGCCCGTTGCGTACAGGTCGCGATCCGCGCGGGCAGTCAGCGTGCCTGCGGCTTGCAGTTGGCCGTTCTGTTTGACGATGAGATCGCGTCCCGCCGTGATCGAGGCATTGCCCGCCGCGCGTTCGCCCAGGGCGGCAGCAAGGCCGCCCAACAGGACGTCTCCACTTGCGGCGAGCGTCAGGCCGCCGCCCGCGGCAATGACGCCGTCTGATCCCAGGTTGCCGCCTGCGCGGGCGTTCAGCCCGTCGAAGGCCTGCATCCTACCGCCCGCGCCGACGAGCAGGTTTCCGCCCGCGTCGGCCGTCAGGCCGCCTTCCAGCGCCGTGGCGATGCCATCGATGCGGATGTCGCGCTGCGCGCCCAGGACGATGGGCGAACCGGCGGTCACCGTGCCCGTGATGAACAGGTCGCGGCCCGCCTGCGCCTGCAAGCTGCCGCCCGCGGCGCCGGCGCCCGTGGCGGTGCCCGCCGTGCCTGCGATGCGCAAGTCCTGGCCCGCGCCCAGCAGCAGCTTGTTGCTGCCCTGGGCCAGGCCGGCCTGGCCGATGCTCAGGTTTCCGACCGCATCTGCGCGAAGCGTGCCGTTGGCGACGGTCTTGCCGTTCAGTTCGGCGTCCGTGCCCGCCTTCAGCGTAATGTCCTGCTCGCCCGAAATCGTGCCGTTGGCCAGCAGCTTGCCGCCCGTCTGCGCTTGCAGCAGTCCGCCCGCTTGCAGCGCGCTGGCGCCGCCCAGTGTCATGGCGCCGCCGCTCTCCACCGTGAGCGCGCCCGCGTCGGCCAGGACCGTGCCGTCTATCGCCAGATCCTTGTCGATCCGCAGCGTCGCGGCTTGCCCGGCCACCAGCGTGCCCGCCAAGGTGGCGCTGTCGGCCTGCACATCGACCGAGCCATCGGCCTGCAGGCGCGCGTTCGCGCCGGTGGCCAAAGCGCCGCCCGCCTGAAGGGTCAGGTTGCCGGCGGCCAGGTTCTGGCCGTCGAGGCTGATGTTGGCGACCGCGTCCAGGATCAGATCGGCCAGCGAGGAAATCGTGCCAGCCGCCGTCAGCGAACCGCCCGCGCTCGCCTGCAGCGCGCCGCCAGACAGCGCGCGGCTGCCGGCCGCCAGAGCCAGGTCTTCACCCGCTTTCAGGTCCAGGGCGCCGTTGGCGGATGCCGCCGTGCCGGACATATCCAGGCGACCTCCGGCATCCAGGCTTGCGCCCTTGTCGCCGCGCACGACGCCGGCCATCTCCAGGTTGCCCGCAGCCGCAATGCGCGCCTGGTCCGCGGCGTCCAGTTGCGCCGCCGCGCCGATGCGCAGATTGCCCCCGGCGCCAAGATCCAGCGCGCCGTCGGCGCCCAGCTTGCCGTCCACGCGCGCATCGCGCACCGCCTGGAGTTCCGCGCCGGCGGTGGACACCAGAACGCCGCCCAGCGCCAGGTCGCGCCCGGCGTCAGCCTGCACGCCCTTGCCTTGCAGCTGGCTGCCCGCGCCCAGCAGCAGGTCATTGCCGCTCTTGAGCTGCAGCGCTCCGCCATAGGCGAGTGCATTGCCGTCCACGCGCAGGTCGCGCGATGCGTCCAGCGACATGCCGCCTTCGGCCAGCGCCGTGCCGGCGAGGTGCAGATCCTGCCCGGCCGCAAGCGTCATCGAGGCGTCGGATTGCAGGTGCGAGCCGCCTGCCGCCGTCAGCGTCTGGCCTGCCTTCAGGTCCAGGCCGCGCGCCGCGTAGACCTGCCCCGCCACGGCCGCGTTGCGCGCGGCCTGTAGCGTCAGGGCGTCCAGCGAACTGAGCGCGCCCGCCGCGCGGAGATCGCCCAGCGTCGTGACGTTGACCGCGCCCTTGGCCGCGACCCGCGCCATTTCGCCCATCGACAGGTCGCCGCCGGCGTTCAAGCTCAGGCCGCCGGCGCTGGCGGCAAGCGTGCCGTCCACGGACAGCTTGCCCGCGGCGTCGATGTTCATGTCGCCGTTGCCGCGCCAGGCGCCGGCCAGCGTCATGTCCTGGCCGGCCTGGGCGCGCGACGCGCCTTCGACGTCCCATTGCGCCGTCTTGCCCATGACAAGGTCACGCGCGGCAATCAGCGAGGTGTTGCCGGTGGCAGCGGCCTTGCTGTCAATGCGCGCGTCGCGTCCCGCGCTCAGGAGAATGTCGCCACGCGCGGCCATGGCGCCGCCCGCCAGCAGATCGCCCATGGCGCGCGCCTCCACGCCCACGCCCTGCGTGCGGCTGGCGTCGCCCAAGCGCAGGTCCTTGCCCGCGTTCATGGCCAATTGGCCGCCGTAGGCCAGCGCCGCGCCATCCACCTGCAGGTCGCGCCCGGCATCCAGCGTCACGCCCTTGTTGGCTTCCGCCTCGCCGGCCAGGACCAGGTCCTGCCCCGCGCGCAGGGCCACTGCGTCTTCGGATTGCAGACGCGCATCCGCGCCGGCCTGCAACTGTCCTATCGCCTCCAGCAGCAGCGGGCCGCCGGCCAGCAGCTTGCCTGTGACCGTTGCATCGGTTCCCGCTTGCGCCGTTAAGCCGGCTAGCGAGGACACTGTGCCCGCCACGTTCAGCGCGCCCTTCGCGACCATGGACAAGGGGCCGCCGGATTGGGCGCTGCCGCCCACCGTCATGTCGCCGTCCGAGGCCAGGGTCAATGCGCCCGAAGCCGCGCCGGCCGTGCCGCTGAGGTCCAGCGTGCCTCCCGCCCGTAGTTCCGTGCCTTGGTTGCTGAGCAGGCTGCCCGACAGCGCCACGTCGCCGCCGGCTTGCAGGCTGGCGGCGCCCGTCGTTTGCAGTTCGCCCGTGACCTTCGCCGATTCCTGCGCGCGCAGCGTCAGGTCGCCGTCGGCGCCGAGCTTGGCGCCGAACACCGCGTCGCGGCCCGCCGTGAGGCCGGCTGATCCCGCCGCCACCATTTCACCGGCGGTGATGAGGTCGCGCCCGGCTTGGGCCGTGACGCCCTTGCCCTGCGTCTTGCTGACCGCGCCCAGCAGCAGATCGCTGCCGGCGTTCATGGACAAGCCGCCGCCGTAGGCCAGCGCGCTGCCGTCCACGCGCAGCTCGCGTGTGGCGTCGATCGCGATGCCGCCATCGCTCAGGGCAGCGCCCGCGAGGCTGGCGTCCTGGCCCGCGCTCAGCGTCATGTTCTTGGACGATTGCAGCTGCGCCGTCTGTCCCGTGCGCAGGTCCTTGCCTGCCCGCAACGACAAGGCGTCGCCCGACAGCAGCTTGCCGTCCACCGTTGCGCCGCCCACCGATACGAAGGTCAACGCGCCCTGGCCGGCCAGTTCGCCATCCACGCGCAACGCGCCGCCGCTTGCGCCGCTGAGCGCCCCGCCCGCGTATGCCTTGCCCTGCGCGCCCACGGACAGGTCGCCGCCTGCGAGCAAATCGATGGCGCCCGCGACAGACGAAGTTTCTCCGTCCAGCCGCAGCTTGCCGGCGGCGTCGACGCGTATGCCCTGATTGGTGCGCACAGCGCCGGCCAGCGTGGCGTCCTGCCCCGCCTGGATCTGCGCGGAGCGTTCCGCTTCCAGCTGCGCGCCCTGCGCAATGGCCAGATTGCGTCCGCCCTTCAGCGTCACGTCGTTGGTGGCGACCGTCTTGCCGCCGAGCTGCGCATCGCGCCCCGCGGTCAACGCGATATCGCCGCGCGCGGCCATCGCGCCGTCCGCCTGCAGGTCACCGCCCGCGCGCGCCGACACGCCCTCGCCCTGCGTGCGGCTGGCATTGGTCATACGCAGATCCTGGCCCGCATCCATCGACAAGACGCCGCCATAAGCCAGCGCCGCGCCGTCCACGCGCAGGTCGCGGCCCGCGCCCAGCGTCAGGCCGGCATTGGTTTCCGCCACGCCGGCCAGAAGCATGTTTTGGCCGGCGCGCAGCTGCATGGCGCCGTCCGATTGCAGACGCGAGTCCGCGCCCGCCGCCACCTGGCCTATCGCTTCCAGCAGCAGCGGACCGCCGGCCAGCAGTTTGCCGTCGACCGCGGCATCGCGCGCGGCCTGGGCCGTCAATCCGGCCAGCGAGGAGACCGTACCCGCCACGTTCAGCGCGCCCTGCGTGCTCAACCTGACCGGGCCGCCTGCCTGCGCGCTGCCGCTGACCGACAGGTCGCCGCCGGAAGCCAGCGTCAGTTCACCCGCTGCCGCGCCCACCGCACCGCTGATGGCGAGCGGACCCGCCGCGCGCATGTCCACGCCCTGATTACCGCTCAGGCTACCCGCAAGCGAAATGCCTGCTCCGGACTGCAGCCGCGCGCGACCCAGCGCTTCCACCTGTCCGGTGACAGCCGTGGCGCCTTGCGCGCTCAGGGCCAGATCGCCGCGCGCCAGCACGCGGGCGTCCACCGCGGCCTCGCGTCCGGCCTTCAGTTCAGCGGCCGTCTCCGACACCAGTTCGCCATCGGCCCGCAGATCGCGCGCCGCATCGATTCCAACACGCTTGCCCTGCGCCTTGCTGGCCGCGCCCATGCGCAGATCGCCGCCGCTCTTCAGGTCCAGCGCGCCGCCATAAGCCAGCGCGCTGCCGTCCAGGCGCAGGTCGCGCGTGGATTCGACCAACATCGCGCCATCGGTCAGGGCCGCGCCGGCCAGCGTAACGCCTGAACCCGCGCGTATCGTCATGCCGCCCGCGGACTGCAACTGTGCGCCGGCCTCCGACACCGCGTCCGCGCCCGCCTGCGCCTGCAACACGCCGGACGCATACACCTGGCGCGACAACAGCATGTCGCGTCCCGCCTGCAACGTGACGCCTTCCTTCGCGGAAACCACGCCGCCCGCCGTGGAAACACCGCCGCTCGGTTCGCCCGGCGCGGCCGGGTCGGGAGTCTTGCCGGGTTCGCCGCCGGTGGCCGATCCAGATCCAGATCCAGTCCCCGACCCGGAGCCGGAACCCGAACCATTGCCGGTTCCCGCACCGGCGCCGGTCCCGCCACCCGTGCTCCCGCCTTGCCCCGGCTGCGGTGCGACCGTCCGGCCCGCCACCTTCAGGTTGCGTCCGGCTTGCGCACGCACGTCCTGGTCCGAAGTCAGCAGGTCTCCCGACAAGGAGATATCCTTGCCCGCCGCCACGCGCAGGGCGCCTTGCGTGCGCAGGCTGCCCTGCGCGCCGACAGCCACGTCGCCGCCAGCATCGAGCGTCAAGGCGCCACCGGCGCCGGCCGCGCCCTGCACGGAAACGTCGCGCGCAGCCACAAGCGCCGCACTGCCGCCGGCCTGTGCCGCGCCTTGGACGGCCAGATCGCGGCCGCTGTCCACACGCAGATTGCCCGCTGCCTGCGCGGTGCCGCGCGGCGCAATGCGGACGTCGCCCGCGGCCGTAACCTGCAGGTCGCCGGTCAGCGCCACCAGGTTGCCGCCGATGTTCACGCCCACGCCAGCCTCGGTGCCGATCAGGCGCACGCTGTTGGCATACATGCCGCCCAGCGCCGCGGTATCCAGCGCCACCTCGGGCGCCGCGCCTTCGCCCGCCTGGGCGGACACGGCTCCCGTGGCGTAGTCGACGCGCGCCGCGCCTGCGGTCACGTTGAGCTTGTCGGCCCATACGTCCGCGTTGATCTCCAGCGTGCGCGCCAGCAGGTCCACCTGGCTGAGGTTGGAGCCGTTCAAGCCGGCGCCTTCGACGCGGATCTTGCCCGAGGCAATATCGAAGCCGATGCTGCCGTCCGGTCCGACCTGGGGCTTGCCCGTGGTCAAGGTGGCGCGGTCCGCGTTCAAAAAACCGCAGCCGTTGCAGGTGATGCCCGCCGGGTTGGCGACGATCACGTTGGCGCGGTTGCCGGCCACCTCCATCGTGCCCAGCAGTTGCGACGGGTTGGGCGCGGTGACCTGGTTGAGAATGGTGCTGGCGCGCTGATTGCCCAGCATGGGGTTGCCGCCGACCTGCCCCGCCAGTTGGGTCTGGCTGGCGCCGCCGCTGTTGTTGAGCACCGCGCCGGACGGGCCGACGTTGAATTGCGTGTAGCGGTTGTTGGACACGCCGCCCGCCGACGGCGGCGCGATGTTGATGACCGGCACGCCGTTGCTGACGCCGACGGAGGGCTTCGCTCCCGCCACGCTCTTGTCCACCGAGATCGGCAAGGTCTGCGCCAATACTGGCGACCAGACCTGGGTGAAGACGACGGACCAGACTATGAGGGAGCGAAGCTTGGACATCATGCGTATCCGGTGGGACTAAGGATGGACTGCGGTTTCGCGGCGCAAGGCCGCCGGATCAGAACTCGAACATCAGCACCGCCGCGAACACGGTCGAGGCGGTTTTCAGGGACTCGGGCTTTTTCAGCGGCCAGCCGGCAGACAGGTCATAGCTGGCGTTGACATAGGGCATGGCGAGCCGTCCGCGCAGCCCGGCCACGGCGCCGACCAATGTGCGGCCGGACAGCGACGCCGCCGACGGGCCGCCCACCCGGCCCACGTCCAGGCCCGTGTACAACTGGTGGCCAGGCACGCGCAGCAGCTTGTCCAGGCCCAGCGACAAGTCGTTGCGCAAGGTCCAGCCGTCCTCGGCGGCCAGCGTCATCTGGCCGTCGAAACCCCGCACCGCATAGCGGTTGCCGATGGTGAAGTAGTCGGACGGCACGATGGGGGTCTTGGCGTGCTGGATCTGCCAATTCAGCTGGTAAGCCCAAGGCTGCTCCGCCAATTCGAACGGCAGATACAGGCCCGCATTGGCCGACACTATGGTGCTGCGCCCGTTCCAATCCGGATCGCCATAGACGTAGCCCGGCCGGTCGGACAGCCCGGTCAGCGTGCCGCGCACGCCCCCGCCGACGTCCAGCGCGGCGCGGCCCAGATAGTGGCGATGCCCCAGGTTGAACTCGTAACCGGTGACGTCGCGCCGCTGCACCTCGATGTCCACGTCGTTGAGCGTGCTGGTGGTGCGCTTGCGCAGCAGGGTCAGCGATGCCGTGCCCTTGTAGGCGGCGCTGCGATACGGCACCACCGAGACGCCTGCCTGCACCTGCTTGGTGGTGCCGCCGTAGATGATGGGTTCATCGAAGCCGGCCACGGTCTGCCGGTAGGTGGATTTGCTGGCGCCGGCGAAGAAGGTCCAGTAGCCGAAAGGAATGCTGTAGTTCAGGGAGGCGGCGCGCGTGTTCGACTCGGCGTCGCGCCAGCGCGCATTGCTGTTCCACGACACCGACAGCTGGTCGTACAGGAACAGGGGCGAGTCCAGGGTCAGGCCGGCGTTGACCTGGTACTTGCCGATGGCGTCCATGCCGGCGTTGTCGCCGCCGATGTACCCATGCCAGCGCTTGCCGGTGCCGGGACGGATGAGGATGTCGGAATCGCCCAGCTCCGGCCCGGGCGCGACGTCGATGGACGCGTCGGCCTGGCTGCCCAGCCTGCGGATGTTTTCCAGCGCCTGGTCCAGGTCGCGCTGGTTCACCTCACCGCCCGGCCCCGTGGGCAAGGCCGTGCGCCACCAGCCGATGGCGCCCTCGCCCTTGACGGCGGATATGCGGCCCGGCAGGTAGCGCAGCGTCAGCGTGCCCGCGGCCAGGGATTGTTCCGGCACGACCACTCGCGCGGTGACGAGTCCGCGATCGATCAGCAGGCCGATCAGATGTTCCTGCAAGGCCCGCAACCCCAGGCCGCCCACGCAATGGCCAATGACGGCGTCGGCTGCCCGCGCCAGCGATTCGGCAGGCTGCGCTCCGTCCCAAACCACTTCCTTCAGGGCAAAGCAAGGCGTTTCGACCGGCAGGACCAGGCCGCCGGCTACCGGCGCGGCGGGCGACAGCACGTCCGGCCGTTCGGCCGCTCGGGCGCGCTGCGCCCCAAGTTCCTGCTCTTGGCGACGTTCGATTTCGGTGGCGCGCACTGCTGCCTCGGGCAGAGATTGCGCGCCGGATCCAGCCGGGAAAAAGCCAGCCGCCAACATGCCCGCGGCCATGCGCAGGCGCCAATAGTGATTCATGCCGGTATGGCGCCTGCGGACGTGCGCGGCGCTCCTTGTTATCGCTTTGTGAAACCAAATGTTTTCCGAGTTTGCCTTAAAGCACAATTAATAACAATAAATATCTGAATGTATAAGCTCATAAATTAACGGAATTGGTGGAACTTAGAGCATAAAGAAGCGCAAATTGATGCGTTAATGCCATAGTTCCGCAGCCCGGAACTATCACGATCGCAGCAGGAGCGATTTGATGTGAAACAAATCGCAAGCAGCTCGAAGCCCGCGAGCCGGCAGTGTTTTTTTACGCGGACACGCGTCGCGGGCAAATAGGAGAAGTCCGAGATCTGGCGGCAAAACCTAGGACCGGCCGCTTGCACACGGGTTATCCCCGATACGGACATATCAACAAATCGTCAATAATTCGCCAACGTTTTATCGCCGATCCGTCCCCTTCCCCCTGCCAGCCCATGTCTGTATCCGTCCGGGACGCCATTGTTTCCTCCTCCCATCTGGCCTCTTCAGCCCCCGAGCTTTCCGAAGTCGAATTCGGCCTGATCATCGCCTCGCACGCGTTCAACCGCTGGATGGTGCGCTGCATGGCCTGCGCCGGACTGCCCGAGCTGACCTCGCTGGACATCCTGGTGCTCAACCACGTGTTCCACCGCGGCCGGGGCAAGAAATTGGCGGACATCTGCTTCACGCTCAACGTCGAAGACACCCACCTGGTGAATTACTCGTTGAAGAAGCTGGAGCGCCTGGGCGTGGTGCAAAGCGCCAAGACGGGCAAGGAAGTGATCTACACGGCGACCGACGCTGGCGCGGCCGCCATCCAGCGCTACGCTGAAGTGCGCGAGCAATGCCTCGTCAAACCCTTCATCGACTCCCCCACGGCGGACGACGCCAGCCATCAGCTGGCCAACACCCTGCGCGCCCTCTCGGGCCTGTACGACCAGGCCGCCCGCGCCGCCACCTCCCTGTGAGAATCCACGTTGTCTAGCACCACCGCATCTTCTTCCGCTCCGCTGCTGTCCGTGCGCGGCGTGTCGGTCGACTTCAATACCGAAAATGGCGTGTTCCGCGCCGTCGACAACCTGGATTTCGAGGTGCGCCCCGGCAGGACGCTGGCCATCGTCGGCGAGTCGGGCTCGGGCAAGTCGGTCACGTCCATGGCCATCATGCGCCTGACCGACTACACCAGCGGCCGCATCGCCACGGGACAGATCCTGTTCCGCGACGACTCCGACCGCGAGATCGACCTGACCGCGGCCTCCGATGAGGACATGCGCGCCATCCGCGGCAACGACATCGCGATGATCTTCCAGGAACCGATGACCTCGCTGAACCCAGTGTTCACCGTCGGCGACCAGATCGTCGAGGCCATCATGCTGCACCAGCAGCTGTCGCGCTCGGCCGCGCGCCTGGCGGCGCGCAAACTGCTGGAGAAGGTGCGCCTGCCGGACGCCGAACAGATGCTGGACCGCTACCCGCACCAGCTGTCGGGCGGCATGCGCCAGCGCGTGATGATCGCGATGGCGCTGTCGTGCCAGCCGCGCCTGCTGATCGCCGACGAGCCGACCACCGCGCTGGACGTCACCATCCAGGCGCAGATCCTGAACACCATCCGCGAACTGCAGCGCGACCTGGGCACCGCGGTGATCTTCATCACGCACGACATGGGCGTGGTCGCGGAAATGGCCGACGACGTGGTCGTGATGCTGCGCGGCAAGAAGGTCGAGCAAGGCACCGTGGACGAGATCTTCAACGCGCCCAAGCATCCCTATACCCGCGCGCTGCTGGCGGCGGTGCCGCGCCTGGGCAGCCTGACCGGCCGCGACCTGCCGCTGCGCACGCCGCAGACCGTGCTGGAAGGCGACACGCTGCGCGAAGTGGGCGAGACGCGCGAGCAGGACACCGCGCGCTACGACGAGCCCGTGCTGCGCGTGGAAAAACTGACCACCCGCTTCGACGTGGGCCACAACTTCTTCGGCCGGGTCACGCACCGCGTGCACGCCGTCGAGGAAGTGAGCTTCGACGTCTATCCCGGCGAAACGCTGGCGCTGGTGGGCGAGTCCGGCAGCGGCAAGTCCACCATCGGCAAAACCTTGCAGCAGCTGGTGGCGCCGACCTCGGGTGCCGTACGCTACAACGGCCAGGACATTTTCTCGATGGACAGCGCCGGCCGCCAGCGCCTGCGCCAGGAGATCCAGTACATCTTCCAGGATCCCTACGCCTCGCTGGATCCGCGCAAGACGGTGGCGTTCAGCATCGCCGAGCCGATCCGCACGCACGGCCTGTTGACCAGCGAAGACGCCATCGCCCGCCGCATCGGCGAACTGCTGGAGCAGGTCGGCCTGAAGCCCGAACACGCCAAGCGCTACCCGCATGAATTCTCGGGCGGGCAGCGCCAGCGCGTTTGCATTGCGCGCGCACTGGCCAGCAATCCCAAACTGATCATCGCGGACGAATCCGTGTCGGCGCTGGACGTGTCGATCCAGGCGCAGATCCTGAACCTGCTGATGGATCTGCAGAAGGACCGCGGCCTGTCCTATCTGTTCATCACGCACGACATGGCGGTGGTGGAGAAAGTCAGCCACCGCGTCGCGGTCCTGTACCTGGGCCAGATCGTCGAACTCGGCACCCGCCGCCAGATTTTCGAATCGCCGCAACACGCGTACACGAAGAAGCTGCTGGCCGCCGTGCCGGTGGCCGAACCCGGCCGCCACATCGACACCTCGCTGATCGAAGGCGAGATCCCCAGCCCGGTGCGGCGCGTCGGCGACGAGCCCGCCATCATTCCCCTGGTTGAATTCGCGCCCGGCCACCAGGTGGCCCGCGCGGCTTGAGCCGCAACCCCTTTTTCACGTCGGCCCGCCCGGCTTCCCGTTCCTGGAGTTGAACATGCTCTCCCTACGCAAAACCTACACCGCCACCGCCCTGGCCCTGGCGCTGGGCGGCGCGCTGCCCGCCGTCTTCGTGACCGCTCACGCCGCCGGCACGCTCAATGTCGCCATCAACCAGGACCCGGGCAGCTGGGACCCGATCGACACCTTCGTGACCTTCTGGGGTTCGGTGGGCAGCAACCTGTATGACGGCCTGACCATGCGCGGCGCCGACCTGAAGCTGCAGCCGGGCCTGGCCACCAGCTGGGAATACCTGGACGACAACAAGCGCCTGCGCTTCAAGCTGCGCGAAGGCGTCAAGTTCCACAACGGCGAACCCTTCAACGCCGAAGCCGTGAAGTTCACCTTCGAGCGCCTCCTGGGCGCGGAAGGCGCCAAGGGCCCGCAGAAGTCCAACTACGACTCGATCGGCGAGATCAAGGTGGTGGACGAATACACCGTGGACTTCATCCTGAAGCAGCCCGATCCCGTCCTGCTGACCAAGCTGGCCGGCTATGGCGCCATGATCGTGCCGCCCAAATACATCAAGGAAAAGGGCGAAGACAACTTCAACACCAACCCGGTCGGCACCGGCCCGTTCAAGTTCGAAAGCTACCAGCCCAAGGTCAACGTGACGCTGGCGCGCAACGACGACTACTGGGGCGGCAAGCCCAAGCTGGACAAGGTGGTCTACCGCTTCATCGGCGAGCCGGGCACGCAAGTCGCCGAACTGCAGGCCGGCCGCATCGACGTCGCCACCCTGATTCCGCTGGGCCTGATCGAAACCGTGAAGAAGTCCGGCAACGCCGACGTCATCTCCACCGGCGGCCCGGTCGCTTTCGCGCTGCGCTACAACACCAAGAGCGGCATCACGCAGAACCGCGACGTGCGCCGCGCCCTGATCATGGCCGTGGACCGCGACGCCATCGTCAAGCAGCTGCTGCTGGGCCAGGCCAAGACCATCGCCAGCTTCCAGGGGCCGCAGTCCTTCGGCTACAACCCCGAGCAGAAGCCCCTGCCCTTCAACCCAGCCGAAGCCAAGAAGCTGCTGGCCGCCGCCGGCGTGAAGCCGGGCGCCACCGTGCAGATCGACGTGCGCGGCAGCGATTCGAACTTCCGCGAAGTGGCCCAGGCCGTCTCGGGCTACCTGCAAGGCGTGGGCGTGCGCGCCACGATCAAGCCGTATGAAACCGGCGTGCTGCTCAACGACATCATCCCCGGCGGCAAGACCGGCGAAATGTGGCAGAACCAGTGGGGCGGCTGGACCTACGACTACGACAACACGGCCTACCTGATGTACCACACGGGCCAGAAGTGGAACCCGTACGACAACGACGCCAAGCTCAACGGCATGCTGGAAGCGCAGCGCACGGTCTACGACGTGAAGAAGCGCGAAGCCATGCTGCAGGAGATCGCCGGCTACGTGGCCGACCAGGCGCTGGAAATGCCGCTGTACAGCCTGAACACGATCGTCGGGGTGAACAAGCGCGTGAAGGATCTGGAAGTGCCGGGCGACATCCGCTTCCGTTTCCTGAACGCTTCTGTGGACTGACGCCCCCCCCCCGAAGCGCTGCGCGCTTCCCCCCAGGGGGCATGCCTGCGGACCGGCAGAGCCCGGATCCGCGGCATCCCGCTGGGGGAGGACTGGTTGCTCATGGTGCGATGGCGCTATGAACAACCGGCACTTTTTTTGGAATGCTTTTGGCGCTGCCTTGAGGCATTAACCTTACCGACCCGTCCCGGCGCAAGCCGGGGCGGCGACTTATGACCGGATTTCTCATCAAACGCGTGTTGCAGGCCGTCTTCGTGATCGTGGCCGTGACGCTGCTCGTCTCCTATGCCGTGCGCCTGACCGGCGACCCCGCGCTGATGCTCAGCCAGGGTTCGGGCAGCGTCACAGAGCAGGACCTGGCCAATATCCGCCAGGCGCTGGGCCTGAACCGCCCGTTCTACGAGCAGTACCTGTCCTATATGCAGGGGCTGCTGCATGGCGATTTCGGCCGCAGCTTCATGGGCGGCACGTCGGTCGCCAAGCTTATCGGCGATGCGCTGCCCGCCACGCTGATGCTGGCCTTCACCTCGCTGCTGGCGTCGATCCTGATCTCGCTGCCGCTGGGCATCCAGGCCGCGATCAAGCGTGGCAAGACCACGGACCAGGCGATCCGCATCCTGTCGCTGGTGGGACTGTCCTTTCCCAATTTCTGGCTGGCGCTGATGCTGGTGCTGCTGCTGTCGATCACCTTCCCGCTGCTGCCGCCGTCCGGCTGGAGCGGGCCCGCCAGCCTGGTGCTGCCGTCGCTGACGATGGCCATCATCCTCAGCGCCACCAATATCCGCCTGGTGCGCACCACCATGCTGGAAACGCTGTCGGCGCAATACATCATGGTGGCGCGCAGCAAAGGCCTGAAGGAACGCGTGGTGCTGTACAAGCACGCGCTGCGCAACTGCGCGATTCCGCTCATCACCTACCTGGGCCTGCAATTCGGCGGCCTGATCGGCGGCATCGTGGTCATCGAAATGGTCTTCAACTGGCCCGGCCTGGGTACGCTGGCGTTCGACGCCATCTCCGGCCGCGACTACCCGGTGCTGCAGGGCACGGTCACCGTGCTGGCCTCCGTCATCGTCCTGGTCAACCTGATCGTCGACATCGCCTACGGCATCGTCGACCCCCGCATCCGCACGCGCTGAGCCTTATGCAGACTACTACCCCCACCGCCGCCGCCCCCAAGGCGGCCAAGCCCCGCAGCCGCTACCGCTCGCTGGAATTCGTGCTGGGCGCGCTGCTGACCGGCACCATGATCGTGCTGGTGCTGACCTCCGGCTGGCTGTTCCCCGACGGCGGCGAAGCCATGGACCTGGCCGCCCGCCTGATGGCGCCCTTCACCTCGGCGGCCCACCCCTTCGGCACCGACCCGCTGGGCCGCGACGTGCTGGCCCGCGTCATCGTCGGCGGCAAGATCTCGCTGACGGTGGGCTTCGCCTCGGTCGTTGGCGGCGCGCTGCTGGGCATCATCATGGGCCTGATCGCCGGCTACTACCGCGGATTCTGGGACATGATCGTCATGCGCTTTGCCGATGTGCAGCTGGCGCTGCCGTTCATCCTGGTGGCCATCACCTTCATCGCCATCCTGGGCGGCGGGCTGTTCAACGTCATCTTCTTCATGATCGTGTCGCAGTGGGTGCAGTATGCGCGCCTGGTGCGCGCCCAGGTCCTGGCCCTGCGCGAGCGCGAGTTCGTGCTGGCCGCCCGCGCCTTCGGCGTGCGCGACCTGGCCATGATCCGCCACCACATCGTGCCCAACCTGCTGGGGCCGCTGGTCATCCTGATGACGCTGAACGTCGCCAACAACATCCTGCTGGAAAGCAGCCTGACCTTCCTCGGCCTGGGCGTGGATCCCATGATCCCGAGCTGGGGCGGTATGCTTGCCGACGGCCGCACGTATATGCAGACGGCCTGGTGGGTCAGCGTCTTTCCGGGCCTGGCCATCATGCTGACGGTGCTGGGCCTGAACCTGCTGGGCGACTGGCTGCGCGACCGCCTGGACCCGACCGGCAAGGTCTGAAGCCGCCCCGGTCCGCCTGAAAGGAATATCGAGTATGTCTTTGCTGGAAAAAACATTCGACCGCACGCTGGACGCCTGGACCCATGCCTACATGGCGCCGGCCTGGCGCGGCGCGGTCGTGGAAGGCTGGCTGTTCGAAGGCGTGGAGGCGCGCCGCGCGGCCCAGGAGCGCCTGGCGCAAGCCGGCGTCACCGCGCGCTTTCGCAGCGCCTACAAGCCGCTGCTGCACTACTTCCTGGAAGAGGTCGAGCGCGAAGGGCTGGCGTCCGTCGTGGTGCGCTATCCGCTGCACGAACACGCCCAGGCCAAGCGCTTCACCCTGGAAGCCTATCCGCTCATCGCGCTGCTGCAAGGCGTGGAAGTCGCCATGCAGCCCGGCGCCGACGATCTGCACTACGACGTCAGCCTGCGCTACGCCGATGGCCGCAAGCTCGATACCCGCGTCTATGCGCCCAACCAGGTCGGCTACGCCCAGGATGGCACGCCCGAGCTGTCGCCCACCGGCTGGCTGCGCGTGCGCGACGCCGAAGGCGCGCTGCAGACCGATGCCGCCCAGGCCACCGAATACCAGCAGGCGTTCCGCGCCATCGTGGACACGGTGCGCAGCCATGCCTGGGGCGCGCACGAGCCCTATTTCGAGCGCCTGGAAATCCGCGTGGATTTGCCGGGCATCGATTTCGCCCTGCCGGTGGACGAGGAAATCGTCAGCACCTTCGAAGCGCTGCACGAAGACATCTATTTTTCGCTGCTGGAACACTTCCAGAAGCACTCGGGCCGCCCGTCCGGCGACCGCGGCCTGCAACCCGGCCAGATCATTCCCGACATCCGCCGCCACGACGGCGCAGCGCGCGTGCTGATATCGCTGGAGCATTTCGACGCCTTGGCGCCCGTTGCGCCCGCGCCGCTCGATGCGCCGCTGGCCCAGGTCCGCGAACCACTGTCGGCCGGCCAGATCGCCAGCTGCATGGCGGCGTTCGGCGGCGATACCTTCCAGGCCGTATCGCGCCAGGGCCGTCCGGTGCTGGGTACGTACCTGCGCGGTCCCGGCCCCGCAGTGTTCATCTCGGGCGCGCAGCACGCCAATGAAACTTCCGGCGTGGTGGGCGCCCTGCGCGCCGCGCAGACGCTGGCCGAGCGCGGCGACGCGCATTTCGCCCTGATCGCCGCCGAAAATCCGGACGGCTACGCGCTGTTCAACCGCCTGCGCGCGCACCATCCGCGCCACATGCTGCATGCCTCGCGCTACAGCGCGCTGGGCGACGACATCGCCTACCGCGAACGCGCCCCGTTCTTCGAACGCGAAGGCCGCCACCAGGCGCACGCCATCAGCGGCGCGCAGTTGCACATCAACCTGCACGGCTATCCCGCCCATGAATGGACCCGGCCGCTATCCGGCTACCTGCCTCGCCATTTCGAGCTGTGGACCATCCCCAAGGGCTTCTTCCTGGTGCTGCGCCATCACCCGGGCTGGGGCGACCGCGCCCGCCGCCTGATCGAGGGCGTTACCGCCAGGCTGGCCCGCAACGTTCCCGGCCTGGTCGAGTTCAACGCGCGGCAACTTGAACTATTCCAGGCGCACGCGCTCGAAACCGGATTCGACGTACTGAACGGCATCCCGGTGCAGATCAGCGAAAGCGACCGCGAAGACTTGCCCATGGCGTTGATTTCCGAGTTTCCGGATGAAACCGTCTACGGCGACCGCTTCGTTTTCGCGCATACTGTACAGATGGAAACCGTCCTGGCGGCGACCGAGCTCTACCGCGCAGGGCTCTAGCGGCAAAAAGACCGGCGTAGCCAAGGACCGCGCCGGCACCCGACCTGTAAAACCATTAGAAAAATGAATATCCGAGAACGCAACCACGGCGATGACCTGGCCCTGGTGGACATCTGGCTCCGTTCGGTACGCGCCACCCACACGTTCCTGACGGAAAAGGAAATCCAGGCCATGTACCCGCAGGTGCTGAACACCGACCTGCCTTCGGTGCGGGTCTGGGTCTGTGAGGACGATGCCGGCGAAGTTGCCGGCTTCATGGGCCTGAACGGCAACAAGGTCCAGATGCTGTTCGTGGATGCCAACAAGCGCGGCAAGGGAGCGGGCCGGCGCCTGCTGAACTTCGCGCGTTCGCTGCACGGCACCCTGCTGGTGGACGTGAACGAACAGAATCCCCAGGCCCACGGCTTCTACAAGCACTACGGTTTCGAGGACGTGGGCCGCTCGGAACAGGACGACGCGGGTCGCCCTCGTCCCATCATCCACATGAAGCTGGCGGGCTGACGGGCGCCTAGCCCTTGGACTGTTCCGGATGCCTGGCCCGCCAGGCTTTCAGCGCTTCCCGGTAATCGTCCATGGCTTCGTTATAGGTGTCATAGACACAGGGGATGCAGCCGCTGTTGCAACACTCTTCGGGTTCGGGCGCGACGGGCGGAACGGGCTGCGGGTCGTCGTCGGGGATCTGCTTGGTGCTCATATCCCAATCTTAGCGCCGATGGCCGGCGCCGGCCGCCGCGCCCGCGTCCGGCAGCGGCCATTCGGCGCGGCGGATTTCGTAGAGACGCTTGCCCGCGCCGCCCGCTCCCGCACCGCCAATCTGGCGCATGCCGCATTTTTCCAGCACCCGGCAGGACGCGGCATTCTCTTCCAGCGCCACGGCCGACAGCGCCTCGACCGGCAAGCGGCCGAATCCCAGCGCCAGCAGCGCATGGGCGATTTCGGTGGCGTATCCCATGCCCCAGCTCGCGGGCAGGAAGGCATACGCGACCTCGACCTCGTCGCGGCCCCGAGATTGGGTGCGCTTCAAGCCCGCCCGGCCCGCCAGCGCGCCGCTGGCGCGGTCGGCCAGCACATACATGCCGTAGCCCAGCTCGGTCCAATGCTCGACGTTCTGCAGCAGATAACGGCGGCTGGCCGCGTCTGTCCGGGTGCCGCCCATGGTGGCCATGAGGCGCTCGTCCGCATGCATCGCGGCAATGAAGGAATAATCGGTTTCGTCCATGCGCCGGGCTTGCAGCCGGGCGGTCTGGAAAGTGTCGGGGAGCAGTGCGGCGGACATGGAAGGCTGAAGAAATGGCGTGGCGGACATGATACCGGCGGACGGCCCGCCGGCCCATCGTCCAACGGACGAATCCCCCAGGCCGAGTCCGGCCCCGGGGCATGGCTTTCAGGTGCGGCGCAGGCCCAGGAAACTCCAGCGCACGTCGGCGCGGTCCAGCATGTCTTCGCGCGAACTGAGATGGTGCGAGGACAGGCCGTGGCCGGCCGCCAGCGTGATCGTTTCCTGCGCGGACACGTCGAACATGCGGCGGCCAGGAGGCACCGGGCCGTGCCGCAGCGACATCAGGATCTGGCCCTGCGGCGCCAAGAGCGCGGCCAGCGCCTGCATGCCCTGGCGGCGTTCGTCGGCGTCCAGGTGCATCCACACGGCCGTCAGCATGATCACGTCGAACGCCCGGTCTTGACCGCGCAGCACGGCCAGTTCCGGCAAGGCGTCGTCGATCCATTCCAGGTTGGGCAGCGCATGGCGGCGCTGCCCCTCCTGGCGCAGCCCGGGCGTGGGCTCGGCCGCCACCACCGAATGCCCCATCCGCGCCAGCGCGGCGGCGTCGCGCCCCGATCCCGCGCCGATGTCGGCGATGCGCGACGGCGCCGCGGGGATCAGGTGCGCCACGTCGCGGTGCACGTCCGCGAACGCGATGCTCTCGTACTGGTCTGCCAGGGCCGCGGCGTTTTCACCGTAGCCCTGCGTGCCGGAAGCCCCTGTCATTGCTGGGCTGTCGGCCGAACCTGGATCGCCGCGGGCGGCCAGGTGGCCTTGATGGCGTCGTAGATGCGCTTGCCCACGCGGCCGTCTTCCGGCAGCTTGCGCTTGACCTGCTCTTCGCGCACGGCGTCGCGGGTCTTGCTGCCCGGAATGCCGTCGGCCACGCCCACGTCGTAGCCCAGGCCGTAGAGCATCTCCTGCAGCTCCTTGATCTGCGCGCGCGACAAGCCGGGGTCGTCCGTGGGCCAGGCCGCGACGAGATCCGGCCCGCCCTGCAGGCGATTGAGCAGCATCGATACCGCCAGGCCATAACGGCGCGACTGGTTGTAATGCAGGATGGCGTCGAAATTCACGGTCGCCAGGAACACCGGGCCGGCGGAACCCGTGGGCGCGAACAGATAGGCCTGCTCGTCGTTGCCCGACGCCAGCTTCAAGGCCGAACCGTTGCCCTGCTTCACGCCGGCCTGGGCCCACTGGGCGATCGTGCGGCGATCCTGCGAACCCACGTATTCGGCTTCGGGCGAGGCCGGAATGGCGGCGGCCAGCTCGGCCGGCACGCGCACTTCGATCACGGCGGGCAGGCTGTGCGTCCACTTGGCACGACGCTTGCGCAGGTGATTGGCAGTCGACGCCAACGCGTCGGGCAGCGAGTTGTAGAGATCGATCTTGCCGTTGCCGTCGCCATCGGCGGCCAGTTCATAGAACGAGGTCGGGATGAACTGCGTCATGCCGAAAGCGCCGCTCCAGGAGCCGACGAAGCTGTCCGCCGGCACCACGCCGTCACGCAGCAGGCGCACCGAGGCGTAGGCGTTCTTTTCCCACAGCGGCTTGTTCTCGGTGCAGGCGCGCGTCAGCCAGGCGTCCAGCACATTGGTCTTGCCGACCTGCCGGCCGTAGTTGGTCTCGATGCCGAAGATCGCGACCAGCGTGGCCGGATCCACCTGGTATTGCTGGCTGATGGCCGACAGCTGCGGACTATATTTGGCGAGCACGCCCAGGCCGTCGCGCACGCGCTCCTCGTCCACGGTCTTGGCGATGTAATCCCACCAGGCCTCGCGCCCCTCGGGCTGGCCCTTGGCGGATGCGACCGTGGTAGGCAGCAGCTTGGCGTTGGCGGTGTACTTGTCCCAATCGGCCACGGTCAGGCCGTTGGCCGTGGCGCCCTTGCGCAGCTTGGCGATGCAGGCCTTGGTGTCGAGTTCGGTCGGGATGATGACCGTGGGAGCGGGGGTGGCGGTGGCGGCGGGCGCAGCGGTGGCGGCGGGCGCAGCGGTGGCGGCGGGCGCAGCAGGCGCTGCGGTCGCTGCCGGGGCTGCCGTGGCCGCAGCGGGTGCGGGCAAGGCGGCGGGCGCAGGCAGGGTTGCCGGCGCGGGCGCCGCCGACCTGGGAGGCAGCGCCTGCCCGGCGCGGTCATCGACCGGAGCCGCCGGCGTGTTGGCGGCAGGCGCGGGAGTGTCGTCGAAGCTGCGCTTGGGCGTCAGGGCCGGCAGGGTCTGCACCGGCACCGCGGGCTGGGCGCGCGATCCGGTGGCGGAAGCTGGTCCCTGCGCCTGCGCGGCGCCGGCAGCGGCGGCGGTGACGGCCGCGGCCAGCAGCATGCGGGAGAAGGTGTCGATTCGAAGGCGTACGGAACGCTGACGCATGGCAATCCTGAAAAATCGAAGTCAGCCGGGATCGTACCGCGACCGGGCGTCAAAATCGAACGGCCCGCAGGGCGGGTCCGCCAGCACTGCCACGCAAACGCCCTGCAGGCTGGAAGCGGCTTCGCAGCGCCCTAGGCTGCCTGCCGCGCTTGCACCGCCACGCCCGCGGGCGGCGCACGCAGCACGCGTCGGCATAGCAACATGGCGATCAGGCTGAACAGGGCAAAGCCCGCGGTCTGCCCCGCCAGCACGCCTTCCGGGCCCCCGTAATGCGCGCCCAGCCAGACAAAGGGCAAGGTGCCCACGGTGGCGCGCAGCCAGCCGATCGCGGTGGAGTACGCGGCATAGCCCAGATTGTTGAACACCGCGATGGCGACGAAATACAGGCTGTTGAGCGCCCACGCGAAACTGCCGTAGCAGCAGAAGAAAACGATCAGGTCGCGCCCCGGCCCGCTCACCTGGAACAGATCCGGCATCCAGGGCGCCAGCACGGCCAGCACGACCGCCACGCCGAAGCCGTACATCAAGGACCAGCGCGCGGTCAGGCGCGCCGTCTCCTGCACGCGGCCCCACTGGCCCGCGCCCAGGTTCTGCCCAAGAATGGGCCCGATGGCGCCCGGCAGCACGAAGAACAGCGCATAGGCTAGTTGCAGCACCCGGTCCACCACGGTGGCGCCCGCCATCACGCTGGAACCAAAGCCGGCGTAGGTGGACAGGGTGAAGATGACCGCCGCGGGCGTGGCCAGCGTGGTCAGCGCGGCAGGCAAGGCGATCCGCCCGATTGCAGCCAGGTGCGCGCGCAGCGCCGCGCCGGCCGGCCAGGCCACCAGGCGATGCTTGCCGAACACCAGCCAGGCGCCCAGCGCCACGGTGACCAGACGGCCCACGCCGCCGGCCCAGGCCACGCCTTCCATGCCGCCGTCCAGCACGAAAATGACCAGCGGGTCCAGCGCCGCGACCGTCGCCGTCCCCGCCAGCAGCACCCACATGGACTGGCGGCCACGGCCCGCGGCGCGCAGCAGGTTGGACAACATCATGCCCACGCCCATCACGACCGCGAACGGGGTCGTGATGAGCACGTAGGACAGCAGATGCGCGCGCACGTCCTCTGCCAGGTCGATGGCCGCCGTGTAGGGGCCGATCACGGCCAGGAACAAGGCGCCGGACACGAGCGCGGCGGCGGCCATCAGGACCAGCGAGGCGCCCGCCAGCGCGCGGGCGCGCGGCGCATCGCCCGCCCCCAGCGCGCGCGACACCAGGGCCGTGCCGCCCACGGTCACGCCTATGCAGACCGAGATGATGGTGAACTGCGTCATCGATCCGAAGCCCACCGCGCCCAGCACCGCCTCATCCTTGAGCGTGCCCAGGTACAGCAGCGACAGGAACTCCACCGCGAACACGGCCAGCATGCTGGCCCAGCCGGTCAGGACCATTTCCAGCACATGCGGGCCCATCGGCCCCGAGACGAAGCGGGCGCGCGGATCGGAAGCGGCGGAGGACGAGTTTTCAGACGTCATGAGGCTGTTGGATGGAACGCGGCCAAGGCCGCGCGAAAGTTGCCGGGTCCGCGCTCAGCGGCCCGCGGGCGCGAACCAATACTGGTACACGCTGCCGTCATTCGAATACCAAGGCAGCAGGCCGATGGTGTCGGATTCACGCTGCACGGTCACCAGCAGGCCTCCTGCCTGGGGCCGCAGCAGCGCCACGTGGCGCCGCACGCCCATGGACTCGTACTGGCGCCAGTCGTGCCGCACGCTGATCCACAGCCGGCCCTGCGTGCAACCGCCTAGGCGCCGGATGCCGTCCGGCCTGGAGGGCCGGGCCGCGCCAGGCAGGGCGGCAGGATCCTGCATACCGTTCAACTGCGGCAGGCGGCCGGAAGCGCGCGCGCCCTGTCCGTCCAGCGCCAATATCTCCCATCCGTCCGCGGCGGCCGTGAAAGCCACGGTGGCCTCGGGTCCGGAGCGCCATTCCGGCAACGGGTTGTCGCCCATGCCCCGTAGGTCCAGGGGATATTGCAGGAAATTGCGCAGGTCCATCGATGCGCCGGCCTCGCGGTCGCCAGACACGAACTCGCCTTGCGCCCGATAGACGCCGGCCAGATCCGGGCATTGGGCCGGATCCGTTGGCAACGCCGCAAGCGTCCCGTCTCGAAAGGGAGGCCAGGCAACGGACACGCCGTCGACCCGGGATGCGCCGCAGCCGCTCAAGGCCAGCGCAGCCAGCGCCGCCGCCGCAAGCCTGCCCACTCTCCACGCGCCACGCACCGCTGTCTTCATGCCTGCCCTCTGCTCTTGCCGGCCGTCGCGCTGGCCCAGGCGGCGCCTCCGACTATCGGTCTGGCGCGAACTATATCCGAAACCCGGCCGGCCGAAACCTGCGCGGCCCAAACCCGCCCCGCGTTGCCAAGCACGCGCCGGGAGAGAATAATCGGCATCTCCCTTCCGACCCGCGCCATGACACCGTTCCGAGGCAAGCTCCGCATCCGGCATCTGGAAATCGTGCTGACCGTCGCCGAATTGGGCAACCTGTCCAAGGCCGCCGCGCAATTGCACAGCACGCAGTCGGGTCTGTCGCGCGCCATCGCCGAGATCGAAGAACTGGTGGGCGCGCGGCTGTTCGAACGCACTGCCAAGGGCACCACCTGCACGCCGCTGGGCGAAACCATGTGCCGCCATGCCCGCCTGCTGCTCACCGACTTCCGCAAGGCCGAGATCGATCTCGCCGCGGTCTCGCGCGGCGACGAAGGCAGCCTGACCGTAGGCTGTTTTTCGATGTTCGCGGGCTGGCCGGTGGCCGAAGCCGCGCGCGCCTACCGCCAAGCCTATCCGCGCATCACGCTCACCATCGAGATCGGCACGCATGAACGGCTGATCGAGGACCTGGACGCGGGCGCGCTGGACGTGCTGATCAGCCGCTTCTCGTCCACCGTCAATCCGCAGATCTATCGCTCCACCACGCTGCTGGAGGATCCCGTGGTGCTGGCCTGCGCCACGCATCATCCGCTGGCCGGCCAGCCTGACGCCACGCTGGCCGACTACGTGGCCTATCCCTGGATCACCGCCCTGCCCGGCAGCCGCATCCGCGGCGAACTGGAAATGTCGCTGCGCCAGGCCGGCCTGGCGATTCCGGATATGATCGGCGCCCTGTCGCTGGAATTCGGCCGCGAAATGCTGCTGGACGGCCAGTACCTGTGGATGCTGCCCGGCAGCGTGGCCGCTATCCGGCAGGCGCGCGGCGAGCTTGTAGTCCTGGCCGACAGGCCTGTCCTGCGCAAATCGCCGCTGGCCGCGATCTGGCGCCGCGACCGTCCCAGCACGCGGCAGGCGCGCGCCTTCGCCGCCCAGCTCCAGCTCGCCATCCAGGCCGACGCGGTCGCATTGACGGCCTGAGCCTGACGGCGCGTTGCGCGTTATTCTGGACAGGCAACACTTTTTGATCGGAGCACCCATGTACGACTGGCTCAACGCACTGCCCAAGGCGGAATTGCACCTGCACCTGGAAGGTTCGCTCGAACCCGAGCTGCTGTTCCGGCTGGCGCAGCGCAACGGCGTGGCGCTGCCGTGGCCGGACATCGAGTCCCTGCGCGCCGCCTACGACTACGGCAATCTCCAGGAATTCCTGGACCTCTACTACCGCGGCGCGGACGTGCTGCGCACCGAGCAGGATTTCTACGACCTGACCTGGGCCTATCTGCTCAAGTGCCGCGAGCAGAACGTCGTGCATACCGAGCCGTTCTTCGACCCGCAGACCCATACCGACCGCGGCGTGCCCTTCGAGGCTGTGCTGGCCGGCATCAGCCAGGCGCTCGAAGACGGCCGCAAGCAGCTGGGCGTGAACAGCGGACTGATCCTGAGCTTTCTGCGCCATCTGCCCGAAGAGCAGGCCATGCGCACGCTGGAAGCCGCCCTGCCCCACCGCGACGCCTTCATCGCCGTGGGCCTGGACAGCAGCGAAATGGGTTTTCCGCCGCGCCTCTTCCAGCGCGTGTTCGACCGCGCCCGCGCCGAAGGATTGCCAGGCGTCGCGCACGCCGGCGAGGAAGGCCCGCCGGAATACATCTGGGAAGCGCTGGACCTGTTGAAGGTGCTGCGCATCGACCACGGCGTGCGCGCCGCCGAAGACCCCAAGCTGATCGGACGCCTGATCGACGAGCAGATCCCGCTGACGGTCTGTCCGCTGTCCAACACCCGGCTGCGCGTGTTCCAGCACATGCGCGACCACAACATCCTGTCGCTGCTGGACGCGGGCGTGAAGGTCACCGTGAACTCCGACGATCCCGCGTATTTCGGCGGCTACGTCAACGAGAACTTCCACGCGCTGTACGAGCATCTGGGCATGTCGCGGGCGCAGGCCCAGGCCCTGGCGGACAACAGCCTGGACGCGCGCATCCTCAAGTAGCCGGCGCGCCCCGCCGCCAGCCATGCGGATTGCGCATGGCAATGTTCAAAACCTGCATGCCTGGCGCGGCCCATTCCTCCCTACCATAGTCCGACCGCCGCGGCGCCTGCCGCGGCCGGGCCACAGACCAGAAACAGGGGGCAGGATATGAGTCAGTTCGTGGAAGCGTCGCTGCAGGCAGGCACGCTGACCGGCGTGCTGGAAGGCGGCGTGTACCGCTACAGCGCCATTCCCTATGCGCAGGCGCCGATCGGCGCGCTGCGTTTCGCACCGCCGCAGCCGGCCGCTTGGCGCGGCAGGCTGGACGCCACCCGGCCGGGACCGGTCGCGCCGCAACTGCCCTCGCGCCTGCGCGGCGCCATGGGCGACTTCGACGCCGAACAATCCGAGGACTGCCTGCACCTGACCGTGTGGACGCCAGCCGCCGACGGCAAGCGGCGGCCGGTGGTCGTGTGGCTGCACGGCGGCGCCTGGCAAAGCGGCGGCGGCGCGCTGGACTGGTATGACGGCGCCAACCTCGCGCAGCGCGGCGACGTGGTGGTGGTCGCGGTCAACTACCGGCTGGCCGCGCTGGGCTGGCTGTACGTACCCGGCCAGACGGCCAATTCGGGCCTGCTGGACCAGGAGGCCGCCATCGATTGGGTGCTGGCCAACATCCAGGACCTGGGCGGCGATCCCGGACAAGTCACCGTCATGGGCCAGTCGGCGGGCGCGTCCTCGATCTGCGCCATGCTCGCGCGCCAGCCGCGCTTCTCCCGTGCCATCCTGCAAAGCGCGGCGCTGGGCCGGGGGTTTCGCAGCGCAAAGCAGGCCGATGCGCTGGGACAGGCCTTCCTGCGCGCCGCGGGAGCCGATTCCCTGGAAGCCGCGCGCGAGCTGCCCGTGGCGGCCTTGCTGGCGGCGCAGCAGGCGCCCGCCGTCGCCGAAACGCTGCGCGCCGAGGGCAGCAGCCGCAGTCAGTTCGCGCCGGTGCTCGACGGCCAGGTGCTGCCACATGACATCGCGCCCGCGCTCAAGCGGGCGTCGTCCCGCGCCGACGTGCTGGTCTGCTACACGCGCGACGAAATGGCCGCCTTTCCGGGCAATGGCCGCAGCGCTGCCGACCAGGACCTGGGCGACGAGGTATTCGGCGCGCCCTCGCGCCAGTGGGCCGCCGACGCCGCGGCCCAAGGCCGCCAAGCCTGGCTGGCGCGGTTCGACGTGGCGCCCACGGCGAACTTCGGCGCCTGCCATTGCATCGAACTGCCCTTCGTCTTCGACACGTTGCCGGCGTACGCCAGCGCGCCCATGCTCGCCGGCCTGCCCGCGGAACAGGCGCGCCAGCTTGCACGCGCCACGCAGCAGGCATGGATCGCGTTCATCCGCGGCGACGCGCCAGGCTGGCCGGCGGCGCCGCACATGCAGATCCTGGCCTAGGCCGGGACGGCACGTGCGGGGCCGCGGGCGGATGCCGCCCGCGCATCAAACACACCAAAACAAGGGGAATTCCATGTTCAAGCAAACCGCGCTCGCGCTGGCGCTGCTGGCGCCGCTGGCGGCCACCGCCGCCTATCCCGACAAGCCCGTCAAGATCATCGTGTCCAACCCGCCCGGCGGCCCCGTGGACGTCATGCTGCGCGTGCTGGCCAGCAAACTGGGCGCCGCCTGGGGCCAGCCCGTGGTGGTGGAGAACAAGCCCGGCGCGTCCGGCATCATCAGCACCGGCGCGCTGGTCAAGTCCGCGCCCGACGGCTACACGCTGGGCATGGTGGTGGCCTCGTCCGTCACCATCGTGCCCTTCGCCGTGGACAGCCTGCCGTTCGACACGCAAAAGGACCTCAAGCCGATCTCGCTGGTGGCGCGCACGCCATTCATCTTCATCGTACCCAAGGACAGCCCGCTCAAGACCTGGGAAGACTTCGTGCGCGAAAGCAAGGCGCGCAATCTCAGCGTAGGTTCGTTCTCCATCGGCACGGCGTTCCATCTGGTCTGGGAACAGACGGCGCGCCGCGCCGGCATCAAGGCCTTGTACGTGCCCTCGTCCTCGTCGGGCAAGACGCAGAACGACTTGATCGGCGGCCAGCTCGACGTGGGCCTGGACGCGCCGTCGAGTTCCAAGGGCCTGATCGACAGCGGCCGGCTGCGCGCGCTCGCGATCACCAGTCCGGAACGCTTCGGCGGCCTGCCCGATACGCCCACGCTGAAGGAGTCCGGCTTGAAGGACTACGCGCCGCAGCCCTGGATCGGGCTGATGGCGCCGGCGGGCATTCCGGACGACCGCGTGGCGCTGATCCAGAAATCGGTGGCGGACATCCTGAAGGAACCCGCGATGCGCGCGCAAATGGAAACCCTGGGCATGATTCCCATCGGCAGCACGCCAGAGGAACTGGCCGCGACCATCGAGGCCGACCGCGCCGACATGGGACCGCTGATCAAGGAGCTGGGCATCAAGCTGCAATAGCGGCGCTTGCAGCGGCGCGGGTTTACAGCCGCGCCCTTCAGGCCGCGTGCCTCAGCCCGCGCCCAGCGTGCGCAGGAACATCGCCGACAAGGGGCCGGACAGCGCTTGCGCGTCCCGCCGGCCCTGCGCGATGGCAGCGTCCACCGCGCCATGCATGCCGTGGTACAGGACGATGGCGGCCAGCGCCGCGTCGTCCAGCTTCCAGCAGCCTGCGCGCGCGCCGGCCTCGAGTATCGCTTCCAGCTGTTCCAGCACGGCGCTCTTTTCGGCCACGCCGCGGTCGGGATGCTGGGCATCGTGGAACACCACGTCATGCAGTTCGTAGCCGTCGAAATAGGCCTCGACGCCAGCGCGGGTCCAGGCGCGCAGCCGCGCCACGCCGTCGTCCGGCGCACAGGCCCGCACCTCGCGGTCGATATGGTCCAGGAACCCCTGCGAGAACTTGGCCCGCAGCGCCGCCAGCATGTCGTTCTTGGACGTGAAGTAGTGATAGAAGGTGCCCTTGGCCACGCCGGCGCGCTCGACGATCTCGCTGATGGTGGTGGCCTCGACGCCCTTCTGGATGAAGAGCGCTTGCGCGGCCTCCATCAACTCATCCAGCCGCACGGCGGCCGGCTTGGTGCGGGGCTTGGAAGCGGCGTCCGGGCCAGGCGGGGAAAGCGGGTCGGCGGGAACAGCGGGCATATCGTCCAGGGTCAGTTCAGCAGCAAGGTGCCAGTGTAGAGGAGGCGCAGGGCTGGGGCCAAAAGCTGAGAATCGTTCTTCTTTTCATTGACCGACGGTCGGTCGATGCATAGAATACCCCTTCCCCTACTCTGCGTCCCGCCATGCATCCCGCACGCCGCCGCGCCCTGGTCCTTGCCGTCAACCTGGGCAGCTTCATCACCATCCTGGACATCAGCATCGTCAACGTGGCGCTGCCCACCATGCAGGCGGCCCTGCGCATCGACATGGCCGGACTGCAATGGGTGGTGGACGCCTACGCCCTGTTCCTGTCGGCCTTCATGCTGTCCGCCGGGCCTTTGGGCGACCGCTATGGACGCAAGCGCTCCTGGCTGGCGGGCGTGCTGCTGTTCACCGCGGGCTCCGCGCTGTGCGGCCTGGCGGACAACCTGACGGCGCTGCTGATCGGCCGCGCCGTGCAGGGCGTGGCCGGCGCCCTGCTGGTACCGGGCGCGCTGTCGCTTCTGACCCAGGCCTTTCCCGATCCCAAGGAACGCGCCCAGGCCATCGGCATATGGGCCTCGTGCAACGCGATTTCGCTCATCGTGGGACCCATGCTGGGCGGCGTACTGGTCGCTCACTTCAACTGGCAGAGCATCTTCCTCATCAACCTGCCGGTGGGCGCGCTGGCCATCGCGCTGGGCGCCTGGAGCATCACGGAAAGCGCCCATCCCGAACACGCGGCCTTCGACCCCGCCGGCCAGGCGCTCAGCGTGCTGTGGCTGGGCGCGCTGACCTATGGTCTGATCGCCGCCGGCGAACATGGCTGGGCTGCGCCAGAAGCCACGGTCGCGCTCGCCATCGCCGCCGCCGGGCTGCTCGCCTTTCTATGGGTCGAGCACCGCGCCGCGCGGCCCATCCTGCCGCTGGGGCTGTTCCGCGACGCGGGCTTCGCCATCACCAACTTCGCGTCCTTCGTGCTGGGCTTTTCCGCCTACAGCAGCCTGTTCTTCTTTTCGCTCTACCTGCAACACGTGCAGGGACTGTCGCCGCTGGCCACCGGCTGGCAACTGGCGCCGCAGTTCGCGGCGGCCGGGCTGGTGTCGCTGGTCTTCGGCCGGCTCAACCTGCGCTTCGGCCTGCCGCGCCTGATGATCGCGGGCTTCGCCTTCATCGGCCTGGCCATGCTGGGCATGACGCGCTTCGAAGCGCACACGCCTTATCTCGTGTCAGGTTCGCTGCTGGTGCTGCTGGGCCTGGGCACCGGCCTGGCCGTGCCTTCGACCAGCATGGCCGTGATGGCCACGGTGCCGCGCGAGCGTTCCGGCATGGCCTCGGCCACCATGAACGCGCTGCGCCAGACCGGCATGACGATAGGCATCGCGCTCTTGGGCGCGCTGATGAGCGGACGCGCCATCGAGGCACTGACGGGCTCGCTGTCTCGGCTGGGCGCGCCAGATGCGCAAGCCCTGGCGCGCGCCGCCATCACCCTGCATGAACTGCCCGCGCAGCCCGCCAATGCGGCCGAGCTGGCCGCCGCGGCGCTGGCCGGCGGCTTCCATGCCGCCATGCTTTTCGCAGGCGCCGCATCGCTGCTGGCGGCACTGTTGCTGCTGTTCCTGGCACGCGGCGCAAAGAACGTCCTGCACGCCGCATGACCTCCGGATTCCGGCGCGCGGAATTCCATCGGCCGGAATCAAAACAGCCTGTTTTTAAGCGTTGGTAACAAACGCTCGCGCCGTCTTGCGCTTCGGTAAGATCCTCGTCCAATAACAGGTTAACAACCACGAGGAGAGCAAAGCATGCCTTACCGCAAACCCCTGTTCCGCCTGGCCCCGCTGGCGCTCGCCGCCCACCTGCTGATGGCGGGTCCGGCCGCCGCGCAAAGCGCGCCCGGCACGCAAGGCCCGCTGGTCCCCGCGCCCAATCCGGCATTGGCCGCGCAGATCGATCAACGCGCCAAGGCCATCGAAGACAAGCTCATCGCCTGGCGCCGCGATATCCACGAACACCCCGAACTGGGCAACCAGGAAAACCGCACCGCCAAGCTGGTCGCCGACCATCTGCGCGCGCTGGGCATGGAAGTGAAAACCGGCGTCGCCGGCACCGGCGTGGTCGCCGTGCTCAAGGGCGGCAAGCCCGGTCCGGTGGTGGCGCTGCGCGCCGACATGGACGCGCTGCCCGTCAAGGAACAGGTAGACCTGCCCTTTGCGTCCAAGGCCCGCGGCACCTACCTCGGCAAGGAAGTGGACGTGATGCATGCCTGCGGCCACGACACCCACACCGCCATCCTGATGGCCACGGCCGAAGTGCTGGCCGGCATGAAAGACGAGCTTCCCGGCAGCGTGAAATTCATCTTCCAGCCCGCGGAGGAAAGCCCCGCCGACTTCGAGCCCGACGGCAAGAAGATCTGGGGCGCCAAGATGATGGTGCAGGAAGGCGTGCTGGAGAATCCCAAGGTGGACGCCATCTTCGGCCTGCACGTGTCCAGCGCCTATCCCGCCGGCAAGCTCAGCTGGCGCAGCGGCCCCGCCATGGCCGCCGCCGACCAGTTCTGGATCGACGTCACCGGCAAGCAGACGCACGGCGCGCGGCCCTGGTCCGGCATCGATCCCATCGTGGTCAGTTCGCAGATCATCCTGGGCCTGCAGACCATCCCCAGCCGCCAGATCAACAGCATGCTGGAGCCGGCCGTCATCACCGTGGGCGCCATCCACGGCGGCAACCGCATGAACATCGTGCCGGACAACGTGGCCATGACCGGCACCATCCGCACCTATGACGAAGGCATGAAGAAGGACATACATCAACGCATCGCGCGTACCGCCGACATGATCGCGCAGAGCGCGGGCGCCAAGGCGGACGTGCGCGTGGTGGAGCTGTACAACGCCACCGTCAACAATCCCGCGCTGACCGAGCAGATGGGCCCGACGCTGCGGCGCGTGGCGGGCGAAGGCAACTACGGGCTGCAGCCCAAGTCGACCGCGTCGGAGGACTTCTCGTTCTATCAGGAGAAGGTACCGGGCATGTTCTTCTACCTGGGCGTAACGCCCAAGGGCACCGATGTCGAGAAGGCTGCACCGAACCATTCGCCGCGCTTCTACGTCGATGAGTCCGGCCTCATCAACGGCGTGCGCGCGTTGTCGAACCTGACCGTGGACTACATGGCGCAGGCGCAGAAAGGCAGCTGATCCGCGCGCCGCGCGCGCGTTTGAAAAATGCCCGCCGCGCGATGCGGCGGGCATAAGCAAACGGCTACAAATTCTTTGTCAGGCCCGGCCTGGCTTTCTACAGTACGCCCCTTTGCCGCCCCGCGGCAGCCATGTAGAAGCCACGCCATGCCGATCTCCCGTCGAACCTTCATGCTTGCCGGCGCACTGGCGCTGCCATTGGCGCGGCCGCGCATCGCGCGCGCAGCCGCCTGGCCCGAGCGTCCGATCCGGCTCGTCGTCACCTTCCCGCCCGGCGGCGCCAGCGACATCGCCGCGCGCCTCATCGCGCCCGCGCTGGCCGAACGGCTGGGCCAGCCCATCGTCATCGAAAACAGGCCCGGCGCGGGCTCGACCATAGGCGCGAGCCTGGTCGCGCAAGCGCCCAACGACGGCTACACGCTGCTGATGTCGAACTCGGCGCCGCTGTCCATTTCGCCTGCCCTGATGCCGCAAGGCGGATACGACGCGCTCGCCAGCTTCGACCACATCGCCTACCTGGGCGCGGTGCCCGCCGTGTTCGTGGTCCATCCTTCCGTGCCGGTGTCCAGCTTCGCGGAGCTGACCGCCTGGATCCGCGCGCAGGACCAGCCGGTGCAGTACGGCAGTGGCGGACTGGCATCGGTGGGCCAGATCGTGGGTGAGCTGTATTCGCGGCAAACCGGCGCGCGCCTGCAGCACATTCCGTACAAGGGCTCGGGCGCGATGCGCAACGATCTGCTGGGCGGCCAGATCCGCTTCGCGGTGGATGCGCTGCCGCAGAACCTGCCGTTCCTGCGGTCCGGCCAACTGCGCCTGCTGGCGGTCACCACCGGCAAGCCGGTGCCGCAGGCGCCCGACATCCCGGCGGTGGGCGAGCTGGGCTATCCGGGCCTGATCGCCGAGAACTTCGTCGGACTCTCCGGACCCGCCGGCCTGCCCGCGACGGTCTCGCAGCGCTTGAACGACGCCATCGCGCAAACGCTGGCCAGCGCCGACATCCGCGCCAGGCTGGAAGGACAGGGCTTCGTCCTATCGCAAAAATCCCCCGCCGAGTTCACCGATTTCGTCCGTCGCCAGGCCGAAGCCTGGGGACCGGTGGTGCGTTCCACGGGAGCCAGCCTATGAGCGCCCGCCGCATGCTTGTGCTGTTCGGCCATCCGGGCCGCGGCGGCTTCAACGAAGCGGCCGTCCGTGGCGCGGAGCGCGCCGCGCAAGCGGGCCAGCCCTTGCAGCTGGAATGGATCTCCGACCACGACTCCGCCGCGCGCGCCGGGCGCATCGCGCAACTGTGCGACGCCGGCCCGGAGCTGGTCATCGTGCATGGCGGCCAGGGCGACGCCCCCGTGGCCGAGGTCGCGCCGCGCTACCCGCGCACGCAATTCGCCATCACCCAGGGGCACCACACCGCGGCCAACGTCGCGTCATACGAGATCCAGCAGGAGCACTCGGCTTTTCTGGCCGGCGTGTTGGCGGGCCTGCGCGCGGCCAACGGGCGGGCCGCCCATCTGTCCGGCGAAAAAGTGCGGCCCGGCCTGAAAGGCCGCGCCGCCTATGCCGATGGCGTGCGGCGCGTCACGGGCCGGGATCCGCTGACCGCCTTCTGCGGCAACCAGCACGATCCGGCGCTGGGCGCGGCCTGGGCCCGCGCGCTGTCCGCCCGAGACGCGCGCGTGCTGTTCGCCATGATGGACGGCGGCCGCGACGGCGTGACGCGCGTGTGCCGCGAAACGGGCGTGTGGCAGATCGGCAATGTGCTGGACTGGGTGGCGCGCGACCCGCAGGTCTATCTGGCATCGGCGCTGGCCGATTCGGGACTGTGCGTGCAGCGCGCCGCCGCGGACCATGCCGCGGGCGCGCTGGCGGTGGGCCGCGTGACCCGTTACGGCCTGGAGGAAGCCGCGTCGCTGCGGCTGGTGCTGGGCGCGAAGGTCGGCGCGGAAGAACGCCGCGTCCTGGATGAATGGGCGGGGCGGCTCGCAGCGGGAGCGCTGGACATCGCCTCTGACTACAGCGGGCCGGAATTCACGCTGCCCGCGCCGCCTCCTGCCCGCTACGCGGTCGCTTCGAACGCCTTGTGATAGGCCACGTCTCCTTGCGCCGGGCGCGTGTAGGCCTGCGCCATGAAGTACTCGGGCGGCACCCCGGGATAGGTCAGCGCGGGCGTCTGCGCAAAACCGAATCGCGTGTAGTACGCCGGATCGCCCATCACCACGCAGCCCGCCGCGCCCAGCGCCTCAAGGCGCGCCAGGCCGTCCCGGATCAAGGCCGCGCCTATGCCCCGGCCTTGCAGTTCCGGCAGCACCGCGACCGGCCCCAGACCGTACCAGTCCGCCGAGCCGTCGCTGATCGCCACCGGAGAAAACGCGATGTGGCCCGCGACGCGCCCGTCCACCCGCGCCACCAGCGACAGCGTCAGCGCGCCGGCCTCGCGCAGCGCGTTCGTGATGTAGCCTTCGGTCTGCTGGCTGTGGGGATTGTCCTTGAACGCAGCCTGCGTCAGCGCGAAGATCGCCTCGCGGTCGTTTGGTGTTTCGGGAAGGATATGCATGCCTCGACTCCTGTAGGCTCAGGCGCAAAGTGTAGCCGGGCATGGTCGCCATTCCGCATTGACGCCTGCCGGCACGGTGGCTACAGTGGCCGGCAGTCCCGCGCCGCGTCATCGCGGCGGCGTGCAGCCCCTTTCCGAACCGCCCGCGGCGCGCCGCGGCCCTACTCTGGACCCTTATGAACAGCTACCGTGTCGGCATCGCCGGCTTCGGCGCCATCGGCCAGGCCGTGGCGCAATCCCTGGACGCCGGCCTGCCCGGCCTGACGCTCGCGGCCATCGCGGTGCGCGATCCCAAGGCCCCGCCGGTCTTCGCCTGGACCCAGGCCACGCCCGCCTACACCACCATCGATGCGCTGCACGAACACTGCGACGTGGTCGTGGAATGCGCCCCGGCCGCAGTGTTCCGCGACATCGCCGAGCCCGTGCTGCGCGCCGGCAAGAAGATGGTGGTGCTGAGCTCGGGCGCGCTGCTGCGCCATGACGACCTGATCGAACTCGCCCGCCAACACCATGGCCAGATCCTGGTGCCTTCGGGCGCCATCCTGGGCCTGGATGCCATCACGGCGGCCGCCGAGGGCGTCATCCATTCCGTCACCATGATCACCCGCAAGCCGGTGCGCGGCCTGCTGGGCGCGCCCTACCTGACCGACAACAACATCGATATCGCGGACATCACCGAACCGCGCCTGATCTTCCGCGGCTCGCCGCGGGAAGCGGCGGTGGGCTTTCCGGCCAATCTGAACGTGGCGGTCAGCGTGTCGCTGGCCGGCATCGGCCCGGACAAGACCACGCTGGAAATCTGGGCCGATCCCTCGCTCGAGCGCAATCTGCACCGCGTCGAGGTCGTGTCCGACTCGGCCTCGTTCTCGATGGAAATCCAGAACATCCCCTCGGCCAATCCCAAGACCGGCCGCATCACCGCGCAAAGCGTGGTCGCCGCGCTGCGCAAGCTGACCGGTCCGCTGCGCGTGGGTACCTGAATCGCGGCGGGCGCGGCTAGGCCGCCGCCCGCTGCGGCCCGTCCGCCGGGCGCAGGCGCTCACCTGCAGCGCCCGCCCGCGCCATCGGTCCCACCCGCCAGTTCCCCGCGCCATCCAGGTCCAGCCTGTGCGTATGGAACACGTCCAGCGTGCTGCGATGCCCCACGCTGACCAGCATGCATGACGGCAGCGCCTCGCGCAGCAGGCTGTAAAGCGCATGCTCCAGCCCTTCGTCGGTAGCGGACGTGGCCTCGTCCAGGAACACGATGGCGGGCCGGTTGTAAAGCACGCGCGCGAACGCCACGCGCTGCTGTTCGCCGATGGAAAGCATGCGCGACCAATCCGCGACTTCATCCAGGCGCCCGGTCAGATGCCCCAGATTGACCCGCCGCAAGGCGTCGGCCAAGCGCGCATCGTCCTCGGGCTGAGCCAGCCCCGGATACGCGACCGCGCCACGCAAATCGCCCAGGGGCAGATAGGGCCGCTGCGACAGGAACAGGGCAGAGGCGCCCTGCGGCCGGCGCACCGAGCCCTGCGCATAGGGCCACAAGCCCGCCAGCGCGCGCAGCAAGGTGGTCTTGCCGCTGCCCGAAGGCCCTTTGATCAGTAGCGCCTGGCCCGGCCGCAAGCTCAGGTTCAGGTCGCGCAGCAGCACCGTGCCGTCCGGGCGCGCCACCTGCACCGATTCGATATCCAGGCCGTCCGGCAGGCTCTCCGTCTGCACCGCAGGCAGCGCGCGCGCGGCCTCGTTGGCGTCCAGAAAGCCATTCAGCCGGTCCAGCGTGGCGCGGTACTGCGCGAAGGTGTCGTAGGAGGTGCGGAAGAACGACAAGGAATCCTGCACCTGCCCGAAGGCCTGCGACGTCTGGATCACGTCGCCCAGCTTGATCGCGCCGCTGAAAAAACGCGGCGCCTGCAGGATGAACGGAAACACCACGGCCACCTGGCTCACCGACAGGTTGAAGCCGTCGAATTTCAGCCCCCGGTACACGCGCGCCCACAGGTTGGCGATGTAGGCCGAGAAACGCGTCCACAAGGTGGCGCGCTCGACGTTCTCGCCCTGATAGAACGCCACGTTCTCGGCGTTCTCGCGCAGGCGGACCAGCGCGTAACGGAAGTTCGCCGTCAGGCGCTCGGACAGGAAATTCAGCTTGATCAGCGGGCGCCCGATCTTGAACGCGAACAGCGTTGCCACGATGACGTACAGGTACACCATGAACACCATGGCGCGCGGAATCTCCACCCCCGCCACCGTCAAGGCGCCAGACAGTCCCCAGAGGATGGACGTGAACGCCACCAGCGAGACGACCGCGCTCAGCGCGCCGATCGCCAGCGTGCGCGAACCCGTCACGAACATGGCGATGTCCTGTTCGATGCGCTGGTCGGGGTTGTCGACCGGGGCATCGACGAAATGGCCGCGGTAGTAGGCGCCCGCGCCCAGCCAGTCGCGGGTCAGCCTGTCGTTGAGCCACACGCGCCAGCGGATGTCGAAGGCCTGCCCGGCATAACTGTCGGCCAGGGTACGCACCACGTGCACACAGGCCAGCACCGAAAAGATGCCCAAAAAGCGCCAGAATGCGCTCTGGTCCAGCGCCTGCAACGCGCTGTAGAAGCCGTTGTACCAGAACGAAAACAGCACCGTCATGCGCACGGCGAACATCGCCAGGAACAACAGCAGCGCCAGCGTCAACAGGGGCTGCCAGCTGCGCCTGGGATCGAGATACGGCCGCGCCAGCCGCCAGAACTTGCGTCCCCAATCCGTGTAACGCGCAAGCAGGCCCCCGACCAGCATCAGCGCGATGGCCGAAATGCCGAACGCACGCGCCAGCCAGAGCCCGCTTTCCGTCAGTTGCTGCTGCCAGTTCAGGTCCATGAGTCGATTGCCCTCCGATACGCGTTTCTGGTTAGACGGGACGCGCGCATCGAGTTCCGGCGCGGGGACCGTTTTAAGCCAGGCTTAAGCGTTGCAGCTGGGTGATCGAAAGCCATCTGACAGCCAGCGCGCCGCGGCAAGGCGGCGTACGGCGGCTATCATGGACGCCTGAGCAGCAATACCGGCAGGTAAGGAACCATGGACAAGATCCGGCTAGACAAGTGGCTATGGGCCGCGCGCTTCTACAAGACGCGCAGCCTGGCCGTGCAGGAAATCGGCAAGGGCCGGGTATTGGTGAACGACCAGCCCGCCAAGCCCGCGCGCGAAGTCGCGCCAGGCGATCTGGTCACGGTGCGCAAGGAAGACCCGGCGCTGCATGTGCGGGTGATGGCGATCAGCGGCGTGCGCGGCCCCGCCCCCGTCGCGCGCCAGCTATACGAGGAAACGCCTGAAAGCGTGGCAGCGCGCGAGCGCGCAGCGGAAATGCGCCGCCTGGCGCCCGAGCCCGCGCTGGGCATAGAAGCCGGACGCCCGACCAAGCGCGACCGGCGGTTGATAGACCAGATGCGGGGCAAGTAGAGCCTCCGGGGCCGCCGGGGCGCTTACGCATGTCCCGGCCGCATTCCATAACGCTCAAGCGCCATCGTCCGCCAACACCGCCACCGTCTGCACGCTGGTGTATTCCAGCAGCCCTTCCAACCCGTTCTCCACGCCCAGGCCCGACTGCTTGCGGCCGCCGAACGGCACGTCCGGCGACATGGCGTGGATATGGTTGATCCATACAGTGCCGGTTTCCAGGCGCCGCGCGATGGACCGCGCCAGCGTCAGGTCCTTGGACCACACCGACCCGCCCAGCCCGTAGTCGGAGTCATTGGCGCGTTGGACAACGTCGTCGATGTCCCGGTATTTCAGCAAGGGCAGCACCGGTCCGAACGCCTCTTCCACCACGCTGCGCGCGTCGTCCGGCGGATTGTCCAGGATGGCGACCGGCACGAAATAGCCCTTGCCCTGCGGCACATCGCCGCCTGCCAGAAAGCGCACGCCGTTGCGATGCGCGTCGGCGATGAGATCCTTGACCCGCTCGTACTGCGGACGGTTCTGGATCGGACCCAGACCGGTCCCCGGCTGCGCGCCATCGCCCATGACGACGCCCCTGGCGTGTTCCACCAACGCCGCGGCGAACTCGTCATAGATGGATTCGTGCACATACAGCCGCTTGGTGGCCAGGCAGAACTGCGAGGAATTGCGGAATGCTCCCCAGAACAGCTTGGCGGCCGTGTCGCGCACGTCCACATCCGGCAGCACGATGGCCGCATCGTTGCCGCCCAGCTCCAGCGTGATGCGTTTGAGCCTGCCGGATGCGCTCTGCATGACGCGCCTGCCCGTCGCGGTCGAGCCGGTAAAGGCGATCTTGTCGATGCCCGGATGCTCGGTCAGCCAAGGTCCCAGCCGGTCCCCGCCGCACACCACGTTCAGCGCGCCTGGCGGCAGCAGGTCGCGAAACAGCTCGCCCATCTTCAATGAAGTCAGCGGCGTGAACGGCGACGGCTTCAACACGACGGTGTTGCCCGCCAGCAAGGCCGGGGCGATCTTCCAGATGGCCAGCGTCATCGGAAAATTCCAAGGTGCGATCGCCGCCACCACGCCGATAGGCACATGGCGCGTCTCGAACACGCGGCCCGCGCCGTCGTCCAGCCGCGCCGCAGGCAGATCGCGTGCCGCGGTCGCGCGCAGCCAGGCGACGCAACGGCCGACCTCGGCGCGCGCGTCGGCGTGGGGCTTGCCCTGCTCGCGCGTCAACAGGCGCATGAAGCCTTCGGTGTACTCCTCCAGCCTGTCTGCCATGGCAAGAAGCGCGGCCTGGCGCCGTGCCAGGGACGTCTCGCTCCATGGCGCAAAGGCGCGCCTCGCGGCCGCGACTGCTTCGTTCAACTGCGCCAGCGACGCGTCCGGCACGGTGGCGATGCGTTCCTCCGTGGCGGGGTTGAGCACATCGAAGGTTTGCACCGACGTTTCCGCGCGGCCATCCACCGTCATGGAATAGCCGGAATCCAGATTCAGCTGCATGGTTCTATGCCTGTTTCGCGTTGGGTTGATCGGGACAGAGGACCTGGCGCCCCACCACGCGGCCCGCCGCCAGATCGAGAAGCGCTGCCTGAGCCTCCTGCAGGCAGCGGCAGGAAATCGGAATGGCGCGCGGCCCACGCTCCCGCACCAAGGCCATGAGTTGCTGCAGTTCGGCCAGCGTGCCGATGTAGGATCCTTCGATGCTGATGGCGCGCATGGGCACCAAGGCCGTCGACAGCGGCAACTCTCCGCCGAACAGCCCGATCAGGATCAATTGCCCGCCTTTGGCCAGCAGATCCATGCCCTGCTTCACCGTGCTGGCCGCGCCCACGCAATCGATCACCGCCCAGACCTCGCCCGCGGCGCGCCGAACCTCGTCCAGCGCGCTGGCGGCGTGCGCGTCCACGGCCAGGCTGGCGCCGGCGGCCAGCGCGGCGCCCCGGCGCGCGCCATCGGGTTCCAGCACGATCACCCGCGGGCATCCCAAGGCGCGCAGCAAGCTCACGCACATGAGGCCCAGGCCGCCTGCGCCGACCACCACGACCGCCTCCGCCTGCAGCACCTCCGGCGCAATCTTGCGGATGGCGCTATAGGACGTCAGGCCCGAACATGCGTAAGGCGCGGCCTGCTCGGGCCGCAGGTCGCCGATTTCGATCAGGTAGCGGGCGTCCGGCACCAGGATGTGGTCGCTATAGCCGCCCGGCCGGAAGATCCCCAGGAAGCGCGGCGCGGCGCACAGGTTTTCGCGCCCGCGCCGGCAGACCTTGCAGTCGCCGCAACCGATCCACGGATACACCAGATAGCGCTGTCCCGTGGTCACCCCATTCGCGTCTGGCCCGGCGGCGACCACCACGCCTGCCGTCTCATGGCCCAGGGTCAACGGCAGCGTGACGCCGCGCTGCTCCACGCGCAGGCGCTTGTCGCCGCCCAGGTCGTAGTAGCCCTCCCACGTATGCACGTCGGTGTGGCACACGCCCGCGGCAAGCACCCTCAGCAATACCTGCGCTCCCTGCGGTTCGGGCGCCGGGCGCTCGATCGGGACCAGCGGCTGGCCAAAGGCGGTTACGTCATAGCTGATCATCGCATCGCCTGCTTGATCAATGGGCAGCCGCCCCGGTCTTCAGGCCGGAATGCGACGTCGCCCGGGATGACCGCAACCTGCTTATACAGATCCCACTCGCTGCGGGATTCCTCCGGCTTCTTCACTTCGAACAGGTACATGTCGCGCACCACCCGCCCGTCCGCGCGCAACCGTCCGTTGCGCGTCATGAAGTCGTTGATGGGCGTCTCCCGCATCTTGGCCATGACGGCGTCGGCGTCCTTGGTGCCGGCCGCCTTGACCGCGTTCAAGTAATGCAGCACCGCGCCGTAGGTACCGGCCTGGGTCATGGTCGGCTTGCGTCCGACCTTGTCCTGGAAGCGTTGCGACCAGGCCCGCGTGGCGTCGTTCTGGTCCCAGTAGAACGCCTCGGTCAACAGCAGCCCCTGGCCCAAGGGCAGCCCGATGGACTTCACGTCCGACAGGAACGCCAGCAGCGCCACCAGCTTCTGCTGACCGCCCGGTCGGCCTATGCCGAAGTCCGCCGCCTGCTTGATCGCGCTGATGACGTCGTTGCCGCCCAGCGCCAGGCCGATGATGCCCGCTTTGGAAGCCTGCGCCTGCAACAGATAGGAACTGAAGTCCGGCGTATTCAGGGGCGACCGCACCGCCCCCAGCACCTTGCCGCCGTTCTTCTCGATGACCGCGGAGGCATCGGCCTGCAGCGCGTAGCCGAACGAGTAATCCGCGGTCATGAAATACCATTTCTTGCCGCCCTGCGCGGACACCGCCGCGCCCGTACCGTTGGCCAGCGCGTAGGTATCGTAGGTCCAGTGGACGGTATAGGGCGAGCACGCCTTGGCGGTCAGCTCCGACGTCGACGCGCTCGTCACCATGACGATCCTTTTCTTCTCGCGGCCGAGTTCGCTGATGGCCAGCGCCAGCGCCGACGTGGGCAGATCGGTGACCATGTCCACGCCATCCTGGTCGAACCAGCGCCGCGCCGCCGCGCTGGCGACGTCGACCTTGTTCTGGCCATCGGTGTACACCAGTTCGACCGGCTGGCCCAACACGCTGCCGCCGAAATCCTGCACGGCCATGCGCGCGGCCTCCACCAGCCCCTTGCCGCCGATGTCGGAGTACGCCGAGCTCATGTCCGCCATGACGCCGATCTTCACTGGGCCGCCGGCAGGCTGCGCTTGCACGCCTGCCGCAACGAGTGCGGCGCCCGCCAACGCGTACACCGTTTTCACGATTGCCATCGATATGTCTCCGTTATGAGTAAACGCCATTTGCGCAGCAACTGGCCTATTGCCCCGGCACGAGTCCTTTTGTATCGTAGGCACGCATTTTTCAGCTTCGTCCAAAGCGACGATTTTCGTGTTGCTTGCGGGTTTCCCCGAGCCGGCGGCGCGCAATCGTTCCTCACCCAACAGGCAGATCATGCGCCCTATGTTTTCGCCCGGACATGCGCTGGCCAGCGGCAAGCTCGGCGTCCCCGCTGCCCACCCCGACCATATCCCGCGTGTATCGCTGTGCGCGCAAATCTGCGCGCCCGGCAGCCCCAGGGTCGTCCTCGCGCGCGGCCCCGCCGGCTACGGCAAGACCACGCTGCTGGCTCAGTGCCAGACCCGGTTGAGCGCGCAATCCGTGCACGGCGCCTGGCTGACGCTGGACCGCGGCGATAACGATCTGCCGCGCTTTCTGCGATGCCTGACCGCCGCGCTGGAGCCCCTGGCCGCGCCGCCCGGGGCGGTGGCCGACCTGGAGGCCGACGACGCGCTGGCGCTCGCCCTCATCGAAGCCATCGCCACGCAGACCGCTCCCTTTGCGCTGGTGCTGGACGAGTTCGAGGCCATCGTCGCGCCAGGCGTGCTGGACTTCGTGCAGAACCTGATCAACCGCCTGCCGCCGCAGGGCCGGCTGCTGATCGGCTCGCGCCATGCCACCGGCCTGGAACTGGGACGCTTGCGGGCCGACGGCCGGCTGCTCGAAATCGACGCTGCCCAGCTCTGCTTTTCGCTGGAGGAAACCACCCTGTTCTTCGCCCGGCGCAACCCTGTGGTCACACGCGCCGAAATCGGCCAGCTTCACCACAAGACCGAAGGCTGGATCGCCGCGCTCTGGCTGGCCTGCGCCTCGCTGGCGCGGCAGGACTCCGCCGCGGCGTTCATCGAACGCTTTTCGGGCAGCGACCAGTCCGTCTCCGACTATCTGGCCCAGGATGTTCTTGCCGGACAGACGCCCGAGTTGCGGCGCTTTCTGCTGCGCACCAGCATCCTGAAGCAACTGAACGCGGCGCTATGCCAAGCGTTGCTGCCGGACCTGGACTGCGGTCGCATCCTGCGCGAACTCGAGGACGGGCAGGTCCTGCTGTCGCGCTCCTCCGCGGACGCGGCTCAATACCGCTACCACGGCCTGTTCGCGAGCCATCTGCAATCCACACTGCGGCAGCAGGATCCAGCGGACATCCCCGCGCTGCATCTGGCGGCGTCCCGCTGGTACGCCGAGCAAGGCCGTCCCGTTCCTGCCATCGATCACGCCATCGAAGGCGGCGACTTCGAGCACGCCCTTGCCTTGCTGGGTACAAACGCGGAAGCGTTGCTGGCCGAGGGGCGCATGCGGCTGCTCTCCCGCTGGTTCGCACAGTTGCCGGCGGCCGTCCTGGCCCGCCGCCCGGCCCTGCAGGCGGTGCAGGTATGGGCAACCTGTTTTACGCGGGGCGCCAGCGAGGCATCGTTGCAGCTGGACGAGTTGAGACTGGCCCGCAGCCCCGATCCCGACGTCCGCGCGCACGTGCAGGCGCTGCGGCCCTTGCTGCTCTCCATGACCGACCGTCACGAAGAGGCCTACGCGCTAGGCATGCCTGGCATCGCCGCGGCGGCGAACGCGTCCACCTTCGCGGCAACCGCCCTGGCCAACGCCATGGCCAACGTCGCCGCCGTGCTTGGCCGCTACCAGGAAGCGCAACGGCTGCTGGACGCCGCCCGCCGCGCGCAGAGCCTGGCCGCCAGCGCTTTCAATCAGATGTACTCCGAAGCGGTGGAAGGCATCATCGATCTGCAGGAGGGGCGCATGCGCCAGGCTGGCGCGCATTTCCGCATGGCCGTCCACGCCACCCGCAAGGGCGCGTACGGCCAGGCCAACGGCAACGCCTGGGCCGGCGTGCTGTACGCGGCCGGGGTTTACGAAGCCGGCGATCTGGAGCAGGCCGCCCGGCTGTTGCGCGTCTACGTGCCTCTTGGGCGGGACACGGGACACCCGGACCACTTGATACTCGGCTATGTGATGCTGGCGCGCATCGCATTTCTGTCGGGCGACATCGTGCAGACCTTCTATCTGCTGGGCGAACTGGAATACCTCGGCCATCAGCGCCGCCTGCCCCGGATCGCCGGCAGCGCGCGCGTGGAGCGCGCGCGCGTGCTGCTGCTGCAAGGACATCCGCAGGCCGCGCAGGACGAGCTCAAACGCGCGGAAGACAACGATCTGTGGGCTCGCATCGAAACGCTGCGCCTGCCCTCCAACGACTTGCTGTACCCGCGGCTGGGGATGCTGCGCGTGCAGTCCTACACGGGCAAGCCCGAGGATGCGTTGCGCCAACTGGATGCCGACATTGCGTGCGCCGTATCGTCCCGCCGCATCCGGCGCGCCTACAAATTGCAAATGTTCCGCGCCGTCGCCCTGGCGCGCGCAGGTGAAGAGGCGCAGGCCCACCAGCAGTTGGCAACCTTGCTGGACACCGCGCAGGCCGAGGGGCTATGCCGTGTGCTGGCTGACGAAGGCAGCGCCTTTCTCTCGCTGCTGCCGCGCTTCTTTTCGTCGACAGACGGCTGCGCATGGTTGAATGGCTGCGCGTCGGCCCAAGCCTGGCTCAACCGCTTCCAACGCCATGCCGGGATGCCCGCGGACTGCAGCCCGGCCAAGCCAGCCGCCGAGCGCGCGCCGGCCGAGGCTTTGACAGCCAAGGAACTGAACGTGCTGCGCCTGGTTGCGGACGGCCATTCCAACAACGCCATCGCCCAGCGCCTGTTCGTATCCGAAAGCACCGTGCGCACCCATCTGCGCAACCTGAACGTAAAACTGTGCGCCGACAGCCGCACCCGCGCCGTGGCCCTGGCGCGCGAAGCCGGTCTGCTGTAGGGCCGGGACTGGCTGGCCTGCCGGCGATTAAGATAGGGACTTTTGCGCGTGTCCATCATGAAAAGCAGTTCTACAGGCGGCCTGGTCTACTCCACCGACGGCGGCCGCATGTGCCCCGAATGCCGCAAGCCGCTGGCGCAGTGCCTGTGCAAGCAGACCGCCCGTGCGGCCCCCGCCGGCGACGGCGTGGCCCGCGTGTCGCGCGAAACCAAGGGCCGTGGCGGCAAGAGCGTCACCGTGGTCAAGGGCGTGGCGCTGGACGGCGCGGCGCTGAACGCGCTGGGCAAGCAGCTGCGCAACGCCTGCGGCTCCGGCGGAACGGTAAAGGACGGCGTGATCGAGATCCAGGGCGACCACTGCGAACGCGTCATGGAAACCCTGCAAAAACAAGGCATCCGCGCCAAGCGCGCGGGCGGCTGACACCGACGGAGCAACAGCAATGACCGAATCCCAAACCAGCGCCGTCGCCAGTTGGCACGCCCATGTGTATTTCGACGCCGCCAGCCGCGACGCCGCGCACGCCCTGCGCGAACGGATCGCCGCGCGCTTTGCCGGCCAGATGGAGCTGGGGCGCTTCCATGAGCGCCCCGTCGGCCCGCATCCCCAGTGGAGCTACCAGATTGCCTTCACGCCCGAGCGCTTCGCGGAGATCGCCACCTGGCTGACGCTGCACCACGGAGCGCTGGATGTCTTCATGCATCCCAACACCGGCGACTCCCTGCGCGACCACCGCGACTGCGCCGTGTGGATCGGCCGCAGCCACACCCTGAACCTGCAGGCGCTGGGCGCCTGAACCGCTACAGCGCGCGGCCCACGATCAGCGAATCCAGCGCCATCATGGGATCGCTGCTCTTGCCTTCGTATGGCAGGCGGCTGAGCACGTAGCGCATCGCATTGATCCGCGCGCGCTTCTTGCAGTCGGACTTGACCACCACCCAGGGCGCGTCGGCCGTGTCGGTATGCGCGAACATGGCTTCCTTGGCGCGGGTGTAGTCGTCCCACTTGTCCAGCGAGGCCAGGTCCACCGGGCTGAGCTTCCACTGCTTGAGCGGATGCACCTTGCGCTGCAGGAAGCGGCGGCGCTGTTCTTCCTGGCTGACCGAGAACCAAAACTTGATCAGGTGGATGCCGCTGCTGACCAGATGGCGCTCGAAATCCGGCACCTGGCGCAGGAAGTCCAGGTATTCGTTCTGGGTGCAAAAGCCCATCACGCGCTCGACGCCGGCGCGGTTGTACCAGGAGCGGTCGAACATGACGATCTCGCCCGCGGTCGGCAGGTGCTGCACGTAGCGCTGGAAGTACCACTGGCCCTTTTCCGTGTCGGAAGGCTTTTCCAGCGCGACCACGCGCGCGCCGCGCGGGTTCAGGTGTTCCATCATGCGCTTGATGGTGCCGCCCTTGCCGGCGGCGTCGCGGCCTTCGAACAGGATCACGACGCGCTGGCCGGTGGCCTTGACCCAGGCCTGCAGCTTCAGCAGTTCGACCTGCAGGCTGTACTTCTGCTTTTCGTAGTTACGGCGCAGCATGCGGTGGCGATAGGGATAGATGCCTTCGCGCCAGTCCGCGGCCAGCTCATCGTCGGGATTGCGGCGCGTGCGCGGCGCCGCCGAATTGGCTTCCAGCAACGCGCGGTGCACGGCCTGCGCATCGTCCGGCGACAGTTCCTCGATGACCGAGCGCAGCGCCTCGCGCGCCTGGGCCGGCGCGCTGACGTTGTAGCGGCGCGCGATGTCAGCCAGCACGGCGACGGTTTCCTGACGCGCGGCGTCCTGACGAGCGACGACGCGTTTGCGCACATCGAGGGCCGGCTCGGCGGCGGCCGCGGCCGATACGGGGTCAACCGGCGCGGGAGCGCCCGCCGCGAGATCGCCCGCCGCGGGATCGCCCGCCGCGGGATCCACCGCGGCAGGCGCCTTGGCCGCGCGCGGCCTGCGGCTGGTGGTTACCGGCGTGACGACCGTCTTGACCGCCGGCCTCTTGGAGGCGCTGGCGGTCCGCTTGGCCGCGCGCCTGCGCGGCGTGTCGGCTACGGCTTGTTCGGTGGCTGGGGGGGTCTTGTCTGTCATCGATCCTGTCCTCGCTGCGCTGATCGTCCTGTCCGCGCCGGCCAGGCTTGCGCCTGCGGCCTCAGTCGGGAAAAGCGCAAACGCTACTCCGAGCCCTGCCCCGCGGATTTGACTTTGATCAAACGTTGTAACATTTTTGCAGCAACGAAGGCCGCTACACTGGCCTCCCTACACCCGCCCCTGCGCCATGTGGTCATTCATCAAACGGCTGCTAGCCGGCCCGACGCCGCCCGAAGATCCCCTGCGCGAAACCGTGAGCTTCGATGAAGCCGGTTTCACGCGCAGCAGCGAACTGGCGCGCGCCCTGGGCCAGCAGGAATTCTGGCCCTGGAGCGACATCCATGAATTCGGCTTCCGCTACACGCAGGCCGTCTTTCCCGATCCCTGGTCGGGCGACTACATGGAAGGCCTGTGGTTCCTGCGCGTACCCAGCGACGGCGGCGGGCTGATGGCCATGGAATTCGACGAGGCCACGCTCGACGCCGAACGACTGCCTGCCGCCCTGCAGCGGAACATGCCGGGCCTGGACATGGGCGCGCTGCGCGCGGGGCTGGCCGCGGCCGCGCGCGGGCCGCGCAACTTCGAGGACCAAGGGGAATGGGTGGCGTGGCGGCGCGTGGCCACTACGCCCGATCCAGGCCCTGCTTGAGGTCGGCCAGGATGTCCTCGGGCGTCTCCAGGCCCACCGACAGCCGCAGCAAGCCCTCGGACAGTCCATAGCGCTCGCGGTCCTCGGCAGAGTAGCTGGCATGCGTCATGGACGCGGGATGCTGGATCAGGGTTTCCGGATCGCCCAGGCTGACCGCGATGCGCGCCAGCTTCAGGCTGTTGAGCAGGCGGCGCCCCGCCGCCAGTCCACCCTTGAGTTCGAACGCGACCAGGCCGCCGCCGGCCGATTGCTGGCGGCGCGCGATCTCCGCGCCCGCCGTATCCGCCAGGCCCGGATAGAACACGTCTGCCACCGCGGGATGCTCGCGCAGCAGCTTGGCCACCTTCAGCGCGGATTCGCTGTGGCGCGCCACGCGCAGCTCCAGCGTCTTGATGCCGCGCAGCACCAGGAAGGCGGTGAAGGGCGACAAGGTCGCGCCAGTGAAGTAGCGCAGCCCTTGCAGCCGGATCGCATCGATGTGTTCCTTGCGCCCCAGCACCGCCCCCGCCAGCAGGTCGCCGTGGCCGCCCAGGTACTTGGTGGCCGAATGCAGCACGACGTCGGCGCCATGCTCCAGCGGACGCTGCAGCACCGGCGTGGCGAAAGTGTTGTCGACGATGGTCAGCAGACCCTTGCCGCGGGCAATGGCGGACACCGCCGCGATATCCACCAGGCGCAGGTTGGGATTGGCCGGCGTCTCGAAGTAGACCGCGCGCGTGTTGGGGCCGATGGCCGCCGCCACGGTCTCGGGGCGGGTGAAATCGGCAAACACCGCGCGCACGCCAAAGCGCGCCAGGCCTTGCGTGAACAGGGTGAAGGCGGTGCCATACACGATCTGGTCCACGACGATTTCATCGCCGCTCTGCAATAGCGAGAACAGGGTCGCCGAAATCGCCGCCATGCCGGAGGCGGTCACCACGCAGGCCTCGGCGCCTTCCAGCGAGGCCAGGCGCTCTTCCAGCAGCGCCTGCGTCGGATTGCGCGTGCGGCCGTAGACGTAACCCTGCTTTTCGCCCAGGCGGATCTGGTCGAAGGATTCGATGCTGTCCTGGGTGTAGGTGGAGGTCAGATAGAGCGGCGGAGCCAGGGCGCCCTGCTCGTCCAGCGGGTCATAGCCCAGGTGGATGGCGCGCGTGGCAAAACCGTGTTGCGAGGAGTCGGACATTTCAGCGTTCCTGTGTTTTCGGGTAAGGCCGGGGCGCGCAGCCCCGGCGTGGAGTCAGCGTTTGTGGTCGGCGCGGCGCGACAGCCATTCGCCGGTGAATTGCACAATGGAGACCAGCGCGATCAGGATCACGATCACCTCGAACATCACGCGGGTCTCGTAGCGTTCGTAGCCGTAGCGGATGGCCAGATCGCCCAGGCCGCCCGCGCCTACGGCGCCCGCCATGGCCGAGGCGTTGATCATCGCGATGACGCTGACGGTCATGCCGCCGATGATGCCCGGCAAGGCTTCCGGCAACAGCACGTGGCGCACGATGTGCCAACGGCGGCAACCCATGGCCCTGGCCGCCTCCACCAGCCCGTGATCCACGTCGTTCAGGCTGACCTGGGCGATGCGCGCGAAGAACGGCACCAGATTGGCCGATAGCGGCACGATGGCGGCCCAGGTGCCCAGTGTGGTGCCCACCAGAAAGCGCGTGAACGGCAGCATCGCCACCAGCAGGATGATGAAGGGGATGGCGCGGAAGGTATTGACCGTCACCGACAGGACCTTGTTGAAGCGCGGCCGGGGATACAGATTGCCCGGCGCGGTGACGGTCAGCACCACGGCCAGCGCCAGGCCGAGAACGATGGCGATGACGGCGGACACGCTCACCATCGCCAGGGTCTGCAGGAAAGCCTGCAGGTATTTATCAAGCATTGGCAGCGACATAACCCAGCACCTTGATTTGATCGGCCACCAGCGCGGCGCGCGCGGCCTCTTCCTGTAATGCGCCCGCGGGCACGGACACCAGCAGGCTGCCCAGCGCATGGCCGCGCAGGCGGTCCAGTCCGCCGTGCAGCAGCGTCGCGCCGGGGCCGAGCGCGGCCAGCGCCTGCAAGGACACGCCGTCCGGACGCCCCTGCCCCGTAAAGCGCAGCCGCAGCACGGCTACGCCCGCGCGGCCCTGCAGGTCGGGCACCAGCCTGCTGGCGAGATCGGGCGGCAAGTCGTGCTGCAAGGGCCGCAGCAAGGCGCGCGTGGCGTCGGCCTGGGGATTGCCGAACACGCGCCAGACCTCGCCTTCCTCGACCTTGCGGCCGCCGTCCAGCACCAGCACCCTGTGGCAGACCTCGCGGATCACCGCCATGTCGTGCGTGATCAACACCACCGTCAGGCCCAGCTTGCGGTTGATGTCCAGCAACAAGGCCAGGATGGCCTGCGTGGTTTCCGGGTCCAGCGCCGAAGTGGCTTCGTCGCACAGCAGGATCTCCGGTTCATGCACCAGCGCGCGGGCGATCCCCACCCGCTGCTTCTGGCCGCCGGACAGTTTTGCCGGATAAACGTCGGCCTTGTCGCGCAGCCCCACCAGCTCCAGCAGTTCCTCTACCCGCGCCCGCGCCGCGGCGGGCTTGACGCCCGCCACGCGCAAGGGCAAGGCCACGTTCTCGGCCACCGTCTTGGCCGACAGCAGATTGAAGTGCTGGAAGATCATGCCGATGCGGCGGCGCAGGCCCACCAGCGCGTTTTCGTCCAGGCCGCCCGCGTCCACGCCGTCCACCAGCACGCGGCCGGCGCTGGGCCGCTCCAGCATGTTGATGGAACGCAGCAGCGTGGACTTGCCCGCGCCGCTGCGGCCGATGATGCCGTAGACCTCGCCGCGGGCGATGGCGAACGACACGTCGGACAGCGCGGCCACCGGCCCCTGCGCCCCCTCGTAGCGCTTCTGCAGCCCTTCGAACACGATGTGCGCATCTGCGGCCTGGGTTCGCGGCGCGGCATCGGCCAGCGTGGCCATGGAGAATTCGTGTTGCATCATTGCCCGGCTCCGATCTCAGAAAACCGGAATCACCGAGCCTTCGTACTTGCTCAGGATGAACTGGCGCACTTCCTCGGAGTGATAGGCCTTGACCAGTTCAGGCACCCAGGGCGCGTTCTTGTCCTGTTCGCGCACCGCGATGATGTTGACGTAAGGATTGTTTTCCTTCTTCTCCACCGCGATGCCGTCGCGCGTGGCGATCAGCCCGGCCTGATAGGCGAAGCTGTTGACGATGGCCGCGGTGTCCACGTCCGGCAGCGAACGCGCCAGCACCACGGAAGCGCTTTCCACGAAGTTGAGCTTCTTGGGGTTGGAGGTCACGTCCGCCAAGGTCGCCGTGCCGGTGGCCGGATCGAACCCGTCCTTCAGCGTGATCAGGCCCTGGTCGCGCAGGATGACCAGCGCGCGCGTCTGGTTGCTGGGGTCGTTGGGAATGCCGACGCGGGCGCCTTCGGGCAGCTCATTGAGCGACTTGTACTTCCTGGAGTAGAACGCGATGGGCGAGATCAGCGTGTTGGCCACGGACACGAGCTTGTAGCCGCGCTGCTTGATCTGGTCGTTCAGGAAGGGAATGTGCTGGAAGGCATTGGCGTTCAGGTCGCCGTTGTTGAGCGCCTCGTTCGGGCTGGCGGTGCCGGTGATCACCACGGGCTCGACCGCCAGGCCGTTCTTCTTGGCGACCTGGGCCACCACCTCCCAGATCTGCTCGTCGACGCCGCCGCGCACGCCCACCTTCAGCGGCTTGGGATCGGCCGAAAAAGCCGGGCCATGGAACATTGCCGCCGAAGCCAGCACCGCGCCCAGCAGGCGCTTGAAGAAACGGGAAGTCATGTTGGAATCGCCTCTCAGGCTATGCGGTTATGAGAGAAACGATTCTAGGGAGGGGGACGGACCCGGCGAACGAATAGTTCGTTGAGTCCTTATTACAGGGGCGTTTGGTTATGGCGGCTGGGCATATGGTCCCGGCACATGCCCCGCCGCGCGGATCAGAAGGGCTTGACGACCACCAGCGTCACGATGGCCGCGGACGCGATGACGGTGAAGGGCGCGTACAGATCCACCAGCGGCGGACGCTGGGCGCTGCCATTGGCCATGCGCCGCAATGCCGCGCTCTGGATGCCGAGCAGCGCCGACAGCGCCAGCGCGAAGCCCACCTTGACCCAGATCCAGGTCATGGCGAACCAGCCGAAGGTCATGGCCAGGTGCAGGCCGACCAGCCACGTGAGCACCATGGCCGGCGTGGTCACGTAGAGCGTCCAGCGGCGCAAGGCGCCCAGCATCTTGCGTTCCTTGGGCGCTTCTTCACTGTCCTGCGGCTGCGAGGACAGCAGGAACAGGGACACGAACAGCGATCCGCCCAGCCAGGCGACCACGGCCGCCACGTGTAGCATTTTCAGGAGTTGATAGGTCATGATGACCGCGATTATCGCCGGATGCGGACCGCGCCGTGTATCGGCGCGGCGCATCCGTTTGCGCTACGGCAAGCGGCGCCCGGCAACGCAGCCTTACTTGGCCGCCTCGGGGCTGGCCGGGGCGGCGGGCGCGGGAGTCGATGCGGGCGCGCTGGATGCGGGGGCAGCAGATGCAGGGGCAGCAGATGCGGGCGCGGGAACTGCGGGTGCAGGCGCCGCCGGCGCGGGAGCCGCAGCGGCGGGCGCGGCCGGCGAACCGGAGCCTCCCGCGGCAGGTGTTTTCGGCGTTTCGCTGCCGCCGTTGGCCGCGGCCGGATTCAAGGTATCGGCGGGCTTGTCCGGAGATTCCGCCGGCTCGGCCGGCGCGGCCTTGGGTTGCGCCTTGGCCCGCCCGCCTGCGGGCGCATGCGGCGCGGCGGCGGCCTGCGCGTCCGGCAGGAAACGCTGTAGCAGCTGGAAGAAGCCTTCATAGAACTTGGGCCGCGCAACCGTCTGGCTGCCCGTCTTCACCAGCGAATCGTCGCTGGACCCGAACGGCATGGACACCTGGCCCAGCACGCTCACGCCCACGCTGGCCGAGCTATTGGTGCGCTTGATCGAATAGCGGTCCTGCACGGCGTTGGCAAACACCGTGGCGCGCTCATTCGCGCTGCCATCGGAGGCGCATTCGATGTTGAAGGCAATCTGCGTATGCTGGCCGTTTTCGTCCTGGAAATTCTTGTGCCCCGTGACCCGCGAACCCTCGAACTTGTCGATGTTGTAGCCCTGGCTCAGCAAGGCGCGGCGGCCCGCGTCGCAGGCGGCGACGTTACTCGCATCGACGGTGCGCGAGTAAGTGTTGTTCTGGGTGAAGTCTTCTTTTTCGAACTCTGGCTTGGGGGATGAGCATCCCGCCAGGACGCCCACCAGGGCAACGGACAGGGCCAGCGACGGACTGCGGGAAAAACGGGGCATGAATTGGGGGAACAGTAATGCGTCAAGCGTCCGTTATAGCGCATCCCCGGCACCATTTCTTTTACGAGGAATGTGCAGTTCAACGGAGAGGTAACAGAGTTAAAAAAAGGGCCGCATCGCGGCCCGGGCAGCCCTGGCTGCCGCGTTCAGGGCGACACGCGCGCAGGCGCGAGCGGCGGCGCCTCCTGCGCCTCCAGGTTCAGGCTGCGCCGGTAATGCTTGCAGCCCGCGGCCAGCAGGCCGATGCACAACACCGTGGCCACGCCAACCAGGACCGACATGGACTGCCCTACCGCTGCCGGGTTCTTGAACAGCCGGTCCGTCAGCATGGCCACGGCGGTGGTGCCCAGGCCCAATCCGATCAGGTTCGAGATCAGCAGGAACAGCGCCGATACCTGGGCGCGCAGCTGATTGGGCGGCAGTATCTGCATCGCGGCGGTCGAGGTCGGCATCGGAAACGAGGCGAAGAACATGGCCGGCAGCAGCAAGCCCACCGACCACCACAGCGAATCGACCTGGGTGAAGACCACCGCAGGCAGGGCCATGCCGGCCGCGCCAATCACGCCAGCGCGCAACGGCGCATCGCTGTAGCCCCGCTTGGCCAGCCAATCCATCAGCCAGCCGCCGCAGAACACCCCGGCGGTATTGGCGACCAGCACCACCACGCCCAGCATGTAGCCGGCTTCCGAGGGCGACATGCCGAACTTGCGCATGTAGAACGCCGGCGTCCAGCCCAGCAGTGCGAACAGCACCATCGCATAGAACGAGAAGCCCAGGTAGTGGCAGAAGAAGGTGCTGCGATGGCGCCCCAGGAAGCGGAAGGTATCTTCCATGGCGGGCTTCTGCACCTGCCCCGAGGCATTGCGCCGCAAGCCCAGCCGCTGCGGATCGCGCACCGTCAGCAGGATCAGCAGCGCAATCAGCAGGCCAGGCAATCCCACAATGAAGAAGGTCACCTGCCAGGGCCGCATCGCGCCTATCCACGGCAAGGCAACCGTATCCACGCTCTTGAGCAGGTTGATGACGTAGCCGCCGATCAGGAACGCCATGCCGCCGCCGATGAACGAGCCGATCGAATAGATCCCGACGGCGCGCCCCAGCTTCTCGCGCGGGAACATGTCGCTGAGCATGGAGTACGTGGCAGGCGAGAGCGCCGCCTCGCCCACGCCCACGCCGATCCGCGCGAGAAACATCTGCGCGAAATTGCGCGAAAGGCCACAGGCCGCCGTGGCCAGGCTCCAGAACGCCACGCCGATCGCGATGATCCGGGGCCGCGAATAGCGATCCGCCAGCAAGGCTATCGGTATGCCCATGAAGGCGTAGAACAAGGAAAACGCCAGCCCGTGCAGCAAGCTGAATTGCGTGTCGGACAGCTGCAGGTCGTGCTTGATGGGTTCGATCATCAGCGCCAGGATCTGCCTGTCGACGAAGGAAAATATGTACGCTAGCATGCATATCACCACGACGTACCACTCGTAGGCGTAGCTAGGTTTTGATCCGTGCCGCGGGCTGCCGTCAGTCATGGTTTGTTTCCCTTGTATGGTGGTGAGATCTGCCCATGCCCAAGGGCCGGGTTGTGTCTCACTTGCTTGCAGGCCCATCTTTTGTAGGTCTTTGCGCAGCCAGCCTCTATACGCCTGACGCAAGGACTGTTCCCGCTGCGCAGGAAAGCATGTTCAACGACACCAATCCGCTGGACCGCCATTGCTTGCTGGACTCGGGCAACATCGCCGAGATCAAGGACCAGGTCAGCCAGCACCTATGGTCGCACCGCATGTGCGTTCCCCCGGGAAAACCCCTGCAATCGCGCCTGTACGGCGTCTTCTTCGGCAACGCAGCCTTGTTCGACCTGCACTATGGCGCGGAAGTCGAGATCGACGCCGGCGACATCGCCAGCTACTACCTGATCCGCATCACGCTGCAAGGCTCCGGGCTGATCACGCTGGGCAAGCGCAGCGCGTCGATGAACGCGGGCAGCCTGACCATTTCCTCGCCGTCCGAGCGCAGCGTGATCCGCATCGGCCGCGATTGCCGCAACCTGATCCTGCGCATCGAGCGCGAGGCGCTGGAACGCCAGTTGCAGCGGCTGCTCGAGCGCCCCGCCAAACAGGCGCTGGTGTTCGACCTGCAAATGGATGCCGACGCGCCCGGACCGGTGGCGGTGCGCGAAACGCTGGACTATCTGTGCCGGCTGTACCGCCATCCCGCCATCGAAGGCGTCACGCAAACGCTGGCCGCCGGCTTTTCAGACTACCTGCTGACGCTGCTGCTGACCCAGCTGCCGCACAACTACTCCGAGGCCTTGCAGGCAGACCGCCGCCAACCGCTGCCCCTGCATGTGCGGCGCGCGCGCGATTACATAGAAAGCCATCTGGACCAGCCGCTATCGCTGACGGACCTGGCGGCCCACTGCGGCGTCTCCGTGCGCACGCTGCAAAACGGCTTCTCGCAGTTCCTGAAGCAGAGTCCCAGCGACTACGTGCGCAACCAGCGGCTGGCCCAGGTGCACGCGGCGCTTGCGCAAGCCGGCGAAGGCGACAGCGTCACCGACATCCTGCTGCGGCACGGCATTTCCAGCTTCGGGCATTTCGCCACCCACTATCGCAAGCGCTACGGCTGCCTGCCGTCGGACACCCTGCGCCAAAGCAGGCATTAGGCGTTGCACGGCAGCGCCAGGATTCGCTTGCCGGATCGGAACGCCGCTTGCGCGTTCGGCGCAGCCCCGCCAGCGCGCCACCGCTAGGATCAAGGCTCCATCAGACGGAGCTTGACCATGAGAATCAGCGTCATAGGCGGCGGCCACGGCTGCTACGCGGCAGCGGCCGAGCTGTTCGAGAAAGGCCATCACGTGTGCTGGTGGCGCAGGGACTGGACGGCCTTCCAGGGCTTGCGGGATGCGGGCGCGCTGACGGTCACCGACTATCGCGGCAGCCGCCAGATTCCGCTGGGCGACGGCCCCCGCCAGTTGCAGCTGGTGCGCGACCTGGCCACTGCCGTGGAGAATGCGGAGCTGCTGGTCATTCCCCTGCCTTCCACCACCCACGAAGCGCTGGCCCGGGAATTGGCGCCGCTGCTGCGCGACGGCCAGGTCGTGTTCCTGCCGCCGGGCACCTTCGGCTGCTACGTCTTCGCCCGCGCCATGAAAGAAGCAGGAAACGCCGCGAACACGGCCTTTGCCGAGACCGGCACCCTGCCCTACCTGGCTCGCAAGCACGGCGAAAAAGTCGTGATCAGCGGCTACGCCACCCGCCTGCCCACCGGCGTCTTTCCGCGGCGGCTGTCGGAGCAGGCGCTGGCCGTGGTCCAGCGCGCCTACCCCAGCATCGAACCGATAGAGGACGGGCTTTCGAGCGCGCTGATGAACGCCGGTCCCATCATCCATCCGCCGCTCATCATGATGAATGCAGGGCCGCTGGAACACTTCGACAAATGGGACATCCACAACGAAGGCACCCAGGCCTCCATACGGCGCGTGACCGACGCGCTGGACGCGGAGCGCATCGCCATCCGCGTGGCCCTGGGCTATGCCGCGCCGCACTTCCCGTTGGCCGACCACTATGCAGCCGAAGGCGATGAATGGATGTACGGCCGCGGCGCCCATGGCAGGCTCACCGACAGCGGCGACTGGCGCGAGGACATAGACCTGCACACGCACCGCTACATGCTGGAGGACACGCGGCTTGGCCTGTCATTCCTGGTGTCCGCCGGCCGCTGGGCGGGCGTGCCGACGCCGGTCGCGCAAGGCCTGCTGAGCCTGGCCAGCGCGGTCACCGGACGCGACCTCTACGCCGAAGGACGCACGTTCGAACGCCTGGGCCTGGACCGCCTGTCGCGCGCGGACATGCGCCAGCTTCTGGCCAAAGGCTGCTGACACGGAGATGCAAGCCATGAACGAAAGACTCTGCGTAATCGGCGCCGGCCGCATGGGCGTGGGCATCACGCTGTCATACATCCATGCCGGACTGGACGTCACGCTGATAGACATCAAGCCGCGCCCGCCCGCCGAGCAGGCCGATTACTTCGCACGCGTGCGGGACGATCTGCGCCGCGAACTCGGCATCCTGTGCAGGCTGGGCTTGCTCGATGCCGCGCAGGCAGAGGTGGCGCTGGCGCGCATCCGCCTATGCACGCGCGAGGATGCCGAAGCAGATCTGCGGCAGGCGCGCGTGGTGTTCGAAGCCGTGCCTGAACGCCTGGACGCCAAGCGCGATGCCTTTCTGTGGTTGGGAGCGGCCTGCGCGCCGGACAGCATCATCGCGTCCACCACGTCCACCTTTCTGGTCACCGAACTGGCGGAGCTGGTGCAAGGTCCGCAGCGCTTCCTGAACGCGCACTGGCTCAACCCCGCCTACCTGATACCGCTGGTGGAAGTGAGCCGCGGCCCCCAGACCAGCGAGGCCGCGACGCAAGGGCTGCTGGCAGCGCTGCGCCTGGCGGGCAAGAAGCCCGTGCAGTGCGCCCCCGCTGCCGGCTACATCGTGCCCCGCATCCAGGCCCTGGCCATGAACGAAGCGGCCCGCATGGTGGAGGAAGGCGTGGCCAGCGCCGAAGACATCGACACGGCCGTGCGCCTGGGCTTCGGCCTGCGGTTTTCGGTTCTGGGGCTGCTGGAGTTCATCGACTGGGGCGGCGGCGACATCCTCTACTACGCCTCGCGCTACCTCGCCGATGCCATCGATCCGCGCTTCGCCTCGCCTGCCGTCATCGCCAGCAACATGGAACAAGGGCGCAACGGGCTGCGCGACGGCCAGGGCTTCTATGACTACGCCGGCATGGACGTAAATGCCTACAAGATGGAGCGGCTGGCGCAATTGTGCAAGCGTCTGGAAGTGATGGACCTGTTGCCCCGCCACAACGCGGCAAGGCAGCCGCCCGCGCGATAGCGCGCCGGCCTGCGCGCCTACTTTTCCAATTCGCCCAGGATCCGGTACGCCAGCCGGACCCTGGCCTCGTTCGGATAGTTGCGGTTGGCCAGTATCACGATGCCCAGCTTCTTCGACGGCACGAATGCCACATAGCCGCCGAAGCCGTTGGTCGAACCCGTCTTGTTGATCCACACGGCCTCCTGCGGCGGCAGCGGCGGGTTCAATGCGGTCACGGGCTGGCTCTGGCTGTTGTAGTTGCCGGCATTGGCCGTCAGCAACGCGTCCAGCGTCGCCGGATAGCGCAATTGCTCCCAGGCCAGGTCCTGGGTCATGTCGCCCAGCTGGTAATAGCCGACGTGCGTCTGCGCAATCGCGCCGCGCAGTTCGGCATCGGCAAGGTTCAAGCCCATGTTCGCGTCGACGAAGCGGATCAGGTCGCGCGCGCTGGTCTTCACGCCATAGGCTTCGTCGGCCAGCACGCCCGGATTCACGCGCACGGGCGCATCCTGCTTGTTGTAGCCCTGCGCGTAGTCCGCCATCCTGGCGGCCGGCACGTCGATGTAGGTGCTGGTCAGGCCCAGCTTGGGAAACAGGTCCCGCTCCATGGCCGCCTTGAACGGCCGGTTCAGGCTCTTGGCCGCAACCACGCCCAGCATGCCGATGCTGGGGTTGGCGTAGGTGCGATACGTGCCAGCGGCATGCTCGGGCTTCCAGGCCTTGAGGTAAGCCATCATCTGCGCCTGGTTCGTGACCGCGTCGGGCACCTGCAAGGGAAAGCCGCCGGTCGTGTGCGTCCCCAGGTTGATCAGGCTCAGTTTGGCGAAGTCGCTGCCGGCGAGCTCGGGCAGATACTTGGCCGGGCTGTCGCTCAGCGCCAGGCGGCCGCGCGCCTGTGCGTAGGTTGCCAGGGTTGCCGTGTAGGTCTTGCTGATGGAGCCGATCTCGTACAGCGTGTCGCTGTCGGCCCGCCTGCCGGTTTGCCTGGATGCCACGCCATAGTTGTAGAAATGTTGCGTCCCGTTGCGGGTCACGGCGATCGACATTCCCGCAATGCCATGTTCGCGCATGACGGCCTGGACCGCCTCGTCGACCTTGCTGTCGGTCTCCGCCTGTCCGGCCTGCGCCAGCCCGCAGCCTGCGGCCATCAGCGTAAACAATCCCGTGCGCAGCATGCTGTTCAAGCGCATTCTCGTCATTCCCTGTCGTGTCGGATCGGTGGCGCCGCGACGGCGGCGCGCAAGCATCGTAACACGGCGCGGCGCCTTATTGGTACTAACCCTTGGTCTCATTCTGGGGGATTTTGGCTATCCTCGCCTCGTCGATCCAAAACCCCGCAGAAGAGACCTGCCCCCGCGGCAGGCGCCGACGGAGCAACCGCCCCGGAAACTCTCAGGCAAACAGGACTGCGCGGTCTAGACAATCTGGAGAGAGGCGCGGATTGCGCCCACCGAAGGGGAACCCGCCGCCGCCTGCGCCGCGGGTGAAGCTCTCAGGTACAGAGACAGATGGGGTGCTGCGGCCGGGTGGCCGCGGCCACTCAATCTGGAGCCATCATGCCCCGCATCGCCATCATTGGCGCCGGTATCACCGGCGTCACGTCCGCCTATGCCCTGAGCAAACTGGGATACCACGTCACCGTCTACGACCGCCAGCGCTATCCGGCCATGGAGACTTCCTACGCCAACGGCGGCCAGTTGTCGGCCAGCAACGCCGAGGTCTGGAACAGCACCGCCACCATCATGAAAGGCCTGCGCTGGCTCGGCCGCCACAACGCGCCGCTGCTGCTCAATCCCCGCTTCAGCTGGCACAAGTACTCCTGGCTGGCGCAGTTCATCGGACAGATCCGCAACTACCGCCGCAACACCATCGAGACCACGCGGCTTGCCATTGCCGCGCGCCAACACCTGTACGCCATGGCGGAAGAAGAAGGCATAGATTTCGACCTGGAGCGCCGCGGCATTCTGCATATCTACCACGACGCCGCCAGCTTCGAGATCGCGCGCCGCGCCAATGCGCTGCTGCAGGAAGGCGGGCTGGAGCGTTACGCAGTGTCGCCCGAGGAAGCGCGCAGCATCGAACCCACGCTGCAAACCCCTTGCCATGGCGGCTTCTACACGCCCTCGGACGCCACCGGCGACATCCACAAGTTCACCAGCGGCCTGGCCCGCGCCTGCGAGCGCCGCGGCGTGCGCTTCGCGCAGGACGCCGACATCCGCAACATCAGCGTGGACGGCGCGCCCTACGTGCTCGACGTCGCGCGCGAGGGCGGCGCGCGCCGCGAGCAGCACGAGGCCGACGCCATCGTCGTCTGCGCCGGCGCCGTCAGCCGGCAGTTCGCCAGGCAGCTGGGCGACACGCTCAACATCTACCCGGTCAAGGGCTATTCCATCAGCGTGCACCTGGACGACGCCGCCAGCCAGGCGGCCGCACCGCACGTCAGCCTGCTGGACGAAGCCGCCAAGATCGTCACCAGCCGCCTGGGCGACCGCTTCCGCGTGGCCGGCACGGCCGAGTTCAACGGCTTCAACATGGACATCCGCGCCGAACGCGTGCAGCCGCTGGTGGACTGGACCCGCAAGCACTTCCCCGGCATCCGAACTTCGCGCGTGGTGCCGTGGTGCGGGCTGCGTCCCATGACGCCGAGCATGATGCCCCGCGTGGGTCCGGGCAGGCGGCCCGGCGTGTTCTACAACACGGGGCATGGGCACCTGGGCTGGACCTTGTCGGCGGCGACGGCGCAGATGCTGGCGGCTAGCGTGAGGGAGGGGGTGGGAGAGGCTTGAGTTGAGGCGAGCAAACCCAGCATTGATGCAACCAGGTTTGCTCGTACCGCTTCGCCTACTTTCTGTCCGAATAATGGGATAAAAGCCGGCGGATAAGTGAACTCCAGTCTACAGTTGCACCTGTCGGTACTTGCACTGGAGGCCCATGCCGTGAAACGCTCGCATCAAGACCAGGCGATTCCATACTGCAATCGCAGCGGGGATAAGGCGGAAGCCTATGCCCTGCTCAAGCTAATCGATCGAGGCCGGCGCGAAATATCGCAGGGAAACGTCATTCCTGCGGGCCACGTCTTTGCCCAATTTGAAGCAATGGACAAAGATGCCGAGGAATGACACTCCCGATTGCATTTCTTCCGCCCGTGGTGAATCTGTTCGCGGAAATTGATCTGCAAGCTCAATAATGCAAGCTCGCTACCAATGCTCAGGTCCCGACGCTGCGCGCTCCAACTCCTTGTGTGTGTAACGCCGCGTCGGTCAATGTACTAAGGCCGCATCCCTGTCTTCGGCAGTCAGCAGTTCCGCGTCCGCATCGTGCCGGAGACTGTCCTTGCACACCTCCCCATCCTTCACAACCAGCAAGATCCTCTCCGGATCCACCAGCAGCGACAGATCCTTCAGCGGATCCCCGTCGACCATGACCACGTCCGCCAGATAGCCGGGACGCAGCATGCCCAATTCGTGCGGGCGTTGCATGATCTCGCCGCCCAGCCGAGTGGCGGACACCAGCGCTTCGGTCGGGGTCATGCCGATGTAGTCCACGAAGTATTGCAGGTCGCGGGCGTTGGTACCATGCGGCATCCAGGCAAAGCCGTAGTCGCCGCCGGGCAGGATGCGGATGCCCCGCTTGTGCATCTTGCGCAGCGACTCCGAGGCGATTTCCAGTTCGCGCTTGTAGCCCATCTGCTCGGCGATGGCGGGCGTGATGCCGTACTCGGACGCGTTGAAGGCCGTCCTGATCAGCCAGCCTATGCCCGGCGCGACGAAATGGCTGTCTTTCCTGGCTTCCAGCATGTCGAGCGCCTCTTCATCGGCAAAGCTGGCGTGGTAGATCATCTCGATGCCGTGGCGCACGCATTGCTTGACCGACTCGCTGGAACGCGCGTGCGCCGCGACACGCTTGCCATAGCGCTTGGCCTCGTTCGCCAGCATGGCGATCTCGTCTTCTGCGAACGGCGACATCTCGGCCGGCAGCCCGGCGATGTACTCGCCGGACAGATTTATCTTCAGGTGATCGACACCGTATTTGATGAAGGTGCGCGCCGAGCGCCGGATCTCTTCAGGGCCACAGCACACGCTGCCGAAGCTAAGCTCGTCGAACGGCATGTGCGGCAGCGAGTTGTCGCCCAGCGCGCCTATGGTGGTGATCTCCTGGCTGCCCGCCAGGTAACGCGGCCCCGGGCATTCGCCGGCGTTGATGGCGTTACGCAGCACCACGTCCAGGCGCGGCTTGGCCGCGGCCGCGCCGATGGCCGAGGTCCAGCCCATTTCCAGATAGCGTTTGGCCACGCGCACGCACCAGAGAATGTGCTCTTCCGGCGGCATGAACTGGATCGCCGCCAGCGTGGGCTGGTCGTTCCAGGAGAAATGCGTGTGCGCTTCCGTCATGCCGGGCATCAGGAAGCGGCCGCGTCCGTCGATGAGGCGCGCGCCCTCCCGACTCACCTGCTCGGGCGCGCGCGCGACCTGCGCGATGCGCGCGCCATCGATCAACACTTCGCCTTGAAAGGGTTCCATGCCGCTGCCATCGAAGATGGCGACATTGGTAATGGCAATTCTGGACATGACAGGTCTCCTCCGGCCCGCGTCGAGGGGCCGATTTCTTATGTTGAAACGCCAGGAAAACGTGGCCTAGCGCAGCGCCGCGTGGAACTCCCGCAGGGCCTGCATGCAGGCTTGGGGCTTTTCGTAGGTGGTCCAGTGGCCGCATCCGTCCAGCACGATGCGGCGGCTGCCCGCGATGCGCGCGGCCAGGGCGTCAACGTTGGCGGGCGGCGCCACGCCGTCCTGGTCGCCGGTAATCAGGACAGCCGGTACGCCTATCGCTTCCGCGGCGGCCGGTTGCGCATCCGCCAGCGCCTCGCAGCTTTGCGCGTAGCCTTCGGGCGGCTGGCGCATCACGCTTTCGCGCACCAGCGCCAGCACGGCGGGCTGATCCTGCCTGGTCTGGGCGCTGGTCGCGCCCTTGACGATGGCGTCGGCGATCTCCTGCATGGCCGCATCGCCGCCGCGGGCCAGCGCCGCCCGCGCGCGGATGCCGGGCCGGCCCGCGTCGGGCGGCGCGGCCAGCGGGCCGAACAGGGCCAGCGACTTGACCCGGCCCGGATGCGCCACGGCAAGATGCTGGGCCACGATGGTTCCGAGCGAATGGGCGGCGACATGCGCCGCATCGACGTCCAATGCGTCCAGCAGTCCGGCCAGCGCGTCCACATAGACAGCGATGGACAGGCGCTTTTTCCCCAACGCCGAGCGCGCGCTGCCCGGCAGGTCGGGACGGATCACGCGGAAGCCGTCGAAGGCGCCCATGACGGGCGTCCAGGTATTCGAGGAACCGCCCAGGCCGTGTATGCACAACAGTGCCGGCCCCTCGCCGTCGATCTCCACGGCCATGCCGTTGACGTGTTGCGTGCTCATGCCGCCGTCTCCCTTTATCTGAACAGTCGCTGTCTGCATCGGCATTGCGCCGACGATTTTTCAGGACTGTATCGGCGCAGGCGGCGGCGCGCTTATCGCCGGGTGCGCGGACTTATCGCAGAGTCAGATTTTGTGCCTAGTGAATACACCTAGCGTGGAGAAGCGCGCAAACGCCCATAAAATTCCCGGAGCGCCGCACCCGCCCGCACGCAAGCCCAGGCTTGCGCGGCGAGGCGATAAGAAAAACGGGAGACAGAGATGCAGGAGACCTACGCCTTGCACGAAGGCGCGTTCGGCCGCGCCGTCGTGCTGGAACTGCGCGACGACCTGATCGCGCACGCGCATGCGGAAGTGCAGCTGGCCCTGTGGCTGGGCGGCGCGCGCGTGCAGGGCCATGTCGGCCAGACTCCGGTCCCCTACAGCGAACATCTGGCGCTAGGCACCAATACGTACGAATCGCACGACGCCAGGCTGCTTGAACGGTCGGGCCCGGCCATTTTCCTGGTGCTCTACATCGCCAAGCCCTGGCTGGACGAACGGCGCGCCGCCACGGGCCGCCCCTTCCACTTCGCGGCGCCGGGCGTGCCCATCGACGCGGCGGTGCGCCAGGGCTGTTGGCGCTTGCTGCACAAGATCGTCGCGCCGCAGGACCACCCCGGCGCGGACCTGGATGCCGAGGTCGAGGCCCTGCTGCAAGCGGCGATCGAATCGTCCATCGAGCCGGATCGCCCGCGCAACCAGATGCCCGCGGCGCCGGCGCTGGACCGCCGGCTGCGCGCGGCGATCGCCTACATGCGCGAGCACGCCCATGAACCGATCACGGCGGAAGAGGTCGCCAGTCGCGTGGGCCTGTCGCGCGGCCATTTCTTCGCGCTGTTCCGAGATCAGCTCAATACCACGCCGCAAGTCTTCTGGAGCGCCGTGCGCGTCGAAGAAGCCGTGCGCCTGCTGGTACACCAGGAGCAGCCCCTGACCTCCGTGGCGCTGGACCTGGGCTTCTCCACGCCCGGCAATTTCTCCCGCTTCTTCCGCGAGCACATGGGCGTATCGCCGTCGCGTTTCAGGCGCGCGGCGACGGGCGCCGCGCAGCATCTGCTGACCGGGGTTTCCTGAGCCGCCGGCCGGCCGGAAACTGCCCTGCCCGCGCCTACGCGGTTGCGGCAGGCGCGCGCGGCCGCAAATCCACGGCGTCCGAGCCAGGCCGGTCCCGGTTGAAATGCGCCCCCCTGCTCTCACCGCGCGCACTCGCCGCCCGCACGATGAGATCAGCCGCCAGGGCGAGGTTGCGCAACTCCAGCAATTCCAGGCTCAAGCCCTCGCGCAGCAACCGCGCGTCCGTCTCTGCTCGCAGCGGACCGATGAATGCGGCCGCGCGCGCCAGCGAGGCATCGCTGCGCAGCACGCCCACGTCCCGGCTCATCAACTGGCGCAGGTCGCGCCGCAGCGGCGTCAGATCGGGAGACGCCGGCACGGCGGTTGCGTCGGCAGCCGGAGTTCGATGGGGAACATCGGCCGGCACCTGGCCCAAGATGTCTTGCGCGGCAGCCCGTCCCGTCACCACGCACTCCAGCAGCGAATTGCTGGCCAGGCGGTTGGCGCCGTGCAGTCCGGTGCAGGCGGCTTCGCCCACCGCGTACAAACCGGACAGATTGCTGCGTCCGGCCTGGTCGGCAACGATGCCGCCGCAGGTGTAATGCGCGGAGGGCGCAACCGGGATGGGAGTCGTCGTGATGTCGATGCCCAGCGCCAGGCAGCGCGCCTGGATGGTAGGAAAATGTTCCCGCAGGAATCCCGGCGATTGGTGGCTGATATCCAGGTACACGCACTCCAGCCCATGGCGTTCCATTTCGCCCTGGATCGCACGGGCGACGATATCGCGCGGCGCCAACTCGGCGCGGGCATCGTACGCCGGCATGAAGCGCGCGCCATCGGGCAGGCGCAGTATGCCGCCCTCGCCGCGCACCGCCTCGGAAATGAGGAATCCTCCCGCTTGCGCATGGTGCAGGCCGGTAGGATGGAATTGCGTGAACTCCATGTTGGCGATCCGGCAGCCCGCGCGCCAGGCCATGGCGATGCCGTCGCCGGTCGCGGCCGGCGGCGCGGTAGTCGTCTGGTATGCCTGCCCCGCGCCGCCCGTGGCCAGCACGACATGGCTGGCGGACGCATCGAAAATCCGTCCGCTGCGCAGGTCCAGCAGGCGCACGCCGCGGCAACGCGCCGCAGCCGTGCCTGCGGCGCCGTCCAGGATCAGGTCCACGGCGCAATGCGCCTGCAGCAACGTGATGCCGGGTTGCCGCCGCACGCGGTCCTCCAGCGCCGCGACGATGGCGCTGCCGGTCGCGTCCGCCGCGTGCGCGATACGGCGCAGGCCGTGCCCGCCTTCACGCGTCAGATGCAATCCGCCGAGCTCCGGCGTGAACGCGACGCCCTGCTCCTGCAGCCAGGCTATCGCGCCGCAGGCCCGGGAAATGATGTTCCGCGTGGCCGGCAGATCGCACAGGCCTGCGCCCGCGACCAGGGTGTCGTTGACGTGCGCCTCGATGCTGTCGTCGGCGCCCAGCGGCGCGGCAATGCCCCCCTGGGCGCGGTTGCTGGCGCTGTCGCGCAGTTCGCCCTTGGACACGAGGGCGACCCGTTTGCGCGGGGCCAGTTCCAGCGCCGCGGCCATGCCGGCCAGGCCGCTGCCGATGATGATGACGTCGAATTCCATGAGCGGACCTCCGGTAGTCCCTAGGCCGGCCCGACGCTGGCATACAGCGCCGTGTCGCGCGCGAAGTCGCCGCTGGCCTGCACGCGGCGCTTGCGCCGTTCCGCGAAGTCCAGCATGCGGTCGATCGGCGCCTTGGCGCGCAGGCCCAGCGCGGGGTCCAGTGTGATTTCGTTGCGACCATGCTCCAGCGTCCCGGCCAGGTTGCTCAAGGCATTCATGGCCATCCAGGGGCAATGCGCGCAGCTCTTGCAACTGGCGCTGTTGCCCGCGGTGGGCGCGGCCAGGAAGGTTTTGCCGGGCGCTGCGGCGCGCATCTTGTGCAGGATGCCCTGGTCGGTCGCGACGATCAGCAGCTCCGCGTCGAACTTGCGCGCGGCATCGATCAGCTGCGTGGTCGAGCCCACCACGTCGGCCTGCGCCAGCACGGCGGCGGGCGATTCCGGATGCGCCAGCACCCTGGCTTGCGGGTGCTCGGCGCGAAGCAGTTCCAGTTCGGTGCCCTTGAACTCGTCATGCACCAGGCAGGACCCCTGCCACAGCAGCATGTCGGCGCCGGTCTGGCGTTGCACGTAGTCGCCCAGATGGCGGTCCGGCGCCCACAGGATTTTCTCGCCGCGCGCATGCAGGTCGGCGATCACGTCCAGCGCGATCGACGAGGTCACGACCCAGTCCGCGCGCGCCTTCACTTCGGCGCTGGTATTGGCGTAGACCACCACCGTCCGATCCGGATGGGCATCGCACCAGGCGGCGAAATCGGCGGCCGGACAGCCCAGGTCCAGCGAGCAGGTGGCGTCCAGGTCCGGCATCAGGATGCGCTTGTCCGGGCTCAGGATCTTGGCGGTCTCGCCCATGAAGCGCACGCCGGCCACCACCAGCGTGCGGGCCTCATGGTCGCGGCCGAAGCGCGCCATCTCCAGCGAGTCGCCGACGCAGCCGCCGGTCTGTTCGGCCAGTTCCTGCAACTCCGCATCGACGTAATAGTGCGCGACCAGCACTGCGCGCTCCCGCGCCAGCAGTTCGCGTATGCGCGCCACGCAGGCGGCGCGTTCGCTGGCTGGCAAGGGTTCGGGCACGCGGGCCCAGGCCTGGCCGACGGCGCTGGGGCAGCTCGGTGTGGCAGGCAGATCGAATTCGACGTACCGGCGATTGGGGGTGTCCATGGACGCGTCTCCTCGCGAGATTTTATGCTCATATTGAGCATTTATTGGGCAAAAAAAGAGCACGGTTTATGCTAGTGTTGAGCATAAACCGTGTCAACGTCTCTTTTGTTACGCCGCCGCGAACCGGGGCTGCGCCCCGCCCGGCCTCAGATGAAGATCGTGCCGCGCAGGTACAACGCCGCCTGGCCGCTGATGATCACCCGGCCGTTATCCAACACCTCGCATTGCAACTGCCCCTTGCGCGCCCCGCCCTGCTGCGCGCTCAGGCTGCGCTTGCCCAGGCGTTGGGCCCAGTACGGCGCCAACGAGGTGTGCGCCGAGCCGGTCACCGGATCCTCGTTCACGCCCACCCGCGGCCCGAACCAGCGCGACACGAAGTCGAACTGCCCAGACGGCGCCGTCACCGCCACGCCGCGCGTGTCGAAGCCCGCGAGCGCGGCGAAGTCCGGCCTCAGGGCATCGATGCGCGATTCATCGTCGATCACCACCAGATAGTCGTCCGTCTTGTAGAACGCCTGCGCGCCCGGCAGGCCCAGCGCCTGCAGCAGGCCCGGCGGGATCGGCTGCGCTTCGGGCCGCTTGGCCGGAAAATCCATCGCCAGCCGGTCGCCCGCGCGACGCACCTGCAGTTCGCCGCTGCGCGTGGCAAAGCGCAGCACGTCTTCCGTTGCGCCCAGCTGTTCGAACAGCACCCAGGCCGATGCCAGCGTGGCATGGCCGCACAGGTCCACCTCCACCGCGGGGGTGAACCAGCGCAGCTCGTGGACATCGCCCTTGCGCACGAAGTAGGCGGTTTCGGACAGGTTGTTTTCTTCTGCGATGCGTTGCAGCGTTTCGTCCGGCAGCCAGGCCTGCAGCGGCACGACCGCCGCGGGGTTGCCGCCGAAGGGCGCGGCAGTGAAGGCGTCTACCTGATAGATGTCGAGTTGCGGCATGGCGGGTCCTGGTTGATGGCTGAGGTTGCGCGTCGGAACGCGAGCCGGCATTTTCCTACGAAAACGCCGGCTTCGATCGTGGCGGCCTGCCCGCTAGACCGTGCGCACGAACAGCGCCCTCAGCTTGTTCCAGAAATCCCCACCCAGCACGAAGAAGCTGGCAATCAGCATGAGGTCTCCGGCCAGCTGGGCCTGCCACAGATTGGGCCGCAGGCCTGGCCACATTTCGTCTATGTAGGGTTCCAGCGCCGAGGTCAGGATGGGCAGCAGGAACATGACCAGGCCGATGGCATGGCGCACGGGGCCAACCTTCTGCACGGGAGCGAGTTTCTTGGCCTGGCCGAACACGATGGACTTCAGCCGCTGGAAGCCCTCCTTGCCCATGACTGCGATGCAGCTCAGCAGCAAGACCTTGTTGGCGATGAAGATGGTGCCGGTCAACGCGGCGATGCGCGGACCCGGCACGTCCATATAGCCCGCCACCGGAAGGAGGAACCACAGGGCGAAGGCGATGATGAACAATCCGATCCCGCATTTGAAGCGCCACCCCGCCGAGTGCGAGGGTGGGGCCGGTTCGTCTGGCAATGACATGGCTGCCTCCTGATTCAAGCGTCTGAGGGGACTGCGGTTGAAGGATTCCGCCGGGATTCCCGGCTGTCCGGCGCCCGGGGTTCGAGCAGGCGCAGCATCAGGCAGGCATAGAGCGTGACGCCGATGAACAAGCCCATGCGCACCGCGAACGCGGTGTAGACGTCCTTGCCGGCGGCGCTGTCCTGCACTGACTGGCCCAGCAGGATGACGAGCGTCACCAGCGTGTTCAGCCAGAAGCTGGGCGGATGGCGGGTCGGAACCAGCCGGTAGAGCTTGCGCGCGGCCATGAGGCCGAACAGCAGCATCCAGAGAAAGAACATCCACAGGTTCACGAACAGGCTCAAGGCGCACCAGAAGGCGACCGCCAGCGCGCCGCCCAGCAGGGTCGAGCCCAGCAGTTCGCGGGCCGCGCCCTGCGCGGCGGTGACGCAGCTCTGGCGCCCCAGGCTGACCGATTTCAGGATGATGGGCATGTAGCCCAGCGGGTCGGTCAGCGCCAGCAGAAAGGCCGGCATCACCACGAGCGCGGCCCGCAGGGCCAGCCGGCTGGCCGCGTCCGGCGGCAGGACCGGCGCCGCGGGCGGCGCGGGCGCGGCCGCTGGCTCGGGGAACAGCAGATGGCAGCCGCCCAGCGCCAGGACCGCGACCAGCAGCCCTTTGCCCAGCGCTTCGATCACCAGGGCGGCCAGCGCGAAGTCGACGGTGCCGGCGGCGGAAATCATGGTCAACCCGATGATGAGAAAGGTCGACAGCAGGTTGTTGCCGCCGCGCAGGCCGTGACGGAAGGCGAAGTAAAGGCACAGTGCGATGAGCAGCACCCCGCTCAAAGGGTAGTAGCGCAGCAAGGGACTCAGCAGCAGGCCGATCGCGGTGGCAAGCAGCGCCATCAGCAGCAGGCCCAGCCCGCTCTTGAACGACAGGGGCCGGTTCATCGATGCCAACAGCATGACGCCCAGCACCGGCGCGACCATGGGGATGGGCAGGGCCAGGCCGTAGCTGATGGCCGTGCAGAAGGCGGTGCCCGCGCCCACGCGCAGGGCGCGTCGCCCGCGAGGATCGGGATCAGTATGCATAGGAAAGCCAGCTCATCAGCCGCATGTATGCGCGGCCCAGCAGGTTGAGCGGATTGCCGGAACTGGGAAACGCCATGACCTCGGCCTGGCCGCCCACGCGCACGCCGCTCAACGCCGGCAAGTCGCCGGGATCGAATTCCACAATGACTGGAAAGCGCTGCGCGGGCCGCAGCCAGTCGCGGCTGTTCTGCACCGTGGGCAGGCTGCCGGGCGGCGTGCCGGGCCCCACGTTGACGCCATACCCGACGCTGCGCACGCGGCCCTTGAAGATCTGCCCGGGCAGCGCGTCCAGGATGATGGCCACCGGCGTGCCGGGCTCCATGTGGCCGAGGTTGTTCTCGGTCATTTCAGCGCTGATCCAGACGTCGTGGATCGCGATCAGCGTCATGACGGGATTGCCGGCGGCGGCGAATTGCCCGGCGTCGGTGCGCAGGTCGGTGATCAGGCCTGCGGAACGCGCCCGCACCTGCGTATTGGCCAGGTCCAGCTCGGCTTTCTCCAGGGCGGCGGCGGCGCTGCGCAGCTTGGCGTTGTCTTCCTCGCTGCCGCCTTCCTGTTCGCGCGCGCGCTGCACCTCGGCGCGCGCGGCCGCGACCTGGCTGATGGCCTGCGTCAGATTCGCCCGCGCGATTTCCAGCCGCCGCAGCGATACGGTGCCCTGATCCTGGCGGTATAACCCTTCGAGCCGGGTGCTGTCCTGGCGGGCTTTCAGCTCGTTGGCCTGCGCCGCGCGCAAAGAGGCCTGCGCCGAATCGATGCCCGCGGTGCCGGCGCCGATCTGCCTGCGCGTGGATTCCAGGTCCGCGCGGGCGCGGTCGACGGCAATGCGGTAATGCTCCGGGTCGACGTCGAACAGCGCCGCGCCAGCTTCGACGTCCTGGTTGTTGCGCACATACACCCGGGTCACGCGCCCCGAAACCTCGGAGGCCACCGGCACGACAAAGGCCTGCACCCGCGCCTGCTGCGTGTACGGCGTATAGCGGTCGGCCAGCAGATACCAGGCCAGGCTCAGCACGATGAACAGGACCGTCCAAAGGACGCCCTTTTTTGCGGGATCCGGCGCGGGGGCCGCGGCGGGCGGGGACGGCGAGTCACTCATCGGATCGCACCTTTTGCGCGGACACGGCGGCGGCGGAGGCAGGCGCCGGTTCGGATAGCAGATCGCCCCAATCGGTGCGCTGCCGCATCTGTTCGCGGGTCGCCGGGTCGAGCACCGGCTCCGCGCTATACCAGCCGCCGCCCAGGGCCTTGTAGAGGGCGATGAGGTCGCTCACGGCGCCGCCCCGGTTCACGACGTACGCATCCTGCTGGACGGCCAGCGCCTGCTGCGCGTCCAGTACCCGCTGGAAATCGGTATAGCCTTCGCGGTAGAGCGCGTTGGCCAGCGTGAGCGAACGCCCCGCGGCCTGCGCCGACTGCTGCAGGATGCCGTCGCGTTCCAGCGCCTTGATCAGGCCGCTGGCCGCGTCGTCGGCTTCGCGCGCCGCCTGCCGGACGTCGTCCTGGTAGGCCACGATCAGCTGCTGCAGCCGGGCGTCCTGCACCCGCACATTGTTTTGCAGGCGGCCGTGGTCGAACACGTTCCAGCTGAGGACGGGGCCGGCCAGCAGCGCGGCGCCGCCCGCCGTGCCCGCCAACGAGGTGGCGGACCAGGCGATGCTGCCCAGCAAGGTCAGCGAGGGATAGAGGTCCGCCGCGGCCACGCCCACCTGCGCCGACTGCGCGGCGATGCGCAGTTCGGCTGCGCGGACGTCGGGACGGCGCAGCAGCAGATTGGCGGGCACGTCCTGCAGCACGGCGCGGTCGACCAGCGGCACCTCCGCCGTCTTGTCGTCCAGTTCCGGCATGGGACCGGGCGGCCGGCCCGCCAGGACCGCCAGGGCGTTGCGGGTCCGCATGATCTGGCTTTCGAATTCGGGAATGGTGCCGAGCGTGCTCAGGTACTGCGTGCGGGCCTGCTGCAGGTCCAGTTCGTCGGTCTCGCCGCTGCGGAACAGCTTTTGCGTGATTTCGTAGCTGCGCTTCTGGATGGCGGCATTGTCGCGGGCGATCCGCAGCCGCGCCTCGGCGGTGCGCAGCGCGTAGTAGCTCTCGGCCACCTGCGCGTGCAGCAGCACCAGCACGTCGTCGCGATTGGCCTGGGCCTCGAAGTACAGGGCGTCGGCCGACTCGATGGCGCGGCTGAACCGGCCCCAGAAGTCCAGCTCCCAGCCTATGTCGAAGCCGGCGCTGTATTGCCAGAAGCTGCTGGGGCGCGGGTTGCCTTCGGCCGAACGCGAGGACCGGTGCTGGTAAAGGGCGTTGGCCCCGACCACCTGGGATTGCGGGTAGCGCCCGCTCTGGGCGATGCCCAGCTGCGCGCGCGCTTCCATGATGCGCAGGCCGGCGATGCGCAGGCCCGCGTTATTGGCGTCGGCCTGGGCAATCAGGGCCTCCAGGATGGGATCGCCGAAGATCTGCCACCACTGCCGGGCGTCCGGCTGCAATTGCTGGCGGCTGGCCTGCTGCAGCGCGGGTGTGCTCCAGTCCGCGGCCCAGCTGGTGCGCTGGGGCTCGAAGTCCGGCCCCACACGCATGCAGCCGCCCAGGCAGAGCATGCCGATCAGCAACAGCCGATTCGAACAGGTCAGCGGCGACATCGGGTATCGGGTCCGTGTAGAGCCTAACCGCCAAGGTCCACGACGCAGCTCCAGCCTTGCCGAAGCGCGGCGTGCGAATTGATTCTATTGACCTTTTCCGCTTACCGCCAGCGGATCGTTTTGACGCAGGCACTAGATAAAAAGTACTGCTGCGGCGAGCTTGTGTACAAGCGCCAACGGTCGGCGCTACAGTGAAAAATTCGAACCCTCCCACCCTTACCGCGCAGCATATTCTGGAGTCCGTCATGAACGCTCAGAAGAAAGCAGCAACAGAGGACAAACCGCTGGCGCAAGCCAAGCTCTCGGGCAAGAAATACGCCGAGGAACTGGCCCGGCTGCACGTGGAACTGGTCAGGCTCCAGGAATGGGTCAGCCAGACGGGCGCCAAGGTCTGCATCCTTTTCGAAGGACGCGACGGCGCCGGCAAGGGCGGGACGATCAAGGCAATCACCGAGCGCGTCAGCCCGCGCGTGTTCCGGGTGATCGCCCTGCCCGCCCCCTCGGACCGCGAGAAAACCCAGATGTACGTGCAGCGCTACCTGCCCCACCTGCCGGCGGCGGGCGAGATCGTGATCTTCGACCGCAGCTGGTACAACCGGGCCGGCGTCGAGCGGGTGATGGGATTCTGCTCCAAGGACGACGTCAAGATCTTCCTGAAAGGCGTGCCGCTGGTTGAACGGGCCATCATCGGCTCGGGCATCATCCTGCTGAAGTACTGGCTGGAAGTCAGCGAGGAAGAACAGACCCGCAGGCTGCAAGCCCGCATCACGGACGAGCGCAAGGTCTGGAAGCTGACCAAGATGGACCTGGATTCCTACAGCCGCTGGTACGACTACTCGCGCGCCCGCGACGACATGTTCGCGGCCACGGACACCAGCGTATCGCCCTGGTTCGTGGCGCAGTCGGACGACAAGAAAAAGGCGCGCCTGAACATCATCAGCCACCTGCTCTCCCAGATTCCGTACAAGCGCATGCCGCGGGCCAAGGTCAAGCTGCCCAAGCGGCAGAAGGCGGGCGGCTACCGCGATCCGGGGCATCCGTTGCGCATGGTCCCCGCCAAATTCTGAGCGGCGCTCGCCTCCGACGCCCGCGGAGTCCCCAAGGAGAACGATCATGGCTGCCCTGCTGATCAACCAAGTGGAAGAAAGCACCTCGGACGAGGACATCCGGAGTTTTCTCATGAAGTACGGCTTTCCGTCCTTCGACCGCATCCAGCGCGTGCCGAGCGAGGGGGAGCGCCCAGCCGTCCTGGTGACGTTTGACGGCACGGGTCCCGAGGAGTTGCGTGCGCTCGCGCCCCGCATCCATCAGGTGTTCTGGAAAAACCACACCATCGCGGTGCTGGTGATGCGCGAGCCCATCGAATAAGGGGCCGCATTGCACCCGTCCAAATCGTGACCAGATGTGCTTTTTAAGGGTTTGTCCCAGGATTCCGGCTGTCGATTTCCGGTCAACTCGTACGTCGTGTCAGTACGCACAACTTTCCTGAAAGGCGGACTCACCATGACTACCGGAACCGTAACCCTCCACCGCGTAATGCGCGCGCCGGCCGAACGCATCTATCGGGCCTTCCTGGAGCCCGACGCGATCGCGCGCTGGCTTCCCCCTTACGGCTACACCTGCCAGGTCCATCAACTGGACGCCAGGGTCGGCGGCATGCACAAGATGTCGTTCCGCAATTTCGGCACGGGCCATAGCCACGACTTCGGCGGCGAATACCTGGAACTGGCGCCGGGCCAGAAGATCCGCTATTCAGACCAGTTCGACGATCCGAACCTGCCCGGCCGCATGCAGACCACCGTTACGCTGCGGCAGGTCGCCTGCGGCACGGAGGTGAGCATCGTGCAGGAAGGCATACCGGCGGCGATACCGCCGGAGATGTGCTATCTGGGCTGGCAGGAGTCGCTGGCGCAACTGATGCGGCTGGTGGAACCGGAGATTCCCGAGTGAGGGGCGGGCCTGCCGCCCGCCTTCACTTCTTTCTGGCGATGAACTGCACCACGCATGCCGGTCCCGTGTGGAATATGCCCTCGATGACGTCGCGTTCGATTTCCCGCGCAAGCAGCACCTGGCAATCCGGAAACTCCTGCTCCAGGTCCGCGCGCGCCATCAGCATGTCCGCATCCGGGGGGCCGCCAGTGCCACGGCCGAACTGCGCCTTCCGGTATGCCTCCAGCAAGATGATGCCGCCTGGCCGCAAGGACCGTTCTGCCAGGCGGTGCAGTCTCTTGCGCACATGGCTGGGCGTGTGGGCGAAGATCGACACGACGGCGCCAAAGGAGTCCGGCGGCGGCTCGTACTCGGCCAAGTCCGCCTTTTCGGTGCGGATCGATACACCCTGCGCCCCCGCCAGCCTGCGCGCCTTGGCCAGTCCGACCGCGGAGCCGTCCACGCCAAGCACGTCCAGACCCAACGAGGCCAAGAAAACGGCATTGCGTCCCTCTCCTTCGGCCAGGCTTAGCACCGGCCCGCAGAGCAGGCCGGCGTTTTCCGCCAGGAAGGCGTTCGGCTCGGTTCCATACACGTATTCTTCAACGGCGTAGCGTTCATCCCACATCTGCTTGAACTCCCAGGTTGCTGGTCAGTGGCCGCGGCAAGAAAACACTTCCAGTTCGCCGCGTGCCGGAATGCAGATAGTCTTTCACTTCAAGTCGACTTGAGGTCAAGCAAAAGGAGCCCGTGCATGGCAGAAAAGTCCCCCGCAAAATCGGTGAAAACCAGCAGGCAGGCAGATTCAGATTCGCAACCCGTCCTGCTGTCAGGCGGCAATCCCCAGATCGCCAAAGGCGCGGGCGACGCGCCGGTGCAGGCCTACATCGCGGCCATGCCGGGCTGGAAAAGCGATCTCGGACGCCGCCTGGACGCGTTGATCGAGCGCGCCGCGCCCGGCGTGCAGAAGGCGGTCAAGTGGAACTCGCCGCTGTATGGCCTGGACGGCCAGGCCTGGTTCCTGAGCATCCATTGCTTTACCAAGTACGTGAAGGTAGCGTTCTTTCGCGGCGCGCAGCTGCGGCCCGTGCCGCCGGGGCCATCCAAGAGCCAGGACACGCGTTATCTCGACATCCGCGAGGACGACGAGCTGGACGAAGCGCAGTTCATGGACTGGGTGCAGCAGGCCAGCGCGCTGCCCGGCGAACGGATGTAGGCGCGGATCCAGGCATTCAGCCGCCCTCGGGCCGGGATGTTAGCGCCGTGCCCGGCGCTTCTTCCCGGCGGCGGCCTGCGGCCCGGCAGCGCCGGACAGCAGGTCCTGCACCAGCTCGATGACCCGCTCGGCGGTCGGGGACAGCGTGCGGCGCGCGCGGTGGATGACGCTGTAGGTCAGCGGGCCGGCGGCGGGATAGGAGAGCGGCAAGGGCTCCAGCACGCCCTGCGCCAGCTCGGCCGCGATGGCCTCGCGCGTGCAGAACAGCACCACGTCGCTACCCAGCGCCACCTCGCGCAGCGTGGCGACGCTGTCGCATTCGAAGGCGATGGGCAGGTCTTCCGGGCGCGCCACCTGGTACAGCCGGGCCAGGTACTCGCGCGCCCGCAGCGGCAGGTCGGTGGCGGCCAGCCGGTACTGCGCCAGCGCGGCGCGCAGCCGCGGCTTGCCCAGGCCCTGCAGCGGATGGCCGGCGCGCGTGAACAGGCCGCCGTGCTGCGGCGGCAAGGGCCGCACCGAAAAGTCATCGGGCGGTGGCAGGCTGTGCGTCACGGCCACCGCGAAATCCAGCTTGTCCTGCTGCAGCTTGTCCAGCAGGCGCTGCCAGCTTTCGATCTCGACGTGCACGCTCAAGCCCGGATGTTCGCGCGCGATGCGCACCAGCAGCTGCGACAGGAAGCCGGCCGCCGGAAACGCCCCCACGCCCAGATTCACGCGGCCCGTGTCGTGGCCGCGGATCAATTCGGCTTCGCGCCGCAGGTCGCGGGTTTCTGCCAGGATGCGCTGCGCGCGCTCCAGCACCATGCGCCCGGCCTGCGTGGGCGTGACGCCCGTGGACGCCCGGTCCACCAGCACCAGGCCCAGCGAGTCCTCCAGCGACTGGATGCTGCGGGTCAACGCGGACTGCGTCAGATGCAGCCGCTGCGCCGCGCGGGAGTAGTGCTTTTCCTCGACGAGCACGGCGTAGTGCTGGAGCGACCGTATTGTGAGGCTCATGTATTTTTCTCATCAATATTGCGCCAAATATGCATTTGATTGAGCGCAAAGGCAAGACTACAAAAGACTTGCCGCGACGGAAAATTGCAGCGCCGGCGCCCTGTGGTGAACCTCATTCCAGAGCAATGCCTGACATTGCCTACCCCCAGGAGGAGACAATATGAACCGCAAGTCGTTCTTGAAGCTGTTGGGTAGCGGCGGGGCTGCCATGCTGGGCGCCCTGGCCTGTCTTTCGGCGGCGGCCGCGCCGGTGACGCAGGCCCCGCCCTGGCCGGGCGGCGGCAAGCCCATCCGCCTGGTGGTGCCGTTTCCGGCCGGGTCCGGGTCGGACGCGCTGGCGCGCATGCTGGCGATGAAGGTCACGCAACGCACCGGGGCGCCAGTCATCGTCGACAACAAGCCCGGCGCCGGCACCATGATAGGCGCGCAGGAAGTGGCCCGCGCCAGCCCTGATGGCTACACCCTGCTCTACACCATCGTCGTCACGCACACGCAGAATCCGCATCTGTACAAGAAGCTGCCCTACGACCCGGTGAAGGATTTCACCCCGGTCATCCAGGTGGTGCGCTCGGCCACCGTGCTGGTCGCCAACAAGGACGCGCCCTTTTCGACCACGGCGCAGATGATCGACTACGCGCGGGCCAATCCTGGCAAGCTGAACTTCGCTTCCTACAGCCCCGGGTCCACCTCGCATCTGAACGGCGAGATACTCAAGCAGCAGACCGGCATCGACATCGTGCACGTGCCCTACAAGGGCACCGCCGACGCCAGCCGCGCGCTGTTGGCGGGCGACGTCCAGGTCTATTTCGACGGCACGGCCACCGCCGTGGAGAACGCGCGCGCCGGCAAGGTCAAGCTGCTGGGTCCGGCCACCGACCGCCGCCTGAGCGTGCTGCCGGACCTGCCCACCCTGATGGAGCAAGGCATACCCGGGCTGGACATCGTCGGCTGGCAGGGCATTTTCGGCCCCGGCGACATGCCGCCGGCGCTGGCGGAGCGCGTGGCCCAGGTGTTCCGCGAGGCGCTGGAAACACCCGAAGTGACGCAGAGCATCGTGTCGCAGGGCAATGAGGTCAGCGGCGCGGGACCGAAGGAATTCTCGCAGATCGTCCAGCGGGACAGCGAACGCTGGGGCGCGGTGATCAAGCGCATCGGCCTGGTCCTCCAATAAACCCGGCGCGTATCGAAAGGAGAGCGCAATGCATGATCTGGTCATCCGCGGCGGCACGATCGTCGATGGGTCGGGCCGGCCCCGCTACCAGGCGGACCTGGCGATCGAAGATGGACGCGTGGTCCAGGCCGAAGGCCGGGCCGGCGCCGCCCGCCGCGAGATCCGCGCAGACGGCTGCTTGGTCGCCCCGGGCTGGGTGGACATCCACACCCACTACGACGGCCAGGCCACCTGGGACCCGTACCTCAGCCCTTCCACCTGGCACGGCGTCACCACGGCCATCATGGGCAACTGCGGCGTGGGCTTCGCTCCCGTCAAGCCCGAGCGGCGCGAATGGCTGATCAAGGTCATGGAGGGCGTCGAGGACATCCCCGGCTCGGTGCTGTCCGAAGGCATCCAGTGGGACTGGGAGACCTTTCCCGAATACCTGGACGCGCTGGACCGCCGCCCCAAGGCCCTGGACGTGGGCGCGCAGATCCCGCACAGCGCGGTGCGCGCCTATGTGATGGGCGAACGCGCCATCCACCACGACGAGGCCTCGCCCGCCGACCTGATCGCCATGCGCGAAGTGGTGCGCGCAGCGCTGGAGGCCGGCGCGGTGGGCTTTTCCACCTCGCGCACCTTCCTGCACAAGTACGACGAGCGCAAGTATCCGCCCGGCACCTTCGCCACCGGCGAGGAGATCACCGCCCTGGGCTCGGTCATGGGCGAGGTCGGACATGGCGTGTTCCAGATGACCGCCAACCATCCCGCCATGGAAGGCGAAATGCCCTGGCTGGAGCAGCTGGCGCGCCACAACCGCCTGCCCGTGCTGTTCAACCTGCAGCAGACCGACGCCGCGCCCGATGTGTGGAAGCAGATCGCCAGCAGCCTGGACCGGGCGCACCGCGAAGGCGTGCCGCTGCTGGCAGGCATCAGCGGACGTCCGCTGGGCATCCTGTTTTCGTGGCAAAGCACGCTGCATCCGTTCATCGCGCATCCCAGCTACCAGGCGCTGCATGCCCTGCCGCTGGCGGAAAAGCTGGCCCGCCTGCGCGACCCCGCCACGCGCAGCCGCATCATGAACGAACAGCGCGGCCTGCTGGACCGCCGCGCCGAAACGCTGTTCAGCAGCTTCCACAAGATCTACCGGCTGGGCAGCGATCCCGACTACGAGCCGCTACCCGAGGAAAGCGTGGCCGCCATGGCGCAGCGCAGCGGCCGCGCGCCGTTGGAGATCGTCTACGACCTGATGCTGGAGAACGAAGGCCAGGCCATCCTGTACTACCCGTCGTTCAACTATTCGTACGAGAACCTGGACCATCTGCACCAGCTGATGCAGCAGCCCTACACGGTCAACAGCCTGTCCGATGGCGGCGCGCATTGCGGCTACATCTGCGACGTGAGCATGCCCACCTTCATGCTCAGCCACTGGGCCCGCGACCGCCGCCGCGGCCCGCTGCTGGACCTGGAGCACGTGGTCAAGCGCCAGACGCGCGACACCGCCAGCGTGTACGGGCTGCTGGACCGGGGCCTGCTGCAGCCTGGCTACAAGGCCGACGTCAACATCATCGATCCCGATGCGGTACGCGTGCATTGCCCGGAGATGGTGTTCGACCTGCCCGGCGGGGGCCGCCGCCTGATCCAGCGCGCCGACGGCTACGTGGCCACGCTGGTCAACGGCCTGCCGATCTTCGAAGGCGGCGCGGCCACCGGCGCATTGCCGGGCAAGCTGCTGCGCGGCGCACGCAGCCAGCAGGTTTGAACAAGGCGAGGCCGGTCCGTGTCGCGCGCGAGGCTCAGCCGCGCGGCGGCTCGGGCGTGTACTGCCCCAACAGCCCGGCGACCCAATCGATGAACACGCGCAGCTTGGCGCTCACGTGCCGGTTGGGCGGAAACGCCACGTACATCGGCATGGAATCCAGGCGCCAGTCCTGGAACAGCGGCACCAGCTCGCCGCTGTCGACGTGAGCGCGTGACATATAGTCGGGCAGCCAGAGCACGCCCAGCCCGGCCAGACCGGCCGCCAGATAGGCGTTGCCGTCGTCGACCGCCAGCACATGGCGGCCATGCACCTTGATGCTCTCGCCGTCGCGGCGCATGGCGTAGGGCAGCGCCTTGCCGTTGCGCGCCCATAGAAAGCCCACGATGCGGTGGTGCGTGTCCTCCAGCTCGCGCGGATGCGCGGGCGTGCCGGCGCGCTCCAGGTACTCCGGCGCCGCGTACACGCCCAGCCGCAGATCGCCCACGCGCCGCGCCATCAGCGACTGGTCGGTGAGTTCCCCGCCGCGCACCACGCAGTCGACGTTCTCGCCGATCAGATCGACGATCCGGTCGCTCACGCCCATATCCAGCTGGATGTCCGGGTACTGTGCATGGAACGCCGGCAAGGCCGGCACCAGGATCATGCGCGCCAGCGGGCTGGGCACGTCCACGCGCAAACGCCCCCGCGGCACGGCCGAGGCGCCGGACAGGCTGGTCTCGGCATCGTCCATGTCGGCCAGCAGCCGCAGCACGCGCTCATAGTAGGCAGCGCCGTCGGCGGTCACGTTGACCTTGCGGGTGGTGCGGTTCAACAGCTTGACGCGCAAGCGCGCCTCCAACTGCTGCACCAGTTGCGTCACGCTGGTCTTGCTCATGTGCAGGGTCTCGGCGGCCTTGGTGAAGCTGCCGGTTTCCACCACCCGGGCAAAGGCCTGCATCGCGTCGAAACGGTCCATCTCTGCTCCCGCTCTTCCTGATTATTTGGATTCTACAAACAGTGATGGACGGACTTGCCCGTTTATCGCGGCACCGGGGCCACCTAAAGTGCCTACATCGTCAATGCCGGGCCGGATGCGGCCCATAGATGGAGATAGCTATGACCCAACGCGACGTTGTTTTTCCCCAAGGGCGTCACGCCTTGTATGAGCGCGACCGCTATTCGCCCGCGATCCGTTCCAATGGATTCCTGTTTGTCTCGGGACAGGTGGGCAGCCGCGAGGACGGCACGCCCGAGACCGATCTGCAGGAGCATGTGCGGCTTGCGTTCCGCAATCTGCAAGCCATCCTGGCGGCGGCCGGCAGCAGCTTCGATGACGTGGTCGACGTGACGGTGTTCATGGTCGATCCGGCATCCAGGTTCGAGACGATCTGGCAGGTGGTGCCGGAATTCTGGGGCGTGGCGCCGTACCCGGCGCTGACCGCGGTGGGCGTGACCTGGCTCAATGGCTTCGACTTCGAGATCAAGGTGATCGCGAAACTGCCAGAGACGTCCCAGGACTGATCCGCCCCGCCACGCTCACACCACGCCGACCCGGATCACGCCGGCGATGGTCTGCGCCGCCTGCTGCAAGGCGGGCACCATGTCCGCTTCCAGCCGGTTCCCTTCCACTTCCGGGGCGGCCACCGAAATCCCCACCGACAGCAGGCGCGAGCCGGCCTGCGGCACGGGCACGGCCACCGACACCTGGTTGCTGTCGGGATAGTCGAACCGGGTCCACTCCCCCGGCGCCAGACGCAAGCCGCCGGCCAGCGCGCTGGCCGGCGGCAGCACGCTGCCCACGCGCAGGTTCATCACCACCAGGCGGCGGCGTTCGGCCGGCGCCATGGCGCGGCCGATGATGATCACGCCTTCGGGGTTGGCCTCGCCCAGGTTGGACGTGCCGGAATAGGCGTCGGCCAGGTTCTGCAGGATCTCCTGCACGGCGTCCGTCACGCCCAGGCTTTCCATGGCGGCAAAACCCAGTTCGAACACCAGCGGCGTAAGGCGCCAGCGGCTGTCTTCGCGCGCCGCGTAGCCCTCTTCTTCCAGCGTCTGCAGAAACCGCAGCACGGTCGCGTGCGGCAGGTCCACGGCGCGCGCCAGTTCGGCCAGCGTGGGCCGGCCGTTGCCGCGGAAGGCCCGCATGATGGATAGACACCGTTGAATCGATCTATTATTCTTCAATCGTTCACCTAATAAACGTATTGATCACTAGGTGAACAATACACATAAACGACGCTCCCGGCAAGACCGGCGAGCCCGGGAAGGAGACATAGCTATGAAACGCATCGCACTCGCCTTGGCGGCGGGTCTCGTGTTCTGTACGGGATCCGCCGCGGCGCAAGCAACCTGGCCGGCGCAGCCAGTCAAATGGATCGTGCCCTACCCGCCGGGCGGATCGACCGACATGCTGGCCCGCTTGGTCAGCCACAAGCTCGGCGAACGGTTGGGCCAGCCCGTCATCGTCGAGAACAAGGCCGGGGCCGGCGGCAACATCGGCACCGATTTCGCGGTCAAGCAGCCGGCCGACGGCTACACCATCGTGATGGGCAATATCGGCCCCATCTCCATCAACCCCGCCCTCTATCCGGACCTGCCCTACAAGCCGCAGCGCGACCTGGCGCCCGTCACGATGCTGATGAGCGTGCCCAACCTGCTGGTGGTCAATCCCGCGCTGCCGGTGCGCTCGGTGCAGGAACTGATCGCCTACGCGAAGAAGTCGAAAGCGCCGCTGGACTACGCCACCCCCGGCGCCGGCACCTCGCTGCACCTGGCGGGCGAACTGTTCGCCTCGTCCGCAGGCGTGCGCCTGACCCACGTGCCTTACCGCGGCAGCGCGCCGGGCTTGAACGACACCGTGGCGGGCCACGTGCCGATGATGTTCGACAACATGCCGTCGGCGCTGCAACTGGTGAAGGCCGGCAAGCTGCGCGCGCTGGCGATCACCAGCACGGCGCGCTCGCCGCAGCTGCCCGACGTGCCGACGATGGCGGAGGCCGGCCTGCCGGGCTACGAGATCGCCGGATGGTTCGGCGTGCTGGCGCCGGCGGCCACGCCCAAGCCCATCATCGAGCGCCTGAACAAGGAACTGCTGGCCGTGCTGGCCATGCCCGACGTGCGCGAACAGATCGGCGCCATGGGCGGCATCATTTCGGCCGAAGGGCCAGCGGACTTCAGTCGCTACATCGCGGCGGAAACCGACAAGTGGGGCGCGCTGGTGAGCAAGGCGCAGATCAAGCTTCAATAGGCAAGGAGACAAGCATGACCACGTATCGCCATCTGGAAACCCAACCGATAGCCGGCGCGCTGGGCGCCGAAATCCGCGGCATCGACCTGTCACGGCCGCTGTCGGACGACCAGTTCGACGAGGTGCGCAACGCGCTGCACGAGCACCTGGTGGTGTTCTTCCGCGACCAGCAGCTGACGCCGCAGCAGCATATCGATTTCAGCTCGCGCTTCGGCGAGCTGCTGGAAGTGCCCTTCGTGCGGGCGCTGGAAGGACACCCCACCATTCTGCCCGTCATGAAGGGCCGCGCCGAAACCACCCGGCGCCTGTTCGGCGGACTGTGGCACACGGACATGAGCTACGCCGAAGAACCGCCGCTGGGCTCGGCGCTGTACGGCCGCGTCATTCCGCCCTACGGCGGCGACACCATGTGGGCGAACATGTACCGCGCCTACGACGCGCTGTCGGACCGGCTGAAGCAGATCCTGGACGGGCTGGGCGCGGTGCACAGCGCGGTGCGCTCCTATGGCGCGGGCGGCGCGGTGGTGAACAATGGCGACCCCGCCCACAAGATGGACGTGCGCACCGACGACCGCGCCACGAGCGAGGTGATCCACCCCGTGGTGCGCGTACACCCGGCCACGGGCAGGAAGGCGCTGTACGTGAACAGCACCTACACCTTGCGCTTTGACGGCATGACCCAGGAAGAAAGCGAGCCCCTGCTGCAGTTCCTGTACCGCCACGCGGCGCGGCCGGAGTTCACCTGCCGCTTCCGCTGGGCGCCGGGCTCGCTGGCGCTGTGGGACAACCGCTGCACCCAGCACCTGGCCATGAACGACTACGACGGCTTCGACCGCGAGATGCACCGCACCACGATCTCGGGCGACCGGCCGATCGCGGTCGCGCGCTGAGCGGTCGGGCCGGTCAGGCGCGATGACTCAACGCGGCGGCTTCAGCGGCAAGAGCCGTCGGTAGCCGGCCGGCAGCGGCTGGGCGGCGTGCGCCGCGACCGTGCGCGCCAGCCGCTGCGCCAGCTCCGGCGGAAACGGCTTGGCGCGCCGCGTTTCCAGGTCCACGTGCAGCGACAGCTGCTCCATCGTGGCCGCGACGTAGCCGTCGCGGGTCTGCATCAGCTCCATCAGGCACAGCAGGCGCTTGTCGTCCGCTTCCAGCAGGCGGATGCGCAGCGCCAGCGGATCGCCCGCCAGTACTTCACGCAAATAGGCCACGTGCACATTCATCGTGTAGATGCCGCAGCGCGTGGCCTCGGTGTAATCCAGCCCCACCCCCACTTCGCGCAACAACTGGAAGCCGACGCGGTCGAAGATGCCCACGTAATGGGCGGCGTTCATGTGGCCGTACTCGTCGATCCAGGCTGGATCCACGCTCAGGGTCGTGGACGGAAGGACTGATGTCATGGTTTCCTCGGGGGCAGGGTTGGGCGTAGCCCTTGACCATAGCCGACACCCGCTGATGGAGCAACGCCTGCGACTACGCGGCGGGAAGTCCGCCAAAGGCGGTACGCCCTGCGGACCGCAAGCCGTGCCGGCCATCGCCCATCGAACTCATCCTTTGCGCCAGCCGGCGCCGGCCAGACGGCCGATGGGTCGCCGCGCCGCCGGAACAATCGTCCATATGCGCACGGCCACCTTGCCGATGGTCGAACTGCGCCATATCCCGCACCCTGGCGGACAGGCGTAAATGGACAAGTTCGCGTCTTGATTCTCAAGGCGACGCTGACAACGCGCAGGGGCGCGCGCTCGAGGTCGGGGAACCAAGATGAATATCCTGCTGGCGTTCGCGCCGTTCATCGTGTTTGTCATCATTGAAAGAACCGTCGGCGTGCTGGAAGGGCTTGCCGCCGGCACTTTCGTATCCGCCGGGCTGGTGCTGCGCGACTGGCTCAGCCCCGAGCGGCGCCTCAAGATCCTGGAAACCGGCACGCTGCTGCTGTTCATGGGGATGACCCTGTATGCCCCGATGGCGGACGGGGATTCCTGGACCATCGCCCAGGCGCGCCTGCGGGTCGATGCCGGCATGCTGCTCCTGGTGTTGCTGACCCTGGCGCTGCGCCGGCCGTTCGCACTGGAATACGCACGCGAAAAGGAACCGGAATACGTCTGGAAGAACCGTCGCTACGCGCGCATGAACTATGCCGTGACCACAGCCTGGGCGCTGGCGTTTGCGAGCATGGTGGCGGCCGACGCGTTGCTGCTGTACAAACCGCAGTTGCCGCAGGCGGTCGCCATCGCAGTGACGGTGGCGGCGCTGGCCGGCGCGATGAAATTCACCGCTTGGTATCCGGACAGAGTGTCGGCTACAACACTCAGGTAGCCCACCCGGGAGAGCATGATGCCCCCTCCAGGAAATGAAGTCGAAGTCGTGCTCGCCACCCAGGCCAGCGCGACGCTGGTCGCGGCATTCGCCCGTCTCTTGCCGCAACTGTCCAGAACCGCGGCGCCGCTGACGCGCGAGGCGCTGGACGAGATCATCCGATCCCCGTGCACCCACCTGTTCATCGCCACCATGGGCAGCGACAAGCGCATCGTCGGCACGCTGACGCTGGTGCACTTCCGCATTCCCACCGGCGTGCGGGCGTGGATCGAAGACGTGGTGGTGGACGAACAGGCCCGCGGCCTGAAGGTCGGCATGGCGCTGACGCATGCCGCCATCGTCAAAAGCCGCGAGCTCGGGGCCAAGACGCTGGACCTGACCTCCAACCCGAGCCGGCTGTCCGCGCACCACCTGTACGAGTCCGCGGGCTTTGTGATGCGCGATACGCGGGTGTACCGGCACCAGGGCTGAAGCCGCTACTGAAAGTGGTAGCGCTCGCGGTAGCCCACCGGCGACATGCCGCAATACTTGCTGAAGATGTCGCGGAAGGCCTTGGTGTCGTTGTAGCCGACTTCGTACATGACTTCGGCCACGCTCTTGCGCGAGGTCTCCAGGCGCTTCTTGGCGGCTTCCACCCGCACCCGCTGCACGTACTCGACGATGCTGTTGCCGGTGGCCTGGCGAAAGCGGCGCTCCAGCGTACGGCGTCCCATGGCATGACGGTCCGCCAATTCCTCGACGGTGATCTTTTCCGTGTAGCGGCCTTCGATGTAATCCTGCACCGCGCGCACGACCTCGTCGGCGTGCGACTTCTGCCCCACGAACACCGAGAACGGCAACTGGCTCTGGCGGCTCCAGTCCAGCTGGAAGTACTTGGCGCACCAGATGGCGGTGTCGCGGTCGGTGTACTTTTCGATCAGGTGCAGCACCAGGTGCGCCGCGGAGAACGCGCCGCCGCTGGTGTAGATGCCGTTGTCCGCCATGACGACGCGGTCGCTGACCCATTGCACGCTGGGAAACAGGCTGGCGTAGAGGTTCTGGGCCACCCAGTGGACCACCGCCTGCTGGCCGTCCAGGACGCCGCCCGCCGCCAGCAGCGCGGCGCCCATGCACAGGCTGGCGACTTCGCCGCCCTCGCGGTGATGGCGCGACAGCCATTCGATCAGTTCGCGGTTGGACAGCACCGCGTCGGACACCGAACCCAGCAGCGGCGGCGCGATGCAGATGTCGATGTCGTGGGCATCGGCCAGGACCATGTCGGCCTGCACCGTGATGCGGCCCTGGTCCAGCCGGACTTCGCGGGTCAGGGCCAGCGTGCGCACCGTGAACCTGGGTTCGCGCCCGTGCGCGGCCAGGTATTCATTGGCGACCAGGAAGCCATGCCGGGCGGTTTCCAGCGAGGCGATGTTCGCCCCCAGGGGCAGTAGGAAGGCGACGTTTTTCATCCTGCAAAGCATACGCCTGCCAACTGTCGCAATCCACCCTCAAGATTGTCGCAATCGCCTATCTGAAATCGCCGGCGATCCCGATACAGTGACACTTACCGGAATGAGATCCGGGGTAGCGCCAAGGCGGCTTGCGGGACGTCCTGGCGCGGAACAGAACAACGTGGATCAAGGAGTTACTGATGGAAAAGTATGTAGACGGCTTCCTGCTGCCCGTACCCAAGGCCAACCTCGAAGCCTACCGGAAGATGGCGCAGCAAGCGCAGACGGTCTGGCTGGAACACGGCGCGCTGGATTACCGCGAATGCGTGGCGGAAGAAATCGACAAGGAAGGCGCCGGCTCGTTCAGCGCCGCCGCGGGCGCGCGCGAGGGGGAAACGGTGGTGTTCGCCTGGATCACCTACCCCAGCAAGGCGGATCGCGACCGGATCAACGCCAAGGTCATGGCGGACCCGCGCCTGGCGGAGCACTGCTGCGACGACGTGTTCGATATCAAGCGCATGTGCTGGGGCGGCTTCACCACTCTGGTAGGCGACTGAGGCGGCGGGATCCGTTCCCGCCCGTTCAAACGGAAAAATCTGGAGATACCTCATGGCAAACCCTGCAAGCAAACCCATCCCCGACGGCATGCACACGCTCACCCCGCACATCGTGTGCGAAGGCGCGGCGCAGGCCATCGACTTCTACAAGAAAGCCTTCAACGCCGAGGAACTGGCCCGGCTGCCCGGCCCCAACGGCAAGATCATGCATGCCGCCATACGCATCGGCGATTCCGTGATGATGCTGATGGACGACTTCCCCGAATGGGGCAGCCTGGGCCCGAAGGCGCTCAAAGGCACGCCCGTGACCCTGCATCTCTACGTCAACGACGTGGACGCCGCCATGAAGCAGGCGGTGGCGGCCGGCGCCCAGGTGACCATGCCCGTGGCGGACATGTTCTGGGGCGACCGCTACGGCCAGGTGGTGGACCCTTGCGGGCACCGCTGGTCCATCGCCACGCACAAGTTCGACCTGACGCCGCAGGAAGTGCAGGAGAACATGGCGAAGATGGGTCCGATGGAAGGCTGCGGCGACGCGTCAAAGAAGCAAGGCTAGGCAGCCGGCTGCGGATACGGCCCCAGGAAATCGAGCTTGCCGATCTTCACGCCCGCGTGGCGCAGGATGGCGTAGGCCGTCGTGACGTGGAAGTAGAAGTTCGGCAGCGCGAACGTCAGCAGGTAGTCGTCGCCGCGGAACTCCTGCTTGAAGTCGCCGAACGCCAGCGAAACCTTGCGGCCTTCGGCGCCATCCAGCCGGTCCGCCGGCACGTCCCGCAGCTACGCGAGGGTGGCGGCGATGCGCTGCTGCAACTGTTCGAACGTGGTTTCCTCATCCGGAAACTTGGGCGCTTCCACCCGCGACAGGCGCTGCACCGCGAACTTGGACGCGTCGCTGGCGCGCTGGATCTGGCCGCTCAACGGGTACATGTCCGGCGCCAGCCGGGCATTGATCAGTTCGGCCGGGTCCATGCCGGCCGCCGCCGCGTGGTCGGCGGCCTTTTGCAGCAGCGCGGCCAGCACGTTCAGGCCGCGGACGAAGGCAGGCACGCTGGCCTGATACATGGAAAGTGACATGGCTGGACTCCGGACAGGGACGAGGCGGCTGGCGCGGAACGCGCCGGGAATACGCTGATCTTACTGCCGTGGCCGGGACGGGACTGCCGCCCGCTGCGCGGACCGACCCCGGCTTATTCCGCCTGTCCGCGCGCCGCGCGGCGGTGCGTCTGGAAGAAGCGCCAGATCAGCGCCGAGGCATCCGGTCCGTTGCGCGCGTGATAGCGCACCGAGGCGTCGCCGCCGCTCCAGGCGTGCTCCACCAGCGTGATTTCGCATAGCCGCAGCAGCGTGCGGCTGCCGCGCAGCATATCGACGCGACGGTAGGATTTCTCCGTGCCCAGTCCCAGCACGCGCTCGACCGGCACGCTTTCGGGCGGCAGATCGTTGACGGCGCGGAACTGTTCGAACAATTGCCTGGCGTTTCGCGGCGCCACCGTCGGATCCAGCTGCCCCTGCAGAATCATGGCGGGCATGCCCAGGCGGAACACCGCCGGGTCCGCGACTTTTTCCAGCAAGGGCAGCAGCGGCTTGAGCGCGCCGCGCCGCATGGTGCCGATGCCGCCCGCAGCGCTGTGGGCATCGCCCGCAACCGGCCCGGAATGCATCGCCACGGCGGCAATCAGGCGCGGATGCCGCAAGGCCACCAGCGCGGCCATGCCGGCCCCGGCTGACAATCCCGCGATGTAGACGCGTTCGGGGTCCAGCGCATGCCGGGCGCACTCCGCGCGGATCAGGGCGGCGATCAGGTCCGCTTCCGCCCCGCCGTGCGCGTCGTCGGGCTGGAACCAGCGCCAGCAGCGCTGCACCTGACGGGTCATCGATTGCTGCGGATACAGCACCATGAAGCCGCCCGCGTCGGCCCATTGATTCATGCGCGAACCGCGGGCGAACGACAGCGCCGTCTGCCTGCAGCCATGCAGCATCACTACCAGCGGCATGCCGGCGCGCGGCGCCGCGGCGGGCGTGTAGCGCGCGAAAGTGAGACGGCGGCCCTGGGCATCGGAAAATTGCCGGGAGGCTTCCCAGCGGCCGGTCCCCAACGAAGGCGCGGCAGCGCTGCGGGAAGCGGAGGCCGCAGCGGGCTTGGCGGCCCGGCGCTTGGGCGCGCTGCGCTTCTTGGCAGCCTTGGGCGTGGCCATGCGCAAGGCCGCGCGCTGCAGCTTGCCGATCTTCTTTGCGGCCTTGAAAAACAAGTTGGTGAAACTGCGCGCCATTGCTGGGCCTCGGCCAGTAAACCTGCGTTTGCTTGCGCGCTGAATGTATCACAGAGTAACTTCCAGGCAGCGCTTTCGGGACGCCGGCACGCAGGTCGATTTGCAGTAGATCAAACGGAGACCGCCTCGGCCGCGACCGGCTGGCTCGCCGCCTTGAGCCGCCGCCCCAAAGCGCCTAAGGTGTAGGCCTGAACCAACCTAGACGCATTCATGTTTCCCAACGACAGACCCCAGACCCTGGGCGAGGAAATCGCCAACGCCATCAGCCACGGCGTCGGCGCCGCGGGCGCCGTGGCCTCCGCTCCCATCCTGATCCTGGCCGCCGTGCGCCAAGGCGATGCCGCCTTCATCGCGGGCGCCGCGGTCTTCGCCGCGACGATGTGCCTGCTGTACCTGGCGTCCACCATCTATCACGCGCTGCCCAAGAGCCGCGCCAAGCAGCTCTTCAACGTGCTGGACCATTCCGCCATCTATCTGCTGATCGCGGGCACCTACACGCCTTTCGCCCTGGGCGCCCTGCGCGGCCCCTGGGGCTGGACCCTGTTCGGCCTGGTCTGGGGCATGGCCCTGCTGGGCGTCGGGCTGAAAGCCAGCAAGCGGCTCAACCGCCCCGCCATCTCCACGGGCCTGTATCTGGCGATGGGCTGGCTGGTGATCATCGCGGTCAACCCCCTGATCGAGCGCGTGCCCACGGGCGGCCTGTGGTGGCTGGTGGCGGGCGGGCTGGCCTATACCGGCGGCGTGGTGTTCTTCGTGCTCGACAACCGCTGGCGCTACAGCCATTTCATCTGGCATCTGTTCGTGCTCGCCGGCACTGCGTGCCACTTCTTCGCCGTGCTCTGGTACGCGGCCTGAGGGCCGCCGCGCGGCGGATCAGCCGCGGCCCGGCTCCCCCGGCTGCGGCATGGCGAGCAGGCCGCGCTTCATCAGCGACTTCATCCCGGGCACGAGCAGCCCGCCACCGAACAGCAGGTCGCGCCACAACCCCGGCCCCGAAGCCTGGAAACATGGCGTCAGCGCCCGGCTGAGGCTCTGGTACAGGCGCGAAGGCAATAACCGGCTGCGGGCGTAGCGCGCCGGTCCCTCTGCGGCGCCGTGCTGCCCCAGGGCCCGCGCCAGCGCCATCGCATCCAGCACCGCCAGCGTCGTTCCCAATCCCAGCTGAGGACTCATCGCGTGGCCCGCGTCGCCCACCGCGCAATACGGGCCGGCAGCCAAGCCGCGCGGCCAGGTATGCCGGTATGTGGCCACCGCCAGGTCCTCGTGCCGCGAAATCTGATCCACCACGGGCGCGGCCTCGGGCCACAGGGACAGCATGCGGTCCTTCCAGGCGCCGATGGGCGCGGCGCGCCAGGCCGGCAAGGCGTCGTGCCGGATGCTCCAGAACAGCGACAGCCGCACGCCCTGGGGGCCGATCTCGGTGGGCAGCAGGCCCATCATTTCGCGGGTGCCGCGAAAGCGCTGCAGCAGCTGCGTCGCCCCGCTCCAGCCGGGCGTCCAGAACTGGCCCCACAACGCGCCCCAGGCGTAGGCGCGCGAACTCGCCGCCAGGCCGACCTGCTCGCGCAGCGCGGACGCGGCGCCATCGGCCACCACGAACACATCGAAACTGGACTCGGCGCGGGCTTCCCCCGCGCCGTGCGTTACGTGGGCCCTGCCCTCGCGGGTCGCCAGCGTCTCGACCGGACAGCCGAACGAGAACTCGGCGCCCGCGCGCCGCGCGGCCTCGAACAGCACTCCGCCCAAGGCTGCCCGCGTCACGGCCCGCGCGCCGTCACCCACGTAATCGATGTCCACGACTCGCCAGCCGCGATGCGACAGGCCCAGCAGGCGGTCGATCGGCGCGCCTACGTTCAGCGCCGCGACGTCGACGCCCAGGGATTTGAGCGCGCGCACCCCGGGCGGCTGCAGCAGCAGCCCGGCGCCCAGCGTGGTGAACCCCTGGTGTTTTTCAAAGACGCGCACCTGATGGCCGGCTTGCGCCAGCGCCAGCGCCAGCGCGGCGGCCAGTCCGGCGCTGCCCGCGCCGGCGATGCCGATGGATAACGGCGTATGCGTAGTGGTCATGGAATGGCGTGGCCCGGCGGCCCGAAGGGGCCGCCACGGGAGCCGGCATAGTACCAACTGCCTTCAGCTCTCGCGCAGATACTCGGTGGGCGGGCGGCCCAGCACCCGCCGGAACATCGTGGAGAAGGCCGCCGGGCTCTGGTAGCCGAAATCCAGCGCAATGGCGGTCACCGACTCGCCCGAGGCCAACCGGGCCAAGGCCAGCACCACGCAGGCGCGCTGCCGCCATTCCGAAAACGCCATGCCCGTCTGCTGTCGGAAATGGCGGCTGAAGGTGCGCGGGCTCATGTGCAGGCGTTCGGCCCAGGCCTGTGGCGCGGCGCGCGCGTCAGGCGCCGCGATGAAGGCCTTGCACAAGGGCGCCAGGCGCCTGTCGCGTGGCAGCGGGATATGCAGCGGCAGCACCGGCGCGCGCTCGACCTCATGCAGCAGCAGGGCCGCCAGCGCGCCGTCACGCCCCGCCAGATCGTAGGCGGGAGGCATGTCGACCGCGTCCAGCAATAGCTGCCTCAGCAGCGGCGACACCTCGATCACTTCGCAGGCCTCGCGGTCCGCGCGCGCCGCTCCCGGTTCGATGTAGGCGCTGCGCGTGCTGACGTCCAGCATTCGGACCTGATGCGTCACGCCGGCCGGGATCCATACCGCGCGCTGCGGCGGCACCACCCAGTTGCCATCGCGCGTGACCACGTGCATGACGCCGGTTGCGCCATACAACAGTTGCGCGCGGCGATGCGCGTGGGCCGGCAGCAGCCGGCCAGGCGGATAGTCGTTGCCGATGGCGACGACGGCGCGGTCCAGATGGTCGTAGCGGTCGATGTGGGTATTGCGCATAGTCTGGGACGCATAGCCTGTCTGAGGCGCATGGCCTGGGACTCATGACCTGTTGATGCCGCGTGCCCGGCGGCAGGTCGATTGGCCGAAACTCGAACATTATTGTCTCATCCTCGAAAGCGGGCCACCCCCGACCGCCGTATCGTGGCGTTTTCCCCCTGGAAGGACGCAGCAATGCTTTATCTGGTTCTGGCCCTGTTCGGCTGCTTGAGCGGCGTAACGACCGTGCTGTTCGGCTTTGGCGGAGGCTTTGTGGTGGTGCCCGTGCTGTATGCGGTGTTGACGGCGGCGCACGGCGCGCACGACGCCATCGGCCTGGCGGCCATGCACATCGCGGTGGCCACGTCCACCTGCGTCATGATCGTGAATTCGGTGGCGGCCACGCGCAAGCACCAGCGCGCCGGCAACATCCTGCAGGCCTATGTCTGGCCGCTGGCCGGCTTCATCGCCGCCGGCGCGGCGCTGGGCGCGCTCGCCGCCACGCGCGCCAGCGGCGACTTCGTGCGCTACGCCTTCATCGCCTATCTGGGCGTGACCATCCTGGATTGCCTGCTGCGCCAGGGTTTCATGGCCCAGGAGGACGCGCATCCCCGGCCTCTGGACCGCGGCGTCCTGGTCGGCGGCGGCGTGATCATCGGCGCGGTGGCAGCCTTCCTGGGCGTGGGCGGCAGCGTCATGACGGTGCCGCTGCTGCGCCGCCGCGGCCTGCCCATGGCCAAGGCGGCGGCCATGGCCAATCCGCTGACGCTGCCGGTGGCGGTGGTGGGAACACTGGCCTACATGGCTGCGGCCGGCGGCCTGGCCGACCCGCTGGCGCCCTGGATCGTGGGCTATGTGGACCTGCTGGCCTTCGCCGCGCTGGCGCTGGGGTCGCTGGCCGGCATCCGGCTGGCCGCGCCGCTGATCCCGCGCATCCCGGACCGCCTGCACGCCCGCGTCTACGTGCTGCTGCTGGCGCTGGTGCTGCTGAGCATGCTGCTCGTATAGACCCGTCCCGCATAAATTTAAGGAAACATCGCGGCCAGCAGCGACTACGAAACCGCGCAAAACGTTTCGGCCGCGCCCCGGGGGGCTCCCTCCCGGGGCGCGCGCGCATCCCGTGGCCTGCCGAAACAGGAAAACACATCGCGAAACTTGCCCCCGCACCGTCCGGGTCGTCATCATGGCCCGACATTCAACCGGAACAAGGAGGTTTCATGCAGCGTTCCACTTATGCATTCCTGTCCGCCGCCCTGCTGGCGACGGCGCTGTCCGGTGCTCCCGCCCTTGCGCAGCAAGCCAGCCAGGCGCAAGGCCAGGCCCAGGCTCAACCGCGCATGGCGCCCCCGCCCGCGATCCAGCCGACCGACCAGCAATTGCAGCGTTTCGCTTCGGCATCGCAGAAGATTTCCGGCGTCGTCGACGAGTACCGCCCCAAGGTCGACGCCGCCAAGACGGATGCCGCCAAGCAGAAGGTCGTCGAGGAAGCCGACGCCAAGATGGTGAAACTGGTGCAGGCCGACGGTCTGAGCGTCGACGAATTCAACGGCATAGGCCAGGCCATACAGCAGGACCCCCAGCTCAAGCAACGCCTGATGAGCATGAGCAAGGGCGCCCCCGCCGCGAAGTAAGGCTCTCCGAGAGCCAGCCCTGGCGCCATCCGCCCATTACGGGTGGATGGCGTTTTTTTGCTTGCCGGCCGCCGCCCTGTTCTGCTTCAACCGTCCCGCGGCGGCCTTCAACAGCCGCTGGAAAGTCGGGCATTGCGCATGGTTGGCGGCGGGACACACCGCGGCATGGCGCAGGCCCTGGCTCATCGCCCGCAGGCGCTTGATGGCCGCATCGATGCTGTCGGCCTTGTCCAGCAACAACTGCCTGTCCACCCGCAACGCGCCCTCGGGCGAGAGCATGGCCTGGATCTCGTCCAGCGACAGGCCACCGGCCTGCCCCAGCGCGATCAGCGCCAATTGATCCAGCACGCCAGGCGCGAAACGCCGGCGTTCGCCGGCGGCGCTGACCGCCTTGATCAAGCCCTTGTTTTCATAGAAGCGCAGCGTGGAGGCCGGCAGGCCCGTGCGCCGGGCGACTTCCGAAATATCCATGGCGCCCTCCTTGACTTGAAGTTGACTTCAACTTCTATCATGCCTGCAAACAATGCGGTCAGCAATGCAAGGAACAAGACATGGAATCGATGGAAGTGGCGGCAAAAGTGGTTTTGATCGGTATCGGCGCGACGATCGTGATGGACGTGTGGGGCATGCTCCAGAAGGCCTTGGGCATGCCCACACTGGGCTATGCGCTGGTCGGCCGGTGGGCCGGCCACCTGTGCCGGGGCACGCTTGCCCACGCCAATATCGGCCGGGCCGAGCCCGTCTCGGGCGAATCGGCGCTGGGATGGACGATCCACTACGCCGTGGGTCTCGTCTTCGCCGCGCTGCTGGTCGGCATCGAGGGCGCGGCATGGCTGCGCGATCCCACATGGCTGCCCGCCCTGGCCGTGGGCGTCGCGACCGTCGTGATGCCGTTTTTCGTCATGCAGCCCGCCATGGGCGCGGGGATCGCCGCGTCCCGCACGCCCACGCCCTGGAAGAACCGCCTGCGCAGCCTGGCGACGCATGCGGTGTTCGGCTGCGGCCTGTATCTGTCGGCGGCGGCGCTCAGGCAGGTGTGGAGCTGACCGCGGCGCAAGGCGCCCGCCCGCCGTCTGTCCTGCGCAACCGGTTATCCTGTTCCGGTTTCCCTCACCGACACGTAGAAGGAGCGCAGTATCTTGACCCCGGATCTCACTCTCTATGACCTGGCCGGCGCCGATGCGTCGCTGCGCTTCAGCCCGCATTGCTGGAAGACCCGCATGGCCCTGGCCCACAAGGGCCTGACCGCGACGACCGTGCCGTGGCGCTTCACGGAAAAGGAAGCCATAGACTTTTCCGGCCAGAAACTGGTGCCGGTGCTGGTGCATGGCGAACATGTCGTCAGCGATTCCTGGCAGATCGCCTGCTACCTGGAAGACACCTTCCCCGAGCGGCCCTCGTTGTTCGGCGGCGCCAGCGGCCGCGCGCTGAGCCTGTTCGTGAATTCATGGTCGGACACGACCCTGGTGCCGACGCTGGCGCGGTTGCTGCTGCCCAGCATCCACGGCCTGATCCACGAAAAGGACCGGGACTATTTCCGCGCCACGCGGGAGAAGCGCTTCGGCAGGCTGGAAGACCTGCCGGCGGGCTATGAAGACCAGATCGCCGCGCTGCGCGCGGCGCTGCTGCCCTTGCGGCAGATGCTGGGCAAGCAGCCCTATCTGGCAGGCGCTCAGCCGGCCTATGCCGACTATGCGGTGTTCGGCATGTTCATGTGGGCGCGCTGCACCAGCACGCTGGAACTGCTGGCCCAGGACGATCCGGTCCACGCCTGGCGCGAGCGCCTGCTCGACGCGCATGACGGCCTGGCCCGCCGCGCGCCGGCGGCGCAAGCCTGAGCCGCCGCGCCCGGTCTGTCTGCGCTAGGTCTTCAGCCGGTAACCGGTCTTGAAGATCCAGCGCACCCCAATCAGGCAGGCCAGCAGGAACACCAGCGTCATGCCCACGCTGACGCCGACGCTGACGTCCGCGACGCCATAGAAGGCCCAGCGAAAGCCGCTGACCAGATACACCACCGGGTTGAACAGCGTGGCGGTCTGCCAGAACGGCGGCAGCATCTTGATGGAATAGAAAGTGCCGCCCAGGAAGGTCAGCGGCGTGATGATCATCAGCGGGATGATCTGCAGCTTTTCGAAGCCGTCGGCCCAGATGCCGATGATGAAGCCGAACAGGCTGAAGGTCACGGCCGTCAGCACCAGGAAGCCCAGCATCCAGAACGGATGCGCGACCTCGAACGACACGAACAGCCGCGCCGTGGCCAACATGATGAGCCCCAGGATGATGGACTTGCTGGCTGCGGCGCCCACATAGCCCATGACGATCTCCACATAGGAGATGGGCGCCGAGTGGATTTCGTAGATGGTGCCCGAGAAGCGCGGCATGTAGATGCCGAAGGACGCGTTGGCGATGCTTTGCGTCAGCAGCGCCAGCATGATCATGCCAGGCACGATGAAGGCGCCGTAGCTCACGCCGTCGATCTCGACCATGTGCGAACCAATGGCTGAACCGAACACCACGAAATACAGCGAGGTGGAGATCACGGGCGACAGCACGCTCTGCATCAGCGTGCGCCACGCGCGGGCCATTTCAAACAGGTAGATAGCGCGGATGGCGTAGAAGTTCATGATTGACCGTGCACCAGGCTGACAAAGATATCCTCGAGAGAGCTTTCCGACGAATTCAGGTCGGTGAATTCGATCTCCAGGCGCGACAGTTCATGCAGCAGCCGGGAGATTTCCCCGCCGCCCTGGTTGTCGTAGGTGTAGACCAGCTTGTGCCCGTTGTCGGACAGGTCCAGCTGGAAGGCGTCCAGCGCCGTCGGGATGCCCGGCAGCGGCGCCTTCAGGGTCAGCGCCAGCTGGCGCTTGCCCAGCTTGGCCATCAGCGCGTGCTTCTCTTCGACCAGGATGATCTCGCCCTTGCGGATAACGCCGATGCGGTCGGCCATTTCCTGGGCTTCCTCGATGTAGTGCGTGGTGAGGATGATGGTGACGCCGCTTTCGCGCAGCCGCCGCACCATTTCCCACATGCCGCGCCGCAGCTCCACGTCCACGCCGGCGGTGGGCTCGTCCAGGAACAGGATCGCGGGTTCATGCGACAACGCCTTGGCGATCATGACGCGCCGCTTCATGCCGCCCGACAGCGCCATGATGCGGCTGTCCTTCTTGTCCCACAGGGACAGGTCGCGCAGCACCTTCTCGACGTAGGCGTGGTCGGTCGGCTTGCCGAACAGGCCGCGGCTGAAGTTGACGGTGTTCCAGACGCTTTCGAACGCGTCGGTGGAAATTTCCTGCGGCACCAGGCCGATCTTGGCGCGGGCCGCGCGGAACTCCGTGACGATGTCGTGGCCATCGGCCAGCACGCGGCCGGCGGTGGGATTGACGATGCCGCAGATGATGCTGATCAGCGTGGTCTTGCCCGCGCCGTTGGGCCCGAGCAGGGCGAAGATCTCGCCGCGCCGGATGTCCAGGTTCACGCTCTTGAGCGCCTGGAATCCGGATGCGTACCGTTTGGATAGATCCTGAACTGAAATGACCGGCTGCACACGCGCCCCCGACTGGATGGATAGCCAGGGATTTTAACCGTCACGCGCGACAGGCTTGTTCGCCGTGACGGAACAGTGTGTTTGGCGGGCTGATCAATCCCTGCTCAACGCCCCCAGCGCAGGACCAGCGGATCCAGGCGGCTCGCGGTCTCCAGCAGGCCCTGCCGGACCTCCGCGCGCATGGCCGGCCACGGGTGCCGCGGCGCATCGCAGGCGATCACGCCGCCGGCCTTCATCAAGGCCTTGGCCGTGAGGATGCCGCCCTGCCGGTTCTCGTAATTGATCAGGGGCAGCCAGCGCTCGTACAGGCGGTAGGCCTCGTCGCGCTTGCCCGCGCGGTGGGCCTCGATGATGGGCCGCAGGCCATCGGCGAAACCGCCGCCGGTCATGGAGCCGGTGGCGCCGGCATCCAGGTCGGGCAGCAGGGTGATGGCTTCCTCGCCGTCCCAGGGGCCTTCCACGGCGTCCCCGCCCAGCGCGATCAGGTCGCGCAGCTTGGAGGCCGCGCCCGCGGTCTCGATCTTGAAATAGGCGACGTGCTCGATCTCGCGCGCCATCCGCGCCAGCGCCGCGGCCGACAGCGGCGTGCCGGCGACCGGCGCGTCCTGGATCATGATGGGGATGTCCACCGCGTCCGACACGCGCTGGAAGAATCCCGCCACCTGTTCCTCGGACACGCGGATCGTCGCGCCATGGTAAGGCGGCATGATCATCAGCATCGCGGCGCCCTGCTCCTGCGCGCGCCGGCTGCGCGCAGCGCAGACCTGGGTGCTGAAGTGCGTGGTGGTCACGATCACCGGCACGCGGCCGGCGACGTGCTCCAGGATGGTCCGGGTCAGGATTTCGCGCTCGTCGTCAGACAGCACGAACTGCTCGGAGAAGTTGGCCAGGATGCAAAGCCCGTCGACGCCCGAGTCGATCATGAAATCCACGGCCCGCTTCTGGCTGGGAAGGTCCAGCTCGCCGGATTCGGTGAAGGTGGTGGGCACGACCGGGAAGATGCCGCGATAGCGCGGGTTCTGGTAGGTAGCCATGGTTATTCGATGATGTTGAAGTCTTTGAGGTATTCGGTCTTCAGCGTCAGGCCCAGCCCCGGCTTGTCGTCGTCCAGGTCGATGAAGCCTTCCTTGGCCACCGGCTCGCCATCGAAGATGTAATAGAACAGTTCGTTGCCGACCTCCACGTCGAACATGGGGAAGTACTCGCTCATGGGCGAGGCCAGCGTGCTCATGGTCAGGTGGTAGTTGTGCATCTGGCCGGCATGCGGCACCACCGGCACGCTGTAGGCCTCGCACAGCGCGTTGATCTTGTGCGCCGCCGTGATGCCGCCGACGCGGTTGGTGTCGTACTGCACCACCGACACCGCCTTGCGGTCCAGCAGCTGCTTGAAGCCGTAGAGCGAGAATTCGTGTTCGCCGCCGGAGATCGGGATCGAGGTGAGCTGGTTCAGTTCCGCATAGCCGTCGATGTCGTCGGCGATGACGGGTTCCTCCAGCCAGCGCGGCTCGAACTTCTCCAGCTTGGGCAGGATGCGCTTGGCGTACTCAAGATTCCAGCCCATGTAGCACTCCAGCATCAGGTCGGTGTCGTAGCCGATCACCTCGCGCACCGCCTCCACCGACTTCAGGTTCTCCGACACGCCTTTCTGCAGGTGCGCCGGGCCATAGCCGAAGCGCATCTTGAAAGCGGTGAAGCCCTGGTCCAGATAGGTCTGGGCCTCTTCCTGCATGGCCTTCAGGTCGGTGCGATAGAGCTTGGAGTAATAGACCGGGATCTTTTCCTTGGTGCGGCCGCCCAGCAGCTTGAAGACTGGCTTGTTCACCGACTTGCCCAGGATGTCCCAGATGGCCAGGTCCACCGCCGAGATCGCCGCCATGGTCACGCCCTTGCGGCCCCAGGCATGGGTGGACCGATACATGCGCTGCCACAGGTATTCGTAGTCCCAGGGATCCTGCCCGATCACCAGCGGGGCCAGGTACTGGTCGATGATGGCCTTGGCCACGCGCGGCGCCAGCGCCACGTTGCCCAGGCCCACGATGCCGTCGTCCGTCTCCACCTCGACCACGGTCCAGCCATGGAAGCGGAAGGTGCTCATGGTTTCCTGCTTGGAATACAGCAGGTCCATGGCGTTGGAGCAGAAATTGCCCTGCGGCGGCACGGTCTTGCCGGTCCACTCGTAGACGCGGGCGCGGACGGATTTGATCTTCATGAGGAGTTCCTGCTTGGAATAAGGGTATGGAATGAAAGCGGCGGATCAGCCGGCCTGCGTCCGCGCGGCGCGGTGCGACAGGCCCATGCGGCAGGCGATGAGAAAGGCCTGCCAGGTGGCGTCCAGGTTGGCGCGGCCGAGGCCTGCGATGTCGTACGCCGTGCCGTGGGCCGGCGTGGTGATGGGGATGGGCAGGCCGCCCTGCACCGTCACGCCGCGCGAGAAGCCCAGCAGCTTGATCGCGATCTGGCCCTGGTCGTGGTACATGGTGACGATGGCCTGGAACTCGCCGGCCTGGGCCTTCAGGAAGATGGTGTCGGCGGGGAACGGCCCTTGCACCGGCAGCCCCTCTTCATTCAGTTGCCGCACGGCCGGCGCGATGATGTCCACCTCTTCGCGGCCGCAGGTGCCGCCGTCGCCGCCATGCGGGTTGAAGGCCGCCACCGCCACGCGCGGCTCGGCAATGCCGTTGGCCTGCAGCGAACGGTAGATCAGTCGGGTGGCGTCCTTGATGCCGTCGATGCTGAGCGCCGCCGCCGCGTCCTTCAGCGGGATATGCGAGGACACGCGCGAGGTCCACAGGTCGCCCAGGGTGTTGAACTCGCAGAAGTAGCCGGTCACGCCCAGGTACTGCGCAAAATGGTGCAACTCGTCGTCATGCCCCAGGCCGCCCAGCTTCATGGCGTACTTGTTCAAGGGCGCGAAACAGATGGCGTCGACGTGGCCGTCGCGCGCCGCGTCCATGCAGGCGTTGAGCACCCGCAGCACCGACGCGCCGCCCGCGGCCTCGGCCTGACCCACATGCACCTGGCCGGGTTTGATGGTGTCCACCCCCAGCCAGGCGGGCGCGCCGGTGTCCGGCCGGCCGCGCACCGCCTCGATGCTGTCCACGGGCTGGGTGGCGACCTGCACGCCCGCCACCCGCTGGCCTTCGCGCCACAGCCACTCGTCGCCCACCAGCACGATGTTCGCCTGCTGCGTGGCTTCTGGCCTGGCCAGCAGGCGGGCGATCAGTTCGGCGCCGATGCCGGCGGGGTCGCCCAGGGTCAGGGCGATGACGGGTTTCTGCTGCGTGCTCATGTCTGGGTCATTCCACGGAAATGTTGTTCTTCTTGATGACGCCGGCGTAGCGCTGGTTCTCGCTCTTGTGGAACTGCGCGAACTGCTCCTGGCTCATCGGGTTGATATCGGCGCCGATCGCCTGCAGGCGGGTCTGCGTGTCGGGCAGGGCCAGGATGCCGTTGACGGCGTCATGGATGCGCTTCTGATTGGCGGCGGGCGTGGCGCTGGGCATGTAGATGCCGTACCAGGCGCTCATTTCCACGCCCGGCACGCCGGCCTCGGCCATGGTCGGCACGTCGGGCAGCTGGGCGTTGCGCTTGGCGCTCAGCACGGCCAACGCGCGCACCTTGCCGCTCTTGATATGGGGGATCACGGAAGACGCGGTCTCGAACGCGATCTGCACCTGCCCGCCCATCAGGTCCACCAGCGCCGGGCCGCTGCCGCGGTACGGGATGTGGATCATCTGCACGCCGGTGGCGTCCTTGAACAGCTCGGCGGCGATGTGCTGGGTGCTGCCGGAACCGCTGCTGGCGAAGTTGTAGGTGCCGGGCTTGCTCTTGAGCAAGGCGATCAATTCCTGCACCGACTTGGCCGGCACGTCGTTGTTGACCACCAGGATGTTGGGCACGGCGCCCACGAACACCACCGGCGTCAGGTCGCGGTCGTTGTCATAGCCCAGCTTCAGCAGGTGCGGCGCGATGGCATGGGCGGTCGACACCCCCATCACCATGGTGTGGCCGTCCGTGGACTTGGCCGCCAGGTCGGCCGCCAGCGTGTTCGACGCGCCCGGCTTGTTCTCGACCACCACGGTCTGCTTGAGCAAGGGCCCCAGCTTGTCCGCCACGGCGCGCGCCATGGCGTCGGTGCCGCCGCCCGGCGCGGATCCCACCAGCAGGCGCAGGGGCTTGTTGGGCCAGTCTGCGGTCTGCGCCTGGACGGGCGCCAGGGCCGACAGGCACAGGGCGCCAGCCGCCATCGCGGCCAATAGCCGAGTCTTCATGGTTGTCTCCTTGGTTGATGTTTTTTTGCCCTTGCGGGGGCAATCTTTTGTGGGTCCATCTTAGAAAGAAGTGCTGTTTCCGTAAAATGAAACTTTTACACCAATCGTTCACCTGAGGCGATCAATCATGGAACGCGCGATCCACGTCCCTACCCTGCTGGCCCGGCTGCGCATGCGGCAGATCGTCCTGCTGCTGGCGATCGAGGAGCGCGGCACGCTGCGCGCCGCCGCCAACCAGCTCAACATGACCCAGTCCGCAGCCAGCAAGATGCTGCATGAACTGGAACTGGCCATCGGCCAGCCGCTGTACGGACGGGTCGGCCGGGGCCTTGCGCTGACCGCGGCGGGCGAATGCGTGATGGGGTACTTCCGGGGCATGCGCGGCACGGTCTCGTCGCTGGCGCGCGAACTGGAGGAGCTGCGCCTGGGCAGCGCGGGCAAGCTGTTCATCGGCAGCATCATGGCGGCTTCGCCCGGCCACCTGACCGACGCCCTGCTGCGCCTGAAAGAGACTTACCCGCTGCTCGCGGTGGAGATTTCCACCGGCACCAGCGACCTGCTGATGGGCCGCATGAACGAAGGCAAGCTGGACGTGGTGATCGGCCGCATGCTGACGCCGTCGGACAGCCAGTACGTGTTCCGCCCCATCGGCGATGAAGCGCTGTCCGTGATCGCGGCGGTGGACCATCCGCTGGCCGGCCGCAAGCGCGTGAGCTTCGAGGCCATGCTGGCCTATCCCTGGGTATTGCAGCCGCATGGCAGTCCGATGCGCGACGTCATCGAACAGGAGTTCCGCTCGCACGATGCCGCCACGCCCAAGGGCCTGATCGAATCGGCCTCCATCCTGACCACGACCAACCTGGCGATGAAGTCCACGATGCTGGGCGTGATTCCGGAATCGGTGGCCAGCCGCTATGCGGCGCATGGTCTCCTGGCGATACTGCCCTACCAGATCCGGCAGAGCCTGACGGCCTTCGGCAGCATCGTGCCGCGCGACCGGCCGCTGAGCGCCGCGGCTAGGCATTTCGTGGGCTTGCTGCACGGCGACGCAGCGGCTTGAGAGCGCGCAATGCAAAGGGGGAAAACGCCCGCGGCGCAGGAGAAAACAGCATGCGGCGCAGTACAATCGCGTGTTGCGCATCGCGCGTTTTTTACACTGAGGTCCACACGTGAGCGCACTGCCCGCCTGTCCCAAATGCCAGTCCGAATACACCTATGAAGACGGCGCCCTGTACGTCTGCCCGGAATGCGCGCATGAATGGCCGGCGCAGGCCGCGGAATCTGCCGATGAAGCCGCCCGCGTCTACCGCGATTCGGCCGGCAATGTGCTGCAGGACGGCGACACCGTCACCGTCATCAAGGACCTGAAACTCAAGGGTTCCGGCGGCGTGGTCAAGATGGGCACCAAGGTCAAGGGCATCCGCCTGGTCGATGGCGACCACGACATCGATTGCAAGATCGACGGCTTCGGGGCGATGAGCCTGAAGTCGGAGTTTGTGAAGAAGGTATAAGCCGCCACTTGCGACGGCTCCGGGGGTGCGGCAGCGCCGCGCCCTGGCTACAGGTCCTCGGGCTCCTCGGCCTTGGGCATCAGGTACGCGGTCAGCGTGCTGGACAGCCCCGCCATCACCCACAGCACGAAGAAAGCCACCGTGTAGAAGCCGGTGCGCCCGGTGGGCACATGCCCGAAGATCGCCACGTCCAGGGGATCGATCAGGGCGAAGATCAGCGCGCTCCCCGCCGCGGCCGCCATGAAGGACGGCCACAGGATCCACATCAACGATCGCAAGCCCATCTGTGTTCTCCCCGGTTACGGATTGGCGCTGGGCGCCGCCTGCTCGATGACCAGGCCGCGCTTGACCACGCCCTCCTGGATCGGCTGGTTGCTGAAATTGGTGAAAGCGAAATAGATCGTGACGAAGCAGCCTATCATGGCCGCGAACGGGCCGGCCATCAGGATCCAGGGCCAGGGCTCGCGATACCAGGGCTTGGCGGTCTTGGCGGGTTGGGCGGCGGTCATGGGCTTGTCCTTTTCAGTATTCAGTCGGGTACGTAGAAGCTGGCGGGCTCGTCGGTCTCGACCGCACGGCTCTCGCCGTCCTGGCCGCGCGCGCGCAGCGTGATGGCATGGGCGCCGGGCTCGGCGCCGGCCGGCGCGCGGATGACCATGGGCACCAGCTTGTTGGCCGCGGCCTCGACGTCGACGGTGTCCGAGCCTTGTCGTCCGGTCATCACCTTCAGGCCGGGCATGCCGTCGGCCGAGAGCTGCAGGCGCATCGGCTGGTCGGAGGTATTGATGATCTGCAGGCGGTACACGTTTTCGATCATGCCGCCGGCCACTTCGCGCCCCAGCGCGCCGCGGTCGCGGATCACGTCCACCCGCAGGGGGTTGCGCATGGCCAGCGATGCGACGAAGGCGATGGCCAGCGCCAGGATCAGCGTGCCGTAGATCAGCACGCGCGGGCGCAGCAGATGGGAGCGCGCGCTCTTGGCGGACAAGCCGTCCAGCATGGCGCGTTCCGAGGTATAGCGGATCAGGCCGGGCTCGTACTGCATCTTGTCCATGACCTGTTCGCAGGCGTCGATACAGGCGCCGCAGCCTATGCACATGTACTGCAGGCCGTCGCGGATATCGATGCCGGTCGGACAGACCTGCACGCACAGGCTGCAATCGACGCAATCGCCCAGCCCGGCGGCCTTGTGGTCCACCTTGCGCGAGCGGCCGCCGCGCGGATCGCCGCGGCGCTTGTCGTAGGTGACCACGAAGGTGTCGGGGTCCACCATCACGCTCTGGAAGCGCGCGTAGGGGCACATGTACTTGCATACGGATTCGCGCATGAAGCCGGCGTTGCCCCAGGTGGCGAAGCCGTAGAACAGCATCCAGAACCACTGCCAGGGGCCGAGTTGCAGCGCGAACAGCTCATGGCCCAGTTCGCGGATGGGCGCGAAGTAGCCGATGAAGGTGGAACCCGTCCACCAGGCCAGCGCGATCCACAGGAAATGCTTGGTGATCTTCAGGCGCGCCTTGCGCCAGGTCCAGGGCGATTCGTCCAGGCGGATGCGCGCGACGCGGTCGCCTTCGACCTTGCGCTCGATCCACATGAAGATTTCGGTATAGACGGTCTGCGGACAGGCGTAGCCGCAGAACAGCCGCCCCGCCACCGCGGTGAACAGGAACAGCGCCAGCGCCGAAATCACCAGCAGCACCGCCAGATAGACCACGTCCTGCGGCCACAGCACCAGGCCAAAGAGATAGAACTTGCGCGCGCCCAGGTCGAACAGCACGGCCTGGCGGCCGTTCCATTGCAGCCAGGGCAGGCCATAGAAAATCAGCTGGGTGAGGAAGACGAATGCGATGCGCCAGCGGGCGAAGATGCCGCTGACGGACCGGGGGTAGATCTTGCTGCGCACGCCCGCCAGCGTCTGCTCCAGGGTTTCCGTCCCGGGGCGCGGCGGCTTTACGTGCGGCCGCCAAGGCGGCGGGTCACCGTCAGGCGAATTGCCGGTCCTTGCGGCTGACCCATCTTCCATTTCCTGCTCCCTGCTGTATGTCCAGTGATATGGGGGCCACGCCAGGCGCGGCCCCCAAAAACGCGCTGTAAAGCCTTTACTTCGTTACCGTGCCCGGCGCGGCGCCTGCCGTCGCTTCGGGCTTGTTCGACAAGCCCCAGACCCAGGCCGTCAGGATCTTGATCTGCTCCGGCGTCAGGATGTCGCCATGCGCCGGCATGCGGTTGTCGCGGCCATCCAGGATGGTCTTGACGATGGTGGCTTCCGAGCTGCCGTAGAGCCAGACATCATCCGTCAGGTTGGGCGCGCCCAGCGCCTGGTTGCCCTTGCCGTCGACGCCGTGACAGGCCACGCAGTAGTTGGCGAACTCGCGCTTGCCGCGGAACACGCGGACCGGATCTGCCGTGAGGCCCGACAGCGAACGCACGTACTGGGCGATGTCGGCCGCCGTCTTGGCGTCGATCGCGGCCTTCCAGGGCGGCATCACGCCCACGCGGCCCTGCGTGATGGTCTGCGTGATGGCTTCAGGCGAGCCGCCGTGCAGCCAGTCGCCGTCGGCCAGGTTGGGGAAGCTGGGGCCGCCCTTGGCGTCCGAGCCATGGCATTGCGCGCAGGTATTCAGGAACAGGCGCTGGCCGATTTCGCGGGCGCCCGGATCCTGGGCGATCTGCGGAATGTCCATGGTTTCGAAGCGCGCGTAGATCGGACGCACGGCTTCGGCCATCTTGGCCTGCTGCCTGGCCACTTCCTCGGTGCTGCTGTAGCCCAGTTGGCCCTTGTACTCACCCAGGCCCGGCATGAAGAACAGGTAGCCCAGCGCGAAGGCGCAGGCCAGCAGGTACATCCAGGTCCACCAGCCCGGCACCGGGTTGTTCAGCTCGGTCAGGTCGCCGTCCCAGACGTGGCCCGTGTCCTCGACCTTGCCGTTGGCCGGCTTGGTGCTGAGCCAGCGGCGCTGCGTGTACAGCAGCCACACGCACCAGACCACGCCGCCCACCGCGACGATCGAGATGAAATATCCCCAGAAGCCATTAACGAAATCGCTCATGACCGATTCGCTCCATCTTGTTGTCCCTGCCCAAACTCATCGGGCAGTGCGAACGGCAGCATGGCCGATTCGCGGTTGGCGCTCTGGCGGCCGCGCGAGCAGGCCCACCAGACGATGCCGAAGAAAGTTGCCATCGAAATGGCGGTGACGACTGCGCTCAGGTAGCCCAGCATGGTCAGCCTCCCGCGGCCGCGGGCGCGGCGGCTTGGGTCGCGGGCTGTGCCGCGGGTTGCGCGGCGGCCTTCTTGGCCTCTTCCGCCTTCCTGGCCTGCTCGGCCTTGCGCACGCCCACGCCCAACCCTTGCAGGTAGGCGACCAGCGCGTCTTCCTCGGTCTTGCCTTCGATGGCCTTGGGCGCCGCGGCGATTTCCTCGTCGGTGTAGGGCACGCCCAGCGTGCGCAGGGCGCGCATGCGGTCGCTCACGTTCTCGCCGGTGATGACCGTCTTTTCCAGCCAGGGATAGGCGGGCATGTTGGATTCCGGCACCACCTTGCGCGGGTCGCGCAGGTGGATGCGGTGCCAGTCATCCGAATAGCGTTCGCCCACGCGCGCCAGATCGGGACCGGTGCGCTTGGAGCCCCACAGGAAAGGATGGTCGAAGACCGATTCCGAGGCCACCGAGTACGGGCCGTAGCGCTGCACTTCGGCCGCCAGCACCCGCACCTGCTGCGAATGGCAGCCGACGCAGCCTTCGCGGATGTAGACGTCGCGGCCCATCAGGCGCAGCGGGCTGTAGGGTTCCACGCCCGCGATGGGCTGGGTCGTGCTGTGCTGGAAGAACAGCGGCACGATCTGGACCAGGCCCGCGAAGGACACCACCAGGATGCTGGCGATGATCATCCAGCCGATGTTCTTCTCGAGCGTCTGGTGGGAAAAGAAACCAGATTTATGGTTGGCCATGATGTCCTCGTCAAACGGTGGCCGGCGCGGCGGTCACGGGGACCGGCTGGCGAGCGGCATGGGGATCGTCTTGCGGAATCGCGGGATTGACCGGCTGCGCGCCGCGCACCGTCATCCACACGTTCCAGGCCATGACGAACACACCCGACAGGAACAAGGTGCCGCCCAGCAAACGGATCAGGTAGTACGGGACGCGCGTCTTCAGTTCCTCGACGAAGCTGTAGACCAGGGTGCCGTCGCTGGCGGTGTCGCGCCACATCAGGCCCTGCTGCACGCCGGCGATCCACATGGCGGCGATGTACAGCACCACGCCGATGGTCGCGATCCAGAAGTGCAGTTCGATGGCCTTGACGCTGTACATCTTCTCGCGGCCGTAGAGACGCGGGATCAGGTAGTAGAGCGAACCGAAGGAGATCATGGCGACCCAGCCCAGCGCGCCGGAGTGCACGTGGCCGATGGTCCAGTCCGTGTAGTGCGACAGCGCGTTGACCGTGCGGATCGACATCATCGAGCCTTCGAAGGTCGACATGCCGTAGAACGACAGGGCCGTCACCATGAACTTCAGGATCGGATCGGTGCGCAGTTTGTACCAGGCGCCCTGCAGCGTCATGATGCCGTTGATCATGCCGCCCCAGGACGGCGCCAGCAGGATCAGCGAGAAGGTCATGCCCAGCGACTGGGTCCAGTCGGGCAGCGAGGTGTACAGCAGGTGGTGCGGGCCCGCCCACATGTAGGTGAAGGCCAGCGCCCAGAAGTGGACGATGGACAGGCGGTAGGAATAGATGGGACGGCCGGCCTGCTTGGGCACGAAGTAATACATCATGCCCAGGAAGCTGGTGGTCAGGAAGAAGCCCACGGCGTTATGGCCGTACCACCACTGCACCATGGCGTCCTGCACGCCCGAGTAGGCGGAGTAGGACTTCCACATCGACACCGGCATTTCGATGTTATTGAAGATGTGCAGGATGGCGATGGTCAGGATGTACGAGCCGAAGAACCAGTTGGCCACGTAGATGTGCTTGGAACGGCGCTTGACGATGGTGCCGAAGAACACGATGGCGTAAGCCACCCAGACCAGGGTGATCAGGATGTCGATGGGCCATTCGAGTTCGGCGTATTCCTTGCTGCTGGTGAAACCCATGGGCAAGGTGATGGCGGCGGCGACGATGACGATCTGCCAGCCCCAGAACGTGAACGCGGCCAGCGGGCCGCAGAACAGGCGCGCCTGACAGGTGCGCTGGACCACGTAATACGACGTCGTAAACAACGCGCTGCCGCCGAACGCGAAAATCACCGCGTTGGTGTGCAGCGGGCGCAGGCGGCCATAGCTCAGCCATGCGGTGTCAAAGTTCAGCTGCGGCCAGATAAGCTGCGCAGCGAGAAAAACGCCCACAGCCATGCCGACGATGCCCCACACTACCGTCATGAGCGCGAATTGCCTCACGATCTTGTAGTTGAAGGTGTCGGCCTTGCTTGCGATTGCGGCGCAATCGTTCATCGCCCTTCCCCTAAAGTTACAGATAGCTCCAGACTGCAATGATGGGACTAGTCAAACAAGGCAGCGTTGATCTGGATCAAGCATCTGGTTACACGGTGGGGAACGCGGCGCCGGCGCAACGGGTCCAGGCGCGAAATCAAACGCGCCGCTCAGCCGCGGCTGGCGGGTCCGCTGTCGTCGTCGAGCAGGATGGCGCGGCCGGCGTCATCGGTGTCGTCGTACTGGCCGTTGAAAACGGCCCACCACAGCGACACCCCGATGGCCAGCACGAACAGCAGGGACAGGGGCAGAAGCAGATAGAGGATGGTCATTGCGCCGTTTCCAGCGCGGCGGCGGGCGCCGGCGCGCCAGCCCAGTCGCGGCGGCACAAGCGCCACGAGTTGTAGGCGACCGCCAACGAAGACACCAGCATGGTGATCGCGGCCAGCCACGGCGTCACCCAGCCAACCAGCGCCAGCGGGGTCATCAGCAGGTGCCAGACCACCGATCCGTACAGGTTCTGGCGAGCGCGGCGCCGCGCCTCGCCCAGCAACTCGTCCAGCGCCGCGTCGGACATATTGGGATGGGCGGCCAGCGCCGAATGGGCGGAGGCCATGGCGGTGGGCACCGCCATCGACATGGCGCAGGGACAGCTCATCACCAGCAACGCCACCATCACCGGAATGCTGTGCGCCGCATCGATGTAGGCCCAGGCGGCCGCGGCGGCCAGCGCCAACGCGACCTGGACCATGACGAAGCGCGAGGCCAGCCGGTCGGCGCGCGCGCCCAGCTCCAGGCGCTGCGCCTCCACGCGCTCGTGGCGCAAGCCGCCTGCCGCGCCGCCGAAGGACTGGCGGGCGCACAGCTCCAGATAGCGCGCGGTCAGCAGGAAGGCCACGAACATCGTGACCGAATCGAAGTAGACCTCGCCGCGCCCCGTGTAGGTGGCGTGGACGCTGGGAATGAAGGCGGCGACGATGCCCAGGGCCACCGGCACGTCCATGCCGGCGCGGCCATGGCGCAGGTTATCGCCCGCGTGGCGCCAGATCGGCCAGGCCGAATAGACCACCACGGGCACGGTCAGCGCGAAACTGGCCCAGTTCATCAGCACGATGGCCCAGTCCAGCGTTTCCAGCGCATCGGCCGGCATGCTTTCATGCCGCAGGTAGCCGGGCCAGGCGAACATCATCACCTGCATCATGGCCAGCCACGCCAGCGACAGGCGCACCAGCGCATGGCGGCGCTGCTGGCGGTCGGCGTCGGACAGGGCGGCCGGGACGGCGAAGATCGATTTTGCTCGCATGCGCCGATGTTACCCAGCGCGTTACAAAGCCGCCTTGATCTGGATCAAGGCGGGTCCGGCGGGTTTGCCCCGGCCACGCGGGCCGGACGCGATCCAGCTCAGGGGCGCTGGCGGCGCAGCACCTCGACCACCGCCCGCATCAGGCTGGCGAGATCGTCCTCGGCGATGGTCAGCGCCGGCGTCAGGTAGACCACATTGCCGAACGGCCGCACCCACACGCCGGCGTCGACCAGGCGCCGCTTCAGGCCCTCGCGGTCGGCGATGCCGTCCAGCTCGACCACGCCGATCGCGCCCAGCACTCGCACGTCGCGCACCCAGGGCAGCTCGCGGCACGGTTCCAGGCCCTCGGCCAGGCTCGCGGAGATCGATTGCGCCTGCGCCAGCCGCGGTTCGGTCTCGAAGAGATCCAGCGAGGCGTTGGCCGCGGCGCAGGCCAGCGCGTTGCCCATAAAGGTGGGGCCGTGCATCAGCGCGTGCGAGGGGTCATCGGACCAGAACGCCTCGAACACCCGGCTGCTGGCCACCGTGGCGGCCAGCGGCAAGGTGCCGCCGGTCAGCGCCTTGGACAAGGTCACGATGTCCGGGCGGATGCCGGCCTGCTCGAAGGCGAACATCGTGCCGGTGCGGCCGAAGCCGGTGAAGATCTCGTCGAAGATCAGCAGCAGGCCGTGGCGGTCGGCCAGGCGGCGCAGACGGCGCAGCACTTCCGGGTCGTGCAGCAGCATGCCGCCCGCGCCCTGCACCAGCGGCTCGACCAGGATGCCTGCCAGCCGGGAGGCATGGACTTCCAGGTGCGTCTCCAGCGCGGCCAGTTCGGCCTCGCTGCGCGGCAGGTCGACGATGTCGTGTTCGGCCAGCATGCCGCGGTACAGGCTGTGCATGCCCTCGTCCGGATCGCACACCGCCATGGTGCCGAAGGTGTCGCCGTGATAGCCGCCGCGGAACGCCAGGAAACGGCCGCGGCCGCGTTCTCCCTGGTTCAGCCAGAACTGCAGCGCCATCTTCATGGCGACTTCCACCGCCACCGAGCCGGAATCGGTGTAGAAGACGCGGTCCAGTCCCGGCCCCAGCATGCCGGCCAGGCGGCGCGCCAGGGTCAGGGCCGGTTCATGGGTCAGCCCGCCGAACATGACGTGCGGCATGGCGTCCAGCTGCGCGCGCACGGCCTGGGCGATATGCGGGTGGTTGTACCCATGGCAGGCCGTCCACCAGGACGCGACGCCATCGATCAGGCTGCGGCCGTCGGCCAGTTCAAGCCGGCTGCCATGGCTGCGCACCACGGGCAGCGGCGGCGTGGCCGTCTTCATTTGGGCATAGGGTAGCCAGATATGGGGCTGGCCCTGGGCCACCCAGTCGGGCGTGTGCATGATTCACCTCTCGATACCGGCGGCGCGCCCCGGGGGTCCGCCCGGCGCATCCGGCCGGAACGGGGGCCACGCCCGCCTCCACTACAATGGCCCGCATTCTACGGCCTGGCGCGGCCTCCCCCCTGCCCGGCCGCTGCAGGAAATATAGATGTCCAAGCTGGATCCGCTTTTCTCCTCCGAACTGACGCGCGCGCAAGCGCGCCGCGTGCGCCGCCGCCTGCGCACGGCCTCCGCCGCCGCTCCGGGACGCCTCGTCCTCGAGGGCGAGCCGGTCCTGAACTTCTCCAGCAACGATTACCTCGGCCTGTCGCGGCATCCGCTGCTGGTCGAGCGCTCGCGCGAATGGGCGGCCCGCCACGGCGCGGGCGCCCAGGCGTCGCGCCTGGTGACCGGCAATCTGGACCTGCACGAACAGGTGGAAGCCAAGCTGGCCCGGCTGAAAGGCACCGAGGCCGCGCTGCTGCTGGCCACGGGCTGGCAGGCCAACGCCGCCGTACTGCCCGCCCTGCTGCGCGCGGCCGCCAGCCAGGGCGAGGTCGAGCTGTATGCCGACAAGCTCAACCACGCCAGCCTGCACCATGGTTGCCAGGCGGCGGGCGTGAAGCAGATCCGCTTCCGGCACAACGACCTGGCTCATCTGGAAAGCCTGCTGGCCGCCAAGGCGGAGAGCGCGGCCGGCCAGCCCGTGTCGCGATTCATCGTCACCGAAAGCGTGTTCAGCATGGACGGCGACCGGACCGACGTGGAACGGCTGGCAACCCTGGCCGACCGTTACCGCGCCTTCGTCTACCTGGACGAAGCGCACGCCACCGGCGTGCTGGGTCCGCGCGGCATGGGGCTGGCAGGGCTGGCGCCCGGCCGCATCGACCTGGCCATGGGCACGTTCAGCAAGGCGCTGGGCGGATTCGGCGCCTACGTCGCCGGTTCGCGCGCGCTGTGCGACTACCTGATCAACGCCTGCTCGGGCTTCATCTACACCACGGCGCTGCCGCCCGCGGTGCTGGGCGCCATGGACGCGGCGCTGGACCTGGTGCCCACGCTGGACGCCGAACGCGCCCGCCTGGCGGCTGCGGGCGACAATCTGCGCGCCGCGCTGCGCGGCATGGGGCTGGACACGGGGGCTTCGTCCACCCAGATCGTGCCGGCCATCGTGGGCGACGAAGCCCGCGCCCTGGAACTGGCCTCGGGGCTGGAGCAGCGCGGCCTGCTGGCCGTGGCGATCCGCCCGCCCACCGTCCCCGCCGGCACCAGCCGCCTGCGCGTCACCCTGAGCGCGGCGCACCGCGATGTGGACGTGGCGCGCCTGATCGACGGTTTCGCCGCCGCGCTGGCGTGATGACCGCCGTCTCCATGCATGCCGGCATGCCCCGCCCCACCCTGCTGTTCGTACACGGCTGGGCCTTCGACGCTTCGGTCTGGGCGCCGCTGCGCGCGGCACTCGAAGACTGGCCACAAGCCGTCTTCGACGCGGGCTATTTCGGGCCGGCGCAGGAGCCGGTCTTGGCCGGCCCGGTGATCGCCATCGGCCATTCGCTGGGCCTGCTGCGCCTCTTGCGCGGACTGCCGCAAGACTGCCTCGGCCTGGTGTCGATCAACGGCTTCGCCCGCTTCGCGGCCGGCCCCGGCTTCGAGGCCGGCGTGGCGCCGCGCGTGCTGGAACGCATGTCCCGGCGCCTGTCCGCCGACCCCGCGGCGGTGCTGCGCGACTTCCGCCAGCGCTGCGGCGACGCGACCGATTTCGGCGACCCGCAACTTGCGCCGCTGACGCGCGACCTGGAGGTCCTGCGCGACGAAGACCGGCGCGAGGCCCTGGCGGCGCTGCCCGTGCCGCTGCTGGTCCTGGCTGGCGCCGACGACCCCATCGTGCCTCAGGCCATGACGCAGGCGGTCTTTGCCGACGGGGCCGACGCGGAGATCCATATGCGGACACGCGGCGGCCACCTGCTGCCAGTGTCGGACGCGCACTGGTGCGCGGAGCGCATCCGCGCCTTCATTGACGGCCTGGCGCGCGCCGCATGACGCAAGCCCTCCGCAACGCCGGCATCGGCGCGCGCTTTGGCGCCGCCGCACCCGCCTATGAAGACCACGCGTCCGTCCAGCGGCTGGCTGCCGAGCGGCTGGCCGGCGATATCGCCCTGCTGCCCCTGCCGCGCCGCCCCCGCATCCTGGAAATCGGTTGCGGCACCGGCCTGCTGACCCAGGCGCTGGCGCGCCGCATCGGTCCCGCCGACTGGACCGTCACCGACATCGCCCCCGGCATGCTCGCGGCCGCGCAGCGCGGCCCCTCACTGCCTGGCCGGGCCCGCTACCAATTGCTGGACGGCGAGCATCCCGCCGGACTCGAAGGCGGCTACGACCTGATCTGCTCCAGCCTGGCGGTGCAATGGTTCTCCGACCTGAACGCCGGGCTGGGCCGGCTGGCCGCGCTGCTCGCGCCGGGCGGCTGCCTGGCGGTGGCGACGCTGGCGGACGGCACCTTCCACGAGTGGCAGGCCGCGCATGCCGCGGCGGGGCTTGCCCCCGCCACGCCGCGCTATCCGGCCGCCGCCGCCATCCATCCGGACAGGGGCAATCTGGCGGGTGGCGTGCGCAGCGAACGGCTGATACAAAATCATCCTGACGGGCTGCATTTCCTGCGCGCCCTGAAAGGCATAGGCGCCACCACGCCCGCCCCCGGACGCGCACCACTGGGCGCAGCGCAACTGCGGCGGGTGCTGGCGGCGTTTGACGAACAAGGAGCCTGGGTGACCTATCACCTGGCCTACGGTATGTGGAAAAAATCAAACCAGTCCCCCGCCGGCGTCTTCGTGACCGGCACTGACACCGGCATCGGCAAGACCCTGGTGTCCGCGATCCTGGCGCGCGCCTGGAACGCCGACTATTGGAAGCCCGTGCAGACGGGCGTGGCCGAAGAACCCGGCGACACCGAAACCGTGGCGCAACTGGCCGGGCTGCCACCCGAACGCCTGCACCTGCCGGCCTACGTGCTGCAGGCGCCGCTGTCGCCCTGGGCCGCGGCCACGCTGGAAGACGCCATCGTCGACGCCACCAGCATCGTGCCGCCGGCCACGCAGGCGCCGCTGGTGGTGGAAGGCGCGGGCGGCCTCTACGTGCCGATCGACGACACCCACATGATGATCGACTTGATTGCGCGGCTGGACATGCCGGTGGTGCTGGCCGCCCGCAGCGGACTGGGCACCATCAACCACACCCTGCTCAGCCTTGAGGCCCTCAAGCGCCGCGGGATTCCGGTGCTGGGCGTGATCATGAGCGGACCGCTCTCGGCGGGCAACAAGGAAGCCATCGAACGCTTTGGCGACGTACGCGTGCTGGCCGAGATTCCACCCTTGGCCAAGGTCGACGCGCAAACCGTCCAGGCGCTGGCCAGCGCCATTCCTCCGCTGGCGGAATGCCTGGAGGCGCTGGGCGGCGCGCCCGCGGTCGCCAGTTGAGATCCCGGCCCGGCCGCGGATGGCGTGATTTCCGGGGCCGTAGCCGTTACGCATTCGTACAAAATAAATTCCGCTGACGGCCACCCGTCCCCCATGCGGATAGGCACCGCCTTACCCCTTCCCGAGTCTGAAGATGGCGGCAAAAGTCTCATGCAAAGCATGAGCTTCCCCAGCGAAGGCTTGCCTCTTCTACATCTTTCGGCCACATCCGGATTCTCAAACCGGCGCTGTCGCGGCAGCCGCTGCCGCAGGCCCGTGCGTTGTTGACTACTAACGCAACACAACGATAATTTTCGCCACATTGGCAGTTCGATTCGCAGGTAGCTGGACGTGCAGGATTTCGTTCCTGGGTTTCCTTATTTGCAGGAGAACTGGCATGGTCACCAGAAGGCTGAACATTCCTGTTTTGGCCCCCAATCCCAACCGCAATTTCTTCGACGGCACCCGCCCCGGCCATGCCGTGCTGCGCCCGGCCGATCTGCTGGCCTTGCGGCTGGAGCTGCGCAACCTGACGGTCACGCCGGGCCAGCCGCCCCGCCTGAAGAAAGCTGGCGACGGCGCCGCCACGCTCATCGTCCACTTCCCGCCGCAGTCGATCAGCGAAGAGACGTTCTTCGAACGTCCGCCTCCCGACGTCTTCAAGCAGCCGCCGCCCCGTCCCACGCCGGACAAGCCGGAACCCGCAGGCGGCGTGGAAGATCCCACCGGTCCGCCGGTGCGCGCGCGCATCGCGGGCGAGTCGCGGCTGGCCTTTGCCGTTCCCGACGGCTTCGACGTGCCCTACACGCTGGAAGGCGTGCTGGCCGCGATGGAGTCGCTGCCGTTGACCGTGGCCGCCAATGCGCGCCCGCCCGGGCCCAGCGCGCCGCGCCTGAACCTGCGCGATCTGTTCGACACCCGCATCGACAAACTTTCGCCGGTGCAACGCGCGGCGCTGTCGAGCTTCGCGTTGCGCAGCGCGCGCATCGCCACGCAGCAGAACGCGCCCGGGGCGCTGCTGCTGCGGCAGGCAGGCGGCGCGCCAGGCCTGCGCGCATTGCGCCTGGGCGGCGGCGCGCCGGTCCGTGAGGTTCAGCGCACCAGCGCCCTGATCGAAATCCTCAGGCGCGGCCCCAAGCCCGCGCTGCCCGCCGCGCAGCAGACGGCGATAGAACTGCCGTGGCGGCTGATCCTCAGCCCGCATGCGGACGAACGCTGGCGCCACGCCAAGGCGCCGGCGACTTCCGCCGCCACGCAGCACACCGAGCTCTGGCATACCCAGTTGCTGGCCGCGCAGCCGGAGAACAGCGCAACGGCGCCGCAGGCGGACGATCCCAAGCCCACCGTGCGCGCCGTCTGGGCGCTGGGTGGCGAAGGCACCACCAAGCCGATGCAGGCGGCGTTCCCGGTGCCGGCGACGACCTATCTGCCGCAGCCGAATACCTCGCCCTTCCGCATGCCGATGGACGATTTCGACCGCTTCCAGATCGCGCACCTGTCTTCCAACTTTTCCGTCGCCAACTACACGCCGCAGCCGGTGGACGCCAAGCTGCTGATGCTGTCCGCGCTGGGCGCCTGGCTGGACTCGCGCGGCAACTGGGACGCGCCCGGGCTGTCGCTGGAAGAATGGACGCATCGCGGCGCCATGGGCCGCGATCATTACGTCCGCGTGGTCTACAAGGGCCTGCTGTTTCCCTTCGGCCATCGCGCCTCGCTGGTGAAGGTCAGCGAACGCAAGTTCCATACGGGTGCCCCGGCCGGCAACACCGCCTACCTGCGCCAGCGCATGTTCCTCATCGTGCGCCAGCGCGAACGCCAGTACGCCGACCCGCTGCTGCAGGCGCGCGACGACTCGGGGAACATGATCTTCCTGCACCGCCAGATGCCGTTCTCCAGCGTGCGCATCCTGACCACCGTCACACCCAGCCTGGATGCGCCCACCTCCCCGGACAGCGACATCGACGGCCTGGGGCAGGTGCTGTTCTGGCCGTGCATAGACAAAATCCCCTTCCGCTTCGCGTGTTCGGCCACCGACATCGACGGCCGCATCGTGCAGTTCGACCTGCCCATGATCTTCATGGACGGCGGCCATGCCTGCCCGCGCAAGATCAGCGGCCAATGGCTGACGCCCGACTACGTGAACGCCGAGCTTTTCGCGAAGCAAACGCGCAAGGCCTGGCGCGACGCCGAATCCGGCCGCCGCACGGCGCAGTTCAAGCAGCAACGCGTCACGTTCGCCTCCCCGCTCAAGCCGGGCGATACCGCGGCGCAAGCGGAGACGATCGAGTTCGACGGCCTGGTCGATCCTGGCAACACCCAGCTGCGCGCCTATAGCGACTCGCTGAACGGCCCCTTGTTCTATCCCGGCGTCAAGCGCGCCGAGATCCGCATCGCCGCGCTGGCTGAACTGACCGGCAGCGACAGCAACAACGTGCTGAGCTGGAACGACCACTACCTGCGGTTCGGATTCGACTCCGGCAACGTCGGCCAGGTCTTCGGCAACATAGACGCCGAGCCCGGCTACCGCGGCGACGCGGTGCTGAACTTTTCCGCGCAAGGCGACCGCGCGGGCGGCTTCGTCCAGCCGAATCTGCGCCCCACGGCGCTGTCGCGCATGGCCGGTCCGGTCAGCGGCAAGGTGGCGGACTTCGTCGCCGGCAAGATGAACGGCCCGGACATCTTCCCCAAGGTCATGTCCCCGGACCTGCCCTTCCCGCTGCTGTTCGGCTGCATACCGCTGGGCGACGTGATTGAAGCGGTGTCCAACGCCGCCGGCACGCCGGAGCAGGTGCCGCGCTTCGTATCGGAAGCCTGTTCCCAGCTGGAAAGCCTGGTCAACGAGATGGGCCGGCTCTATGGCCTGGTGGCGGACCTGGCGCAGCAGCCGGGCCGCATCGCCGAGGCCGCGTTGCAGGTGCTGAACGACACGCTGGAGGATCTGCTCAGCCAGGCGCAGGCCTACGCGCAGAACCTGGTGCAGGACGCAAAGGCCCGCGTCAACGATCTGATCGCCGCACTGGCAGCCGTGCGCGCGCAGGTCGCGCTGCTGGCCGGACTGTCCTTCGACGCCGCGCCCGCGCTGCCGGGACTGCCCGCCGTGCTCACCGCCGCGCGCGATGCCTCCCGGGCGTTGAGCACGGCGGCGGACGCGCAAGTGAACGGCGCGCACTTGCCGGATGGCCTACGGCAATCGCTGCGCCAGACAGCCAACACCGCCCAGACGCTGCTGGATAGCGTCGGCGTCGTGCCGGCGCTGCTGGTGCAGGGCAAGGCGCTGTACGACGCGCTCGATGCGGTGGTGGGCCACCCCGACCAGCTGGACGAACTGTTTGCCGACGCCGCGACGCTCAGGACGCGCCTGCAGGCCATCACAAACGCGGTCGATCCTCTGTCCGCCACCATAGGCGGCGCGCGCCTGCTGGAAGGCGCGCCGCGCCAGATCGCGCAGACTGCGCTGCAGGCGGTCAAGCTGGCGGTGGACGCCGTGCTGGCCAGCGCGGAACTGCTGGAGCTGTTGACCGGCGATGAACTCACCATCCGCTTCGACTGGAACCCGGTGATCAAGAGCTGGTCGATCAAGCCGGGCGATCCGCCGCTGTTCCGCGTCAACGATGCGCGCGGCTTTCGCGTGGCGGTGGAGGCGCGCGTGCGCAAGAACGGGCAGAGCGCGCCCAAGATGTCGGTGGTCTGCTCTCTGAAGGACTTCGACCTGGTCCTGATCGCGCCTGCCAGCTTCATGGAGCTGAACTTCGAGAAGATCGAGTTCCGCATCGACACGGCCGCGAAGATGGACGTGGACGTGCTGCTGACCGACATCAAGTTCGTGGGCCCCTTGTCCTTCGTCGAAACGCTGCGCGACCTGATCCCGCTGGATGGATTCTCCGACCCGCCTTACCTGGATATCTCGGCCAAGGGCGTGGACGCAGGTTTCGACCTGGCGCTGCCAGCCGTCGCCATCGGCGTCTTCAACCTGTCCAACCTCAGCCTGGGCGCGGGCTTCACCGTGCCCTTCATCGGCCAACCGCTGGCCGTGCGCTTCAACTTCTGCACGCGCGAACAGCCCTTCAATCTGTCGGTGTGCATGTTCGGCGGCGGCGGCTTTTTCGGCATCACGCTGGATCCCAGCGGCATCCAGCTGATGGAAGCCGCCTTCGAGTTCGGCGCCAGCGTGTCGGTGAACCTGGGCGTGGCCTCCGGCGGCGTGCACGTCATGGCGGGCATTTATTTCCGCATGGAAAAGAACGCCTGCTCGCTGGCCGGCTACTTCCGCATGGGCGGCTGCGTCAGCGTGCTGGGCATCGTCAGCATTTCCATCGAGATCTACCTGGAACTGCGTTACGAGTTCGAAAGCGGCAAGTGCGCGGGGCGCGCCACCATCACCGTCGAGATCGAAGTCTTCATGTTCTCGATGAGCGTGTCGCTGTCGTGCGAACGCAAGTTCGCCGGGTCCAATGGCGACCCGGGTTTCCGCGACCTGATGGGGCCGCATCCCGACCTGCCGCTGGCGCAGGAGCTGGCGCAGATCGACGACGGCACCGAGTACGCCTGGCGCGAATACGCCGAAGCCTTTGCCTGAGGAACGTCCATGGCCAAGCAAACGATAGTCTGGACCGCGATCCCCAACGGCCGCGTACCCGCCGGCCCCGACGCCGGCCGGCTGCGCATCTCCATCGTGGCCTCGCCGCGCCTGACGCCGCAGGCCGTGAACGAGCAGCAGCTGCACGCGTTCGCCGACTGGGTCAACTGGCCGCGCACGCTGGAGCGGGTGCGCTTCGCGCTGAACACCGGCGCGGCGGAGATCGAGCTGGAGCCGCAGGCGCAAGCCGACGCGGCGCTGTGGGAACGGCTGCTGCCCAAGACCACGCCGGTCGCCGGTTTCGTGTTCCGCGACATGAGCAAAGTCAACCTGTTCTCGTACTCGGTGGCGGGCGTGCTGGGCCTGGCGCGCAAGCACTACGGCAGGCTGGCGGTGCAGGCCACCGGCACGCCGCCCACGCTGCTGCCCTGGCGCGACGCGCATCCGGGCCTGAAGGACATGCTGAGCGACTGCGGCACGCGCACGGCCTTCATCTCGCTGGGCGACCGGCGCGTCGAAATGCCGCTGCCCGGCTTCGACCGCTTCTTCGACGACGGCGGCGACGGCGCCGAGCGCGTGCTGCGCTCCCAGGTCTACGGCCCGCATAGCGTCTACGAAGGCCACGCCGCGGCGCCGGGCGTGAACGCCGAGGGCAATCCCCAGCCCGGGGCGAGCTTCCCGCTGCGCGCCCTGCCCACCCGCTGGAACGATGGCGGCCTCGCCGGCCCCGACCAGAACCTGATGAAGCTGTGGAACTCGCAGGCCGAGTACACCCTGTTCCAGGCCAACCGTTTCTACCGCCGCAACCCGCCCACGGCGCAACAACGCAGCATCCGCCGGCCTGACGGCGCAAACGTGCCCGCGCCGCCTGCGCAGCCGGAAATGGACTTCCACGCCATCGTGGCGTCCTACGGCGATTACCCTGCGCTGCTGCGCCAGCTCGGACTGGTCATCGACTGCCTGGTCCCGGCGGGTTCGGTCTTGGAACAGCAGTTGGCGGCGGCGCCCGCCGCGCAGGGCTATTTCTTCCTGACCCTGCGCTGGGAGGACGGCCACGACGCCGGTGATGACGCCTGCCCCGCCACCGCCTGGACGGGCGACGCGGAACGCTTCACCACGCGTCCCCGCAATCCCGCCGACCATGAACGCGGCATGCTGAAGCTGCGTCGCGCGGACGACAGCTGGAACCTGTACGAACCACGCACGCCGTTCGACGTCTACCAGGTCGACGCCGACGGCGCCGCGCTAAAAACCGTGGACTTCGTGCTCAGCGCCCAGAACCTGATCGCCAAGAGCCTGGCACTGGGCGCCGACGGCGCGGTGACCTACACCACCGGCGACAAACAAGGCGTGGCTGCGCTGCGCTCGGGCGGCCTGGGCGTGGCGCGGCGCGGCCGCGCCTGGGAGGTCGCGCAGAACGCCGCGGCCGCGGCCCTGAAGAACGCGGCGCTGTCGGGCGCGCCGGGCAGTATCGTGCTCTATGCCGAGGATCTGCTGCGCGGCTATCGCGTGGATGCGCAGCCGCAGGCGCCTGGCGATCCTCCGAAATGGCGCTCGTTGTGCCAGCGCGCCGGCACCTACCGCTGCACGGATGGCGGCGCGCCGTTGCAACTGCCTGACGACGAGGGCTATGTAAAAGGCGCCTCCACCAGCGGCGGCGAGGACCCGGAGGACCAATACCTGCATGAATCGCTGTTCCGCTGGACCGGCTGGAGCCTGGTGGCGCCGCGGCCCGGGCGCACGCTGCGTGACCGCGTCGATCCGGACAGCGGTGTGCAAGGCGAGGCGCCGGAAGACGTGCAGGACACGGCCGCGGAAAAAGGCAACGGCCTGGCGGTCAGCTTCGCGGCGGCCAAGGGCAGCCTGCCGCGCCTGCGCTTCGGCATGCCGTACCGCTTCCGCGCGCGCCTGGTGGACCTGGCCGGCAACAGCCTGGCGCATGACGATCCCTCGCTGGAGCGCGACGACAACGCCACCCAGCCCGTCGTCTACTGGCGCTTCGAGCCCGTGGACCCGCCGGCGCTGGTGCAACGCGCCCGTCTGAGTGAAGGCGAGTCGCTGGAGCGCTTGGTGATTCGAAGCAATACCGGCATGGACCCGGCCACCTACCTCGACAGCCCCGATTTCAAGGCTGCCCGCCTGGAGGACGCCTCCAAGGACTACACGTATACCGCCATCAATGAACGCCACGTGGTGCCGCCCAAGGCTTCGCAGCTGCAATGCGAAACGCACGGCCTGTTCGACGCCATGATGGGCAGCCCCGCCGGCATCAAGCAGGCCTACGAGATCGCAGCCCGCGACGCCGGTACGCTCTACGACGAGGGGCCGGGCACGGACATAGAACTGGTGACGCCGCAGGTGCTGAAAGCGGTCGCCACCACCGAACAGGTGCCGCCGAAAGAACCCTCGGCCGAGCATCCCACCGGCGAGCGCCTGGCCGCCGGGCAATATGTCATCCACCGCGAAGCCCAGGTGCTCACGCCTTATCTGCCGGACCCGGCCGCGGGCGGCATCGCGCTGCGCGCCCAGCCCGGCCATGCCCTGCCCGGCGTCACGGGACCGAAGGTGCTGGGACCCAGCGCGGTAATCGCGCTGACGCCCGCGCAAGAGCTTGTGCTGCTGGTGGCGCATGCATCCAAGTGGCCGGACACGCTGGGCTTGCGCATCGTGCTGGAAGAGCGCCGCGCCACCCTGACCGACCCGCCCTGCTCGGAGGACTTCCTGGACGACGGCCTCCCCAGCTGGGACGAAGCCAAGCGGGTCCTGACCTTCTACCTGCCCAAAGGGCGCATCGCCCGGCTGCGCTATTCCAGCTTCGTGAATCCCGGCCTGGCCAACACCTTCGGCATCCCCGCCTGGGCGAACAGCGAGGGCGAGCGCGGCACGCTGCGCCTGTCTTCCGTACTGGGCGGCTGCTGGATGGTCACGCCGTACCGCTCGCTGGTGCTGGTCCATGCGACGCAGCAACCAATCTGCGAGCCGCTGCTGCTGATGGCAGAGGAACCGCAACGCGGACCTGGCGATGCCCACGCGGACCTGTACGCCCGCGTACGGCTGCACGGCCCCACCACCGGCAAGGTCGAGATCGAGGCCGATTGGCACGAATGGGTGGACGACCTGCAGAAGCCGCGCCCGGAACGCCAGGCCGGCCATGGCGTGCTGGCCGAGGTTCCCTTGTCGGAAAACTACGCGAACCTCTTCACCCTGAGCAACGCGGTGAAGGAACAACTGAACGCGGACGGCAAGCTGCGCGCGCGCGGCGACCGCCATGAATTCGGCGACACCCGTTTCCGCCTCATCCGCTACCGTCTGCGCGCCGCCACGCGGTTCCGCGAATACCTGCCGCCCTCGCTGTACGCGCAGGCGGACAAGGTCACGCGGCTGGGGCCCGTTGCCGACGGCCCGCTGGTGGAAACGGGCGCGGACGATGACCCTGGCGCCCCGGTGCTCAGGCGCGACGGTACGGCGCAGAACACCATCGTGCGCGCCAGCGCACCGCCGGACGCCCCCGTCCTGACCTACGTGGTGCCGACCTTCCGCTGGGAGGAAACGGCGGGCGACGGCAAGCTGGACGTGACGCGGCTGGGCAACGGCCTGCGGGTCTGGCTGGAGCGGCCCTGGTTCTCCTCCGGCGACGGCGAGTTGCTGGGCGTGGTGATCGCGGGCGACGGCCAGAACTTCACCGACATCACCAACCCGCTGACGCCGCTGGTGACGCAATGGGGCCTGGATCCGCTGTGGGAAACGGCCCCGCCCAAGCACAAGGCGCGCGTGTCGGACTTCTCGGCGCGCGTCACCGACGAGCAGGTCTATCTGCAGGAAATCCCGGCCAAGCTGGTGCATGTGGTCGGACACCGCGTGCGCTGGAGCGAGGAACGCGCGCGCTGGTATTGCGACATCGAGCTCGACCCCGGCCGGACCTACATGCCCTTCGTGCGCCTGGCGCTGGCCCGCTATCAGCCCAACGCCATCGGTTCGGCCAAGTTGTCGCGGGTGGTGCAGGCCGAGTTCTCCCAGGTGCTGCCGCGCCGCCGCGCCGTGTTCGAGCAGAAACGCGGCCGGCTGACGTTCAGCCTGCGCGGCGTGGTGCCCAAGCACGGGCCGATGAAGTTCCCGCTGGACTCCGAGTACCTGAACATCTCCTTCATTCCCGGCATAGGCCAGACGGCCGAAAGCGGCCGCAACCGCGTCGAGCTGGTGCTGCAGACGCGCGACCCGGCGCTGGACAGCGACCTGGCCTGGAGCGATGCCGCCGTACTGGCCTCGGGCCTGCTGGATCCGTCAGGACCGGCGCCCCAGCCGCCAGGCCCGATACCTGGCCCCATACTCATAGACCGCATGCGCGAACTGCCCATCCTGGAAACCGCCACGCCCACGACGCTCGCCGATCTCTCGCGCCTGGGCAACGTGGTCGTCGGCCCGGTGGTGCGTTTTCCGCCAGTGCTGGAAGGCCCGCTGCTGGGCGAGCTGCTGGATCCGGTCATCTGGTCCGCCAGCGTCACGCTGCCCGACCGCGGCGGCAAGCCTGCGCGCATCGCGGTGCGCGAATACGAACGCTACTACACCGACAACGCCGTGCCCGAACGGCGCGCCGGCGCCACGCAGCAGCGCCGCGTGGTGGAGGAAAGGCTGGTGTACTCGGCGTTCTTCGGGCTCTGACGCCAAGCGCCGCGCAGAATTGCCGGGATTCCCTTATCGGGACCGGTTGGCGTGGCCGGCCCCGGCCAGCCACGCCGACAGCGCGCAGGCGATCAACAGCAGCAACGTGGGATACAGCATGCTGAGATTGCGCATTTCACCAGGCGAACAGAACAGGAAGAACAGGGGCAGATTGATCGCCGCGGCTGTCGCGCCATGGTTGCGCAAGGCGGCAGGCAAGCTGCGCCATGCCTTGGCCAGCAGGCCGGCAAAGACAAGCATGAACACGATGCTGAAACCGCGCGGCAACAGAATGCCGTACGTGTTCTCAGTGCGGAACCAGTTGCCGGGATCCGCGTAGAACAGCAGGTTGTCCCATAGCTGGAAATCCACCGTCGTACCGGGATTTCCGGCATAGCGCAGCCGCATCGCCAGGTAGACGCAGCCGCCGACCAACATCAACGCGGAAACCAGGCCAGCCGCGCGCACGCGGTCCAAGTGCCCGCGCAGGAGCGGATAGAGCGCCGGCGTAAACCAGAAGAACGCCTCCTTGTTCCACGTCGCCAGCCCCGCCAGCGCCAGCAGGAGCGGCACCCGCCATGAACGCAGCGTTGTCATGCCCAGCGCAAGCGTCACGGCGCTCATGATGAAGAGCGCCTCGGTGAAGTCGTAGAAGTAGCCGCCCTCGGTCAGCATGAACGGCAAGAGCAAGGCCATGACCGCCGGCGCGGCGATCGCGGCCGGCGCCGTCGCCCCGACCCGCAGGCAGAGTGCGCGCATGACGTAAAGGCTGGCGACCAAGGCGAAGAAGGTCAGGTAATAGACGATGTAATAGCGCAAGGCGACTGCCGGCTTCAGGGCCTCTGATTCGGGATACTTCATCGCCAGGCTGGAGCGGCTGTTCACTTTCCGCGGGTCCGACAGGCTCTTGGAAATCCGCTCCACGCTTGCGGGCGGCAGCCAGGCCTGGACCTGATTGGCAATGGCGGGAAGCAGCTGGCGATAGACGTAGGGTCGAGCGGCGGTCCCTTCAACCATGTACGACAAGCCCAGCGAAGGATGGCCGTCGTTCAGGCGCCACTTCGTATAGAAGCCATTGAAGGAGGCCGCCGCCACCATCAGGAAAAAGAACAGCAACAGGAAACCGCTGTAGAAGCGGCTGCCGAAGAATCTCGTCATCATCGGATCGGCTTTTATTGAGAGAGTAGGAAGATGCCGAGGGCGATGAGCGCGGCGCCCGCCAGGCGATACGCGCCGAGTTCCTCGGCGCCTGAAAATGCCCCATACGCGAAGATGCCAAGTATGGATATGGCGACCATCAGCGGATACGCCAGCGTAAGGTCCAAGCGGCGCAGCGACAGCGCGTAAAAGCCAAAGCCCGCGCCGTATGAGGCGATGGCCAGGACATAAGTCGCGCCGCCCGGCACGCCGAACAAGGGCATGCCGCGGGACGTTCCCGCGATTTTCAAGGCAATGCTCGCAGCGACGCTGCACGCGCTGGCCAGGAATAGGAATAGGTATGCCATGGTTATCTGACCAGAAGGAAAACCGCGAGAGCCCAGGCGATCACCGCCAGGCGGATCGGCGCATCGGACAGCAAATCCCGGCCGGTGTCTTCCCCCGCCCCTTCCCGGTAGATCAGGTACAAGTATCGGAAAAGGCCGAAGGTCACGATGGGCAGGGTGATGATCAGATTGTCAGTGCCATGCATGGCTGCGGTCGTGGCATCCACGGTGTAGAGCCCGTAGGTCACCAGCGTCATGCTCACGGTTACCGCCATGAGCACGTCCAGCATCTGAGGCGAATAATGCCGCAGCACCTGACGCGTGGCCCCGTGCCCGGCGGCGTCCCCGGACAAGGCCGGGCCGAACTCCGCACGACGCTTCGCAAATCCCAGGAACAAAGTGAGCATGAACGAGCAAAGCAGCATCCAGCGCGACGGCGTGATGCCCACGGCGTAGGTTCCGCAGACCAGGCGGATCATGAATCCCGCCACGATGCAGAACACATCCACCAGGACCACATGCTTGAGCTTGAAGGTATACGCGATATTGAGGGCGAGATAGGCAGCCACGGCAGCCATCACCCCCCACAGGCCGAACCACGCGGGCAGCGACAGCGCCCCCGCAACCAATGCCGCCACCAGCATTCGGGCGCTGCGCAGGCTTACGCTTCCGCTCGCGATGGGGCGCATCTTCTTCCTGGGGTGACGCGCGTCGGCCTCGCGGTCGTGGTAGTCGTTGAACACGTAGACGGCGCTGGACGCCATGCAAAATGCCACGAATCCGATCGCGACGGCCATGACCAGGCCGAGATCGTTCCAGTAATGCCCGAACAGCAGCCCGACCAGCACGAATCCGTTCTTGAGCCACTGATGGGGCCGCAGCAGGGTCCATGCCGGCATCATCGAACCACCCTCTTCCCGTTGAGCCAGGCGCAATCCGCGGCCTTCAGCATCCAGGCATCGCCGCTGCTGTCTCCGTAAGCGTGCAGCGCGTAGTCGCCGATAGGCCCGAAACGCGCTTCCAGGCGCGCCACCTTCTCCGGCCCCCAGCAATTTGGCGTGCTGAAACGTCCGGTCAGGCGGCCTCCCTCCGTTTCCAACCCGGTGCAAATGAGCTCAGCCCCCAGGCCCCGGGCCACTTCCTCGAGATAGAGGTCGGGGGAAGCGCTGACGATCACCACCTGGTGCCCGGACTCTTGATGTGCCCGCAATCGAGCGAGCATGTCGGGCCGCAGCGCGATGCCAGGAATCCAACGGGCAGCCAGCGCCTTCAGGTCGGACTGCCTGCGGCCGCGCAACACGACGCTGCACAGGCGCTGTTTCGCGCGTTCCCTTCTGGCCATGCCATGGTCGCTGCCCCCCTGTCCGCACATGAGCAGCGCCAGGGCCGGAGACACCATGGCCAGGCCTAGCGCCAGCTTGGGCCACGACACTCGCGCCAGAAATGGGAGCAGCGTGTCCCGATAGGTCAGCGTTCCGTCGAAGTCGAAGGCCGCGACCACGGGCATGGCAGCTGAGGATGGAGGTTCTTGAGGCATTCTGAAAGCAAGAAAAAGGCCGATCCAGAAGTGGGACGGCTGCGCGAATCGCTCGAATTCACAAAGCTTCTTATTGTAACGGAGTGTGTGGATCCAAAGGATGTCGAACGACGCCAAGCGCCAAGTAAAAAAAAGGGTGCCCGAAGGCACCCGAATCCACCCTACAACAGCAACTACAACTGCATAACTCTCCTGCGATGCTTACGCGGCCTTCTGTTCCTTGCCGTGTTCGAACTGGGCTTCTTCCGTCGAACCGGTCAGCGCGGTGGTCGAGGACTGGCCGCCTTCGATGGTCTGCGTCACGGCGTCGAAGTAGCCGGTGCCGACTTCGCGCTGGTGCTTCACGGCGGTGAAGCCCATTTCAGCGGCGGCGAACTCCTTCTGCTGCAGTTCGACGAAGGCGCTCATCTGGCGGCGGGCGTAGCCGTGGGCCAGTTCGAACATGCCGTAGTTCAGCGCGTGGAAGCCGGCCAGCGTGATGAACTGGAACTTGTAGCCCATGGCACCCAGCTCGCGCTGGAACTTGGCGATGGTGCCGTCGTCCAGGTTCTTCTTCCAGTTGAACGAGGGCGAGCAGTTGTAGGCCAGCAGCTTGCCCGGGAACTGGCGATGGATGGCCTCGGCGAACTTGCGGGCGTACTCCAGGTTGGGCGTGGACGTTTCGCACCAGATCAGGTCGGCGTACGGCGCATAGGCCAGGCCGCGCGAGATGGCCTGGTCGATGCCGGCCTTGGTGCGGAAGAAGCCTTCAACGGTGCGCTCGCCGGTGATGAAGGGACGGTCGTTCTCGTCGACGTCGCTGGTCACCAGGTCGGCCGCGTCGGCGTCGGTGCGGGCCAGCAGCACGGTGGGCGTGCCCATCGTGTCGGCCGCCAGGCGCGCCGACACCAGCTTGGCGACGGCTTCGCGGGTCGGAACCAGCACCTTGCCGCCCATATGGCCGCACTTCTTGACCGAAGCCAGCTGGTCTTCGAAGTGCACGCCCGAGGCGCCGGCCTCGATCATGGCCTTCATCAGTTCGAATGCGTTCAGCACGCCGCCGAAACCGGCTTCGGCGTCCGCGACGATCGGGGCGAAGAAATCGATGTAGCCTTCGTCGCCCGGGTTCTTGCCTTCCATCCACTGGATCTGGTCGCAGCGGGTCAGCGAATTGTTGATGCGGCGGACCACTTGCGGCACCGAATTGGCGGGGTACAGCGACTGGTCGGGGTACATCTCGCCGGCCAGGTTGGCGTCGCCGGCAACCTGCCAGCCCGACAGGTAGATCGCCTTCAGGCCGGCCTTGACCTGCTGCATGGCCTGGTTGCCGGTCAGGGCGCCCAGCGAATTCACGAAAGGCTCGCTATGCAGCAGTTCCCACAGGCGGGTGGCGCCGCGGCGCGCCAGCGTGTGTTCCACGCCGATCGAGCCGCGCAGGCGGATGACGTCCTCGGCGCTGTAGTCGCGCTTGATGCCTTGCCAGCGGGCATTTTCGGCCCAGTCCTTCTGCAGATTGCGGATTTCGGTTTCGCGGTTGCTCATGTTGATGCTCCTGGTCAGTGATGGGAAGACTTCAAAAGATTCGCGTCCTGCGTTGCGTGAATCGTTGGACAAAGTCTATGCCTCTGCTGCGGAGCAATGTGGACTGATGTCTTATACAAGACGAAAAATATTATTCTTATAAATCAATGAATTACAAACTTGATTTCGTATTACGGAACGCAATTATCATCTGTGAAATGGGTTCCCGCTGCTGCGCAGCAGCGGCTTTCACATGACGAAGGTTACATTTCACAGTGTGGAAAATCGGGCTTTTTTCCTACCGCCTACAATGCGCTCATTCTTCAAGTTTCCGATGACTCCGCTATGACGCTGTCCCACGGCCCGCTGGGCCAGAGCGTGGCCTACGCCTCGCAATACGACCCCTCGCTGCTCTTCCCCATCGCGCGCTCGCACAATCGCGCGGCGCTGAACCTGGAAGCCGGCAAGCTGCCCTTCACCGGGGTGGACCTGTGGAATGCCTATGAGCTGTCCTGGCTGGACGCCAAGGGCAAGCCGCGCGTAGCCATGGCCACCTTCTCGGTGCCGGCCGACAGCCCCAACATCATCGAGTCCAAATCCTTCAAGCTGTACCTGAACTCGTTCAACCAGACCCGCCTGGTCAATTCGGCCGCCCTGCGCGGCCGCCTGGAACGCGACCTGAGCGCCGCCGCCGGCGCGCCGGTGGGGCTGGATTTCTTCCTGCCGCAGCGCTTCTCCGAATTGCGGATGGGCGAGATGGACGGCATCTATATAGACAAGCTGGACATCGAGATCGACACCTACGAGCCCGCGCCCGAAGTGCTGCGCACCCGCCCGGGCGACGTGGTCGAGGAAACGCTGGCCTCGCGCCTCCTGAAATCGAACTGCCCCGTCACCGGCCAGCCCGACTGGGCCAGCGTGCAGATCCGCTACCGGGGCGCGCCGATAGACCGCGAATCGCTGCTGCGCTACGTCGTCTCGTTCCGCCAACATGCGGAATTCCACGAGCATTGCGTGGAGCGCATCTTCAGCGACATCATGCAGGCCTGCCAGCCGGAGCAGCTGACGGTCTACGCGCGCTATACGCGCCGCGGCGGGCTGGACATCAACCCCTGGCGCAGCAACTTCGAAGCCGGGCCGCCGGCGGACGTGCGCACCGTCCGCCAGTAGGCGCCGGAAACCGCGTTACTTCACAAAGGGCTCGGGCCGCGGCGTGTCGTCGGCCGACGGCGGCAGCACCGGGTATTGGATCGCCGGCTGATCGCCCGTCAGGGTTTTCAGGAACGCCACGATCTGCGCGTTCTCGTCCGGCGTGAAAGTCCGGCCCAGCTGCAACCGGCCCATCACGTCCACCGCCTGCGTCAAGGTGGCCGCCTCGCCGTCATGGAAGTACGGATAGGTCAGCGCCACGTTGCGCAGCGTCGGCACCTTGAAGTTGAAGCGGTCGGCGTCCTTGCCCGTCACCGCCGCGCGGCCCTCGGCCTTGTTCTCGGTGACGTAGGGCGTGACCAGACCCATCTTCTGGAACGAATTGCCGCCCACCGCCACGCCGTTGTGGCAGGCCACGCAGCCGCTGTTCTTGAAGAGTTCATAGCCGGCCAGCTCGCGCACCGTCAGCGCCTTCTGGTCGCCGCGCAGCCACTGGTCGAAGCGCGAATTGGGCGTCACCAGCGTTTCCTCGAACGCGGCCAGGGCGCCGGTGACCTCGTCGATGGTGATGTCGTCCTTGCCGAAGACCTGCTTGAATTCCGCCCGATAGCCGGGGATGGAGTTCAGCACCTGCACCGCCAGTTCGTGGGTGGAGGCCATCTCCATGGGATTGGCGATGGGGCCGCCCGCCTGCTCGCGCAAGTCCTTGGCGCGGCCGTCCCAGAACTGGGCGATGTTCAGGCTGGAGTTGAGCACTGTCGGCGAATTGATCGAGCCCTGCTGCCACTTGTGGCCAATCGAGGCCTTGAGATTGTCCGCGCCGCCCATGCCCAGGTTGTGGCAGGAATTACAGGAAATCGCGCCGGAGCGGGACAGGCGCGGGTCAAAGAAGAGCTTCTTGCCCAGCTCGACCTTGGCCGGCTCCTTGATGACCGCCGGCTCCACCGGCTGTATCGGCTCTTGCGAGGCCGCGTGGGCCAGACCGATCCAACCGCCCAAGGCGACTCCCGCCGCCAGCAACGCGCTTGCCCTTCTCATTTCGCTTCTCCTGTGAATAACCTTTTTCCTATAAGGGTTATTACATCAGAGGGAAGCGGGTCGAACCTTGCGGCGGGTCAAACAGCCGGCCCCCGTGCAGAGGCCCGCCAGAATCAGGAGCGCGCAGCCGCCGACGCCGCGGCCGCGGGTTCCGCGCGCCGGGCCTGCACCGCGATCCATTGCGCCAGGAAGGCGGCGGCAGCGAATGCCACGCCCGCGCCCACCCAGGGGCCCTGGCGCAATCCGGCGTCCAGCAGCAGGCCAAATGCCAGCGGGCCCAGCGCCGAACCCACGTCCATGCCGGAATACACCAGCCCGTAGACGGATCCGGTCGATCCCTTGGGCGTGACGCGGCGGATCAGCATGTCGCGTGACGGCGCCGCAACGCCCGAGCAGAAGCCCGCCAGCGCCACCACAGGCGCGGCCAGGACCGCGGGCACCAGGCCCAGCGCCAGCACCACCAGCGTCAGGCCCGCCAGGATCAGGGCCACCATCACGGTGCGTTCGGTGCGCGGATTGGCCGACACCAGAAAGCCACCCGCGGCCATGCCCACGGCCGAAGCCACCATATAGCCGGACAGCGCCGAGCTGGCCGCGACCTTCGACAGGTCGTACAGTTGGCCCAGCAAGGGAATGGTGTAGTTCTGCACCGAGGACAGCGCGATGGAGGTGCACGCAAAGAACAGGAACGCGCCCCACAGCGCAGGCTTGGACAAAAGCGTGGCCAGCGTGGTCAGCACGCTTTCCTGTGGTTTCGCCGCGGGCTTGGCGGCAACCTTGCCGGCTTCCGCGTCCGCATGGTGCTCCAGAGGCGAAGGCCCGCCGATCAGGTCGCGGCCCAGCACCGTCAGCAGCAGGACCAGCGCCACCAGGCCGGCCGCGCTATAGGCCGCCACGCGCCAGTCCGCCAGCAAGGTGATGCTGGTCATGAACACCGGCGTCAGCGCCCAGCCCAGATTGCCCGTCAGCCCGTGCGTGGAGAAAGCGTGTCCCAGGCGCGGCGCGGAAATGCGATGGTTGATGATGGAATAGTCGGCGGGATGGAACACGGAGTTGCCGATGCCGCCCACGACCGCCGCCGCGATCAGCATGGCATAGCCGTTGGCCGACCCGATCAGCACGCCCGACAGCACGAAGCACGTCAGCCCGAACCACAGCACCGGCCGCGCGCCGATGCGGTCCACGACGAAGCCCGACGAGGCCTGGCCGATGCCGGACACCACGTAGAACGTTGACACCAGCAGCCCCAGGCGGGCGAAGTCCAGGCCGAACTCATTGCCCAGCGAGACATAAAGCGAGGGCAGGACCAGCTGGAAAAAGTGCGAGGAAGCGTGGGCCACCCCGATCAGCAGGATGATCTTCCAGTCGCGCCGGCGGGCGGCGGCGTCCAGGGCCAGGGTATTCGCAGCGGTGTTCATTGCGGGCGGCCGCGGTCAGCGGCAGGTAGCGCGGCGCCGGATGGGGCGGTGCGCGGGTTGTCTCCGGCAACGTCCGGATGCTCCGGGCGTTGGACTCTGAGGCGCCGTGCCGGACACGCCGGTGGATCGCTCTTGGTATTCAACGGCGGCCGCCTTGCGCGAGCCGGGCCGCCGTTCTGTCAAACAATAAATACGGACTCTGGACTACATGGCCTTTTCGCGGATGGCGGGCCAGGCGCGCTGCAGGTAATACAGCATCGACCACACCGTCAGCACCGCCGCCACGATGATCAGCACATCGCCCAGCAGGCGGGCGCTGATGCCGTAGATCGGCTGGTTGTACAGCAGGCACGGAATCGCCACCATCTGCGCGGCGGTCTTGAACTTGCCCAGCCGGTGCACCGCCACGCTGGCGCTGGCGCCGATCTTGGCCATCCATTCGCGCAGCGCGGAAATCGTGATTTCACGGCCGATGATGATCAGGGAAATAAAGGCGTCGACGCGGCTGAGGTCCAGCAGGACGATCAGGGCCGCGCAGACCATCAGCTTGTCGGCGACAGGATCCAGGAAGGCTCCGAACGCCGAGGTCTGGTTCCAGCGGCGGGCCAGCCAGCCGTCGAACCAGTCGGTCAACGCCGCAATAATGAAAGCCCAGGCGGCGAAAGTGTCGCGTACAGGGACCGACATCCAGCTTTCGGGCAGGTAGAACAGCCCGACCACCAGCGGAATCATGGCGATGCGCAGCCATGTCAGGATAATGGGTACATTAATTGGCATAGTGTCCGTATGCTACATCAAGAGCCCCCCCCCGAAGCGCCGGAGGCGCTTCCCCCCCAGGGGGGCGCCGCTGCGGACCGGCGGAGCCGAATCCGCGCGGCCCGGCTGGCGCTACGCCGGTTGCGGCGTCTGCGTCCGACGCTTTGAGGAAACAGGTGGTTGGGACTGGGGGCCTTTTTGCAGCCGGCGTTTTTGCACACCGGCATTTTTACAGCTGGCGGTGATGTGCGGCGGCATTACCGCAGCGCTTCATAGATGCGGATCGCCAGGTCTTGGGAGATGCCGTCGACCGAGGCCAGGTCTTCGATGCTTGCCGAGGCCACGCCGGAGAAGCCGCCGAAGCGGGCCAGCAGGCGCTGGCGGCGGCGGGCGCCAATGCCTTCTATTTCTTCCAGGCGAGAGACGTTGCGGGCCTTGGCGCGGCGGGCGCGCATGCCGGTGATGGCGAAGCGGTGGGCTTCGTCGCGCACCTGCGCGATCAGCATCAGCGCGGCGGATTCGCCGCCCAGCGCCACCGGCGGGCGGGCATCGGCAAACACCAGGGTTTCCAGGCCGACCTTGCGCCCTTCTCCCTTGGCTACGCCTACCAATGTCTGGATATCCAGGCCCAGTTCCACGAACACCTGGCGGGCGACTTCCACCTGGCCCTTGCCGCCGTCGATCAGCACCAGGCCTGGCATGGGCGCCTCGCCGTCCGCCACCTTGGCGAAGCGGCGGCTCAGCACCTGGCGCATCGCGGCGTAATCGTCGCCCGGCGTGATGCCGGCGATGTTGTAGCGGCGGTAAAGCGACGGCTGCATGTCGTGGTGTTCGAACACCACGCAGGACGCCTGGGTTGCTTCGCCGGCCGTGTGGCTGATGTCGAAGCATTCGATGCGCAACGCGTCGAGCGCCGCTTCGTCCGTGTCCAGGTCCAGCGCTTCGGCCAGCGCCAAGGTGCGGGCGGCGCGGGCGCCGGATTCGGTCAAGGCGCGAGCCAGGGCCATCTCGGCGTTTTTGCCCGCCTGCTCCAGCCAGGCGCGGCGCGCGCCTTGCGGGCGTGTCAACACGCGCGAAGGCCGGCCGCCAGCCTGCTCGACCAGCAGGCCGATCAGGTCGGGATCCGGCAAGGCGTGCGAACAGACCAGCACCGGCGGCATGGCATTGTCGGTGTAGTGCTGGGCGACGAAAGCCTCCAGCACCTGCGGCGCGGCTTCGCCTTCGGCGTGCGTGGGAAAGAACGGCTTGTCGCCCAGATGGCGGCCGCCCCGCACCATGGCCAGATTGACGCAGACCTTGCCGCCCGCGATCGCCACCGCAATGATGTCGGTGTCCTCGCCGCTGACGTTCTCCATGGTCTGCTGGTGCAGCACGCGCGCCAGCGACCCCATCTGATCGCGCAGCGCCGCCGCTTCCTCGAAGCGCAGTTCGCCGGCTGCCTGCTGCATCCGGCTTTCGATTTCACCCATCACGTCCTTGGCTTCCCCGTTGAGGAAGCGCACGGCGCGCTGTACGTCGCGCTCGTAGTCGGCGGCCTCGATCGCGCCGACGCAGGGCGCCGAACAGCGCCCGATCTGATGCAGCAAACAGGGCCGCGAACGGTTGGCGAAAACCGAGTCCTCACAGGTCCGCAGGCGGAATACCTTCTGCAGGATCTGGATGGTCTCGCGCACGGCCCAGGCGTTGGGGAACGGCCCGAAGTACTGCCCGCGCTTGTTGGTGGCGCCGCGGTAATAGGCGATGCGCGGCCAGTCATGGCCGGTGATCAGCAGGTAGGGATAAGACTTGTCGTCGCGGAACAGGATGTTGTAGCGCGGCTTCAGCGTCTTGATGAGGTTGTTTTCGAGGATCAGCGCTTCCGCTTCGGAGCGCGTCACCGTCACCTCCAGCCGCGCCACCTTCGCCACCATCTGGGCGATGCGGGGACTGGCCAGGTTCTTCTGGAAATACGACGAGACGCGCTTTTTCAGATCGCGCGCCTTGCCGACATACATGACCTCGCCGGCCGCATCCAGATGCCGGTAAACGCCCGGCAGATGCGGCAGGTCAGCCAGGAACGATTTGAGATTGAAGTCGTCGGGCATTCTGATAACGGCTTTCGGCCTGCAAGGTATCCCAGTCCGGCGCGTCAAAGCGCGGCATCAGGCGGCGGATGCGCTCGACGGACTCGGGCGCGTGCTCGAACTTCAGGCGTTCGAGCAATTCGTCCGCCAGGTCCGGCCGGTTGCACACCAGCACCATGTCGCAGCCGGCGCCCAGAGCCGCGTTGGCACGGTCCAGGATGTCGCCCGCGACCGAGGCGCCTTCCATGGTCAGGTCGTCCGAGAACACCACTCCATCGTAGCCCAGGCGGGTGCGCAGGATATCCTGCACCCAGCGCTTGGAGAAGCCGGCCGGGTGCTTGTCGACCTTGGGATAGATCACGTGCGCGGGCATCACCGACGGCAGCACCGCGTCGCCCAGCCACGCGTACGGCGCGGCGTCGTCCTTCAGGATCTTGTCCAAGGGACGCGGGTCCACCGGGATCTCGTGGTGCGAATCCGCTTCCACGAAACCATGGCCGGGAAAATGCTTGCCGCAAGCCGACATGCCCGCCAGCTGCAGGCCCTGGATCAGCGCGCGCGACAGCATCGTGACCACGCGCGGGTCCTGGTGGAAGGCGCGGGTGCCGATCACCTTGCTGACGCCATAGTCCAGGTCCAGCACCGGGGTGAAGCTCATGTCCACGCCGCAGGCGCGCAACTCGGCGGCCAGCACGTAGCCGGCTTCGGTCGCGAGGCGCATGGCCTGCAGCGGATCGCGGTCCCACAGCACGCCCAGGTCGCGCATGGCGGGCAGCGCCGTGAAGCCGTCTTCGCGGAAACGCTGCACGCGGCCGCCCTCATGGTCCACCAGGATCAGCAGGGGTTCCTTGCGGGCCTTGTGGATCTGGCGCGTCAGTTCGGTCAGTTGCTTGCGGCTTTCGAAGTTGCGCGCAAACAGAATCACGCCGCCCACCAGCGGGTGGCGCAGACGCTTCTTCTCCGCTTTCGTCAGCGAGTATCCCGCCACATCGACCATCACGGGGCCGGGCGGCAGGACCGCCCTGGATTTCTTCTTGGCCATGTCAGGCTGTCCTTCTGTCTAAGTCTGGCAAGCCGGCGGCGGACACGGGTCCGCGGGTCAGGGCTTGCGTTCGACCACCACGTAAGCGGCGGCCATGTCGGATTCGTCGGTAATGGAAACGTGGGCCGCGCCGAAACGCTGCTCATACCATGACAGCAGTTCGGGCGCGATCACCAGCACGGGACGCCCGCCGGGCGCATTCAGCGTCTGCACGCGCCGCCACGTCATGGGCATGCGCATGCCCAGGCCGATGGCCTTGGAAAACGCCTCCTTGGCCGCAAACCGCGTGGCCAGGAAACGCAGGCCGCGCACCGGGTCGCGGGCGCGGCGCGCGTGGAACTTCTGCAATTCTTCGACGCCCAGGATCTTTTCCGCGAAACGGTCGCCGTGGCGCGCCAGCGCGCGCTCGATGCGGTCGATGCGCAGCAGGTCCATGCCGATGCCGGCAATGGCGCCCGCGGGCGCGGCGGGGCGGGAAGCGTCAGACATGATTGTGAGCGCGCGTCCGGCGGCAGGCAGGACGCATCGGGTCCGCGGTCACAGCCCGCGCAGCGCTTGCAGGCGGGCCTGCACCATCAGCGCCTTCATGTCGCGCACCGCCTTTTCCCAGCCGTCGAACACCGCCTGCGCCACGATGGCGTGGCCGATGTTGAGTTCGGAAATGCCTTCCAGCGCGGCCACCGGCTTGACGTTGCCGTAGTGCAGGCCATGGCCTGCGTTCACGCGCAAGCCGTGGCGCAGCCCTTCGGTCACGGCCAGGCGCAGGCGCTGCAGTTCGGCCTCGGCGGCCTCGCCTTCAGCTTCGGCGTAGGCGCCGGTATGCAATTCGATCACCGGCGCGCCGGCCTTGGCCGCAGCCGCGATCTGCACCGGATCCGGATCGATGAAAAGCGACACGCGGATGCCAGCCTCGGCCAGCAGGCCCACCGCATCCGATACGGGGCCCATGGCGCCAGCGACTTCCAGGCCGCCTTCGGTCGTGAGTTCGGTGCGCTTTTCAGGCACCAGGCAGACGTCATTCGGCTTGACCGCGCAGGCGATCTCCAGCATTTCCGCCGTCACCGCGCATTCCAGGTTCATGCGCGTGCGCAGTTGCGGACGCATGGCATAGACGTCCTTGTCCTGGATATGGCGCCGGTCTTCGCGCAGATGCAGCGTGATCAGGTCGGCGCCGGCGTCCTCCGCGCGCAACGCGGCGAGCACCGGGTCCGGATAGGTCGTGTGGCGTTGTTGCCGCAGCGTGGCAACGTGATCGATGTTTACACCAAGTTCTATCATTGCACTTTCGTTGTTTCTTCCCAGCCGCCGCCCAGGGCCTTGTAGAGCTCCACGCGGTTGATCAGCGCAGCCAGTCCAGTCTGGACCAGCGCGAGCTGGGCATTGAAAAAGTCCACCTGCGCGGTCTGCACCTGCAGGTAGCTGTCGATACCATTGGTATAGCGCAGATTCGACAGTTCCAGCGTGCGGCCGGACGCATCCTGCAAGGCGCGCTGGGCATCCAGTTGCGCCCCGTAGGTGGCTTCGCCCGCCAGCGCGTCCGACACTTCGCGGAACGCCTGCTGGATGGACTGTTCGTATTGCGCCACGGCGATATTGTCGCGCGCCTTGGCCAGGTTCAGCCCTTCGCGGATACTGCCGCCGGCGAACAGCGGCGTGGTGATCGACGGCGAGAAGCTCCAATAGCCCTGGCCGCCCTTGAACAGGTCGCCCAACGAGGGGCTGGCCACGCCCAGCAGGCCGGTCAGCGAGATGGTCGGGAAGAACGCCGCGCGCGCCGCGCCGATATTGGCGTTGGCGGACAGCAGCTGGTTCTCCGCGGCCATGATGTCCGGACGGCGCTCCAGCAGATCGGACGGCAGGCCTGCGGGCACCGTCGCCAGCAGCTGGTCGCGGCCGAACACGGCCGGCGCCGGTAGGTCCGGCGGCAAGGGCGCGCCGACCAGCAGCACCAGGGCGTTCATGGCCTGGGCCTGGGCGCGGGCCAGTTGCGCCAGGTCGGACGAGGCCGTATCCAGCAGCGTCTTGGCCTGGTTCAGATCCAGCTCCGAAGCCACGCCGCCGTCGAAACGGCGCTTGACCAGGTCGTAGGATTCCTGGCGCGAGGCCAGGGTGCGCTTGGTCAGGTCCAGCTGGACCTCGGCCGCGCGCAGGTTGAAATACGACTGCGCAACCGAACCCACCAGCGTGATGTGCACGCTCTTCTGCGCCTGCTCCGTCGACAGGTACTGCTGGTACGCCGCTTCGGACAGATTGCGCAGGCGGCCGAACAGGTCGATCTCGAAGGTGGTCAGGCCGATGCCCGCCTGGTAGGAACTGCTGATGGAGCCAGCACCTTGCGCCCGCATGTTCTGCGGCAAATGCTGGCGCTGGCCCTGGATGCCGGCGCCGATGCTGGGCCATTGCGCGCCGCGCTGGACGCCGTACTGGGCGCGGGCCTCTTCCACCCGCTGCACCGCCACGCGCAGGTCGCGGTTGTTGACCAGCGCCAGCTCGATCAGGCTTTGCAGGCGCGGATCACGGAAGAACTCGCGCCAGCCCAGATTGGCCGCGGGCGTGCCGTCCTGCGGCATGACAGCGGTGGACGGCTGGGTGCCCAGCGAGGTGGGCTTGGCGTAGCCGCCGTATTGCACCTTGGGCTGGTCGGGCCACGTGCCGGAAACCGGCGCATCGGGGCGCTTGTAATCAGGCGCCAGCGAGCAGCCGGCCAACGCCACCGCCACGAAAGCGGACAAGGCGGTCTGTTTGAACTTCAGGGCTTTCATTCCTTGCCCTCCTGGCCACCGTTGGGTTGTGCGGGATGTTGCGCGGGCGCGTCCGGCGCAGCCTGCCCGGCGGCAGCCTTCTTGGCCGCCTGCTCTTCTTCGAAGGCGCGCAGTTCGGCGCCCAGCAGGCGCGGACGGGTCTTGAACAGGCCCAGCACCACCACGAAGAACGTCGGCACGAAAATCACCGCGAACGGCGTGGCGGCCAACATGCCGCCCAGCACGCCCAGACCCACGGCGCGCTGGCTGGCGGCGCCAGCGCCGGTCGCCATGGCCAGGGGCACCACGCCCAGGATGAAGGCCAGCGAGGTCATCAGGATGGGACGGAACCGCAACCTCGCAGCTTCCACCGCGGACTCGTACAGCCCCATGCCGCGGGCGTACTGGTCCTTGGCGAATTCCACGATAAGAATGGCGTTCTTGGCCGCCAAGCCGATCACGGTCACCATGCCCACCTGGAAGTACACGTCGTTGGACATGCCCAGCGCGCTGATCAGCGCCACCGCGCCCAGCATGCCCAGCGGCACCACCAGCATCACCGAAATCGGGATGGCCCAGCTTTCATACAGGGCGGCCAGCACCAGGAACACCACCAGCAGCGACAGGCCCATCAGGATCGGAGCCTGGTTGCCAGCCTGGCGTTCCTGATACGAAAGGCCGTTCCACTCGTAGCCGAAGCCCTGTGGCAACTGGCCCACCAGGCGTTCCATCTCGGCCATCGCCTCGCCCGTGGTGTAGCCAGGGGCGGCGTTGCCGCTGATGCGCATGGACTCGTAACTGTTGTAGCGCACCACCTGCACCGGGCCCTGCTTCCATTCGGCCCTGACGAAGGTGGACAGCGGCACCATGCCACCCTGGCTGTTGCGCGCATTCAGCTGCAGCACGTCATTGAGCTGCATGCGGTACGGCGCGTCGGCCTGCACCCAGATGTTCTGCATCCGGCCCAGGTTGGGGAACTTGCTCAGGTAGGCGGAGCCGACCGCGGTGGAAATCAGCGAGGCGGCCTCGTTGAAGTCCACGCCCAGCGCGGCCGCCTTGTCGCGGTCGATGGTCAGGCTGAGCTGCGCGCCCGGTCCGAGGCCGGTGATGCGCACCTGCGACAGCACGGGGCTCTTCATGACCAGGCCCATGAGTTCGCCGGTGGCCGAGGCCAGGGCGGCCGAACCCGCCGCGCCGCGATCCTGCAGGCGGAAGTCGAAGCCGGTGGCGTTGCCCAGGGACGAAATGGCGGGCGGCACCAAGGTGAACACCTGCGCGTCATGGATGCCCATCAACTGCTTTTCGAAGGCATGGAAGGCAATGGCGCCCGCCGAGTCCTGGCGCGACTTGCGCTCGCTGAAGTCTTTCAGCGTGACGAAGGCGATAGCGGCGTTCAGGCCGTTGCCGTTGAAGCTGTAGCCCTGCACCGCGATGATGTTCTCGACCGCGGGCACGTCCGAGAAGTACTTCTCGACCTGCTCGATGACCTCGACCGTGCGGTTGGCCGTGGCGCCGGTGGGCAGCTCGATGTTGCTGACCACGTAGCCCTGGTCTTCCTCGGGCAGGAAGGACGAAGGCAGGCGCAGGTACAGCCAGCCCAGCAGCACGACCAGCAGCAGGAACGCCAGCATCATGCGGCCGCCCTTGTGCAGGATGCGCGACACCCAGTTCTGGTAGTTGTGGGTGGTGGCGTCGAACTTGCGGTTGAACCAGCCGAAGAAGCCCTTCTTGTCCTCGTGGTGGCCCTTGGGCACCGGTTTGAGGATGGTGGCGCACAGCGCCGGCGTGAAGGTCAGGGCCAGCAGCGCCGAGAAGAAGATCGACACGGCCATCGCGATCGAGAACTGGCGATAGATCACGCCCACCGAACCGCTCATGAAGGCCAGCGGCAGGAACACCGTCACCAGCACCAGCGTAATGCCGATGATGGCGCCGCTGATCTGCGGCATGGCTTTCTTGGTGGCTTCTTTCGGTGGCAATCCCTCTGTGGACATGATCCGCTCGACGTTCTCCACCACCACGATGGCATCGTCCACCAGAATCCCGATGGCCAGCACCATGGCGAACATGGTCAGCACGTTGATGGAGAAGCCCAGCGCCAGCATCACCGCGAACGCCCCCAGCATGGCCACCGGCACCACCAGGGCCGGTATCAGGGTATAGCGGACGTTCTGCAGGAACAGGTACATCACCAGGAACACCAGCACCATGGCTTCCGCCAGGGTGTGGACCACCTGCTCGATGGACACCTTCACGTAGGGCGCGGTGTCGTACGGAATGGAATAGGTGATGTTGCCCGGGAAGTACTTGGACAGTTCCTGCATCTGCTGGCGCACGCCCTGGGCGGTGGCCAGCGCGTTGGCGTTGGGCGACAGCACGATGGCGAATGCGGCCGTCGGCTTGCCGTTCAGGCGGGCGCCGAACTGGTAGTTGTCCGCGCCGACTTCGATGCGGGCGACGTCGCGCAGCAGCACCTGGGAGCCGTCGGTATTGGCGCGCAGGACGATCTTGCCGAAGCCCTCCACCGTACTCAGCTGGCCGTTGGCCGTGACCGTGGCGGTGATGCGCTGCGAATCCGGGTTGGGCGGCGCGCCGATGCTGCCGCCGGAAATCACCACGTTCTGCTGGGCGATGGCCTGGTTGACCTGCGACATGCTCAGGTTGAAGCCGACCAGCTTGGCGGGATCGACCCACACGCGCATGGCGCGCGGCGCCGCGAACAGCTGGAACTGGCCCACGCCGGGCACGCGGGAAACCGGGTTCTTGATGTTGCGGGTGATGTAGTCGGCCAGCGCCGTCTGGTCCAGGGAACCGTCGGTGGAGGACACCGCCGCCACCATCAGGAAGCCGGTACTGGTCTGCTCATACTGCAGGCCCTGCTGCTGCACGGCGGTGGGCAGCTGCGCGACCACGTTGGACACGCGGTTCTGCACGTCCACCTGCGCAAGGTCCGGATTCGTGCCCGGAGCGAAGGACGCGGTGATGGTCGAAGTGCCGTAGGAATCGCTGACCGACTCGTAGTAGATCAGGCCCTTGGCGCCGTTGAGCTGGTCTTCGATGATACTGGTGACCTGCTCGGCCACTTCGTTGGCCGAAGCGCCGGGATAGGTAGCCGTGATCGTGATCGCGGGCGGCGCCACGTCCGGGTACTGCGAAATCGGCATGTTCGGGATCGCCAGCACCCCGGCCAGCAGGATGAACAGGGCGACTACCCAAGCGAAAATCGGTCTATCAATAAAAAATTGCGGCATGTGGGCTGACTCTGAAAGCGATGCTCACCAAAGAGGAACGCGGCGCCTGCGCCGCGTGCCGCTTAAGATTTCTGGCCTGCGGCCTTGTCCTGCTGCGCAGGCTCGGCCGGTTTTGCGCCAGGCTGCGGGGCGGATTCCGCGGGCTTGGCGCCCGGTTGCGCGGGAGCCTGGCCGCCCGGGGCGGGCGTGCCGTTCTTCCATTCGCTGGCCTGCACCGGAGCGCCCGGGCGAACCTTCTGGAATCCTTCCACCACGACCACGTCGCCAGCCTTCAGGCCGCTGGTGACGATCCAGTTGCTGTTGAGGGCGCCGCCGGTGGTGACCGGGATCTGCTCGATCTTGTTGTCCTTGACCAGCAACAGGCTCTGCAGGCCGTCCGCGGTACGCTGCAGCGCCTGCTGCGGCACCATCAGGGCCTTGTCATCCACGCCCTGCTCCAGGCGCACGCGCACGTACATGCCGGGCAACAGGATGCCGTCGGGGTTGGGGACTTCGGCGCGCAGGTTCACCTGGCCCGTGGTCGGATCCACGGTGATGCCGGTGAACAGCAGCTTGCCCGGCTGGCTGTATTCAGAGCCGTCTTCCAGCACGATGGTGGCGCGCGCCGTATCCTTGCCGACCTGCTGCAGCTGGCCGCTGGCAAAGGCGCGGCGCAGGGACGCGAGCTGCGCGGTGGACTGGGTGAAGTCGACGTAGATCGGATCCAGCTGCTGCACCGTGGCCATCTGCGTGGCCGAGGTGGTCTCGACCAGCGCGCCTTCGGTGACCAGCGGCTTGCCGATGCGGCCGGTGATCGGCGAGGTCACGTCGGTGTAGCCGAGGTTGATCGCGGCGTTGTCCTGCGCCGCCTTGGCGGCGGCGACAGCGGCGTCGGCCTGGCGGTACGAAGCCACGGCGTTGTCGTATTCCTGCTTGCTGACGGCGTTGGCCTTGACCAGCGGCGCGTAGCGGTCGGCCAGCAGCTTGGCGCTGAACAGGTTGGCCTGCGCCTGCTTGAGCTGCGCCGTCGCCTGATCGTAGGCCGCCTTGTAGGGCGCCGGATCGATCTTGAAGAGCAGCTGGTTTTCCTTGACGTCCCCGCCTTGTTCGAAGGCGATCTTCTGGACGATGCCGGTCACCCGGGCACGGATCTGCGCATCCCGGACGGCATCGACGCGGCCAGGCAGCTCAGACACGATGGGCGCGCGCTGCGGCTGGATCGTGATGACGCTGACCTGGGGCATGCCAGGATTCATTTGCGGCTTTTCGCCGCACCCAGCCAATATCAGTGCGAGGAGCCCACCGGAAAAAGCCAGGCCGGAAACACGTTTAGGCGAAAACCGCATTGAAACCCCCGCGTAGCGTAATAAACCGTAATCGCAGCATTTAACCGCGACTTACCCCGCGGTCACAACAAAAAGCATGCGTCATCACGGCGCGTAATCAGCCCAATAATGTAACTCAGTTGTTGGGGAAATCACTGATTTTTAGTGCTTCAAATGCCACACCCACGGGGATTCCATACAACAGATCAGCTCTCGGAAAGCTCTCGCAGCTTGCCCAGGAACACATAGCCCATGCCGTGCACCGTATGCAGCGGCAGCCGGGCGCCGGCCAGCAGGACCTTGCCGCGCAAGCGGCAGATCGCCACATTCAGCGTGCGCATGGTGGTGCGTTTACGCAGGGCCATGAACGCATCGCGCCGCAACTCCCTGGCGGGATTGCCCGCCAGGCAAAGCAGGCAGGTGCGTTCCAGGGCCGTCAGGCCGATGCGGGCGCCATGGGGCGTAAGCAGTGTCCAGCCCTGGTAGGCCAGCGACCACCAACCATCCGTGGCGTAGGGAGTATCGGCCGCGCGGGCGGGCGCGACCTGTGCAAGGCGAGCGGGGGCATTCACGACGGATCTCCACCAGGACGGCCCGCGCCGCACGGGGTGGCGGCCGGTTCCCGGAACAAGGTTGCAATTTGCCCCGAAAGACTACCGCTGGAACCCGCGGGCGTTGTGGCTGCAAGACATCTATCAGACCAATCCGCTGAGAAATCTGCCCGAAATCCGTCCAGATGCCACGCCCCCCTGCCCGGCAGTTCAGGTGCGCGTGCCGTTGCGATGGATATCGTGAGTGACGAAACAACTGTCCTCGGTCGGACGGGCCAGGATGCCAGGCTTGGCGAGCGTGGCGCGGATGTCCGCCAGGCCCGACTCCCAGTGCTCGCGCATGGCCTCGGTGCCGAACTCGTAGTCCTTGGAGTAACGCTCCCGGTGCTTGGACTCGTAGATGAGGTTGATGATGTTGGTGGCCGGCGTATGGGACAGCTTGCGGATGTCGGCGAACTCCGCCGCGTTGCGCTCGGCGGCCGGCAGCTTCGCCAGCAGACGCTGCAAGCCATGGCGCAGCTTGAGCACGCGCCTCAACTGGTCCGTGACCAGGCGGGTGCGGCTGGAGTACTGGATGTCCTTCTGGCGTTCGGCCACTTCCTCCAGGTTGGTCGGCAGGCCGCCGCGCGCGGGCCACAGGTCGACCTGGAACGCCAGCGTGTCCCGCATGCTGTCCGTCGTCAGCACCTGGGCCAACGGCGTGTTGGACACGACGCCGCCGTCCCAATAGTGTTCACCGTCGATCTCGACAGAAGGGAAGCCCGGCGGCAAGGCGCCCGAGGCCATGATGTGCTCGGGCCGCAGCGTGTCCTTCAGGCTGTCGAAATAGGCGAAGTTGCCGGTCCGCACGTTGACCACGCCGAAACTGGCGCGCACGGACCCGCTGTTAAGCAGGTCGAAATCCACGAACTCCCGCAAGGTCGCGGCCAGCGGCGTGGTGTCATAGAAACTGGTGGACGCCGCGCCCCTGCCGTGCACCAGGTAAGGCGGCGGAAAACGCGGCTTGAAGAAGCCCGGCTGGCCCGAGAACAAGGCCTGGAAGGCGGACACATGCCCGTTCATGACGGGCGAACCGAAGCCGAACGGCAAGCCTTCGAACATGGGACCGAGCGTCTCGCCCCAGGGAACCGAGGCGAAGCCAGCCGGCCGACAGATGGTTTCCCAGAAACCGCGCAGACGCTCCACACGCTCGTCCTCGGGAGAGCCCGCGATGATCGCCGCGTTGATCGACCCGATGGAAATGCCGGAAATCCAGTTGGGCCGTATACCCGCTTCGTGCAGCCCCTGGTACACCCCGGCCTGGTAGGCCCCCAGCGCCCCGCCGCCTTGCAGCACCAGGGCCACGACTTCATAGGGCGGTGTATCGCCGGTGTCTTGCTTCGGAGCCTTGCGGCGAGTACTCATACGGCTTCCTCTAGGCAGGGCCGGCGGACCGCCCTACTTGCTTTTGTCCGGCAACTGCGGCGCAGCCACGCCCGCGCGGAACGGATACTTGGAGAAAATCTGCGCAACCACCTTGTCCGTGTTCTCGGGCGACGCGCTGGCATCGGGCTGGACCTCGCCCACCGCCACGCCTTCCCACACCAGCTGCCTGCGACGCGCGTCGACGAGGTCGATGTTCAAGGTGCCCTCAGTATATTGGTAGACGTCATCGCCCCAGCCGTAGCCGGGCCAACCGCCGTAGAAGCCGGTGCGATAACCGTAGTACGGACCCATGGGCGGCGGGGCCGGAGTGACCTGCACCTTCTGCTGCAGCTTGGCGCTGAAGTTGAGCAGCAGGTCGGGGTTGGCGGCGCTATAGGTGTAGCCGCGCATTTCCATCTGGCCGCGCGTGGCGTTTTTCAGACGCTCGGTCAGCAGGGTGCTGTAGCCGGCCTTGTCGGTGCCCAGCGGCGTCATGTACCCGAAGGTTCGGTACTGCGCGAAATTCGCCTGATGATCGTAATCGCTCTTGACGTCAGGGCCTGTGGCGCAAGCCGCCAACAACGCCGTCATGGAACCCGCAGCCAGCAATTTGAACGCTTTCATGTCGTTTTCTCCGTGAGCCCGATGCCTGAACATAGTGCCGCCAAGCCTGCAAAATTTCAACAGAATCTCATTCTCATCGCGTTCGTCTCGCCCCGCCAGGGCTGCGGCCGTCCATTACACTTTCAGCTGTCCCATACCCTGACCACGGCACGATAACGATGTTGGAACTCGACGGCTCGATTTGGTTTCGCTCCGGCGCCCAGACCTGGGGCGGAAAAAACCGCATAGACCTGCTGGCGCAGATCGACGCCACCGGCTCGATCACGGCCGCCGCGCGCGCCGTGGGCATGAGCTACAAGGGCGCATGGGACGCCATCGACGCCATGAACAACCTGGCGGGCGAGCCTTTGGTGATCAGGGCCGCCGGCGGCAAGGGCGGCGGCGGCACGCGCCTGACGGACCGCGCGCGCGGCCTGATCGGCACCTTCCGCGCCCTGGAAGCCGAACACCGCAAGTTCATGGAAAACCTGACCCGCGCCGGCGTGAACGCCGCCGGCGACATCGACCTCATGAGGCGATTCATGCTCAAGACCAGCGCGCGCAACAAACTGCTAGGCACCGTCATCCAGATCCGCGCCGGCGCCGTCAACGACGAAATCGTGCTGCGCATCGCGGGCGGCCTGACCATCACGGCCACCATCACCCGCGAAAGCACACAGGAATTGGGACTGGCCGCGGGCAAGGAAGCGATCGCGCTGGTCAAGGCGTCGTCCGTCATCGTGGGCGCGCCCGGCCCCGGCCTGCGCCTGTCGGCGCGCAATCAACTGCCGGGCAAGATCACGGCGCTGCGCCCGGGCGCCGTCAACAGCGAGATCCTGATCGGACTGGACGGCGGCGTGACGCTGGCAGCCATCGTCACCAATGAAAGCGCGCAGGACCTGGGCCTGGACGTAGGCGCCGACGCGGTCGCGATCTTCAAGGCTTCCAGCGTGATCCTGGGCGTGCTGGACTGAGCCGCTCAGACGCCCACGTCCTCGTCGTGCCGCCGCACCCTGCCCTCGCGCACTTCGAACACTTCGTCGGCCAGCGCGTCCACATCCGCCGGGTCGTGCGTGATCAGCAGCATCGGCACGTCCAGCTGGCGTTGCAAGGCGTTGAGTTCCAGCCGCATCTTGCCGCGCAGTTGCGAATCCAGCGCTGAAAAAGGCTCGTCCAGCAGCAGGATGTCGGGCCGCAGCATGAGGGCTCGCGCCAGCGCCACCCGCTGCTTCTGGCCGCCGGAGATCTCGCTGGGATAGCTGCCCACGATGGAACCCAGCTCGAACGCGTCCACCCAGCGCTGCGCCTCGGGTCCGACCTCGCGCCGGGGCGGGTTGCGCCAGCCGCGGCGCAGCCCGAAAGCGATGTTCTGCGCCACGGTCAGGTGGGGAAACAGGGCATAGTCCTGGAACAGATAGGCGACGCGGCGCGATTGCGCGGGCAGGTTGATGCCTGCGTCGGTGTCGAACAGCACGCGGCCGTTGATCTCGATGCGGCCCGAGTCGGGGCGCAGCAGGCCCGCCACCGCGCGCAGGGTCAGGCTTTTGCCCGCGCCCGAGGGGCCGAACAGCGCGATGCGCTTGGCTGACGAATCGAATGCGACGTCCAGCGCAAAGCGCCGCTCGCCGGACACCATCTGCTTGCGCACCTGGATGCTGACGCTCATAGCGCGCTCCCATTGCGCCGGCCGCTGCTGACGGGCACCAGCTTGCCGGCCAGCAGCAGGACCACCACGCAAGTCACCGAGGTGACCAGCACCAGCATATTGGCCGTGGCGTCGTCGCCCGCCTGTACGGCCTCGTAGATGGCGACCGACAGGGTCTGCGTGCGTCCCGGCAGGTTGCCGGCAATCATCAGCGTGGCGCCGAATTCGCCCAGCGCCCGCGCGAAGGCCAGCAGCACGCCGGCGGCGATGCCGCGCGCGGCCAGCGGCAAGGTGACGCGGAAGAAGATCCCCGCCTCGCACACGCCCAGCACGCGCGCCGCGCTTTCCAGCTGGCTGTCGACGTTCTCGAAGGCGGCGCGGGCGGACTTGAACACCAGCGGAAAGGCCACCACGGAAGCGGCGATCACCGCGCCCTGCCAGGTGAAGACCAGTTCGATGCCCCAGCCCGCCAGCGTCTCGCCGATGACGCCGCGGCGCCCCAGCAGCACCAGCAGGTAGTAGCCCAGCACCGTGGGCGGCAATACCAGCGGCAAGGTCAGCAGCGCGTCCAGCAGGTCGCGCCCCGGCCAGCGCCAGCGCGACAGGCCATAAGCCGCGGCCGTGCCCGCCACGGTCGCCAACAGCGTTGCCCAGCCCGCCACTTTCAGGGAAAGCAGCAGCGGCACCCAAACCGGATCACTCATCAATGCCTACGATTCAACAGGTATCAGGGCTTCTGGAAGCCGTAGCGCGACAGTATCGCCTGGCCTGCGGGAGACAGCACATAGGCAACAAAGCTTTCGGCTTCCTTGGCGGCTGTTTCACGCGTGGTGACGGCGATGGGATAGGTCACCGGCGTCTGCGAAGGCACGCGCACCGCGACCTTGACCTTGTCCGCCATGATGGCCGCGTCGGTCGCGAACACGAAGCCCGCGTCGACCTCGCCGCGCGCCACGTAGTCCAGGCTCTGGCGCACGTTCTGGGCCAGCACGCTCTTGGCCTGCACTTCCTTCCAGAGGCCGGCCGCTTCCAGCGCGCCCTGGGTGTAGCGGCCCACCGGCACCGATGCCGGGTTGCCGTAGGCGATGCGCTTGACGTCGTCGCGGGTCAGGTCCTTGAGCGCGGTGATGTTGGCCTTGCTGTCGGCCGGCACGATCAGCACCACCTGGTTGGCGGCGAAGTCCACGCGCGAGGCCGGCTTGACGGCCTTCTCCTCGACCGCCTTGTCCATGGCCTTCTGGTCCGCCGAGGCGAACACGTCGGCCGGGGCGCCCTTGACGATCTGCTGCAGCAGCACGTCGGACGCGCCGAAGTTCAGGATGACCTTGGTGCCGGCATGCTCTTTTTCGTAGCCTTGCGCGACTTCCTTGAAGGCGTTGGTCAGGCTGGCGGCGGCCGAAACCACCAGGTCGCCGGCGGTGGCGTTGGCACTCCATGCGGCGGCCAGCGCCAAGGACAGCGCCACGATCGGACGGTTGCGGAACATGTTCTTCTCCCAGGGGAATTCGCTAAGTCGGTAACGAAATATATATAGGTATATAACGCCCGTCAATTTGGCCGCCCGAGGGAGGGTTGAGCAAAATCAAGGAGTGGCGGCCGCCGGCTTCAGCCGCGCGCCACCGTGGTCGCGTGCACCGCCTCGGGCGCCAGCCGCGCCCGCAGGTGCTCCAGCGCCAGCTCGGGCCGGGCCGCGCCGCACATGAAGATGTCCAGCGCCGCGAACGCGTGTTCGGGCCAGGTATGGATGCTGATGTGGGATTCGCTCAGCAGGACCACGCCGGTCACGCCCGCGCCTGCGCCGAAATGATGGAAGTGCGCGCTCAGCACGCGCGCGCCCGCCACCTGCGCCGCGGCGATCAGGTCGCGTTCCAGCGCTTGCGCGTCGGTCAGGCGATCCGCCGGCACGCCGCGGAAATCGGCCAGCACGTGGCGGCCGGGTGTGGCATGCGGGGTCACTTGTGGGATCCGCCCGAGGACCAGCCCGAGCCGCCCGAGGAACTGCTGCCCCAGCTGCTGCTGGAGCCGCCGCCGCTGGACATGCGCGCGCCCGGGGTGTTGAACCCGGTGGCGAAGATCACCACCACGATGGCGTAGACGGTGTATAGAAGCTTGCCCATTCTGTCATTCGTCCTTGCCGGCCAGTTTGTCCGCCAGCGCCGCCGGGATCCAGAGAAACGCCGCGCCGATCAGCAGCGGGATGATGCCCCCGCTGAAAATGGTGTCGATATTCAGGAAGGCCAGCACGATCATGGCCGTCCAGGCGAACTTGCGATAGCCCCCGGGCTTGCCGCCGAGCGGCATAGCCTTCTGCTTGGCAAGTTCAGGATCGTCAAACCATTCCGCCAACTGCGCCGGCGCCACCGGCCCCGAGGCCGACCAGCCCAGCTCGGATTCGCTCAGCTCGCGGGTCAGCTTCAGGTTGCCGGCCTTGTAATCCGTGATCTTGGTGCTGTCGCCGACCTTGACGCGCCAGTTGAACGCGCCCAACGCCAGTTCCACGCGCGAGGTGTAGTCGTACAGCTTCTGATAGAGCTTGGAGCGCCAGCGCACGCTGCTGGCGTTGTTGTGGCTGGGCCAGGTGTCGCATACCTGTACCCGCTCCCAGCCCTCTTCGGTTTCCACCAGCCAGATGAATCCCTTCGCGGGATTGAACAGCAGGTACTCGATCCAGTCGGACGGCTCCTCGGGGTCCGGATCGGCGCACTTCATCAGGCCGATGAGTGTGTAGGACGCGCCGTCGATCTTGGCCACCGCGCCCAGCGGCAACGTGGTCTTGATGGCTTTGACCTTGCGGGCCTTTTCGATGACTTCGGCCGTGGGTCCCGAGCAATCAACGGTGGCCGCGCACGAGGGGCAGACCACTTGCGTGGCCATGGCGGCCACGAAGCTTATGGGCCCGCCGCAGTTGGGGCAGTCCAGCGCCTTGATCTGACCGCGGAAACGGCCGGCGGTTTCCTCGACCTGCTCGTTGGTCCGCAGCGACGCCGCCTGCATGGCGGACAGGTCGAATGCCTTGCCGATGTACAGCTCGGGCTCGGGTCCGTCGGAAAAGTCCAGCGTCAGGAACGCGTCCAGGCTGCGGTAATCGGCCACCTTGGCCAACCAGCCGTCGCCCGGCACGAAGGGCAGCTCGCCTTGCGTGCCGCCCGCCTGGCAGGCGCGCACGTCGGCGGCAGTGAAGCGCTGGCCGTCCAGCTTCAGTTCGTCGCCGGGCGCGATATCGTCGAACGCCGGCATGCCCTGCGTGGACTTGACCTTGCGCCGCCGGGTCACGGCGTACTGGCCCGAGGCGTCCGACAGCCAGCCGTCCGAGCCGTCCTCGAACCACAGATACCACTCGTTCCAGAAGCCGTCTTCGTAGCGCAGCTGGATGCGGCCGATCAGGTCGAAGCGCTTGCCTTCATGAGTGCCGGCCGCCCCCAGGCACAAGGGCGAGTAGTCCTCCAGGACCTCGGCGGCCTCGCCGATGCGTTTGACCGACTCGGCGTCCTTCAGCAAGGTGCTGCGGCAGGCGCCGCAGACCGCCATGACCGATGCCGCGGACGTGAACTTGACTGGGGCGCCGCACTGCGGACACAGAACCTGCTGCATGGAGCCTTAGCTGGTGAGTTTCTTCAGCACTTCGGCCTTGGCCGAATCGTAGTCCGCGGCCGTGATCAGGCCTTTGTCCAGCAGATCCTTGAGCTGCTGCAACCGCTGTGCCGGATCCGCGCCCGCGGCGGCGGGCGCCTGCTGGGCAGGTTGCTGCGCGGCCTGCTGCGGCTGCCCCTGGGCGCCGGCCAATCCTGCCGCCATGGTCTGGCCCAGCGCCGCGCCGGCCGCCAGGCCCGCGCCGATGCCGGCGATGCCGCCTTCGTTCTGCGCGGCCATCGGTATGGCCGTGGCGGTCTGGTACTGGGTGAACTTGCCCAGGTCGCCGGCCATGCCCATGGAAATCCGCGTGTCCAGCGCCTTCTGCAGTTCTTCCGGCAGCGAGACGTTCTCGACCGTGAAGTTGTCGAGCTTGACGCCGTAGCGGTCGAACACCGGCGCCAGCTGTTCAGCGATGCTTTGCGACATCAGCCCCTGGTTGCCGGCCATGTCCAGGAACGGCACCTTGGAGCCGCCCAGCGCCGTCGTCATCGCCGCGACCACCATGTTGCGCAGTTGCGCTTCCAGGTCGTCGACGGTGTACTCGTCGCGCGTGCCGCTGATCTCGCGGTAGAACTTGGCGGGATCGGAAATCTGATAGGAATACACGCCGAAGGCGCGCAGCCGCACCATGCCGAATTCGCTGTCGCGCAAGGTCACCGGCTGCGCCGTGCCCCAGCGCCGGCCCAGCTGCAGGCGCGTGCTGAAGAAGATCACGTCCGACTTGAAGGGTGACTCGAACAGCTTGTCCCAGTTCTTCAGGTAGGTCAGGATCGGCAGCGTCTGCGTGGTCAGCTTGTACATGCCGGGACCGAACACGTCGGCGACCTTGCCTTCGTTGACGAACACCGCCATCTGCGATTCGCGCACGGTCAGGCTGGCGCCATACTGGATTTCGAAATCCTGCATGGGATGACGCCAGGCGAGCACGCCGTCGCGGTCCTCGTTCCATTGCAGGATGTCGATGAACTGCTTGCGGATGAATGAACCAAGACTCATGAGTCTTTCTCCTGTCAGATCAGGTGCGGCGCGAGCCCGCGTCAGGTCAGGCTGGCGGCGTTGACGATGCCGGCGGCGATGGAAATCGAGCCGATCAGCCCGCCCATGGCGATGTTGTTTTCTTCGATGGCCTCGTTCATGCCGCGCACCGTCTGGGACACGCCCACGTACACGACCAGCTGCACCAGCATGGCCACCAGGCCCCACAGCAGGAACATGGCATAGCTGGCATGGATCGCGATGCTGGAGCACAAGGTGAAGCTGAAGCCCACCAGCGCGCCGCCATACGACAGCGCGGCGGCGATATTGCCTTCGCGGATCAGCTCGAATTCCTTATAGCGCGTGACGGCCGTGTAGACCAAGGTGAAGACACCCAGCATGGCAAGCGCGGACGCCATATAGATAAGATAGGTCACCACCGGATGCATTGCTTCTCCCATTGCCACCCTCCTAATTGCGCGCAGTATATACGGCGCGTTCGATATACTGCGAACGCATTTTTCGTGTCGGACACCTCATGCGCGACCGCATTCTCATCCTTTCGGTATTGATCGTCGCCTCCTGCGGTTTGGGCTATGAGCTCATCAGCAGCGCGCTGGCCAGCTATTTGCTGGGGGATTCGATACTGCAGTTCTCTTCCGTCATCGGCTGTTATCTGTTCGCCATGGGCATAGGCTCGTGGTTGTCAAAATATGTAAGAGACGAAGACGTTTTGAATCGCTTCATCGATGTGGAGCTGCTGGTCGCGCTGTTGGGCGGCGTCTCCGCCGCGGTGCTGTTCCTGGTCTTCTCATGGATGCCCGCCCCCTTTCGCGCGGCCCTGTATGTGGGCGTGTTCCTCATTGGCCTGATGGTCGGCATGGAAATCCCGCTGGTGATGCGAGTGTTCAACCAGCGCAAGACCGAATTCCGCGAAATCGTCAGCCGCGTGCTGACCTTCGATTACCTGGGCGCGCTGGCTGTGTCGCTGGTGTTTCCCCTGTTGCTCGCGCCCAAGCTCGGATTGCTGCGCACCAGCTTCCTGTTCGGCATCCTGAACGCCAGCGTGGCGCTGTGGACCACCTGGCTGTTCCGCGCCGAGATCCCCCGCCCCAGCGAAAAGGCCATCCGCGCCAGCGTGGTGATCGGGTTCCTGGGCCTGGGCTTCATCTATTCCGGCAGCATGACGGCCTGGGCCGAGAAAGGCCTGTACGGCGACGACGTGGTGCACGCGGAAACCACGCAGTATCAGCGCCTGGTGGTCACGCGCTGGCACGACGACCTGCGCCTGTACATCAACGGCAACCTGCAGTTTTCGTCGCGCGACGAGCACCGCTACCACGAAGCGCTGGTGCATCCCGGCCTGCAAGCCCTGCCCTGGGCGCGCAACGTGCTGGTGCTGGGCGGCGGCGATGGCCTGGCGGTGCGCGAAATCCTCAAATACAAGAATATCGAACACGTGACGCTGGTGGATCTGGATCCGGCCATGACTGGCCTGTTTTCCCGCTCCGAGCCGCTCGTCAAGCTGAACCAGGGGTCGTTGAAGGATCCGCGGGTCACGGTCATCAACGACGACGCCGGCCGCTGGCTGGAAACCCATGCCGAGGTCTATGACTACATCGTGGTGGATTTTCCGGACCCGTCCAACTTCGGCCTGGGCCGGCTGTACTCGGTGCCGGTCTATCACCTGATGGCGCGCCACCTGGCCGAGAACGGCTACATGGTGGTGCAGTCCACCTCGCCCTACTTCGCGCCGCGCTCGTTCTGGAGCGTGGACGCCACCTTGAAGGAAGCCGGCCTGAACACCTGGCCGTACCACACCTACGTGCCGTCCTTCGGCGACTGGGGCTTCATTCTGGCCAGCAAGCGCCGCGACTACGAGCCGCCCGCCGCGATCACCGTGCCCACGCGCTACCTGGACCCGGTCACGACGCGCGAACTGTTCCACTTCCCTGCCGACATGCCCGCGCTGGCGATGCCTCCGAACCGTCTGAACGAGCAATCGCTGGTGCGCTACTTCGACGAGGACTGGCGCAAGGTCATCCGCTGATGCGGCGGCGCAGCTTCCTGTTGGGCGCGGCCACGGCCGCGGTCGCCGGCACCGCCGGGTACTACCGTTCGCGCATCGTCGAGACCACGCCGGAAATCCATTACCCGGGCATGCAGGCTGGCCACGCCTTGCGCGACGGGGCGGCCTGGCCGCAGCCCTCGGCCAACCACAAGCGCGACGTCGTGATATTGGGTTCGGGCGTGGCGGGCCTGTCCTGCGCCTGGAAGCTGGCGCGCGAAGGGCACACGGATTTCCTGGTGCTGCAGGGTCCCGAACTCGACGGCAATGCGGCCGCCGGCCAGCGCGAGGGCCTGGACTACCCCTTGGGCGCGCACTACCTGCCCCTGCCCTCGATGGCCTCCACGCACATACGCGAACTGCTGGCCGACTTCGGCATCATCGAGCGCGGCGCAAGTACCCTCCGTCCCTACTACGACGAGACCGCGCTGGTGCACTCGCCCCAGGAGCGTCTGCTGCGCGGCGGCCATTGGGAAGAAAACCTGCTGCCCATGAACGGGCTGCCGGAAGCGGACCTGGCGCAGCACCGCAAATTTCTCGCGCTGATCAATCGCCTGCACACGCAGACCGGCAGCGACGGCCGCAAGGTCTTCAGCATCCCGCTCACGCTGTCGTCGCGGGATCCGGCCTGGCGCGCGCTGGACGCGATCACGTTCAAGCAATGGCTGGACCGCGAAGGCTACACCTCGCCCGCGCTGCACTGGTACCTGAACTACTGCTGCCGCGACGACTACGGCGCGCAATACGACGCGGTCTCGGCCTGGGCCGGCCTGCACTACTTCGCCAGCCGCGACGGCCATGCCGAAAATGCGGGCGAAGGCGCCGTGCTGACCTGGCCTGGCGGCCTGTCGACGCTGATGCAGCGCATGCGCGACGCCATCACCAAGAAGCTCGGCCATGCCGATTGGCTGGCCGCCGGCACGGCGGTCCGGGTACAGGAGACGCCCGCCGGCGCGCTGGTCACCTGCCTGGCCTCGTCCTCCGACGCCTACACGGTGCAGGCGCGCCGAGCCGTGTGCGCGATGCCGTTGTTCGTGGCCCAGCGCATCCTGCCCGACATCAGCGCCTATGGCTACGATCCGGCGGTGCACGCGCCGCCGCACGCGCCCTGGATGGTGTCGAACTTCGTCATGGAAGGCTACCCGGCCGAAGCCCCGGGCGAACCGCTGTCCTGGGACAACGTGGTCTATCAAGGCAAGGCGCTGGGCTACGTCGTCTCCACGCACCAGTTGCTGCGCGTGGCCCGCACGCCGCGCTGCGTCTTCACGGCGTATCACGCGCTCGGCGGACAGACGCCCCAGGCCGCGCGCGAATGGCTGACCCGGGCCACCCCGGAAGAGCTGCGGGCCGAGGCCGCATCCGACCTGGTCGCGGCCTACGGCAAGGAATTCTGGCGCCATGCGCGCCAGCTGGAAATCACGGTGCGCGGCCATGCCATGGCCTCGCCGCTGTGCGGCTACCTGTCCAATCCGGGACTGGCCGCGCTGCGCGACGTGGACGGTCCGATACTGTTCGCGCACTCGGACCTATCGGGCTATTCCGTGTTCGAGGAAGCCTCGTGGTGGGGCGTGGCCGCCGCGGGGCGCATCATGGGCCAAAAGCCGCCGCAGGCCTGAAGTTCGCGCGCCGCGTTTTCTCCGGCCGCCTGCAATACAATTCCGCGAGCTTGCCGGGCATCACGGCACCTCCTGACCGGACTCAGATAAAAAGACATGGGAAAACACGTCGTTGTCCTAGGCGCGGGTATCGTGGGCGTCTGCTGCGCCCTGGAACTGCAGCGCCGCGGCCTGTCCGTCACGCTGGTGGACCGGCAGGAGCCAGGCCTGGAAACCTCGCTGGGCAACGCCGGCGTGATTGCGCGCAGTTCGCTGATGCCATTCAACCACCCCGGCTTGTGGGCGCAGTTGCCGCGGCTGCTGAAAAACGACACCGTGCAGTTCCGCTACAAGCTGAGCTATCTGGCGCAGAACCTGGGCTGGGCCGCCCGCTTCCTGCTCAACGCCCGGCCGGCGGTGTTCAGGCAGACCGTGGAGGCGCTGGACGGCCTGATCCGGCTTTCGGCGCCCGAGCATCTGCGGCTGCTGAACGAGTCGGGCGCGGCGCACCGGCTGCGCGATACCGGCTGGGTTTTCCTGTACCGCTCGGAACAGGGCTGGAACAGCGGTGAACTGTCGCGCAAGACCTTTGCCCAGTACCAGGTGCCGACCCAGGTCCTGCAACCCGCGGAACTCGCGGAGATCGAACCCGCGCTTGCGCCCATCTTCCGCCGCGCCCTGTGGATCCAGGGCTCGTATTCCGTCAATGATCCGCACGAAGTGGTCGCGGCCTATGCCGGCCTGTTCCGCCGCTCGGGCGGCGCGTTCCAGCGCCTGGCCGCCAGCGCCATCCGCCGCGTAGGCCAGGGCTGGGTCGTGCAAGGCGCGCAGGGGTCGGAATCGATAGCGGCGGATCGATTGGTGGTCGCGCTGGGTCCCTGGTCGAAGGGACTCTTGAAGACGGCGGACATAGATCTGCCCATGGCGTTCGAGCGCGGCTACCACATGCATTACAGCGGCGCAGACGGCGCCGGCCTGACGCGCCCGGTCTACGACACCGGCGGGGGCTACGTGCTGTCGCCCATGGCGCGCGGCCTGCGCCTGACCACGGGCGTGGAACTGGACGCCTGCGAGGCACCCGCCCGGCCGCTGCAGCTGGACCTGGCGGAAGCGCGGGCCCGCGAGGCGTTTCCGCTGGACCGGCGGCTGGATGCCGAGGCGTGGCTGGGGCGGCGCCCGACGCTGCCCGACAGCCGGCCGATGATAGGCGAAGCGCCGCGCCATCCCGGCCTGTGGTTGGCGCTGGGCCACCAGCACATCGGCTTCAGCACCGCGCCCGGCACGGCGAAGATACTGGGCGAATTGATGTGCGGCGACGGCGCGGTCTCGCGCCATGAGGCATTCCGGCCCGGCCGGTTCATCTAGAACGGCGGGAAGCCGCCGGCTACGGTTCACGCGGCCGGCGCCTGGCGCTTATCCCAGCAACAGGGCGTCGTCCGAGATCTTCTCTCCGCGCACGCGCTCGAACATGGCCAGCAGATCCGGCACGTCCATGCCGCGGCGCTCGTCGCCCGATACGTCCAGCACCACTTGCCCCTGATGCAGCATGACGGTGCGGTCGCCCACGTCCAGCGCCTGGCGCATGCTGTGGGTCACCATCATCGTGGTCAGCTGGCTTTCGGCGACGATGCGGGCGGTCAGCTGCAGCACGAAGTCCGCGGTGCGCGGGTCCAGCGCCGCGGTGTGCTCGTCCAGCAGCAGGATACGCGAAGGCTGCAAGGCCGCCATCAGCAGGCTGACCGCCTGGCGCTGGCCGCCCGACAGCAGGCCGATGCGGTCGGTCAGGCGGTTTTCCAGCCCCAGGCCCAGCGTGGCCAGGCGCTCGCGGAAGCCTTCCTTCATGGAGGCCTTGACCGCACGGCTGTAGCCGCGGCGCGCGCCGCGCATCTGCGCCAGCGCCATGTTCTCTTCGATGGTCAGGTCTTCGCAGGTGCCGGCCATGGGGTCCTGGAACACGCGGGCCACGCGGCCCGCGCGCGCCCACACAGGCTGGCGCGTGACGTCGACGCCGTTGATGTCGATGCGGCCGGAGTCGACCGGCAGGTCGCCCGAGACTGCATTCAGAAAGGTGGACTTGCCGGCGCCGTTGGAGCCGATGACGGTCACGAACTGGCCCGACGGGATCTCCAGCGACAGGCCGCGCAAGGCGCGCGTCTCGATGGGCGTGCCGGCGTTGAACGTGATCTTGAGGTCTTTTGCGGACAACATATTCAGCTCCCCTTCTTGCCGAGGAGGCGGCGCTTGAGCATGGGAATGACCAGGGCGAACGTGACCAGCACCGCGGTGACGAGGTTCAGGTCTTGCGCCTTCAGGCCGATGAAATCGCTGTTCAGCGCCAGCGCGATGAAGAAGCGGTAGACGATGGCGCCGATGATGACGGCCAGCGTGGCCAGCACCAGCTTGCGCGACGGCAGGATGCTTTCGCCCACGATTACGGCGGCCAGGCCGATCACGATGGTGCCGATGCCCATCGAAATGTCCGAACCGCCCTGGGTCTGGGCGAACAGCGCGCCCGCCAGCGCGACCAGCGCGTTGGACAGCGCCATGCCGCCCAGGATCATGCGGCCGGTGTTGACGCCCTGGGCGCGGGCCATGCGGCCGTTGGAGCCGGTGGCGCGCACCGCCAGGCCGGTCTGCGTGGCGAAGAACCAGTCCAGCGCCAGCTTGGCCAGGATCACGATGACGATCAGGATCAACGGACGGGCGACGTAGTCCGACAGCCATTCAGGCTGCAGGATGGTGAAGACGGTGGGTTCGGTGATCAGCGGAACGTTGGGCTTGCCCATGATGCGCAGGTTGACCGAGTACAGCGCGATCATCATCAGGATGCTGGCCAGCAGATCCATGATCTTGAGCTTGACGTTGAGCCAGCCGGTGACCAGCCCGGCCGCGGCGCCAGCGATCGTCGCGATGACGGTGGCCAGGAACGGGTCGGTGCCCGAGGCGATCAGCGTCGCACAGACCGCGCCGCCCAACGGGAAGCTGCCGTCAACGGTCAGGTCCGGGAAGCGCAACAGGCGGAACGAGATATACACGCCCAGGGCCACCAGGCTGAAGATCAGGCCGATCTCCAACGCACCTAACAACGAGAACAATGACATGGGTCAAATCCAATCAGTGAGAAGCGGGCATATTAAGAACTTGCACGAAGGCAAGAAACGAGCATATTAAAGAGTTGCCGCGTCGGATATCTTGCGTTTCGGGGTCAGTTTTACCCCAGCTTTCGCAAGAAACGTTTCCCCGCAGGGGATTTTCTCCGGTTTCCTGCCAAAGCCCTCCCGTGCCGGACGGCCGGGCCGCCAGCATGAGTCTGCAGGACCATTCAGGGAGCAAAAACGCCGGGCGGGCACAACGCCGTAAGGCGGGCCGCCGGCCATTCAAGACCAGCACATTGCGCCGGGCCGCGAGCATCTTGTGAATGCTGCCGCCCTGAAGACCATGGGGTAAGGCAAGACACCAGAACATAAAACAAGCCCCGCTCATGCCGGATAGGCATGGCGGGGCGGGTACGGCTGACTATTACTTCACGACCACCGCGGCCGACTTGATGATCGCATCGGACAGGGTCACGCCCTGCTTGGCGGCGGCGCCCGGGTTCACGTAGAGCTCGAGCTTGGAGATGGTTTCCGAGGGAATGGCGCCAGGCTTCTCGCCCTTCAGGATGCGCACCACCACCTTGCCCGTCTGCACGCCCAGGTCGCGGTAGTTGATGCCCAGGGCGGCGATGCCGCCGCGCTTGACGCTGTCGGTGTCGGACGCGATCAGCGGGATCTTGGCGTCGTTGCCGACCTTGACCAGCGACTCGTAGGCCGACACGACGTTGTTGTCGGTATTGGTGTAGATGACGTCGACCTTGCCGATCAGGCTGCGGGCCGCGGATGCCACGTCCACCGAGCGCGGCGCGGCCGCTTCAACCAGGCTCATGCCCGACTTCGGCAGGATTTCCTGCAGCTTCTTCACGACCACGACCGAGTTGGCCTCGCCCGGGTTGTAGACGATGCCCACGCGCTTGGCGTTGGGGACGATTTTCTTGATCAGTTCGACCTGCTTGTCCAGGGCCAGCAGATCCGACACGCCGGTCACGTTGGTGCCCGAGGCGTCCATGCTGGAGACCAGCTGGGCGGCGACGGGATCGGTCACGGCGGAATACACCACCGGCACGTCCTTGGTGGCGGCGACGACGGCCTGGGCCGACGGCGTGGCGATCGCGACGATGGCGTCAGGCTTGTCGCCGACGAACTTGCGCGCGATCTGGGCGGCGGTGCCGTTGTTGCCTTGGGCGCTCTGGTATTGCCACTTCAGGTTCTTGCCCGGTTCATAGCCGGCTTGCTTGAGGGCGTCCTGCACCCCGTCGCGCACGGCGTCCAGCGCCGGATGCTCGACGATGGCGGTGACCGCCACGGATTTCTGCTGCGCGGACACAGGCGCGGCGATAGCCATCGCCAGCGCCATGGCGCCAACCGTCAGAAAATGTTTTTTTCCGATCAGCATAGATAAGCTCCTTGAACCCTTGTTTTTGCTCATTATTACGGCGCCGCTGGCGGCTCCCCGCCGGCCGGACTAGCCATAAAGCCGTATAGTCTAACTTGCCGCCCACCCAAAGCGTTTCGGGGGAATCCCTGAAATGGTGCATGCCGCAATCGCATGCCCCGTAACTGGGCGCAGCGGCGTCAATATACTGAAAAGCCCGGAATCGCATCGGCCGGAACAGCAAAAACCGGACGTCTTCCGCGCCGCCAACCGCAGCATCCAGAGGCCTCACCATGATCAAACGCGCATTGGGCCGTTCCGGCCTGCAGATTCCTCCCCTCACCTTCGGCGGCAACGTCTTCGGCTGGACCGTGGACGAAGCCGGCACGTACTCGCTGCTGGACGCGCTGGTGGACGCCGGCCTGAATTTCATCGACACGGCGGATGTGTATTCGCGCTGGGTTCCGGGCAACCAGGGCGGCGAATCCGAGACCCTGATCGGCAAATGGCTAAAGCGCTCGGGTAAGCGCGACCGCGTGCTGATCGCCACCAAGGTCGGCATGGAAATGGGGCCCGACGCCAAGGGCCTGGCGCCCGCCTACATCCGCCGTTCGCTGGAAGCCTCGCTTGCCCGCCTGCAGACGGACCACATCGACCTCTACCAGTCGCACCAGGACGATCCCGACACGCCGCTGACCGACACCCTGGCCGAATACGCCAAGCACATCGAGTCCGGCAAGGTGCGCGCCATCGGCGCCTCCAACTACACCGCGGTGCGGCTGTCCGAAGCGTTGATCGCGAGCGAACGGCACAGCCTGCCGCGCTACGAGAGCATCCAGCCGGAATACAACCTGTACCGCCGCGAACCCTTCGAGTCCGGGCTGCAGAGCCTGGTGAAGACGCAGCAGATGGGCACCATCAACTATTACGCCCTGGCCAGCGGATTCCTCAGCGGCAAGTACCGCAGTCCCGCGGACGCGGGCAAGAGCCCGCGCGGACGCAAGATCGTCGACACTTATCTCAACGACCGCGGCTACCGCATCCTGAAAGCGCTGGACGAAGTGTCCGAGGACGCCGGCTGCACGCCCGCCCAGGCCGCGCTGGCCTGGCAGATCGCGCAGCCCGGCATCACCTCGCCCATCGTCAGCGCGACCTCGCTCGAGCAACTGGACGAACTGGTCAAGGCGGCCAGCCTGACGCTGACGCATGATCAGCTGGCCAAGCTGAGCCAGGCGAGTGAATGGCGGTGAGCGAAGGCGCGCGCCACGTGGCGCACGCCTGACTCGCGGCCATCAATCCAGCTTCACCCCCGAGTCCTTCACCACCTTGGCCCAACGCCCAACCTCGCTATCGACGAACTTGCCGAACTCGGCGCCGGTCAGCGTAGGCACCGCCGAACCGTTGCCCGCCCAGGTTTCCTTGATCTTCGGCGCATTCAGGGCCTTGGTGATCTCGGCGCTCATCTTGTCCACCGCTTCCTTGGGCGTGCCCGCGGGCGCCCAGATCGCGTACCAGGTCGACACCACGTAGTTCGGCACGCCAGCCTCGGCAGCGGTGGGCACGTCGGGCAACGATTGCGAGCGTTCGGTGGCGGCCACGGCCAAAGGCTTGATCGTGCCGGAACGGATATGGCCGGCGGACGAACCGAGGCCGTCGAACGCCAGGTCCACCTGTCCGCCGATCAGGGCCGACAGCATGGGTCCCGCGCCCTGATAGGGCACGTCCACCAGCTTGATGCCCGTCTGCATGGCGAACAGCTCCCCGGCCAGGTGGTGCGTGCTGCCCTTGCCCGCGGTGCCGAAGTTGATTTCCCCCGGGCGCTTCTTGGCGTAGTCGATCAGTTCCTGGACCGTCTTCACCGGCAGCTTGGCCGGATTGATGACGATGACCTGCGGCGGCTGCGCAACCAGCGCGACCGGCACGAAGTCCTTCTGGATGTCGTAATTCAGGTTCTTGTACAGCGAGGGGGCCAGCGCATGGTGCGCGCCGCCCATGAAGAAGGTGTAGCCGTCGGGCCTGGCCTTGGCCGCGACGCCCGCGCCCACGGTTCCGCCCGCCCCGCCCTTGTTGTCGATGACCACGGGCTGGCCCAGCTGCGTGGTCAGTTGCTGGGCCAGCGGACGGGCAAAGGTGTCCGTGCCGCCGCCGGCGGGGAACGGGACGATCAGCGTGATCGGGCGTTCGGGCCATTGCGCGGCGGCGACGCCGCCGAAACCCAGGGCGGCCACGGCGAATACGGCCGCGGCGGTGGTGCGATATTTCATATTGTCTCCTCTTGCTGCAGCATGGGGACGGCGCGGTTATGTGCGTCTCGTCTCTTGAAGTTCTTGTAGGGAATGGGCTGCTGGGACCTGCATGTTTTTGGGGGGATAGTCTCCTGAATGGGGGCCGGCGCGGCACGCCCGGCCGGAAAGGCCGCTTCCCGACGGGAAGCGGTCCTGGCGAATGTCAGAGCGCCTTGTAGGTTTCGCGCAGCACGTTCTTCTGCACCTTGCCCATCGTGTTGCGCGGCAGTTCGCCGATGATGTGCACGCGCTTGGGCACCTTGAAATTGGCGATGCGCGATTTCAGTTCCGCCTGCATCGCATCCGCGTCCAGCGCCGCGCCGTCCTTGGGCACCACCACCGCCACCACGGCCTCGCCGAAGTCGGCATGCGGCACGCCGATGACCGCCGATTCGGCCACGCCGGGCATGTCGTCGATCAGCGTTTCGATTTCCTTGGGGTACACGTTGAAGCCGCCGGAAATGATCAGGTCCTTGCTGCGGCCCACGATGGACAGGTAGTCGGCGGGTACGTCGCGCCCGGCGGACTCGCCGCCCCAGCGGCCCACGTCGCCGGTCTTGAACCAGCCGTCGGCGGTGAATTCCTCTGCGGTCTTTTCCGGCATGCGCCAGTAGCCCGAGAACACGTTCGGCCCGCGCACCTGCACGTTGCCGATCTCGCCGGGCGCGAGCGCGATGCCGGCATCGTCGACCACGCGTACCTGCACTTGCGGCAGGGCGCGGCCCACGGTGCCCGCGAGGCGTTCGCCCAGCTTGGCGTCATAGGGGTTGGAGGTAAGCATGACCGTCTCGCTCATGCCGTAGCGTTCCAGGATGGCGTGGCCGCTGCGCTTCTGGAAGTCCGAGAAGGTTTCGGCCAGCAAAGGCGCCGAGCCCGAGATGAAGAGACGCATGTTGGCGCAGACGCTGCGGTCAAAGCGCGGGTCGGCCAGCAGACGCACGTAGTACGTCGGCACGCCCATCATTACGGTGCTCTGCGGCAGGTAGCGCAGGGCCTGGTCGACGTCGAGCTTGGGCAGCCAGATCATCCTGGCCCCAGCCAGCAAGGCGCCGTGCGAGGCCACGAACAGGCCATGCACGTGGAAGATCGGCAGCATGTGCAACAGCACGTCGTCCGAGCGCCAGCCCCAGTAGTCGTGCAGCACGCGGGCGTTGGCGGCGAGGTTGCCATGCGACAGCATCGCGCCCTTGCTGCGCCCGGTGGTGCCGGAGGTGTACAGGATGGCGGCCAGGTCGTCAGGCTTGCGCGCCACGGTCTTGAAGGTCTGAGACAGGCCGCCGGCGGCATCCAGCAGCGTGCCGCTACGGTCCTCGTCCAGCGTGTACACATGCGCGGTGCCAGCCTTGTCTGCCGCGTGCTGCACCCAGTCCAGGTTCTTGCTGGCGCAAACCACCACGGCCGGCTCCGCGTTGCCCAGGAAGTACTCGATTTCCGATTCGCGGTAGGCGGTATTCAGCGGCAGGTAGACCAGGCCGGCGCGCAAGGTGGCCAGGTACAGCAGCAGCGCTTCGGGCGACTTTTCGACCTGCACCGCCACGCGCGAACCCGCCGGCAGCCGCAACGAGGTCAGCAGGTTGGCCAGGCACGCGGTGGCGCGATCGATGTCGTCCCAGGTGTATTGCAGGTCGGGCGTTTCCAGCGCGACTTTGCTGCGGTCTTTGGGAAAGCCGCCTTGCAGGACAGCATATAGATTAGCGTTGCTCACCTTGTCTAGTCTCCGGAAAAGGAA
>NZ_CALSFQ010000005.1:0-216509 GCF_943737025.1 Achromobacter sp. Marseille-Q4954
CACGCGGGCGCAACGCGTATGAAATTTAAAAAGGTCGCATCCCAACGGCAACAAACCTTTCAGCTTCGTGTTATCTCTTTCTTGATGTGTCCCGCGTATCAGACCTGATTTCCTTCTGTACAGGACTGATACGGGGCCGTGTCGGGATGCTACGCCGCGACGTAGCGGATCCAGCCGGAATCCAGCCAATCCGCCAGGCAGGAGCGTGCTTCGTCGGTCAGGCGGGCGCAGGACGGATCCGAACAATCCAGGCTGCGCGCGTCCGCCAGCGTGCGCAGGGCGGCGTCCGCGGGCACCATGGCAGTCTCGCCATTGATGAAGAGCTGCTTGCCGCGATAGAGCATGCGGCTGCGCCGGTCCAGCACCAGCCGGCCCGCGGCAGGCCAGTCTTCTTCCAGGTCCACGTCCATGCCTTCGGGAGCGTCGAACACGCTGAGATTGCTGGGCTCGGTCAGCCAGCAGCCCAGGAAGCGCGAGGCGAGCGCGTCGTCGAAGCGCAGCTTTTCCACGGTTTCCAGCGTGGCGGCCACCAGCGCGTCCGGCAGCGCGGCGGGTGTGTCGACCGCGGGCTGGCCGGGGTCGCGATAGACCGCCGACAGTTTCGGACCGGGCAGGGCGGGCTCGCCATAGGGGCCGCCCAGGAGGCCGACGCGAGCCATGACCTGGTCCGCGGCCGCTTCGAGCAGCCCGCGCGCCAGCGTTGCCTGCGTGGGCGCGCGAAAACCGATGGAGATGGTCATGCAGCCGTCGCCTACCGCGACGCCGTCGTGGGCCGCCTGCGGGGGCAGGTAGAGCATGTCGCCGGGCGCCAGCACGGCCGTTTCTTCGGGCTCGAAACGGCTCAGGATCTTCAGCGGCAGGCCCGGCTCCAGCGACAGGTCCTTCTGGCGGCCATAGCGCCATTCGCGCTCGCCGGCGGCCTGCAGCAGGAACACGTCGTAGCTGTCGAAGTGCGGACCCACGCCGCCGCCATGGCTGGCGATGCTGATCATCACGTCGTCCAGACGCGCGTCGGGGATGAAGCGGAACAGCTGCATCAGTTCGGATGCGGCGTCGCTGTGCAGGTCCACGCTTTGCACCAGCAAGGTCCAATCGCCTTCGTTGTCCTTGGGCAGGCGCGCGAAGGGGCCGTTCTCCATCTGCCATTCGCCGTTCTCGCGCCAGATCAGGCGCGACTCCACGTCGTCGCGGCGCGCCAGTTTCTTGATGGCGGCGATCGTGACCGGCGGCTTGAAGCCGGGGATGGCCTGGCGGATCAAGAGGGGCTTGCGCTGCCAGTAGCGGCGCATGAAGTCGTTAGGGCTCTGGTTGCCCAGCAGGGCCAAGGGATGGTCGAGGTTCATTGCAGGTGCTTCTTCAGGCGGTAGAGGGCGTCCAGCGCTTCGCGCGGGGTCAGGCTGTCGGGGTCGATGGCGGCGAGTTCCTCGCGCAGGGCGTCCAGGGCGTCGAGGTCGTCGGAACGGTCGGCTTCGGCATAGGCCTGGGCGTCGGCGTCAGCCGCGGCCGCGAACAGGCCAAGCTGCGGCGTGGGTGCGCCTTGGGCCTCCAGGCGCTCCAGCTCGCGCGAGGCCTGGCGGATCACGGCGGCGGGCACGCCCGCGCGCTGCGCCACCTGGATCCCGTAGCTGCGGCTGGCCGGGCCTTCGCGCACTTCGTGCAGGAACACGATGCCGCCGGCCGATTCGGCCGCGGCCAGATGCACGTTGGCCGAGGCCGGCTGTTCCGCCGGCAGGCGGGTCAGCTCGAAATAGTGGGTGGCGAACAGCGTCAGCGCACGGTTGTGGGCCAGCAGGCGGCAGGCGATGGCCCAGGCCAGCGCCAGGCCGTCATAGGTGGACGTGCCGCGGCCGATTTCGTCCATCAGCACCAGGCTGTTGGGCGTGCTGGCCGACAGAATGGCGGCCGCCTCGGTCATTTCCATCATGAAGGTCGAGCGGCCGCCCGCCAGGTCGTCGGCCGCGCCGATGCGGGTGAAGATGCGGTCGATCTTGCCGATGCGGGCGCGCGACGCGGGCACGAAGCTGCCGATGCGCGCCAGCAGCACGATCAGCGCCACCTGCCGCATGTAGGTCGATTTACCGCCCATGTTCGGGCCGGTGATCAGCAGCATGCGGCGCGCCGGCTCCAGACGGCAGCCGTTGGGGGTAAAGCGCTCGATGGCGTGTTCCACCACCGGGTGGCGGCCGGCATCGATGTCGATGTCGGCCTGTTCGGACAGTTCGGGCGCGATCCAGTCGTGGCGGCGCGCGTGATCGGCCAGGGCGGCCAGCGCGTCCAGTTCGGCCAAGGCGGCCGCGCAATCCGACAGCGGCCGCACGTGCTCGGCCAGCACGTCCAGCAATTGCTCGAACAGCCATTTCTCGCGGGCCAGCGAACGGTCCTGGGCGGACAGCACTTTGTCTTCCCAGGTTTTGAGTTCAGGGGTGATGTAGCGTTCGGCGTTCTTCAGCGTCTGGCGGCGGCGGTAGTCCTCCGGCACCTTGGCGGTCTGGCCCTTGGTGACTTCGATGTAGAAGCCATGCACGCGGTTGAACTCCACGCGCAGGTTGCTGATGCCGGTGCGTTCGCGCTCGCGGGCTTCCAGCTGCACCAGGAAGTCGCCGCCGTCGGCCGCGAGGCCGCGCAGCTCGTCCAGTTCGGCGTCGAAGCCCGCCGCCAGCACGCCGCCGTCGCGGATGGCGATAGCAGGTTCGGCGGCAATGGCGCGCACCAGCAGGGCGGCCAGGGCCGGGTCCACCGACAGGTGCGAGACCAGTTCGCCCAGCCGCGGCGAATCCGCCATCGGCTCGACCTGGTCGCGCAGCGCCGGCAGGGCTTGCAGCGCGTCGCGCAGGCTGGCCAGCTCGCGCGGGCGCACCGAACGCAGCGCCAGGCGGGCGGCGATGCGCTCGATGTCCGGGAAGGCGTTCAATGCGCTGCGCAAGGACTCCAGCAGGCCGGCCGAACCAAAGCCGGCCGCGCCAAAGGTTTGCTCCATGTCCATGCGGCCCGCCAGCAGCGCCGAGATGGCTTGCTGGCGCGCCAGCGCCTGTTCGTTCTCGCGCAGCGGATGGTGCAGCCAGCGGCGCAGCAGCCGGCTGCCCATGGGCGTGCGGCAGCCGTCCAGCAACGAGAACAGCGTCGGCGAATCTTCGCCCGACAGCGTCTGCGTCAGTTCCAGGTTGCGGCGCGTGACCGGGTCCAGCAGCACGTACTGGCCGGGGCGTTCCGCCGACAGGCTCTGCACGTGGGCCAGGGCCTGCGACTGGGTGCGGGCGGCGTAGCGCAGCAGCGCGCCCGCGGCGCAGATGCCGGCCGGCATGTCTTCGATGTCGAAGCCCGCCAGCGTATCGGTCTTGAAATGCGCCAGCAGGTGCGCGCGCGCGCTGTCCGCTTCGAAGTGCCAATCGGGCACGCGGGCCCGCGCGCCTTCGAACGGGAAATCGAATTCGGCGCTGTCGGCGCAGACGATCTCGGCCGGCGCGATGCGGTGCAGCTCGGATTCCAGCTGCGCCGGCGCACATTCGGTCACGCGGAATTCGCCACTGGCCAGGTTCAGCCAGGCCAGCCCCGCGCGGGGCGCGCGCGCGGTGCCGCCCACGAACACGGCGGCCAGCGCGCGGTCCGCCTTGGCCGGCAGCAGCGCATCGTCCGTCAGCGTGCCGGGTGTGACGATGCGCACGATGCGGCGCTCGACCGGACCCTTGGACGTCGCCGGGTCGCCGATCTGCTCGCAGATGGCGATGGACTCGCCCATGGCGACCAGCCGCGCCAGGTATTGCTCCATGGCATGCACCGGCAGCCCGGCCATCGGGATCGGCGTGCCGTTGGACGAACCGCGCTTGGTCAGCGTCAGGTTCAGCAGACGCGCGCCGCGCTCCGCGTCTTCGTAGAACATTTCATAGAAGTCCCCCATGCGGTAGAACAGCAGCAAGGGACCAGCCTCCGCTTTCAGGCGGAGGTATTGCTGCATCATGGGGGTGTGGCCCGGGTGGGCGTCGGCGGCGGTGTTTTGCGTTGCGGAATTCATGCCCGTGATTGTATCGGGCGGGCACCAGGTGGGGGATGGGTGCGATCAAATTGTCCGTACTGCCGCGTTCGGCCGGTCCGTTTCCTCTACGATTGTGCGACATGCCGCGGCATGTCCGCCTAGCTGTTCCGCAAGGTTGGAAAAATCTGGGGCCGGGCCGCATCACCATGTGTATTTGACCCCGACCCTGGCGGCATATTGGCGGTAATCCTGGGCGCCCCAGGAAGCCGCAACGTTTGTCCACCCCGTCCATCCCTTGGTGAAATCCGCGTGCACGCCGAGCTTCAGCTCATACCGATCACGGGGATACAGGCTGCTGACGGGCAATTGATTGAATGACACCGAACTGTCCGTGTCCGTATGCCACCAGTTCAACGTAACGAAGGGCTGGATCTTCCGGCCATTCTTCATTTCGTAGGTGCGGTGGGCGCGCACTCCCAAACGGCCGATCGTACCGTTGGAGTCGGCCCTGCCGACGCTGGTGCCGTTGGATTCGGCAACGTTGTCCTGGTCGTAGCGTACGTAGATCAACTGCGCTTGCGGTTCCAGAACCCAGTCGTTGCGCAGTTTGAAGGCGTAGCCGACCTCTCCCGACACCGCCCAGCCTCGGGAGTCGTACTTCACGTCTGGCAAACTATCCCCTTCGACCTTGTTCTTGAACCAGCCGTACTGGAACCAGGTGTCGACGTAGGTTCCCAATTTGGTCTCGTTGTTTTCAAACCAGGTTCCATAAAGCCCGACGCTGTAACCTTCGACACTGCCTCGGGCTTTGTAGGGGTTGCCGTCAGCCCGGGCGGTGCTGCGGCTGTTGCCGAATCCGGCCATCGCGCCCAGGTGCAGGCGGTCCGTTTCCGAACCGAGCTTCCATTGGGCGAGATCGCCGCCGCCTTGCAGGAGAAACATGTCGCTGCTGACATCGAATTCCCCGTTCTTGCTATGCGTCCGGTCCCACTTTCCGGTCATGCGCAGCCACAGCGCTCGCCGTTTGTCATCTTCGTCGTCGAACTGCTGGGTTTCGATGTACTGCGGTTCGCCCAGCCGGTCGTGCATGCTGTGCACGAACATCTGCGCGGCCAGCCGTTGGTTGGCGAGATACGCCGCCACTTCCGGACGGTACAAAGGCTTTGGGGGGGCTGGCGGTTCGGGGGGGGCCGGGGTACAGGACCCGGAGGACCAGGGTCGGGAGGAACTGGGGGAGGAGGCTCGGGATCTTTTTCAGAGCGCAGATACCAGTTATTGGCCTCTCCCGCCGTCACGCCACCGCGGAAGAGCCGGTACTCATAGGGACCCGCGACGGCCCGGCCGGCAAGCGTGAATGCGGAGGGTGCCGTAGTCCCACCGCCCACCGCGTCGACCACCTTGATGCCGCTGGCCTGGGTAACGGCGCCCGAGCCTCCCGTGTTGCTGATGCGCAGGGCGCTCTGTCCGGTTGCCGTGCCTGAAATGACGATCAGGTCGGATGGCGCGCCGTCGCCCGCAAGAAAGGTATTCAGCGCGACGACGCTGCCCGCGCCGCCCACGTAGTTCGATACCGTCAGCGTCTTGTAGACGTTGGCGGTCGGAGGTGAGTAGACGATCTGGCTTGCCGTGTTGGTCAGGTTGGTAATGTTGGAATTGCCAGTCATCGTCCATAGTGTGTTCGACTGAAGCTCCACGTTCGATACGCTGCCCGCAGCGGTGGTTGCGGCCCCGGTCAGGGTTGAACCCACGACAGTGATGTTTGCCTGACCCGGGGTTGAGGCGGCCGGAATTGGCGGCGGTGCCGCAACCGGATTGCCCAGCAGCGTGTCTGGGTCGGGTATTCCGCCCAATGGCGCGTCCGGGCCCGCCAGCAAGGGAAAATCGTCGATGGTGGCGACGCGCAGCCAGTTGCCGTTGCCGGATACCACCGTATCGGTAAGCATGATATTGGCCAGACCGGCAACGCCTATCGCCGGCCCGGCGGCGCTGGCGACGCTGGACCGCGTCAGTTCGATTTCCGCTGCCGGCCCCGGATCTCCCAGTGCGAACAGGCCCATGCCAGCGGCGCCGCTCACGCGAATCACCGCGCCGTCGCCGACGATCCGGCCGCCGTTCTGCGCAACGGCCCCATGAGCCTCTGGCCCCGTTGCCGTCACGGGGGTTTGCCCAAGCGTGATGAGGCTACCGGTGTCACGGGCAAGAGCGCCGTGCGCGGCAGCGCCTGTTGTGGCGACGCTACTGGCGCTGGAGGTTATGACCCCGCCGCTGATCGCGCGCAGGCCAACGGCGCCTGCGCCCTCAGTGGCGACGGTGGTGTTGAGCAGGCTGATCGTTGCCGGCGCTTCCAGGAAACTGCGCTGAGCCATCGCGCCGTAGGCGTTCGCGCCCAAGGTCTTGATAGCGGAGCCTTGCGCGGAAATGGCGGCGGGAAACTGAGCGCCGGCCTGTTCAACGACAGCATAGGCGCCGAGCGCCAGCGGGCCGGCGGTAGTGACCGACACATTTTCCAGGCTGACCGAACCGCCGTCGTCGGCGACGACTCCCATGGCCTCGTCACCCGAGGTCTGCGCCGAGCTGTCTCGCACCGTGAGCTGTGCGCCCGGATTGCGCGCTGCCAGCGCGTGCGGGCGTCGGTCGCCGGCTGAGACGGTTCCTTGCGTGGTGATGGATGAGTTCGTTACGGTTATGGCGCTGCCCAGGTCGGCCAGGACGCCCATCGCATTGCCGTCGCCCGTAGTAAGCACCCCGGTGTTATTTACGGCGACCGTCGAGTTTGCTCCGAAGATCCCGTTGGCATTTATCCCATGGCTCGTGACCGACCCTTGCGACAGATTGACCGTGGCGCCCGCGCTGGCGCGTAGGGCGTGCGCCGTTGCGTTCGATGCGGATATCGTTGTGTTCGTCGCATTCAGCGTGGAGCCCGCCCCGTCGACCTGCGCGCCAATCGAAGCGCCGCTACCGGCCGCGATGCTGGCGGAATCCACGGTCACCGTGCCGCCAGCCGTGACATCCAGCGCAACGGACCGTGTGCCATTGACCTGGAACGAGCCGCCGTTGACGATCGCCGTGGATCCGGCGCCTTGCACCGACAGGCCATGTCCGAATTGTCCCGCCGCGGTGATGACGTTGTTTCCTTGCATGCGCACGCTGCTGCCCGACATGACAAGAACGCCGGCAGCCGGATTGATGGTGGTGCCGGAGCCGCGCGTGCTGATCGACACGTCGGTCAACGACACGGCCGCGCCATTTTCGATGCGGACCCCTGCGGCACTGGTGCCGCTGGCAGTGCCGACGGCGGGATCGCCGGTGACGATGGAGACGCCAGTCGCGTCTATACGGCTCGGCACGACCGTGCCGCCGTTGACGGCCGTGCCGCTTGCCCACAGCCCATGGCTGCCGATGGCTGAGCCGCCGGAGGTGATGGTGCCGGTGGTTGTGATCGATGTGCCAGGCCCGATCGTTACGCTGGCACCCGCGTCGGCGCGGACCCCGAATGAGCCGCGTCCCGCGGTGCTGACGGTTCCGCCCGTAAACGAAATCGAGCTTCCCAGGCCGGAGGCATAGAGCGCATGGTTGCCCGCGCCGCCCGCACCTTGCGTAGCTACGCTGGACGCGATCATCTGCACCGTGCCTCCACCTGTCGCAAGCACGGCAATGTTGTCGTTGACCGTGGTGGCCAGGCCCAACGTGATGCTTGAACCCGTGGCTGTGGCGATGCTGCCGCTACCCGACGCGACCAGGCCTTGCTGCCCCGTCGCCGCTTGCACCGTGACGATGTTGCCGCCGTCGAAAATGATGCGGCCGCCATTGCCTGCGATGGCGCCGACATAGTTGCGAGGCGTGGTTGACCCTGTGCCGCCGAGATTCAGGCGTACGCCGCTGGCCGTAATCGCGCCACCGGGATTCTCGGCATCCAGGCCGGGCTGGGTTGCGCTAAGCACATTGATCGTGCTACCCGGCGTCACCGTGCATGCGCTTCCTGAGCGGGTGACGGGGCCCGCTGGACATGTCGTTTGCGCCGCGACATCCGCGCCCAGTGACAGCGACCCCAGCAGCAGCCAGCGAGCCGTCATCCATGTTGCCGCAGGGTACGGCGCCGCGCCGCTACTGCGCTCTTCCATCTGCCTGTTACGCATTGACGCCTCCATCGGAGTACTTGCGGAACAACTGGGTAGGAATCAGGCAACCGACATCGGAGATTCGATGCACGAATCTCCCGTGTAATGCTGCGGCTCAACGTAGCATGGGGGGACTCATGGGGAAAGCAACTATTTGAAACTCTGTTGCTTATCGTGGACAAACATTGCGGGCAGGCAGGCAGCAGGCGGACGGGCGGGCGCGGCTGGCACCTCACTTGTTCATGATATTCCCCAACTTCTTGATCACCTCACGCTCGGTTTCCGCGCTGGCGTGGGCGGCCTTGGTGTAGCTCGCCGTATCCATGTACTGCGGCGATACGCCGGACTGGCGCAGCAGGGCCAGGAAGGCTTCGTCCTTGAGCGTGTCGCGGAAGGCGCCGTCGAGCTTGGCGATGACGGCCGGGTCCATGTCCTTGGGACCGGCGATGCCGAAGGGCGAGGTGTGCACCACGGGATAGCCGGCTTCCTTCAGGGTGGGGACGTCCGGCAGGTCGGGGGAACGCTTGTCGCCCAGCGACGCGAGGATGCGGACCTTGCCCGAGGCGACGTAGGGCAGGATCGTGCTGGCGCCGACCAGCACCTGGATGTGGCCGCCCAGCATGGCGGTCAGCGCGTCGGCGTCGCCCTTGTAGGGCACGTGGGTCCATTTGGCCTGGGCGGCTTCGCCCAGCTGCACCATGGCGATGTGCTGGCTGCTGTAGGCGCCCGGCGTGCCGTAGGAAATCGTGTCGGGCTTGGACTTGGCGTAGGCGACCAGGTCGTCCAGCGTCTTCCAGGGCGAGTCCGAGGCGACGGCGACGTAGTAGTTGTAGCCGGCGATCATCGAGATGTAGGTCAGGTCCTTGACCGGGTCGTAGCGCGTGCCGGTGATGTGCGGCATGCGGAAGATGCCGATGGGCACCATGGTGACGGTATAGCCGTCGGGCGCGGTGTTGAGCATCTGGGTCGCGCCCAGCGTGCCGTTGGCGCCAGTCTTGTTCTCGACCACCACGGTCTGGCCGAGGCGCTTGCCGGACTGCTCGGCCAGGGCGCGGCCGACCACGTCGGTGACGCCGCCGGCGGAGTACGGGATGATCAGGCGGATCGGATGGTTGGGAAAGTCCTGCGCCACCGCGGGGGCGCTGCCTGCGCTTGCCAGGACCATCATGCTTGCTGCCAGGATCTTCTTCATGTCATTCCTCCTTTGTGTGCCGCCGGCTTGCCGGCCGTCTCCAGGTCTAGCGGGATGCCTGGTATTGAACGTCAATCGATGATGCGCGCGCGGCTTGCGCCGAAGCCGATGCGCTGGAAACCCTCGCGGCTGCAATGGGCCGTCAGGGTGACTTCGTCTCCGGCCTCCAGGAACAGCCGGGTTTCGCCCGAGGGCAGGGTAATGGGTTGCGTGCCGCCGTGCGTCAGTTCGAGCAGGCTGCCGTGGCCGCTGTCGTCGGGCGTGGAGATGGTGCCCGAGCCCAGCAGGTCGCCGGGGCGCAGGTTGCAGCCGCCCAGCGTGTGCTGCGCCACCATCTGCGCGGGCGTCCAGTACAGGTGGCGGGCGTCGGATGCCGACAGCTGGCGTGGCGCCTGCGCGCGTTCGCGCATGAGCGGCGTGGATAGCCACGCCTGCAGCGCGATCTCCAGTCCGCCGCTGGCGGCATCCCTGGCGTCGCGCAGGTAGGGCAGCAGTTCGGGATCGGCGTCGCCGCGCGCCATCGCGGCGCGGCGGAACGGGGCCAGCGCCTCGCTGGTCACGATCCAGGGCGAAACCGTGGACGCGAAGTTCTTGCCCTGGAAGGGCCCCAGCGGCTGGTATTCCCAGGCCTGGATGTCGCGTGCGGACCAGTCGTTCAGCAGGCCGTAGCCGGCGATGTGGCCGGCGGCGAGCTCCAGCGGCACCGGCTCCCCGAGGGCATTGCCGGGGCCGATCCAGATGGCCAGTTCCAGTTCGAAGTCCAATTGCGCCGAGGGCCGGAAGGCCGGCGTATCGACGCCGGCCGCGATCCTGACCTGGCCGCGGGGCCGCCGCACGGGCGTGTCGGACGAGCAGATGGAGGACGCGCGGCCATGGTAGGCAATGGGCACGTGCTTGTAGTTCGGCATCAGCGGGTTGTTGGGGCGGAACAGCTTGCCCACGTGGTTTGCGTGATGGATGCCCGCATAGAAATCGGTGTAGTCGCCCACGTCCGCGGGCAGCAGCAGTTCGCACTGCGCTTGCGGGTGCAGCAGGCGCGCGGCATGGGCCTCATGCCGCGCGCGGCCGGGGTGTGCGGCGTCCAGCAGGGCGAACAGCGCGTGCCGCACAGCCTTGCGGGTGGGGCCGGGCAAAGCCATCCAGTCGTTGAGCCTGCGCGCCGACAGCGCTTGGCGTGCGACCGGGTCCAGTCCGTCCAGCAGGCCCAGTTCCACGGCGGCCTGGACATCCAGCACCTGTTCGCCGATGGCGACGCCGATTCGTGGTGCGCCGCCATCGTGGCGGAACACGCCCATCGGCAGGTTCTGCACCGGGAAATCCGGATGGCCGTCGGCGCCGTTGACCCAGCTCTGGGCAGTGGGCGCGTGGGTGTGGTCCAGCATCGTGTACTCCTCGCGGGCATTATCGGTATGGCTGCGCGCCGCTGCCCGGCCTGCGCGCATGTTCGTGAGGTCGTCGTCGCCGCTTCAGGCCGCGGTCGTGCCGCCGTCCATGGCCCAGGCCACGCCGCGGACTTCGTCGGCGTCGGGCGAGCAGAAGAACTCGCACAGCCCGGCGATTTGCTCCAGGGTGACGAACTTGCCCGAGGGCTGGCGCAGGCCCAACAGTTTGTTGGTGGCTGCGGCATTGTCCAGGCCGTCACGTTCGGCCAGTGCGTCGATCTGCTTCTGCACCAGCGGCGTGTGTACCCAGCCGGGGCAGATGGCGTTGCAGGTGATGGCGGTCTGCGCGGTTTCCAGCGCCACCGATTTGGTGAGGCCGATCAAGCCGTGCTTGGTGGCGTTGTAGCCGGTCTTGCCGGCGCGGCCGCGCAAGCCGCTGATGGATGCCATGTTGACGATGCGGCCCCAGTTGCGTGCGCGCATGGCAGGCAGTGCGGTGCGTATGGTGTGGAAGCTGGCGGACAGGTTGACCGCGATCATGTCGTCCCACTTGTCGACCGGAAAGGCTTCGATCTGGCTGACGTGCTGGATGCCGGCGTTGTTGACCAGGATGTCCAGCGCGCCGTAGGCCTGGTTCAACTCGGCCATCATGGCCTCGATCTCGGCCGGCTTGCGCAGGTCGCAGGGCTGGAAACGGACCGGCACGCCATAGGTATCGCGGAATTCGGCGCAGAGCGCGTCGGCCGCCGAAGCGTCGGCCAGGCCGTTGAGCACCAGGGTCGCGCCGGAGCGCGCCAGGCGCCGCGCTACCGCCAGGCCGATGCCGCTGGTCGAACCGGTTACCAGGGCCACCCGCCCCGAAAGATCAGCCATGCTTGTCTCCACGCTGTGTCGTTATGGAATGCGTGGCAGGTTAGGGCGTGGGGATTGAGTCGTCCAATTTATTATCGATGCATGATTTATATTCATAGAATATTAATAACCGGCACCCTCAGAACCGCTCATGGAATTGCGCCATCTGCAGAGCTTCATGGTCCTCGCCACGGAGCTGAACTTCACACGGGCCGCCTTGCGCCTGCACATCGCCCAACCGCCCTTGAGCCAGCGCATCCGCGAACTCGAAGACGAGCTGGGCGTGAAGCTGTTCGACCGCAGCACGCGCAAGGTGACGCTGACGGTGGCGGGCCGCGTGTTCCTGGACAGCATCCAGCCCATGTTCCGGCAGCTCGACGGCGCCGTGGAGGCTTGCCGCAAGGCTGGCCGGGGCGAGACCGGCAGCCTGCGGCTGGGCTATACCGGACGCGCCAGCCATGTGCGCCTGCCGGGGCTGGTGCGCGATTGCCGGCGCCATTACAGCGATATCGCGCTGGACATCCAGGGGCCGCTGCCTACGGGCGAGTTGCGCCTGAAGCTGCTGGACGGCACGCTGGATGCTGCGCTGTGTTTTCTGCCCCTGGAGGGCAAGCACATCGCGTCGCACGAGTTCATGCTCAGCGAGTTTTCCATTGCGCTGGCAGACGCGCATCCATTGGCCGCCAAGGCCGAATTGCGTGTCGCGGATCTGGCGCAAGAACCGTTCATCGCCTATCCCTCGGGCAAGGGCTTCCACTTGCGCGACGCCATGGATGCGATCTGCCTGGAGGCGGGTTTCCTGCCGCGCGTGCTGCGTGAAACGGAGGCGTCCCAAACCCTGCTGTGCCTGGTCGCGGCTGGCACCGGCGTGGCCATCATTCCGCGCGACATCGAATCCTTCAACATGGAGGGCGTGATGTTCCGCCCGTTGCCGGCGGACGCCCCTAAGCTGCAGCACGGTATTGCTTGGCTGGAGACCAACCAGAATCCGGCGTTGGGGCGTCTGTTGGCGTTGTGCGGCGTCGGGGGCGTGGCGGGATAGGGGGCCTGTCCGCGCTTGCTCCCGGCCGTCCGCAAACGGCACAATCGCAGCGCGCGGCCCTGTTTCCGCCGCCGGAGTCTCTTATCCATGCAGGTTCTATCCGTCCCGGCCACGCTGGAGGCCAGCGAGCGCATCACCATCACCAGCGGTCCGCACCAGGCCGAATTCGCGCCGGGCGGCGGCGGCCGCCTGACCCGGTTGTCCACCGGCGCGCATGACTGGATCGTGCCCCTGACCGACACGCAGTGGCCCGCCGGACGCTGGCCGCGGGCGGGCTCCTATCCGCTGGCGCCTTACTCCAACCGCATCCGCGACGGCGTGTTCACCTTCAACGGCGCCAGGCACGCATTGCAGTCCGCACCCGGCCGGCCCCATGCGATCCATGGCGCAGGACTGTATCAGCCGTGGCGCGTGCGCAGCCACAGTCCGGACAGCGTCGACCTGGTGCTGGAGCAGCCCGCCGGCGTGCTGGGCTGGCCCTGGCCCTTCGAATGCGTGCAGCGCTATCAGCTGGACGCGCGCGGCCTGAGCGTGGCGCTTGCCATCGTCAATCTCGGCGACACGCCCATGCCTTGCGGCCTGGGCCTGCATCCCTATTTCACGGCCGAGCGGGTCACGCTGCATGCGCGCCGCGAGTGGGCGGCGGACGCCGACGGCCTGCCCACCGGCAGCAAGGCCGTTCATGTGCGCGAACTGCGGCGTTCGGCCAGCGGCTGCGATACCTATCTGTCGCAGTGGGAAGGGCGAGCCACCCTGCATTGGCCCGATGGGCATCAGCTGTCGCTGCACGCCGACCCGGCGTTTGCGCATCTGGTGGTCTACACGGCGGGCGGTTCGGATTTTCTGTGCGTCGAGCCGGTCACCAACGTAGCCGATGCGTTCAACCTTGCGGCGGCCGGCGAAGCCCGTACCGGCATGCGGGCGCTCGAGCCCGGCGCGCGCTTTGCCGCGACCGCGCTGTTCGGCCTGGAGCCGCCTCGGGCTGCGCGTTCCTGATGCTTGCAAGCGGCGCTTTGAAAGCGCCGCCGCCTGCGGCGATAATCCGGGCAAACCAAGTCCAGGAGTCCTTCGATGAAAAAGCTCAGCACCGAACAATTGCAGGCTGCGGCCGAGACGCTGCGCCGCGTGCAGGCGAGGCTGGCGCGCGCCGGCAACTTGCCGCTTGAGCCCACCCTCTATGCCTGCGCGCAAGGATTCCGCCGCAACGTGCCCGACTATCTGTGGTCGTGGCTGTCAGGCCTGCTGGCGCCGCACAAAAGCCTGGGCGCGTGGATGGATGCGCACCAGCCTGGCTGGCGCACGGGCAAGACGCCCGCCGCGGTGGTCTACGCGCGCAGCGAAAACGGCTGGCTGGAATGGCTGATCGCCGAGCTGGAAGCCGAGATCAATGATCCCCACGCCCGCGCCAAGCGGGAAGGGCGCGCCTAGAACGGACGCATAGCCGGCGCATCATGTGTCGCAGTTCGGACCGGATGCCGGCCCCACGCCTCAGGCCCGCTCGGCTCGCGAGCGGCGCACCAGAAGGAATAGCGCTTCCAAGACGGCGGCCGCCAGCAGGGCGGCCAGCACCGAACCCAGTACCTGCAAGTCCCATAGGCGCGGCGGACCCACGCGGAACTGCACGGTGTCGAAGACCAGTCCGGCCGTGATGCCGGCGACGATGGCGGCCTTCCATCCTTGCAAGGGAGCCAGCCGCAGCATCAGCAGGGTGAAGGCCATCATCCCCCAGAGCACGGGTTCAAGCGCCTGATTGAGAATGTGGTCGAGCAGAAGAGACTCCCGATGGTGTCGCGCATGCGTTTGCGCGCAGTCGAGTTTGTACTGCTTTCTGCCTGCAATTGCGAGACGCCCCGCCGCCGCGAGCGGCGAGGCATGGCCTACGCGCCTTAGAACCCTTCCAGCACGATCTTGCCCTGCGCCTTGCCGCTTTCAATGAAGGCGTGCGCCCGGCGCAGGTTTTCGGCGTTGATCTTGCCGTAGTGCGCGCCCAGGGTGGTGCGCAGCGCGCCTTCGTCGATCAGGCGGGCGGCCTGGTTCAGCAGTTCATGCTGCGCGATCATGTCGGGCGTGCCGTGCAGCGGACGCGCGAACATGAACTCCCAATGCAGCGAGGCCGACTTGGACTTGAGCAGGCGCACGTCGATGGCTGCGGGATCGTCGATCAGGGCGATCTTGCCTTGCGGCGCAATCGCTTCGGCCATCTGCGCGAAATGCTGGTCGGTCTGTGTTAGGCCGGCGATGTGGCTGACGTGTCCGAAGCCGATGCGCTTGAGTTCGGCGGCCAGCGGCTGGCTGTGGTCGATCACGTGATGCGCGCCCAGTTCCCGCACCCAGGCCTGGGTTTGCGGGCGCGAGGCGGTGCCGATCACCGTGAGTCCGGTCAACTGGCGCGCCAACTGCACCAGAATGGATCCCACGCCGCCCGCGGCGCCGATGACCAGCAGGCTGCCTTGGCTGGGGGCGGCGTTGTCCAGCACGCGCAGGCGGTCGAACAGCAGCTCCCAGGCGGTGATGGTGGTCAGCGGCAGCGCCGCGGCCTGGGCGTAGTCCAGGCTGGCCGGCATGGGGCCGACGATGCGCTCGTCCACCACGTGCAGCTCGCTGTTGGCGCCAGGGCGGTTCAGCGCGCCCGCATACCAGACGCGGTCGCCCGGCTTGAACAGGCTGGTCTTTGCACCCGCTGCGCGCACCACGCCGGCGGCGTCCCAGCCTATGACTTCGGGCTGGCCGTCCTTGGGCTTGCGATTGGCGCGGATCTTCACATCCACCGGGTTGACCGAAATGGCGCGGACCTCGACCAGCAGGTCGTGGTCGCCGGGCACCGGGTCGGCGACGTCGATGTCCTGCAGCGCCTCCGGGTGATCGGCGGGCAGGTTCTTGAAATAGGCGATGGCTTTCATGGTTGCTTGCCGGGATCAGATGATGGAACGCACCACGCCGCCGTCCACGCGCAGCGCCGCGCCGTTGGTGGCGGCGGCTTGCGTCGAGCTCGCGTAGACGACCATGTTGGCCACTTCTTCCACGGTGGCCAGGCGGCGCAGCAGCGAAGTGGGACGGTGCTGGGCGATGAAGTCGCGCTCCATCTGGTCCTGCGTGACGCCTTGTTCCTTGGCCATTTCGGCAAAGAAGTCCGACACGCCTTCCGAGCGCGTGGGGCCGGGCAGCACCGCGTTGACGGTGACGCCGGTGCCGGCGGTCAGCTCGGCCAATCCGCGCGACACGCCCAGCAGGGCCGTCTTGCTGACGCCGTAGTGGATCATCTCCGCGGGGATCTGGACCCCGGATTCGCTGGATATGAATACGATGCGGCCCCAGCCGGCGGCCAGCATGCGCGGCAGGTAGTAGCGCGACAGGCGCACGCCGCTCATGACGTTGATGTCCAGCATGTACTGCCAGTCGTCGTCCGTGATTTCAGTGAAGGACTTGGGGGCGAAGTAGCCGGCGTTGTTGATCAGGATGTCGACGTCGGGATGGGCGGCCGAGATCGACGCCGCGCCGTCGGCGGTGGCGAGATCGGCCTGCACGGTGCTCACGCGCGCGGCGGGAAACTGCTGGGCAAGCGACGCGGCCGCCTGCGCCAGCTTGTCGGCGTTGCGGCCGTGCAGCACGACTTCGGCGCCGGCCTCGGCCAGGCCCGCGGCTATGGCCAGGCCGATGCCGCCGGACGATCCGGTGACCAGGGCCTTCTTGCCGTTCAGTTCGATTTTCATGGGGAGACTCCTTGCGTGTCGGGGAATGGAGCCATGATTACCTAGTCCAAACCAGCGAAAAAGCGGCTAGCATCGCAGTCAGTTTCAATAATTTTTTGAAAATGAGGCCGGCATGGTGCGGTTCGAGGATCTGAGGATATTCATGGCGGCGGCGGACCAGGGCAGCTTTTCCGCCGCCGCGCGCGAGCTGGACCTGACGCCAGCGGCCGCCAGCGCCGCGCTCAAGCGGCTCGAGCAGGTCCTGGACGCGCGCCTCTTCGTGCGCACGACGCGCAGCCTCAGGCTGACGAGCGACGGCGCACGCTATCTGGAACATGCCCGCGCTGCGCTGTCGGCGCTGGACGCGGGCAGGAACGCCGTGGCGCGCAACAAGACGGAGATCTCCGGCACGCTGTCCTTGTCGATCCCGTCCGACCTGGGCCGCCACGTGCTGCTGCCATGGCTGGATGAGTTCCAGGAACGGCATCCACGCGTCAACTTCCAGGTGCGCATCAGCGACCGCCTGGCCGACCTGTACCGGCAGCCGGTGGATCTTGCGGTGCGTTATGGCACTCCGAACGACTCTGGACTGGTGGCCCTGCCGCTATCCGAGCACAACCGCCGCGTGGTGTGCGCCTCGCCCGCATACCTTGCGCGCCATGGCGTGCCGCAGGTGCCCGATGACCTGCGCCGCCACAACTGCCTGTCCTTCGTGCTGGGCGAAACCCTGCACGACCGCTGGGCCTTCCGGCACGAAGGCGCCGCGCTCACCATACCGGTCAAGGGCGACCGCGTCGGCGATGACGGCGAACTCGTGCGCCGTTGGGCCCTGGCTGGCCATGGCCTGGCCTACAAGTCGCGCTTTGACGTCCTGGCCGACCTGCGGGCGGGCAGGCTCATCGAAGTCCTGGCCGACTACACCAGCGAACCGTCGCCGCTATACCTGCTGTGCGTGCACCGCATGCTGCTGTCGCCGGCGGTAAAGCGGCTGCGCGAGTTCCTGCACGAACGCTTCAAGGCGTTCGAGGCGGGCTAGCCGGCCTTTGTGCGCTTCAATGCGCGTGGCTGGCCCGTTGGTTTGCCGCGCGCGTGCGGGCGGCTTTCTTCGCGGCTGCGGAACGGCCTGCGGCGCCCTTGGTGGCGGCAGCCTTCTTGGCCGCGGCCGAGCGGGCGGCGGCGCTGCGCTTGGAGGCCGATGCGCTGGCCTGCCGCGACAACGCGGTGCGTGTAGCGGGCTTGGCGCTTTCCTTCTTCAGGGCGGTGGTGGTGGCCTTGGCGCGTGTGGCGGACTTGGCATGCCCATCATGGGCTGCGTCGCTGTCCTGCTTTGCGCGGCGCTTGGTCGCCGCGCTGGCCTTCTTCGGCGCGGGCAGGGCCACGCCGGCGCGGCGCGCCTTGGACAGTCCGATCGCGATGGCCTGCTTGGTGGATCGCACGCCATGCTTGCCTTCGCGCACGTGTTCGATTTCCTCGCGCACGAATTCTCCGGCCTGCGTGGATGCGGATTTTCCTTGCCGTTTGTCGCGCGCCGCTCGTTCCAGGGTTTTTCGTTCAGGCATGACGACACCTCCTTGCTTGCGTTGCGAAAACGCGCTCCGCCGCGCCGAGGCCGGTGCGACGGAACTCGTAACACCACTCTAGCGCCGTGGGCGTATGCTGTGTGTTCGAATGGATTGCCGGTCGTAAGCGCCGGAACACCGCCGCCAGACCGACGATGCACGACTCACCCCCTTAGCGGAGACGAGCTATGTCGAATCATGTCTACAAGCAAATCGAACTGGTGGGTTCATCCACCAAGTCCACCGACGACGCCATCAGCCAGGCCATCGCGCGCGCTTCCGAGACGCTGCGCAACCTCGATTGGTTCGAAGTGACCGAAGTGCGCGGCCACATCAAGGACGGCAAGGTGGCGTACTGGCAGGTCGGCTTGAAGATAGGCATGCGGCTGGAAGGGAACGAGTGAGTCCGCTTGCTGCTTCTTTATTGAGCACCCCTTCCAAGTGATTGTCGGATAAGGATTTTTCCCGCTTGTTATCCGACTGTTCAGAGGCTTGTCCACATTCGGTGGGGACAAGCTTGCTTGCCTTGCGCCTGCCGTCATCGCGATCCGCGGAGGCATCGTGAACCCGCCGGCATTGAGCGTTTCTTGAGCGGCAGCTTCAAGTGCTTGGTGCATAAGGCTTTTTGCATGCTGCCCTCATACTGTCCTCAGGCTTATCCACATTTGGCGGGGACAACCTGGGCGCTTCGATACGGCATTTGAGCCATTCTTGACCACCCCTTGCAGGCGATTGATATGCAAGGGAATTTTCGACCTGCCCTCATACTGTCCTCATGCTTCTCCACAGAACGCGGGGACAAATCCACATTTCGGCGCAGCCGCCGCGCAAGTCCGCGCGGTCATCCTGGTTTCAGTGGATAAGTGCGTCAAAAATCATCCAAAAGGATGATTGCGCAATTTTTGACCGGCCCTCGCAAGTGCTTGGCGGGACAGGGGAATTTCACTATGCCCCAAGGCTGTCCTCAACCTTCTCCACAGTTGGCGGGGATAAGTGAATGCCCCCACGCCGCGCACGCTGCGCGTGCTTGCCGGCCCCCGAGGGGGCTGGCCCGCCTTGGGGCGGCCCGGCGGCGGGCCGCCGCTCGAGCTGCGCTGGCTGCGCACAATGGCCGCCGCATTCTCCGGTCGAGGAAGGATGCGGGATTCATGGGAGGTCGCACGCAAAAAAAAGCCCCCCGACGTATCGGGGGGCTGGATCGCCCGGAGGTAGACGGGCGATCTCTGCCGGCCGGGAGGAGCCCGCGCCGGCAGCGGCGGCGATCAGGGGTTGAACTTCTTGATCCAGTCCACGTAGCGGTCCACCCAGCCTTGCAGGAACTTGCGGGTGCCTTCGTTGGTGATGTTGTACTGGTCGTCGACCAGGCCTTCGGTGTATTGCAGGAAGACTTCCGGCGTGGTCAGGGCGTTGGCGCCCTCGGCGGCCAGGATGTTGCGCAGGTGCTGCTGCATCAACGCGGTGCCGGCGGCGCTGGGCGAAGTGCCGACGATGCCGACGGCCTTGCCGGTCCAGGAGTTCTGGCCCCAGGGACGCGAACCCCAGTCGATGGCGTTCTTGATGGCGGCGGGCACGGAGCGGTTGTGCTCGGGCGACACGAACAGGATGCCCTGGGCGTCGGCGATCTGCTGCTTGAGCTTGGCGGCGGGGGCGGGCAGGTTGTTCTCGTTGTCCTGGTTGTAGAGCGGCACGTCGCCCAGGCTCACGTATTCGAACTTGAAGTCCGCGGGCACCAGCTTTTCCAGCGCGCGGGCCAGCCGCAGGTTGAACGAGGCAGCGCGCAGGCTTCCGACGAAAACGGCAATCTTGTAGGTGCTCATGGGGCGCAGGCTCCAAGGGGGGACGGGATTGTCAGTGTAGACCTGTACGCAAGCCCGCTCAATCACGATCGCGGATATGTTTATTCATGATCATGACGCGCTGATGTCGGCGGCGCGCGGGTTGGCGCGTCAGCTCATCAGGCTGACATGGGCAGCGACCACGCGCCATCCTTCAGGCGTGCGCATCCAGGTTTGGCTTTGCCGGCCGATGCGGTCGCTGCCGTCGCGCTGGAATTCCAGATTGGCCGTTGCGAAATCCTGGCCATAGGTGGTGACGACCGCGCGCAACACGCGTCGGGCCAGGCCTTGCGGTGAACGCGCCGCGCGGAAGGCGCGGATGGCATCGTAGCCGTAGAGATTTTCGCCCGCGCCATAGCGCAGCGTGTGAGGGCTGTTCCAGAACAGCGCATCCAGAACCTCCACCTGGTTGTTCACCAGGGCGGTTTCGTAGCGGTCCAGGGCGGCGGTGACTTCCGCCACGACGTCGGGCAGATTGATATCCATGCGTGCTGCTCCAGTTGGCACCGTTGTGGTGCGAAATGTAGGGGTAATCACCAATATGGTGTGTCCTGCGGTGCGGCGGCTCCGTCCCGTGAGCGGCGGTTTCTCGACCTCGTCGGGAGGAGCGCGGCGTGCCGATCCTGGCATGCCGCTTGCTAGGGTAAATACTGCATAGATGCTGCATAACAAGCTGCGCGCCGTCCCAGGAGTTCCGCCATGTCCAGTTCCGCCGTTTCCGCCCCGGTCACCATGTTGGTCACCCGGCATATCACCCCCGAACGCTATGGCGATTTCCTGTCCTGGATGCGCCAGGGGGAAATCCTCGCGGCAGGTTTCCCGGGCTTTCTCGGGTCTGGCGTGCTGCAACCCGCGGAAGGCGGCGACCAGTACCAGATCGTCCTGCGTTTTGCCGACGCGGCCAGCCTCGCCCGCTGGGAAAACTCCCTGCCGCGGCGCATGTGGCTGGAACGCGGCGCGTCGCTGGTGCGCGCCAGCCACGAGCGCCGCGTCAGCGGCACGGACGACTGGTTCGCGCCCAGGACCAGCGCGCCGCCGCGCTGGAAGCAGGCCGTCAGCATCTGGCTGGCCTACTTTCCGGTGCTGCTCGTTTTCTCCGTGTTGGCTAGCGAACCGCTGAGCCTCTTGCCGGTTTTCTGGCGTGTGCTGATCACCAGCGTAGCGCTCACTCCGGTGATGGTGTTCATCTGCATGCCCCTGGTGGCGCGCATGCTGCATCGCTGGCTGCGGGTGGGCTGAAGCAGGCAGGCGCGGCCGGTTCAGGCCGCGCGCGCGCCACGGGAGGAGTACAGCCGGTGCAGCGTGATCTTGCGCACCGCGGCCTGGCTGCCCTGGATATGCGCGTGCAGCAGCGCCACCGAGCGCGCCGCATCGCCGGCCAGCGCGGCTTCGAGTATGGCCGCGTGCTCTTCGTAGGTCTTGCCGATGCGCTCGGGCAGTGTGAAGTCCAGCCGCCGCACGATGCGGATGCGTTCGGTGGCTGCGCGGTGTACGCGGGCGATCTCCGGATTGCCAGCGGCGGTCACCAGATCGATGTGAAAGCGCTCGTCCAGATTCGCCAGCCGCTCGCAGTCGCCCGAACGTTCGCTTGGGTCCACCAGCCAGATATCGGCCAGCGGGCGCAGCGCGCGCTGCCGCTCGGCGGCGCTGGCCGATGCGCACAGCGATTGCACCGCGGCCGCTTCCAGCACGCTGCGCAGCTCGTAGAAGTGGTCCAGCGTGTTGAAGTCCAGCGGCTTGACCAGCCAGCCATTGCGTTGCCGCACCTCCAGATAGCCTTCCCGCTCCAGGCGGAACAGGGCCTCGCGCACGGGCGTGCGGCTGACCTGCAGGCGGTCGGCGATCTCGGTTTCGGTGAAGCGGTCGCCCGGCGCCAGCCGGAAGTCCAGGATGTCGCGCTTCAGCGTGCCGTAGGCGGTGTCGGCGAGCGTGCGCGGTATGTCGATGACGGCGAAGGCGGTTTCCATGTGGTGGCCTCGGAGCGGTGGTTCAAAGGGGGCGCAGGCGGGCAATGCCGGCCTGCTGCAGCGCGTGCGCGGCGCGCAGGCAATCGGCTTCGCGCCATGGCGCGCCGATCAACTGCACGCCCAGCGGCAGGTGATCGTCCTGTCCGGTTTCGGGCCAGACCGGCGCGGCGCAGACGGGCAGGCCGATGCATGACACCGGCTGCGTCAGGAGCCCCATGCTGGCGCGCGCCGGCAGCCGCTGGCCGGCCAACGTCAGCCAGTCCGAACCGATGGGCGTGGCCGGCACTGGCGTGGCAGGGGCGATCAGCACGTCGTAGTGTTCGAACAGCGTCAGCGCTTCGCGATAGACGCGGTGGCGGATGCGCTGCGCCTGCTGCGCCCACGCCGCGGGCACGAGGCTGCCTGCGACCAGCCGGTCGCGCGACAGCGGTTCGTAGTAGTCGTAGTGCGTGACGAGCCTGCGGCGATGCAGGGCGCCGCCTTCCGCCGCCGTGATGACGAAGGCCGCGGCGCGAGCTTGGGCGGCTCCCGCCAGTTCGACCACGGCCGTGGCGTCCAGCGCACGCGCCGCGATCTCGACGGCGCGGCGGGCCTGCGGTCCGGCCCATTCCGAAAAGTAGCCGCCCAGCACCGCCACCCGCAGTCCGCGCATGCCCGCGTTCAGCGCCGGCAACGCGGCTTCGGCGGGACGTCCGGCGCAGGCCACGTCCTCGGCGTCCGCGCCCTGCAGCGCGTCGTAGGCGGCGGCAAGGTCGCTGGCGCTGGCCGCGAACGGTCCCAGGTGGTCGAGGCTGCCGACGAACGGAAATGAGCCGGCGCGCGACAAGCGGCCGAAGGTAGGTTTCAGGCCGAACACGCCGCACAGCGATGCCGGCACGCGGATCGAACCGTTGGTGTCCGAGCCCAGCGTCAGCGGCACCAGGCCGCCCGCGACCGCGGCGGCGCTGCCGCCGGAAGAGCCGCCCGCGATGCGGGTGGTGTCGTGCGGGTTGCGGCAGGCGCCGTAGTGGCTGTTTTCCGTGGTGAAGCCGTAGGCGTGTTCGTCCATGTTCAGTGCGCCGACCAGCACCGCGCCGGCCTCGCGCATGCGCTCGACCAGCCTGGCGTCGCGCCGCGCGGGCGGGTTGGAGGCGTTGACCCGCGCGCCGGCCAGGGTGACTTCGTCGGCGATGTCGAACAGGTTCTTGACCGCATAAGGCACGCCCGCCAGCGGCGGCAGCGGCTCGCCGCGGGCGCGGCGCGCGTCGATGGCCGCCGCTTCCTGCCGCGCCCGGCTTTCGGTGACGGCGGTAAAGCAGTTGTAGCGCGCGTCGCGTTCGCGCACGCGCGCCAGCGTGGCGTCCAGCACGGCCATGGCGCTGCGTTCGCCGGCGCGGACCTGGCGCGCGATATCCTGCGCGGGGCCGCTCACGGACGGAACACCGCGGCCGATTCCAGCTCCACGGCCAGCGGCTCGTCGACGAAGCCGGCCGCGATGTCCTGGATGCGCGCGAATTGCTGCGCGACGTCGGCCACCGTCTGCTCGCGCAAGGCATAGCCGGCCAGCGCCAGGGCGCTGCGTACGTATTGGTCGATGGTTTCCTGGGTCATGGCGGACTCTCCGGTACGGGTGATTTACTTGCGCACTTCGCGCTGGAAGATTTCCAGGCTGAGTTTCTTCATTTCGATGAAGCTGGGCTCCGATAGCGTCGCCACCGTGCGCGGACGCGCGTCGCGGTAATCCAGGATCTCGGCGACCCGGGTGGGCCGCTTGGTCAGCAGCAGCACCTGGTCGGCCAGGTACACGGCTTCCTCCAGGTCATGCGACACCAGCAGCATGGTGGTGCCGGTCTGCATGAAGACCTCCTGCAGCTTTTCGCGGATGAACAGCGTCATCTCGAAGTCCAGGGCGGAGAAGGGTTCGTCCAGGAACAGCACCTCGGGGCCAGGCGCCAGCGCGCGCATGATCGATGCGGTCTGCTGCTGTCCGCCGGACAGTTCGTAGGGGTAGCGGTTCAGGTCGAACTTGACGTCGAACGAGGCCACCAGCTCTGCGACCCGCGCATCCACCTCGGCCTTGCTGCGGCCTTCCAGGCGCAGCGGATAGGCGATGTTGTCGATGGTGCGCAGCCACGGGAACATGGCTTCGCGGTAGTTCTGGAAGACGTAGCCGATCTTGGTCTGCGCCAGCGACTTGCCGTCGAACAGGATCTCACCCGAGTCGATGGGAATCAGGCCCGCGATCATGTTGATCAGCGTGGACTTGCCGCAGCCGTTGGGGCCGAAGACCGAGACGATCTTGCCCTTGGGAATGTCCAGGTTGAAGTCCTCGTACAACGGCCAGCCGGCGAAGTACTTGGTCAGCCCGCGTATGGTGATGTGGGTGCCCAGCGGACCGGGCTCGAACGGGGCGGCGGCGGGGCCGGGGGCGATGATGGGATTGAGGACGGTGGACATCAGCGGCCGCTCCAGTGGACCACGCGCTTTTCCAGCACGAGAAAAAGTATGTTCAACACATAGCCGAGCGCGCCGGCGGCAAGAATGGCCGCGTACATGTCGCGCACGTTCAGCACCTGCTGCGCGTTGATGATGCGATTGCCCAGGCCGCTGTCCGAACCGATGAACATCTCGGCCACGATCACGATGACCAGCGCCATCGACACGCCGCTGCGCAGGCCCACGAAGGTGGGCTGCAGGCTTTCCCAGATCAGCACGTCCTTGAAGATGCGCCAGCGCGACGCGCCCATCACGCGCGCCGCCATGACCCGCTGCTTGCGGGCGTTGATGACGCCATAGGCGCTGTTGAACAGGATCACCAGCACCGCCGCGAAGGCAGCAATGGCGATCTTGTTCATGTCGGTAACGCCGAAGATCATCAGGAACAGCGGGATCAGCGCGGAAGAGGGCGTGGAGCGGAAGAAGTCGATCAGAAACTCCACGCTGCGATACGCCTTTTCGTTGCTGCCCAGCAGCACGCCCAGCGGCACGCCGATCACGCCCGCGATGAGGAAGGCCTGCAGTGTGCGGTTCAGCGACGCCAGGAAGTCCGCCAGCAGCGGGCCGCCCGCCATGCCCTTGACCAGCGCCGCAAGCGCCGCGCTGGGCGTGGGCAGCAGCACGGGGCTGACCAGTTGCAGGCGCACCACCAGGTCCCACACCACGAAGAGCGCCAGCGGGCCGATCAGCGGCAGCAGGCGGCTTGTGTCGAATTTGCGTGGGGGCCGCGCTGTCGCGGCCGGGCCGGCCGTGGTTGTTGCAGTGGTTGCGGTCATGGCTCAGCCCTTGTAGAGCATGGTCGAGACGTCGACCTTCTGGGCGAAGACGCCCTTGTCGGCGAACAGGTCGAAGAACTTCTGGAAGTGCTGGATATCGCCGGGCGTGAACTCGTTGTAGAGGGTGTAGGCGGCCAGCGGCACTTCCTCGGTCATCGGACCTTCGATGGCGGTGTAGCCCTTCAGGTAGGGACGCGCCTCTTCCGGCTTGCTGCGGATCAGTTCGATGCCGCGCGCATAGGCGGCGATGAATTTCCTGCTTTCCTCGGGATGCTTCTTCAGGAAGGCGGTGGTCAGCGATGCCGACCCGCCGAACCACGGCGCCATCGGATCGCCCAGCACGTACTTGGAGATGACGCCGGACTCCAGCACGCGGGTGGTGCCATTCAGCCTGCCTACCGTGCCCGTGGGCTCCAGCGTGTAGCAGGCGTCCAACTGGCCGGCGGCGACCGCGGCGACGTGCTGGCTTATCGCCAGCTCGACCACGGTCGCCCCGGTTGCGCCGGCGCGCTCCAGCACTGCTTTGGCCAGCGTGGCGTTCTGGATGCCGGGTCCAGATCCGACCTTTTTCCCCTTGAGGTCTGCGATGGATTTGATGGGACTGTCTTTCGCGACGATGAACTCGTCCAGCACGTGCTTGGCGTTGCTGGGATTGGACGCAAAAATCTTGAACAGGCCGGGCGAAGCGATCTCGCCGATGGCCAGATTGGCCGAGCCGGTGCCGTTGGCGCTGCCGTCCGCGCGGCCGGCCAGCATGGCTTCCATGACCTGCTGCGCGCCCGCGAATTTCAGCGGCTCGACGTTCAGCCCGGCCTCCTTGAAATAGCCTTTTTCCAGCGCCGCGTAGAACGGCAGGCCGGCCGCCACGGGCCAGAAGCCGATGCGGATCACGGGTCCCGCTTGCGCCCGAACCAGCGCCGGCGCGGCCAGCGTCGCGGCGCCCAGCGCGGCGCCCTGGATCAGCCGGCGGCGGGTGGCGTTGAAGGCATGGGGCGCGTTGCGGTAGATCATGGAGGAACTCCTGGTGTGCAAGGAAAGAGGCGCTTGTAGACAAGCTGGCATACCAGGCATCAAGCAAGAGCCGTGCCAACTTCTTCCGGGGCGGCATGCGCCCAGTGCGCCTGGCGGGCCGGCCTCGCGCTGGTGCCTCGCCTGAACCACATTGGTGCACGGCGCACCAATGAAGGGGACGTAACCGGCCCCCGTGTCGCGCTGCGCGCGATGGCGGTAGCATGTGGGCGGATCGGAGCGTGCCGCTCCGGACTTGTGAACCCTTGCGCGACGCCTGGCCGCGTCATACCGAGATGAATACGCGTTTTGTCGAAGCCTTTCTGTGGTCGGCGCGCCTGGGCAGTTTCCGGGCGGCGAGCGACCGCCTGCACATCACCCAGGCCGCCGTGGCCAATCGCATCGCCTCGCTGGAAGAGGACATAGGCGCGCGCCTGTTCGAGCGCGACGCCAAGGAGCTCAGGCTGACGGCCACCGGCACCCGGCTGCTGGACTATGGCGAACGGCTGCTGGAGATCCGCCAGCAGATCCTGTCGCTGGGCAAGGGCGGCGACGAGGTCTTTGGCCTGGTGCGTATCGGCGCCATCGAAACCGTGGTGCACACCTGGCTGATCGGCTTCCTGACCAATCTGCGCTCCACCTATCCGGGCATCGAGGTCCAGCTCACCTCCGAGACCACGCGCGCGCTGCACCGCGGCCTGCGCGAAGGCGCGCTGGACATCGCGCTGCAGACGGACCTGCTGAACGATAGCGGCATCATCAGCAACGCCTGCCTGCCCATGGAGATGGGCTGGGTCGGGCCGGCCGGCGACGAGGAGGCGCTGAGCGCGCAGCAACTGCTGAGCGAACCGGTGCTGACCATGAGCCCGGGATCGCAGCCTCACGAAGCGCTCAAGGCCCTGTACCGCGAAGTCGGCATGCCGCAAGGCAAGGTGCACTGCGTCAGCTCGATCTCCGCGCTGGCGCGGCTGGTGCGCAGCGGCTTCGGCCGGGCGCTGGTGCCGCTGCCGCCCATCTACGAATACGTGGCGCGCGGCGAGGTACAGATCATCCGCTGCGACATTCCGGTGCCGCCCCAGCTGCTGGTGGTGAGCTATCTGGAAAGCGCCGGCTCGGACGCGATCCGGCTGGTGGCCGAACTTGCCAGCCGCGCGTCGGACCAGTTCACGTCCTCGGTCGCTGCGCCGCGATTGGGTTCGGCGCAATAGTGTTATCCCTAGGGCGTCTTTCAGTAATTTTATTGCCGCGCAGAAGAATTACTCGTTTGTCCCGGGGCAACCGGCCGGCTGAAGATGGAGCCTTCCGTAATCGAAGGAATTTCCTGTCTTCCGCCCATGAGCACGCACACCGAATCCTCCCTCCCGCCGCACGGCCTGCTGTTCGTCGCCACTGACGCCGACCCCGCCCACGAAGTCGATTTCAACCGCTGGTACGACCGCGAGCACGTGGAAGAGCGCGTGCGCATTCCCGGCTTCCTGTCGGGCGCGCGCTACCTGTCGCGGGAAGGTGGCCGCAAGTATCTGGGCCTGTACCGCACCGAATCGCTGGCCGCCTTCACCACGGCGGACTATCGCAAGGCGTTCGAGCGCCAGACCGTATGGTCGGTGACCAACCTGGACCGCATGCGCGACCCGATGCGCCGCGTGTGCGCCGTGCGGGCCGTGACGGGCTTTGGCTCCGGCAGCGAGATCGCGGTCCTGCCTCTGCCGGCGACGAATGACAGCGAAGCGCTGGCGGCCCGGGCGCAGGCGCTGGGCGCTGAACTGGCGCAGGCGGACGGCTTCGTGCAGTCCTATCTGCTGGTGCCGGACGCGGGGCTCAGCACGCCGCTGCCGCGCGAGTCCGCCGACAACCGCGTGCTGGCGCCGCTGTTCGTGGTGGAAGCGAGTTCCGCGGCCGCCGCGCGCGTCCTGCGCGATCGGGCTTGCAGCGCATTCGATACCGATCCGTCACAGGCCTGGCTGCTGGAACTGGGCTGGAAACTGACGGCAGCCGACCTGCGCTGAGCCCATCGCGGCCAGTCACCAAACATCCAATTCAAGGGGAATCCCATGGCTGAAGAAACGCTATATGGCGCCGCGCCGGTGAAGACCGCGGCCGCGCCCAACAAGATGCGCAGGCTGGCCCTGGCCAGCTCGGTCGGCACCACGCTGGAGTGGTACGACTTCACCATCTACAACCTGATGGCGGCGTTGGTCTTCAATTCCATCTTCTTTCCGTCCTTCGACCCGCTGACGGGCACCATCCTGGCCTTCTCCACCTATGCCGTGGGCTATGTGTCGCGGCCGCTGGGCGGCTTCGTCTTCGGCCATCTGGGCGACCGGCTGGGGCGCAAGTTCGTCCTGGTCGCCACCCTGGTCATCATGGGCGTGTCCACCGGCCTGATGGGGCTGTTGCCGACCTACGCGTCCTGGGGGGTATGGGCGCCCGTGGCGCTGGTGGCCTTGCGCTTCGTGCAGGGCGTGGCCCTGGGCGGCGAATGGGCCGGCGCGGTGCTGCTGTCGATGGAGCACGGCAAGCCCGACCAGCGCGGGCGCAACGCCTCGTTCACGCAGATCGGTCCGTCCTGCGGCACGCTGATAGGCACGGGCTTCATCGCCGTGGTCTCGGCCTTTCTGAGTCCCGAGGACTTCCAGGCCTGGGGCTGGCGCGTGCCCTTCGTCTCCAGCGTGGCGCTGGTGCTGTTCGGCCTGTGGCTGCGCCGCGGCGTGGAGGAGACGCCCGTGTTCCTGGAAATGGAACAGAAGCGTGAAACCGCCGCCACGCCCATCAAGGAAGTGCTGGGCCAGTACTGGCGGCAGTTGCTGGTCGCGGGCGGCTCGCGCATCGGCTCCGACGTGCTCTATGCGCTGGTGGTCGTGTTCACGCTGACCTACGTCACCACGGTGCTGCACCTGTCGCGGCCCATGGCGCTCACCGCAACCATGCTGGGCGCCGCGCTGAATGCGATTGCGGTGCCGTTGTGCGGGCATCTGTCGGACAAGATCGGCCGCCGTCCGGTGTACCTGGCGGGCGCGGTGTTGGGCATGATCTGGGCCTTCGTTTTCTTCGTGCTGATGGACACCGCGCATCCCATCGCCATCTGCGCGGCCGTCGTGGTGGGCCTGCTGATCCACGCGCTGATGTACGGCCCGCAGGCCGCCTTCATCACCGAGCAGTTCCCGGGCCGCGTGCGCTATGCGGGTTCCTCGCTGGCCTACACGCTGGCCGGCATCGTCGGCGGCGGCTTCGCGCCGTTGATCATCGCCAGCCTGTTCAAGTCCTGGAATTCGACCTTCGCCATATCGCTGTACGTGGCGGCGGCGCTGGTCGTGACGGCGGTGGCGGTGCTGGCCGCCAGGGAAACGGCCAAGTCTCCGTTGCAGCGCTGAGGCGCGGCGCATGCCTGTCGCCGTCCGGCCTCGCGGCCGGGCGGCGACAGGCCATTCAGGCGATGCTGCGATTGGCCAGCGGCTCGCCGGCCAGCCAGCGGTTGAGGTTGTCGACGAACAGGGCCCGCACGCGCGCGGCATTGCCGTCCGAGAACCCGGCGCTGTGCGGCGTGACGATGACGTTGGGCAGGTCCCACAGCGCGGAATCCGGCGGTAGCGGCTCGTGCTGGAACACGTCCAGGAAGGCGCCGCCCAGGCGGCCGGCACGCAGCGCCGCGATCAGTTCGGGCTCATCGATCACGTGGCCGCGGGCCACGTTGACCACCATCGCATGCGCGGGCAGCGCGGCGAGCGCAGCGCGGCCGATCAGGTTGCGCGTGGCGGACGTGAGCGGGCAGGCCAATACCAGCCAGTCGGCCGCAGGCAGCAGGGACGGCAGTTCGCCGTAACCCACGGTGTGACGGGCCTGCGGCACGGGCGCGCCGCTATGGCGCGCGACCGATATCTTCAGGCCGAGCGCGGCCAGCAGCGCGCCAATACGCTGTCCTATCCCGCCCCATCCCACCACCACGGCATGCTGGCCGGCCAGGTCCCTGGGCGTGCGCTCGTCCAGCAGCGGCCGCCAGGCGCGGTCGCGCTGATCGGCGGCCAGCAGCGGCAGGCGGCGCGCCAGCGCCAGCACGCCGGCGACGGCGCTCTGTGCCACCACCGGGTCGCTGGCGCCTTGCGAGGTCGTGACCGCGACGCCACGCGCGTGCAGGCGCTGGTAGATCTCGCGGTCGGCGCCGGCCGAGTGCACATGCATCCAGCGCAGCGCCGGCGCGTTCCGCATGGCCTCGTAGTACAGGGCGGTCGATGGCTGGATCTCGAACTTGGTCGAATGCCCCGTGATGTCGCGCGAGACGAACGCAGTCTCGGCCATCATGGGCTGGCCCGCAACGGGGTGGACCAGCGCATAGCGGCCCGCTGCCGGGCTGCGGTCCAGCGCCAGGCGCAGCGGCGCGGCTTCGGCGGGCGAGCACAGGATGCGGATGTCGGAGCCTTGCGTCATGGCGGCGGGTTCAATGGGCTTCGGGGGCGAACTTGCGCACCAGCAGCGCCCACTTGTCATGTTCGCGCTTGATGAAGGCGCCGAATTGCGCGGGCGTGCCGCCTACCGGTTCGGCGCCTTCGCGCAGCATCTGTTCATTGAGCCCCGGCAGTGCCGCGTTGACCTCGCGGTTGACGACGTCCACCACCTGCTGCGGCGTGCCCTTGGGCGCGAAGAAGCCGAACCAGGAACCCGCGTCAAACCCGGGGTAGCCGGATTCGGCGATGGTGGGCAGCTCGGGCAGGGTGGCGGAACGCTGCGACGTGCTGACCGCCAGCGCGCGCAGCTTGCCGGAACGGATGTGCCCGATCACGGAAGGGATGGTGGCGAACATGAAGTCGATGCGCCCGGCCAGCAGGTCGTTGACCGCGTCCGCGCCCTTGTACGGCACGTGCGTGGCGTTGACGCCCAGCTCGTCCATCAGCATGTAGCTGGACAGGTGGGAGGACGTGCCGACTCCAGTGGAACTGTAGTTGAGCTGGCGCGCGGTCTTGACGTACTTCAGGAATCCCTGGATGTCCTTGGCGGGCGAAGCCGGCGGCACTACCAGCACGTTGGGCACCGTGGCGATCTGCACCATGGGCACCAGATCGGTCAGCGGGCTATAGGGCAGCTTGTTCAGCGAGGGGTTGACGGCGATGGGCCCCACGGAGTTGACGATGAGCGTGTGGCCGTCGGCCGCCGCGCGCACGACGTACTCCGTGCCGATGTTGCCGCCCGCGCCCGGTTTGTTCTCGACCACGAAAGGCTGGCCCAGCTTTTGGGTCAGGGTATTGGTGACGCTGCGGGTGAGGGTGTCGGTGGTGCCGCCGGGCGAGAACGCCACGATGACCTTCACCGGCCGGTCGGGATAGTCCGCGGCCGCGGGCGGCGCCAGCGTACAGGCGCCAGCCAGCGCTGCGGAAGCGAGCAGGGCTCGTGCAGTGTTCATGATGTCTCCTCGCGTGGGCATAGTGGTGTTTTCGATGGCGCCGTGCCGCCACGCCGGCCGGCGCCTGTTGAACCGAAAAACTCAGTCGCGGTAGCTCGGGTCCTGCCGGTCCAGCTTGCGCAGCAAGGCGGGCCACTCCATCACTCCATAGGGCCGGCGCGTGCCGGGCTGGTAGTTGTTCCAGGTTTCCTGCAAAACCGGCGCGGCCACGGCCTGCAGCGGCGATCCCGTCGCCATGGCCGCCAGCTGCGAACGGCAGGCCAGTTCCAGGCGGTGCATCCAGTTGAAGGCTTCGCCCACGCTGCGTCCCACGGTAAGGGCGCCGTGGTTGCGCAGGATGAGCGCTTCGCCCTGGCCCAGGTCGGCCAGCAGCGAGGCCTGTTCCTCGACGCCCAGCACAACGCCCTGGTAGTCGTGATAGCCGATCTTCAGGAAGCGCATGGCGGTCTGGGTCAGCGGCAGCAGCCCGCATTCCAGCGAGGACACGGCCATCGAGGCCCAGCTGTGGGTGTGGATCACGCAGTCCACTTCGTGGCGATGGGCGTGGACCGCGCTGTGGATGACATAGCCGGCCTTGTTGATGCCGTAGTCCAATTCGCCGAAGTCGGGCCGGGCCAGGATGGTGCCGTCCAGGTCCACCTTGATCAGGCTGGACGCCGTGATCTCCTCGTACATCATGCCGTAGGGGTTGATCAGGAAGGCGTTGTCTTCGCCGGGCACGCGCGCCGAGATGTGGTTGGCCATCATGTCGGCCATGCCGTAGATCTCGACCAGGCGGTAGCAGGCCGCCAGGTCGACGCGCGCTTTCCATTCCGCCTCGGTGCAATGCGGACGCATCGAGGCAATGCGCAGGCGTCCCCCGGCGTGAGTGTCAGTGGTCATCGGAATTCGTGAAGCTCCATTGCCGCCGCACCATGCCGCGGCATCCATGCCTGGCAATTTATCGGCGGGATGGGGGCGGGCCTAGCCCCGGCCCAGGCATGGGGGCATCACGAATCGAGAAGGGTTGCCCCCGGCCAGCCGCCGTTGCGCACCAGGGCGCGCATCACGTCCAGCAGCACCACCCGCGCGGCCAATGCCGCCGGCGAAAGTTCCTCGTCGTTGATGCAATACACCAGGTTGCGGCGGAACAGGAAGGGATCGTCGATGGGGTGCATGCTCAGCAGTCCGGACTCCACCCGGGCCACCGCCGCGCCGGGCTGGATGGTGGCCAGCGCGTTGGCCTGCACCAGATCCATCAGCGTGGTCAGGCCGTCGACCTCGACGCCGATCCAGGGTTCGACGCCGGCCCGTTCGAAGGCGGCCTCGACCCAGGCCCGCAGGCCGTGGGCCTTGCTGGTTACGGCTTGCGGCAGGCTGCCCAGTTGCGCCATGGTGATGGGCTCGCCGTCGGGCAGGGCGACCATGCCGCGGCGCGCCAGCAGGAACAGCCGTTCGTCCAGCACCGGGATGGCGCTGCGGCCCTGGCTGCTGTCGTTCTGGAACAGCACGGCCAGGTCGAGGCGCCGCCCCGTCAGCAGTTCGCCCAGGTTGCCCGACAAGCCCTCGACCAGATGCAGCCGCACGTTCGGATAGCGTTCGGCCATGGCCGCGTAGAAGGGCCTGGCCAGCACCGATGCGGTGGTCGGTGCGAAGCCGACGCTGACCATGCCGGCCAGCCGCGCCTCGCGCGCGGCCGTCACTGCGTTTTCCGCGTGCCGCAAGGTCAGTTGCGCCTGCCGCAGGAATGCCGTGCCCGCCGGCGTCGGCACCACGCCAGTGGGCGTGCGCACCAGCAGCCGCGTGGCCAGCTCGCTTTCCAGACGGCTGATCTGCTGGCTGAGCGCCGAGGCGACCACCTCCAGCTCGCGCGCGGCGCGGCCGATGCTGCCCAGTTCAGCGACGCGGACGAAGTAGCGGAGTTGGCGGAGTTCCATGGCGCATGACGGGAGGGGAGTAGGGGATAGTAGTCGCAGCGGCGTGCGCATGCGGCCTTGCCGCCTCCGGGAAAACGGGGCTGGCGGTTCAAAGAAATGTCAGGTATCTGACTTTATTCTGAATGACAAACGAAAATTGTTTACACTCTCATCCTCAAAATTCGAGGTTGAGCGGACCGCCGTGGGGGCGGGTGCCGTTCGAGTTACGGGAGAAAGTCGATGCGCAAGTTGCTGTTGGGAGCGGTTTTGGCCGCTGCGGTGTTCGGGGGGACGGCCCAGGCTGCGGCCGAGCCCAAGGCCGTGGTCGCCACGTATTCGGATCTGGCGCTGGCTGGCTACGAAGACTCGCTGACTTCCGCCCGGGCCCTGCGCACCGCCATCGACGCCCTGATCGCCAAGCCCAGCGCCGACACGCTGAAGGCCGCGCGCGAGGCCTGGCTGGCGGCGCGCGTGCCTTACCAGCAGACCGAGGCCTACCGCTTCGGCAACCCCATCGTCGACGACTGGGAAGGCCGCGTGAACGCCTGGCCGCTGGACGAAGGCCTGATCGACTACGTCGACGCGTCCTATGGCACGGAAAACGACGAGAACGCCTACTACGCGGTCAACGTCATCGCCAATTCCAAGATCTCGGTGGGCGGCAAGACCGTCGACGTCAGCAAGATCACGCCCCAGCTGCTGTCTGAAGTGCTGCACGAAGCCGACGGCAACGAAGCCAACGTGGCCACGGGCTACCACGCCATCGAATTCCTGCTGTGGGGCCAGGACCTGAACGGCACCGGCCCCGCGCCCGCCGACCGCAAGGGCACGCCGCAGGAACGCCACGCCGGCAACCGTCCGCACACCGATTTCGATCCCAAGCAGTGCACGGGCGGCCATTGCGAGCGCCGCGTGCAGTTCCTGAAGGCCGTGACCGACCTGCTGGTGACGGACCTGGAAGAGATGGTCGGCAACTGGAAGAAGGACGGCGCCGCGCGCAAGGCCGTCGAAGAAGATCCCAAGGCGGGCCTGATCGCCATGCTGACCGGACTGGGCAGCCTGTCCTACGGCGAGCTGGCCGGCGAACGCATGAAGCTGGGCCTGATGCTGCATGATCCCGAAGAAGAGCATGACTGCTTCTCGGACAACACGCACAACTCGCACTATTACGACCAGATCGGCATCCGCAACGTCTACCTGGGCAGCTACACCCGTATCGACGGCAAGACCGTCTCGGGCGCCAGCCTGTCGGAACTGGTGAAGGCCCGCGATCCCAAGCTGGACGCCGAAGTGCGCGCCAAGCTGGACGCCACCGTGGCCGCCATGCAGGCGATGAAGACGCGCGCCGAAACGGTCGAAACCTACGACCAGATGATTTCGGACGGCAACAAGGAAGGCAATGCCGTGGTGCAGGCCGCCATCGACCGCCTGGTCGACCAGACCCGCAGCCTGGAGCGCGTGATCGCCTTGCTGGACCTGGGCAAGGTCGCCATCGAAGGTTCCGACAGCCTGGACAAACCTGACGCCGTATTCAAGTGAAACTCGTTTTAGCCGCCGTACTGGCGGCGTCGGCCCATGCCGGCGCCGCCGCCGCTCCGACCGGGCGTGACGACCTCACGCCCGAAGACCTGAAGCGCGTGACCGCCATCACCGCGCCCACGCGCGATTTCTCGAAGGTCGAGACCTTCGAGACCATGCAGGCGGGCGCCGCCACCACCAACAAGCTCATCAACGCCGACATTTTTTCGCAGCCGTCGGCCAACATGAGCTTTGAGGGGCGCCAGGAATTCCAGGTCGGCAACGGCCTGTTCCGCAAGGACTGGGTCTCGGCGCCGGCTTCCACGCAAGCCTCGGACGGCCTGGGGCCGCTGTTCAATGCGCGTTCCTGCCAGGCCTGTCATACCAAGGACGGACGCGGCACGGTGCCGGGCTTCGATCCTTTGGAACGTACCGACGCGGTGGCGCTGTTGCTGCGCCTGGCGGTGCCGCAGGGCGCCGATCGCGGTCACCCCAAGCTCGCGCCGGGCGAGATCGCGGCCTTGCCCGAACCCGTTTACGGCGTGCAGCTGCAGAACTTCGCGGTCGCGGGCCTGCCCGCCGAAGGCCGCATGGAGATCGAGTACCAGCCGGTCCCGGTCGCGCTCAACGGCGGTGAAACCGTCACGCTGATGAAGCCCGCCTACCGCATCGAGAATCTCGGCTATGGCCCGATGCGCGCGGACACGCAGATCTCGCCGCGCCTGGCGCCACCCATGATAGGCCTGGGTCTGCTGGAATCCATCCACGAGACCGACATCCTGGCCAACGTGGGCGCGGACAAGCGCGACGGCATCGTCGGCAAGGCCAACTGGGTCACCGACGTGCGCACCGGCGCGCGCGTGCTGGGGCGCTTCAACCTGAAGGCCGGCCAACCCACGGTCGAGCAGCAGAGCGCCGCGGCGTTCTCCAACGACATGGGGCTGTCCACGCCCTTGTTTCCCCAGCATTCCGGCGACTGCACGCCCTCGCAGAAGCAGTGCCTCGACATGCCGCACGGCGCGCAGCCGCGCTTCGGCCCCGAGGAAGTGCCGGCAAAGCTGATGGACTTCGTCACCATCTATTCCACCAACCTTGCCGTGCCGCAGCGCCGAGACGCCGACGATGCGCGGGTGTTGGCCGGCAAGAAGCTGTTTTACGAAGCCAATTGCGTCGCCTGCCACGTGCCCAAGTACGTCACCAGCCGCAACGCCAAGCAGCCCGAGCACCGCTTCCAGCTGATCTGGCCCTACACCGACATGCTGGTGCACGACATGGGCGACGATCTGGCCGACGGCGTGTCGGACGGCCTGGCCAACGGCCGCGAATGGCGCACGCCGCCGCTGTGGGGCATAGGCCTGACCAAGACCGTGAACCCCAATGCCACCTGGCTGCATGACGGACGCGCGCGCACCTTGCTGGAGGCCGTGCTGTGGCATGGCGGCGAGGCCAAGCCCGCGCGCGACCGCGTGGTGGCGATGACGCCGGAAGAACGCGCCGATCTCATCCGTTTCCTGGAGTCGCTGTGATGGCTGCAATAGCCCCGCGTGTATTGAAACTGGCCGCGGCTGCGGCGCTGGGCGGCATTACGTCCTGGGCCGCGCAGGCCGCGCCGCCCGCGGATCTTGGCGAGCGTCTGGCGCGCGATTACGCGCGGCCGGCGGTAGCGAAAATGGCGGACGCGGCCTCGGCGCTGGACGGCGCCTTGGGCGGCTGGTGCGCGCAGCCCGGCGCGGCCAACGCGGCGCGCGTCAAGCAGGCGTTCGAGGACCTGGCGCTGGCCTGGTCGGGCGTCGAGTTCCTGCGCTTTGGCCCTCTGGTGCAGGCCAACCGCTACGAGCGCCTGGCCTTCTGGCCCGATACGCGCGGCGTGATGCCGAAGCAGGTGCAGGCGCTGATCGCCGCGCAGGACGGCGCCTTGCTCGTGCCCGGCGCCCTGGCGGGACGCAGCGTGGCCGTGCAGGGGCTGCCCGCGTTGGAATACGTGCTGTACGGCGAGCCGGCCTTGCTGCGGCAGGATGGCGGGCAGGTCGACGCCTACGCCTGCGATTACGCCCGGGCGGTGGCCGCCAACGTCAGGCAGATCACGCGCGATGTAGCCCAGGCCTGGAGCGCCGAGGGCGATTTCGGCCGGCAGTTCGCGCAACCCAAGGCGGGCAACGACCTGTACCGCGATCAACAGGAAATCGCGGCCGAGGCCATGAAGTCCCTATCCACCGGGCTGCAGTTTGCGCGCGACGTGAAGATCCTGCCCGTGCTGGGCGATACGCCGGAAGCAGCGCGGCCCAAGCGCGCTGCATTCTGGCGCAGCCAACTGTCCACGCGCCTGCTGGCGGCCAATCTGGACGGGCTGCAGGCTTTCTATCAGGCGGGGGCCTATGCGCTGCCCAAGGGCGACGCCTGGATGGCCGAGTCCGTGCGCGGTGAACTGGCGAGCGCGGCGCGCGTGCTGCTGGACGTGCAGCAGCCGCTGGAGCAGGCGCTGGCGCAGGAAGAAGGGCGCCAACAACTGACTTTGGCGGCGTTGACCCTCAAGAACGCCAAGGCCATCGTTGACGAGAATCTGGCGCCGGCCCTGGGCGTCACGATCGGCTTCAATGCACTCGATGGTGATTGACCGGCGCCGCTTCCTGTCGCTCGCGGCCGCGCTGGGCCTGGCCCCGGCGGCTGCGTTGGCGGCTGCGCCCAAGGACGGCGATGTCCTGTACCTGAGCGCGCGCAAGCGCGGCGGGCGCGACGAAACCGCGCTGCTGGATGAAGCGGGACACGATCGGCTGGTGGTGCCGATGCCCGCGCGCGGCCACAGCTTCGCCATCGATGCCGCGGGGGAACGCGCGGTCGTCTTCGGCCGCCAGCCGGGCTTCTTCGCGCTGGCGTTTTCGCTGCGCGGGGGCGAGCCCCAGGCCTTGCCCATGCACGAAGAGCGCCACTTCTTCGGCCATGGCGCCTACGTGGACGGCGGCCGGCTGCTGGCCGCCACCGAGAACGATTTTGTAGCGGGCCGGGGCGTGCTGGGCCTGTACGATGCCTCGCCCGGCGGCGCGTACCGCCGCATCGGCGAATTCGACAGCGGCGGCATCGGTCCGCACGAGGTCGTGCTGATGCCCGACGGCAAGACGCTATGCGTCGCCAATGGCGGCATCCTCACGCATCCCGACTACGGCAAGCTGGAACTCAACCTGGACACGATGCGGCCCTCGCTGGCCTATATCGACGCGGCCAGCGGCGAGCTGCTGGAGAGAGTGGAGCTGGAGCCCGCTTTGCATCGCCTGTCCATCCGCCACCTCGCGCTGACTGCCGACGGCTGCGTCTGGTTCGGCTGCCAGTACATGGGTCCGGCCGCGGACCGGCCGGCGCTGGTGGGTCGGCACAGGCGCGGCGCGCAACTGGAACTGTTCGAAGGGCCGGCGCCAGCCTTGCGCCAGATGCGCAACTACGTCGGCTCGGTGGCCGTGGATACCGCGGGCGGCGTGGTCGCCACGTCCAGCCCGGTAGGCGGACAGGTGATCTACTGGGACGCGGCCAGCGGCCGTTGCCTGGGCACGACCGAACTGGCCGACGGCTGCGGCGTGGCGCCGGCCGCCGGAGACGGCTTCCTGCTGAGCAGCGGCCTGGGAGCGATGCTGCGCATCGACGCGTCCGGCAAGGAGCAGCCCGTGCTGGCGCCGTCGCGCGAGGTGTCCTGGGACAATCATTTCCGCAAGATCCCGGCGCGGGTCTGATCCCGTTTGCTTACAAAGCTTGACACAACGGGGCCGCGATGCGGCCCTTATCGCAAGCGCCATCTGATAAAGTTTTCGGCTGCTTTTTTCAGGCCGCCAGGCGCCCGTTGCCGGGACGCTGCGCGGCCTCAACTTTTCCGCAGGAGTATCCATGGAAGAAGCCTTGAAAGAATTTAACGCCTGGGCTCCCAAGCTGGTCGACCTGGGCCTCAATCTGGCGGTTGCGCTGCTGATCCTCATCATCGGCTGGTGGGTGTCGTCCCTGCTGGGCAGCTGGGTGCGCCGCGCCGCGACGCGTTCCAAGAAGATCGATCCCACCATCGTGCCCATGTTCTACAGCACGGTGGTCTGGACGGTGCGCATCTTCACCGTGATTGCGGTGCTGGCGCGTTTCGGGGTGCAGACGGCCAGCCTGATCGCGGTGCTGGGCGCCGCCGGCCTGGCCGTGGGTCTGGCCTTGCAAGGCACGCTGCAGAATATCGCCGCCGGCATCATGCTGCTGATCCTGCGCCCGATACGCGCGGGCGAATACGTGGCGCTGAGCACCGGCGTGGACGGCACGGTGGAAGAGGTCGGTCTCTTCCTGACGCGCCTGATCCAGGTCGACGGCATTCATCTGACCCTGCCCAACAGCACGGTGTGGAACGCCACCATCACCAACTACAGCCGCAACAAGACGCGTCGCCTGGATATCCCGGTGCCGGTGCGCTATGGCGACAACCTGGAAGTCGTGGTGGCCAAGCTGCGCGCGATCGTCGACGCGCGTCCGGAAACGCTGAAGGATCCTGAACCGCTGGTGAAGGTGGTCGACTACAAGGAAAACGGCGTCGTCGTGAACGTGCGGGTATGGACCGAGTCTGCCAAGTACTGGGACCTGCGCTGGGGCCTGTACCAGGACATCCGCAAGTCGCTGGAAGATGCGGGCTTCCAGCCGCCGATCCCCATGCGCGAGATCCAGAACGCCAAGCCGGGCGCCGCGGCCTGAAGCAGGCCGGTCTGCACTGGAATGACAATGGGCGCCCGATGGGCGCCCATTTTTTTGCTGGCGGCAGCAGACCTCAGGCCTGCATCGACAGGCGCGCGAGTTCGTTCTTGATCCAGCCGGCGATTTCGCGCTGGCGTTGCGCAGGCATGCGGTCGATGATGGCCGTGACGCTGACCGCCAGGATCGGCGCGCCCTGGGCATCCAGCAGCGCGCAGCCTACGCCCAGCGCGCCGCGCACCGCGTGGTTGCCCACCACGGAATAGCCGCGGGCGCGGGTGTTTTCGATCAGGCGGTACATCTCTTGCGGTGTCATGCCGCCATATTCGTCCAGCCGGCCCGAGTTGCGCTCGACGATGCCGCGCGCAACGTCGTCGGGCAGGGCGGCCAGCAGGGCCATGCCGCCCGACCCCACGCCCAGCGGCTGGCGCTTGCCGGCGTAGGTGGCCAGGATCTGCACCGGATAGCTGCCGATCTCGCGATGCAGGCTGATGGAATCGTCATCTTCGCGCACGACCAGGAAGACCGCGTCGCCGGTGCGGTCGGCCAGGCGCCGCAGCACGGGCAGCAACTGGCGCACGCGCGGATCGCGCGAGCGCGTGTCCGGGTCCACCGCCAGCTGGGCGCGGTATTTCTTGGTGCCGGTCACGGCCAGCACCAGTCCGGCGTCCAGCAAGGCGGCCAGCAGACGGTAGATGGTGGGGCGCTGTATGCCCGTGAGGCGGGCGATATCGGTCACGCTCAGGCCATCGGGACCCTGGTCGCGCAGGGCGGCCAGGACGGCCAGCCCGCGCCGCAATGTGCGTGGACCCGCGGCCGCGGCGTCGCTATCTTGCATGAAAATCTCTGAAAACTCGGGTTATTACGGAATATTCAAGGGAAAACCACTGTCCGTGCTGTGGACTCTACCTTGATGCAGTGCATGTGTATAGCTCAGAATGCTGCATCGAACAATTCAAATCGTCCACTTGATGGACAGTACCTGCACGGAGACTCTATGACTACAGGTCAAAAGCCTGGACTGCGGCGTATCGCCGCCACCCTTCTGGCTACCGCCGCAAGCGCATTCGCAATGGGCTCGGCCCATGCCGCCTACCCTGACAAGCCCGTCCGCATCGTGGTCGGTTTTTCCGCCGGCGGCACTACTGACGTGATCGCCCGCATCATGGCCAAGGAACTGACCGAAAGCCTCGGCCAGTCCTTCGTGGTCGAGAACAAGCCCGGCGCCGGCAGCAACATCGCTACCGACCAGGTAAAGCGCGCAGACCCCGACGGCTACACGCTGCTGTTCGTGGCCGTGACCAGCGCCATCAACCAGACGCTGTACAAGAACGTCAATTTCGACCTGACCAAGGATTTCACGCCGGTGGCGCTGGGCGCCAAGGTGCCGAACATCCTGGTGGTGAACCCGCAAGTGCCCGTGAAGTCGGTGCAGGAGCTGGTGGACTACGCCAAGAAGAATCCCGGCAAGCTGGCGTTCGCTTCGTCCGGTAGCGGCACGTCCATCCACATGGCGGGCGAGCTTTTCAAGATGCAGACCGGCATCGACGTGCTGCACGTGCCGTACAAGGGCAGCGCGCCTGCCGTGACCGACCTCATCGGCGGCCAGGTGCAGTTCATGTTCGACAACATGCCGTCGGCCTGGCCCCACGTGCAATCGGGCAAGCTGCGCGCCCTGGCCGTGACCACCACGGAACGCTCCAAGAGCGCGCCTGACGTGCCGACCATGAAGGAATCCGGTTTCGCCAACTTCGACGTGTCGTCGTGGTTCGGCCTGATCGCGCCCGCCGGCACGCCGCCGGAAGTCGTGAACAAGCTCAACGCGGCCATGGTCAAGGCGCTGGACAAGCCCGAAGTGCAGCTCAGCTTCGAGAAGCTGGGCGCCGTGGGCGTGAAGACGACGCCGGCCGAATTCGGCCAGTTCATCAAGTCGGAAGTGGAAGGCTGGGCCCCGGTGGTCAAGGCCTCGGGCGCCAAGGTGGACTGATTTTCGATTTCCGGGCGGCAAGCCGCCCGGCAAACCTTGCTGGGGGACAGGCGTAAGCCTGCGCCCCTATTTTTTTGCCCCGCCGTTGCGGCGCGCCGTGGCCAGCATGGCGGTGCATACGCCGCGCATCATGTCCACCTCGTCGCGGCTCAGCGCAAGGCGGGAGTACAGGTGCCGCATGCGCGGCATCAGCTTCTTGGGGTGGGCCGGGTCCAGGAACTGCACGCCGACCAGCGCTTCTTCCCAGTGCGCCAGGAAGGCCTGCACCGCCTCGCTGGAAGCCGGCGCCGCGCCGCGGGGCGCCTCTTGCGCGGTGGAGGCCGGCAGCAGCGCCGCGCCCTGGTCCACCAGCAGCGCGTAGCGCAGCTCCCAGGCGGCCAACTGCAGGGCCTGGGCCACGTTCAGCGAGCTGTACTCGGGGTTGGCGGGGATATGGCAGATGCGCTGGCACAGGGCGATCTGGGCGTTGGTGAGCCCCGCGCGTTCGGTGCCAAGCACCACGGCCGCGACGCCCTCGGCCGTCTCGCCCAGGTGGGCGCGGGCCAGTTCGGCCGCCTGGCGGATGTCGCAGGGCGGGGGGCCCAGGTCGCGCACCCTGGCGGTCAGCGCGAAAGCCATGGTGACCGGCGCCAGCGCTTCTTCCAGGGATGCGTAAATGCGGGCATTTTCCAGCACGTCCAGCGCGCCGCTGGCAAGCGCCACGGCCTCCGGCTGGCTTGTTACATCTGGAAATTTAGGCTCGACCAGGACCAGTTCGGAGAAGCCCATGGTCTTGATGGCGCGGGCCGCCGAACCCACGTTTCCGGGGTGGCTGGGGTTCACCATAACGAAGCGAACACGTGAAAATGCTTGAGTCATTTAAAATGGCACGTTTGGCTTAGTGCCTTCCTGGTTTTTTGGGTCGATTTCCCCCTGTCGGGGAACGGCGGACCGGGGGGCGGCAAGCGGCCTATCATCAAGCCAACTCATCGCATTCGTACGGAATTTTATGCACCCGATGCTCAACATCGCCATCAAGGCGGCCCGGCGTGCCGGCACCATTATCAACCGTGCCAGCATGGATTTGGAACGACTCAGCGTGGCTCGCAAGGGGCCGCGGGATTATGTCACGGAAGTCGATCGCGCCGCCGAGGAGTCCATCGTCGAGACGCTGCGCGCGGCTTACCCGGACCACGCCGTGCTGGGCGAGGAATTCGGCCTGCAAGGCCCCGACCAGGCCGAATTCCAGTGGATCATCGATCCCCTGGACGGCACCACGAACTTCATCCACGGCCTGCCCAACTACGCCGTGTCCATCGCCCTGACGCAACGCGGCCAGGTCACGCAGGCGGTCATCTATGACCCGAGCCGCAACGAACTGTTCACGGCCAGCCGTGGCAGCGGCACCTTCCTGAACGACCGCCGCGTGCGCGTCTCGGGCCGTACCCGCTACCACGAAGCCCTGCTGGGCGCGCACTGGCCCAACTCCGGCGATCCGGAACAAGGCTCCGCGCGTTTCCGCCAGATGGCCGAAGGCAGCACCGGCGTGCGCCGCCTGGGTTCCACCGTGCTGGACCTGGCCTACGTCGCCTGCGGCCGCCTGGATGGCTTCTGCGGCGTGGGCCTGAAGGCCTGGGACCTGGCCGCGGGCAGCCTGATGGTGCTGGAAGCCGGCGGCCTGGTCGCCGACTTCGACGGCGAACAAGGCTGGATGGACAGCGGCAACGTGCTGGCCGCCAGCCCCAAGATCTTCACGCAGATGCTGTCCTCGCTGAATCCGCCTTCGGCGGCTTGAAGCGGAACGCTGCCGCCAGAATGAAAAAACCGGCCATTGGCCGGTTTTTTCATGTGCGGGCGTAGGCTCAGCCAGCCTGCCCCTGCAATACCAACCGCCCATCCTCCATCACAAACCACGCGCGCAGCCCCAGTTCCCGCACCACCGCCTGCGTCGCTTCCTGCGGCATGTGCGAGAAAGCCGTCGACAGGGCATCGGCCATGGTGGCGGAAGGCGCCATGACGGACACGCTCTGGTAGCGCGGGCGCGCGCGGCCGGTGCGGGGATCGAACAGATGCGTGTACCGGCCCGCCGGGTCGATGGCGGTGCCATAGCCGCCGGAAGTCGCCAGGGCCTGGTTCGTCATGCTTGCGCTTGCCAGCAGGCGCGCCGGGTCGCGCGGATCGGCGATGCCGACCTTCCACGCTTGCGGGCTAGCGCGGCTGTCCAGCCCCTGTATTTCGCCCATGTCCACCAGCGCCCGCTCCAGCCCGCCGCGCCTGAGCAGGTCGGTGACGCGGTCGGTGATGTAGCCCTGGGCAATGCCGTTGAGCGTGATGCCCATGCCGGGCCGCAGCAGTTCGATGCGGCTGCCATCCAGCATCACGTCGGCATGGGACACGCGCGACAGCGCCTGCGCGATGGCCTGGGGCGGGGGACCGTCAGCAGCAGCGTCCGGCTGCGAGAAGTGTCCGGCATATAGCTGCCACAAGGGCTGCACGGTGGGATCGAACATGCCTGAGGTCAGTTCGCTGTAGCGCCGGCTTTCGCTCAGGAGCCGCAGCAGGTCGGCCGGCGGACTGTCCAGGAAGCCCTGGCGGTTCAAGACAGAGAGGGCGCTGTCGTCGCGATACAGGCTGAAGATGGCTTCCAGTCGCCGCAGTTCCTGCAAGGACTGGGCGATCAGGCGCTGGGCCGTGCCGGTGTCGGGATGGTAGAGGCGCAGCTCGGCGTCGGCGCCCAGCGCCGTGCCTTGCCAGGTGGCGGGTGCGATCGAGGCGGCGGCGCGGCGCGCGGCGACGGGCGTCAGCGCCAGCGCGCTGGCTGCGGCGGCGATGCCGATGAAACGGCGGCGGGTAGGGTTCATGGCGATAGGCCTGTAGAGGCGCGGACTATTGGGCGAAGACATAGCTTTCCGGCACGTCGGCAAAGGTGACGACGCGGCCGCCGTGGGTATCGGCGAAAGCCTGGGCATGGTCGCGCCGGGAGAAGGGGATGGCGTCTTCGGCGCCCATGCCGCCGATATAGCGGCCTTCGATGACGTAGTAAGCCTGCCGCGCGTCGATCCAGGCGGACGGGTCCGGCGCGCCGCCCGCGCCCGCGGTGGACATGTCGTTGACGTAGATGGCGCTGATGCCCTTGGGTTCTTCGGGCAGCAGGGTGTAGGCGAAGACCTGCTTGATCGAAGAGAACCAGACCGGCGCGGCCTGTCCCTTGACGAATATCTGCCCCTTGGGGCCGTTGTGCTCGTTGAGCGCCATGCCGCAGTAATGGCCGACGGACTCCGTCGTCACGGCCTGCGGCGGGGGCGCGGTTTCTGGCGCGGCGCCGCTGCCGCAGGCCGCGGTCAGCAGCAAGGTGGAGACAGCCAGGAGGAGTCGCAGGCGTTTCATAGCGGTTTGTTCCTGAAAGCCGCGGTTGCCAGCAGGAACGGCACGGCGATCCACAGCAACAGCGCGGCGACCAGCGCGGCGAGAGGCAGGCTGGCCTGGTCGCTCACGCCCGCCATGCCGGCATACAGCGAAATATTCTCGAAGCCCGTCAGGTTGAGCAGGCGGTATACGTCGGACGGGTTGAGCAGCAGCAGCGCGTTGAGCAGGCCGGGGCTGACGTGGCGGCCCTGGTCGGCCGCCAGCACGCCCAGCAGCGCCATGTCGTAGATCACCACGAAGAACAGCCAGACGCCGACGGCAATGCCGGCCGCGGTGGCGCGCTCGCGCACCAGGGAGCTGATCAGATAGCCCATGGCGAGAAAGCTCGCGCCCAGCAGCACGCTGGCGCCGATCAATAGGGCGAACGGCTGCCATGCGCTGGCGTCCAGGCCGCCGTAGGCCCATTGCAGTGCCAGGCCTGCCGAACCGTAGCCCGCGCCCGTGGCCAGCGCCAGGATGGCCAGGTGGCCGATGAATTTGCCGATCAGCACCTGCCCGCGCGACACCGGATAGCTCAGCAGCAGCGCCATCGTGCCACGGTCGACTTCGCCGACCACGGCGTCATAGGCCAGCAGCATGGCGATGAGCGGCACCAGGAAGATGGACAGGCTGGACAGGCTGACTACCGTGACGGTCAGCGGTTCGGCCTTGACCGTGCCCGTGGGCGAGCTGCCCAAAAGACCCAGCGCCAGCGCCAGCGCGGCCAGCAGCAGGGCGGTCGCCAGTACCCAGCGATTGCGCAGGCCGTCGCGGATTTCCTTGCCGATGATGGTGCATACCGCGTTCATACGTCTTCCCGTTCAAGCAGATGTGCATAGATGTCGTCCAGGCCCGGGACCTGGATGTCGAGGTCGGCGATGGCCGGCGACAGCGCGCCGATGCCGCGGATCGCTTCGACCTTGCCGCTCTCGGGGCAGGCGAGTTCAAAGCGTCCGGCATCAAGGCGGCGCCAATCGCCGCCGGGAGGCGGCGCGCTGGCATCGGCAAAGGTCAGGCGGATGCGGATGGGCAGCCCGGTGGAACGCCGCAGCGCCGACATGGCGCCGTCGGCGATCTTTTTTCCGGCCTTCATCACGACGATGCGGTCGGCATGTCCGGCCAGCTCGGACAGGGCGTGCGTGCTCAGCAGTATCGTGGCGCCGGCCGCGCGCAGTTCGTGGACGATGTCGTAGAACATCAGGCGCGAGGCGGGGTCCAGGCCCGTGGTGGGCTCGTCGAACAGCAGCACGCGGGGTTGGCCCAGCAGCGCCTGGGCCAGCGCCAGGCGCTGCCGCATGCCCTTGGAATAGCCGCCCACGCGGCGGTGCGCGGCGCCGGCGATGCCGACCTTCTCCAGCAGCGCGGCGTTGCCCGACAGCGGCTGGCGCTTGAGCCTGGCGTAGAACGCCAGGGTTTCCTCGCCGGTCATCGACGGATGCAGCGCCACGGTCTCGGGCAGGTAGCCGATCCGGCCGCGCAGGCGCGCCGCGGCGGGGCTGTGGGCGTCCTGGCCGAAGATCGCGACGCGGCCGCGGGTGGGGCGTATCAGGCCCAGAATGAGCTTGATCATCGTGCTCTTGCCGGCGCCATTGTGTCCGGCAAGCGCGACGCATTCGCCTTCGCGCAGCTGCAGGTCCAGGCCGTCGATGGCCCGCTGCGAGCCATAGTGCTTGCTGACGCCGGTAAGCGCCACCAGGTCGGTGCTCATGGGGATTCCTTGGTGCTTGCGGTGGCCGGGGGCTGCATCAACGGGGCGCTGTCGATCACGCCGCCGGGCAGGATGGCGGGAAACTGCGATTGCGCCCAGCGCACGATGGAAATCGACGGGCTGTTGAGCAGGATGCGGGCCGCCGGCGCGCGCCACAGCAGCTGGTCGACCACGTCGTTGGGCCGGTAGGCGGTGTCGGCGATGCCGTCGCCGTCCAGGTCGAAGGCGGTGTTGTCGCTCCAGTAATTGCCGCGTCCGTCCACCGACCAGTCCAGCGTCCGGGTGCCCACGTACTTCACCTGGTTGCGGTTGTTGATGAAGGCGTTGCCCGAGATCCGGTTGCCTTCGGACCCGGCGGTGAAATGCACGCCGATGTCGCAGTTGGAGAAACGGTTGTCCAGGAAGGTATTGCGGTTGGCGTTGTAGATGAACACGCATTTCCCGGCGCGGTCCACCGTGTTGTTGGCGATGGTGGAATGGTTGGCGTAGTTCAGCATCAGGCCCTGTTCGTGGCTGTCCAGCGCGACGTTGTCGCGCACCACCAGCCGGTGCGAATACATGATGGCGTAGGCGATGTCGGTGCCGGTCGAAACGTTGCCGCTGATCTCGCTGTCGTTGGTGTACATGTAGTGCACCGCATAGCGCAGGTCGTGGAAGCGGTTGCCGCTGAACGTGTTGAGCTTGCTGGTGTTGACGAAGATGCCGTCGCGGCCGGCGGATATGTCGTTGTCCAGCACGCGTGTGCCGGGGGTGTTCCAAAGCGTCACGCCGTTGCCTCTCTCGGCCACGCGCAGCTCCTTGTTGCCCACGATGCGGTTGCCGCGGACGGTGGCGTCGGCCGGCCCCCAGACGTGCACGCCCACGAGGTTGTCCAGGACGTCGTTGCGCTCCACCAGTGCGCGGTGCGCCTCGCGGTCCAGGAAGATGCCGGCGTCCATGTCGGACAGGCTCAGGCCGGAACGCGTGACTGTCAGGTTGCGCAGCGACACGTCCGCGGCCGTGACCCAGACGGTGCGCCCCTGGCGCGTGCCGGCGATGATGGCAGAGCGGTCGGGCGGACCCTCCAGCGTCAACGGCTTGTCGATGACGATGCCGCCGGCGTAGGAGCCGGGCGCCAGCCGCAGCAGGTCGCCGGCCGCGGCGGAAGCGATCGCCGCCGCCAGGTCGGCGCCCGCGGCGATCTCCAGGGTCGCCGCGGGCGCCGCGCCCGGCAGCGCCAGCCCGGCGGCCGCCAGCAGCGCGGCGCCGACGGCCCTGCTTGCGCTCATCCCAAGGATTGCGGCGAGCTTCATATGCGCTACGCGGTCTTCTTGGGATGGACGACCATCTGGCCGGACATCTCCATGTGCAGCGCGTGGCAGAACCACTGGCAGTAGTACCAGTACACACCCGGCCGGTCCGCCGTGAAGGTGACCGAGGAGGTGGCCTGCGGCCCGATCTCCATGGCGATGCCGTGGCCTTCGAGCGTGAAGCCGTGCGTCAGGTCTTCGATCACTTCCATGTTCGTGACAACCACCGTGACCTCGTCGCCCTGGTTGACCTCGAACTTCTTGAGGCTGAACATGGGCGCGACCGCCATCATGTACACGCGCACCTTGTTGCCGTCGCGCACGACCTTGGCCGCGTCGTCCAGCGAAACGCCGTCCTTCTTGGCCATCTGGCGGGCGTCTTCCCACATCGGGTCGTCGCGCTTCCAGACGCTCACGGGATGGACCTTGGAGCGGTGCACCAGGCACATGTCGTGCGGCTCGGCGAAGCTGGGGCCGTCATGCACCAGCTTCATCTCGTCGCCGGAGATGTCGATCAACTGGTCGTTCTCGGGCTTGAGCGGGCCGACGTTCAGGAAACGATCCTTCGAGAACTTGTTCAGCGACACCAGCCATTTGCCGTCGGCTTCGCGGGTCTCGCCCATGGTCGAGTGGTTGTGGCCGGGCTGGTAGTGCACGTCCAGCTTCTGGATGATGGGATCGACCTTTTCGCCCTTGTAGGCGCGCTTGGCCTTATCGATGTTCCACTTGACCATCTGGCTGTCGATGAACAGCGTGGTGTAGGCGTTGCCACGGCCGTCGAACGCCGTGTGCAGCGGTCCCAGGCCCAGCTGGGGTTCGGCCACCACGCAGTCGCGCGGCTTGATCTTGTCGTCGAACAGATCGTCCAGCGTGCGCACGTCCAGCACCGTGACGGTGGGCGACAGTTTGCCGTTGAGCACCAGGTGGATGCCGTCGGGCGCGGCGTTGCAGCCGTGCGGCGAGTTCGGCACCGGGATGTAGCGGGTGTACTTGGAGCCATGGCGTCCGTCGACCACCGGCACGCCGCCCATCATCTTGAAGTCGCCATTCTTGACGGCTTCCTCGATGCGCTTGATGTTGAACACCACGACCCAGTCCTGCTCGTTGGCCGAGGCTTCCTCCACGGTGACGCCTTTCTCCGAGTTGTAGCAGGTGGAGAACGAGTACTTGCCCTGGTAGTCGGCGTCACCGTTGTCCAGGTTGCCGTCGACCAGCACCTGCCAGGCGACCTTCATGGTGTCGCCGTCCAGGGCGGTGTAGATGGCGAAGAAGTTCTTCTTGGGATCGTCCGTCACCTTGCCGTCGTTGGGCAGCGGGATGATGTGCTCGCCATTGGCGAAGACGTAGCCCGTGCGCGGGTAGCGCTGCGGCCGCAGGCCGTGCACGCCGGAGACGTTGGGCAGTTCGGTGATCTTGTCGGTCTTCATCACATCCAGGCGGATGCGGGCGACGCGGTTGTTGGCCTTGTCGTTGATGTACAGGTAGCGGCCATCGTAGGTGCGGTCGGTGAAGGACAGATGGGGGTGATGCGCGTCGCCGTTGATGAAGACGCCGCCCTTGTCCTTCAGGTACTCGCGGGTTTCGGGCGTGAGGCCCTCGGTCAGGATCTTGCGGCTTTCGTTGGTGCGGCCCCAGCCGGTGGCGCTGCAATGGTTGAAGACGGGGATGCGCACCAGTTCGCGCATGGAGGGCAGCCCCAGCACGCGCACCTCGCCCGACTGGCCGCTGGAGTTGAAGGCATAGTATTCGTCCAGCTCCCCGGGCGCGACGTGGCCCAGCACGCCATTGGCGCCGCCCTTCGCATCCTTGCCGTGGGCGGTGGTGATCTGTGCGCCCGCCACCAGGCCGGCGGCGCCCGTGATGGCTGCGGTGCCGAGGAAGCTGCGGCGGGTGAGGCCGGCCTTGTCGGGATTCTTGTCTGACATGGATAACTCCTTGGTAGGAACGGCGCCCCGGGCGCCGCGGTGCGGAAAGCGGGATCAGGCGCCAGGTTCGCTATTCGGATTCGGCGCGCGGTGCATGACAATGACCTGCTCGGCGGGTTCGGCCGCGGGCGTGCGGCGGCGCTCCCGCTTGGCCTTCTTCTGGATCAGGTGCGGACATTTCTGCTCGTGGTGGTAGAGCATCTGGCAGTGCAGGCACTGGATGCACTCGTTCGGATTGATCTCGCCGGTGGGGTCGATCGCCTGCACCGGACATTCAAGGTTGCAGCGTTGACAGGGATTGCCGCAGTCGCGGTAGCGGCGCAGCCAGTTGAAGATGCGCAACCGCGCAGGGATCGCCAGCGCGGCCCCCAGCGGACAGAGATAGCGGCAGAAGAAGCGCTCCACGAACAGGCCGGCCGCCAGCAGCGCCACGGCGAACGCGACGAAGGGCCAGTAGCGCATGAAGCGCAGGATGATCGCGGTCTTGAAGGGTTCGACCTCGGACAGCTGCTCGGCCAGCGCCAGGTCGTACAGCGAAAATCCGAATAGCAGCAGGAAGATCACGTACTTCAGGGTCGACAGGCGCTGGTTCACGCCATGGCTGATCTTGAGCTGGCGCACACCCAGGCGGCGGGCGATGCGGTTGCTGAGTTCCTGCAGCGCGCCGAAGGGGCATAGCCAGCCGCAGAAGGCGCCCCGGTTCCAGAACACCATGGAGATGGCCGTGGCGCACCACAGGATGAACACCAGCGGGTCCATCAGGAAGTACTCCCAGCGGAAGTCGCTGCGCATTGCCGAAAAGAAGGTCAGCACGTTGACCACGGAAAGCTGGGCCTGGCCGTACCAGCCGATCCAGAACAGCGCGAACGCCAGGAACGCCAACCGCAGGCGGTCATGCAGCAGCGGACGGCTGGCAAGCTGGTCCTGGAAGAAGAAGACGCCGACCAGCACCAGCAGCGCCACCGTCAGCACGGCGACCTGGCCGGCCTTGCCGCGCCAGATCTGTTTCCATAGCGCGGGCGCGGCGTCTTCTTCCTGAGCGGCCTGGGCCGGGGCGGCTTGAGCGGCAGCCGGCGAGGGCGCGGCGGATGCCTGCGCGCTTGGCACCGGCCGGGTATAGGCCGCCGGCAGTTCATAGCTCAGATCGAAGGTCACGAAGGCCTTGTCGCTGACGCTGAGCACGCGCTGTACCATCAGCTGCAGGCGCCAGGGCGCGACCGGATCCAGCGTGGCGTCCTCGGGCACGACGAACAGGGCTACCTCGCGGAACGCGGGCGCGCCCTGCGCGGCCACGTCGGCCAGGCGCTGGTGGTTGCGGTCGCGGAAGCGGAAGCTGCTTTCGTCCTGGATGATCTCGATGCGGTCGAAGATGCCGCCGCGCACGTAGCCCGAACCCTTGAACGAGTAGGCGCCGTTGCCGGCCACCAGCACGGCCTGCTGGCCGGGCTTGAGCCTTTCCTTCAGGCGCTGCCATTCCGTGTCGCCCAGCAGGCTGCGGCCGATGGCAGGCACGCTGACCAGCGCGGCGTACAGGTCGATGAAGCCGTCTGCGTCGGCGCTGCCTTCCGTATTGGCCGCGGCGTCGTTCCTTCCCGATGCGCGGAATGCCTGGTTCACGTCCTCCGGGCTCAGCCGCAGGTTGCGCACCGCGCCTGCATCCAGCAGATCCTGCCAGGACTGGACGGCATCGCGCGCATCGTCCACGACGCGGGCGGCAACGGGCGCGGCCTGCGGCGCCGCTGCGGCGGTCTTGTCGATGCCGTGGGCGCGGGCCACGGCGATGGCCGAGCGCGTGATGCTGTCGCCGATCACCATCAGGGTGACGGTCGCGCCGCTGATGATGTCCACCGGCGGCGGGGCGCCATGGCGGGGAGGGGAGTCGACGAAGTTCAGCCCCACATAGCCGCTGATGAAATGGTCGACCTTGGATTGCGGAATGCCGATGAGCACGATGGGCTCGTGGTGTTCCACCAGCCGGGCGCCGACGATGCGTCCATCGTTCGCCAGGCCGACCAGCACGTCGATGGGCTTGCTGGAGTAGCCGCGGGTGTTGACGACGTCGGAAGTCAGATAGACCACGCCCAGTTGGCGCGTGCCCGCATAGACCTTGGCAACCATGGGCTTGCCGGCGGGAGGATCGGCGCGGTCGGCGCCGGGGAAGATCTGTCCGATGGGGATGCCGCCCAGGAAGTCCGGCAGGCGCTGGGCCTGGGCGGCGCTGAAGACCTGCGCGCACAGCAGCAAGACTAGAAAGACTGCATGCACGAACCACTGGTACCGACTGAACCCGCGCCCCGCCGCTTTACTGCCTCGCATTTTCGTACTCTGCTGATTGTGTTTGTTTGCAGGCATCCTAAGAATGCTCGGCATCGGTCGTATTGCGGTTTGTCAATCGGCGTTCGCGCGCGGACCGCTGGCGGGCAATACCCGCATGCGGCGTAGGGGATATCCCCGTTTTGGAGGGGTTGAACGAGGCGCTATTGATGCCGGTCAATAGCGCGCTTTGCGCTGCGCCATAGACTTGTGCGTGGCGGCAGCGACGCGAGGCATGTGCCTCACGCGTGTCGGAAGAGCCGCCAACGTTTACGGAGAATCTCCATGCTGGCAAAAGCCACCCTCGCCATCGCTCTGTCCGCAGCCAGCCTGCCCGCGTTGGCCGCTCAGTGCGAAGCAACCATAGAAAGCAACGACGCCATGCAGTACAACCTGAAGGAAATGGTCGTCGACAAAAGCTGCAAGCAATTCACCGTTCACCTCAAGCACGTCGGCAAAATGCCCAAGGTCGCCATGGGCCACAACTGGGTGCTGACCAAGGAGGCCGACAAGACGGCCGTGGCCACTGACGGCATGAACGCCGGCCTGCCGCAGGACTACGTCAAGGCGGGCGACACCCGCGTCATCGCCCACACCAAGGTCATCGGCGGCGGCGAGTCGGATTCGGTTACGTTTGACGTCTCCAAGCTCACCCCGGGCGAGGCTTATGCCTACTTCTGCTCTTTCCCGGGTCACTGGGCCATGATGAAGGGCACGCTCAAGCTCAGCGACTGATCGGCTGTCCCGGATGTGAAAACCGGCTGGGAGCCGGTTTTTTTTCGTCCGTTCCGACTGCGGCGCCAGACCTCGGATGTCCTGGTTCTACCGGCCTAAACCGCCTGCGTCTCAGGCATAAGGACGGGGTTCGTCACCGGCGTGTCACGGATTTTCCATGTACGATTACCGGTCGTGTAACTTCTGGAGCTCCTGATGGAGTGGCTGCTGGACCCTACTGCGTGGGTCGGCTTGCTTACCCTGGTCATCCTTGAGATCGTCCTGGGGATCGATAACCTGATTTTCATCGCCATCCTGGCGGACAAGCTGCCCCCTGCGCAACGCGACCGCGCGCGCATCATGGGCCTGAGCCTGGCGCTCATCATGCGTCTTGGCCTTTTGTCGGTCATGTCATGGCTGGTCACGCTGACCGCCCCTCTGTTTTCCATCGGCCCGCTGTCGTTCTCGGGCCGCGACCTGATCCTGATGATCGGCGGCCTGTTCCTGCTGTTCAAAGGCACCATGGAACTGCACGAGCGCCTGGAGGGCTCCCAGCACGGCGGCTCATCGGGGCCGCGCGTGTACGCCAGCTTCTGGGTGATCGTCACGCAGATCGTGGTGCTGGACGCGGTGTTCTCGCTGGACTCGGTCATCACCGCCGTCGGCATGGTGGACCATCTGGCCATCATGATGATCGCCGTGGTCATCGCCATCGGCATCATGCTGCTGGCGTCCAAGCCGCTGACGCGCTTCGTCAACGCCCACCCCACGGTGGTGGTGCTGTGCCTGGGCTTTCTGCTCATGATCGGCTTTTCGCTGCTGGCCGAAGCCTTCGGCTTCAAGGTGCCCAAGGGCTACCTGTACGCGGCCATCGGCTTCTCGGTCGCCATCGAGGCGCTCAACCAGGTGGCGCGCCGCAACCTGCTCAAGCTGGATGCGCGCCGGCCGATGCGCGAGCGTACCGCTTCCGCCGTGCTGCGCATGTTGGGCAAGCGCCCGCCCGCCGACGAACCCGACCTGCCCAGCGCGAACGGTCCGGCCATCCCGGCTTTCGGGGTCGAGGAGCGCAATATGGTCAGCGGCGTGCTGACGCTGGCCGAGCGGTCGATCCGTTCGATCATGACGCCGCGCACGGATGTGTCGTGGATCAATATCGACGACGACCCGGAAACCATCCGCCGCCAGCTGACCGAGGCGCCGCACAGCTTTTTCCCCGTTTGCCGGGGTTCCCTGGACGAGGTGCTGGGCATCGGCCGCGCCAAGGACCTGGTGGCCGACCTGATCACCGAGGGCAGGGTGCGCCGCAACCGTCTGCGCGACCCCATCATCGTGCACGAGTCCATCGGCATCCTGCGCCTGATGGACACGCTCAAGCGTTCGCGCGGCCAGCTGGTGCTGGTGGCCGACGAGTTCGGCGCCATCGAGGGTCTGGTGACGCCGATCGACGTCTTCGAGGCGATCGCCGGCGAGTTCCCCGACGAGGACGAACTGCCCGACATCGTCGCCGACGGCGAGAACACCTGGAAAATCGACGGCGCGGCCGACCTGCACCATGTCGAGCAAGTGCTGGAAACCGAGGGCCTGGTCGATGACGCCCAGGATTTTTCAACCCTGGCGGGGTACCTGCTGTCGCGCTTCGGGCACCTGCCCAAGCCGGGCGACGTCTGCGAGTACGAAATCCACCACGAGCATTTCCGCTTTGAAGTCCTGGAAATGGACGGCCGCCGCATCGCGCTGGTGCGCGTCGAAAAGCGGCCGCAGGAAATGCTTGCGGACGACGAATCCCTAGCCAACGACTAACTGGACCGACCTGCCATCGTGACCGAAAACACCCTATACCTGATCAAAGCTTTCGTCCTGGGCATCATCGAGGGCCTGACGGAATTCATTCCCGTGTCCAGCACCGGCCACCTCATCCTGGTGGGCGACTGGATCAATTTCGAATCCAGCCAGGGCAAGGTGTTCGAGGTGGTGATCCAGCTGGGTTCCATCCTGGCGGTGATGTGGGTGTTCCGCGCCCGCCTCCTGACGCTGATCCGCGGCACCCTGACCGGCGTGCCCAGCGAGGTGGCCTTCACCCGCAACCTGATCATCGCCTTCCTGCCGGCCGCCGTCATCGGGGCGATCTTCATCAAGGCCATCAAGAGCGTCTTCTACCACCCGGCCGTGGTGGTCGTGACCCTGGTGCTGGGCGGCCTGATCATGCTGTACGTGGAGCGCAAGACGCACCATACGCCGGGCGACATGCCGGGCGCGGCCGACGATACCGCCTCGGATGAGCGCGCCACGGCCCGCACGCTGGAGCAGATCTCCTGGAAGCAGGCGCTGGGCGTGGGCGTGGCGCAATGCCTGGCGATGATTCCGGGCACCTCGCGTTCGGGCGCCACCATCATCGGCGGCATGATCGCCGGGATCCAGCGCAAGACGGCCACCGAGTTCTCGTTCTTCCTGGCGATGCCCACGATGTTGGGCGCGGCGGTCTACGACATGTACAAGAACATGGATCTGCTCACGCAGCACGATCTGGCGGGCATTGCCGTGGGCTTCGTGGCCGCGTTCCTGAGCGCGATGGTGGTGGTGCGCGCCGTGCTGCGCTTCGTCGCCAACCATACCTACCGCGTGTTCGCCTGGTACCGGATCATCTTCGGCGGCGTCGTCGCGGCCTGGATCTTCACGCGCTGATGGCACGGCCGGCATGGCGCCGGCTGCAGCAACGACAAGGGCCGCTTGCGCGGCCCTTGCTGTTTTCCGTGGCGGCGCGCCCGAGGGCTACGCTTCCGTTTCCAGGTCGTAGAACTGCAGGCCGTCCTGGTCGATGACCAGCCAGCCGCCGCGGGCGGGCGAGACATGGTCGCAGTCCCAGTCGGGCAGGACCCAGCGCTCGCGCTTCTTGCCGTCCACTTCCAGCACGTGGCGGGCGGGGCGATGGGTATGGCCATGCACCAGCACGCGCACGCCGGTTTCGCGGAAGACGGATTCAATGGCGGCGGCGTTGACGTCCATGATCTCCATGGACTTCATCTGGTTGGCAGCCTGGCTTTCGCCGCGGGCCTGCTGCGCCATCGCCAGGCGTTCGGGGATCGTCTTGGCCAGGAATTCGGCCTGCCAGCGCGGATCGCGGACCATCTTGCGGAACTGCTGGTAGGCGGCATCGTCCGTACAGAACTCGTCGCCGTGGGTCAGCAGGATTTGCCCATAGTCCGTTTCCAGCAGCGCCGGTTCGGGCAGCAGCTTGGCGCCCAGGGCCTGGGCCAGTTCTTCCCCGATGAGGAAGTCACGGTTGCCGCGGCCCAGCCAGACCGGAATCCGGCTGGCGGTGTCGCGCAGCGCCGTCAGCGCCGTGGCCAGCCACGGCGGCGCGGCGCGGATCACATCGTCGCCGATCCAGGCATCGAAGATGTCGCCCGGCAGCAGCAGGGCGCCGGCTTCCTCCCGCGCGGCCTCCAGGAAGGCCAGGAAGGCCTCCGAGGTGGCCGGCGTGGCCGGTCCCAGATGCAGGTCGGACGCCAGCCAGATGGGGCCGGACAGCGTGATCTTATTCAAGAACTTCGGCCTTCTCGATGATCACGTCGTCGTTCGGCACGTTCTGGTGGAAGCCCTTGTTGCCGGTCTTCACGCCCTTGATCTTGTCGACCACGTCCGTGCCTTCGGTCACGGTGCCGAACACGGCATAGCCCCAGCCATTGGGCGTGGGCGCGGTGAAGTTCAGGAAGTCATTGTTGGACACGTTGATGAAGAACTGCGCCGTGGCCGAGTGCGGATCGCTGGTGCGGGCCATGGCCAGGGTGTACTTGTCGTTCTTCAGGCCGTTGTTGGCCTCGTTTTCGATGGGGGCATGGGTCTGCTTCTGCTTCATGCCGGGCTCAAAGCCGCCGCCCTGGATCATGAAGCCATCGATCACGCGATGGAACACCGTGCCGTTGTAGAAACCTTCCTTGACGTAGGTCAGGAAGTTTTCGACGGTCTTGGGAGCCTTGGCGGCATCCAGGGTGATGACCATGTCGCCTTGGTTCGTTTGAAGCTTGACGCGGGGGTTGGTGCTCATGGCTTTTGTGCCTTCAGAGGTGGAGGTGGAGGAATTGGCCGCAGGGGCGGCGCTGACGAGCGCTGGGGCGAATGCAGCCAGCGCGAACGAGCACGCCGTCAGGCGCAGCAGGTGTAGGGGGGAGTAGCGGGACATCATTTGCCGTGTTTATCCTTCAGCATGGTTTCGACTTCTCGGACCTTTTCCTGCATGCCGGGCACGCCGTCGGCGGCGGCCTTCTTGTAGGTGTTCAAGGCCTGCAGAAGCTGCAAATCGCCCATATTGGCGCGGGCGGCGGCATAGTTGGGGTCGGCGCGCAGGGCCATCGACAGGGCGTCCTGTGCGCGGTCGAGTTCGCCGCGCCCTGCATATAGAGCGCCCAGGTTGTTCCAAGGTTCCGGCAGCTCCGGAAAGCGGTTGGTCATCTCGGTGTAGACGTCGATGGCTTCGCTGGTGCGGTTCAGGGCCGCCAGCGCGCGGGCGTGCTGGAACATCAGCTGCACGTCGGTGCCGCGCTGGTCCTTGATCTGCTCCTGGCGCTTTTCGATCATGGCAAGCGCTTCCGCGTTGTCGCCGTGGTTCAGCAGGCGCTCGATGTGCGTCGTGATCTGCGAGGCCGAGGGCGTCAGGCGGGTGTCGACGCTGGGCTTGGCGGCTTCCAGCAGCTTGGCCAGACTATCCCAGCCGCCCTCGGGCGGGATGGGATCCAGGGTGGTGCGGTTGGCGTTGGGGTTGGTTCCACCGCCGCCGGCCATCGACTGGGCCAGAGAGGCTCCAACCGGCGCGCCCGCAAGGGCCAGGGCGAGCAGGGCGACGCGAAAGCGCGGCTTGATAGTCACTTGGGCATCCGTTAAAAGTCTTGGCAGGCCGACGCTTACGCGCGCGACCGGGCCGCTTGCTATACTTGACGACCGCCATTTTAGCCCCGGTTGAGTTTTGGCTCGACATCGGGGACGAAGCCCCAGGATATCGTTGATGGAATGCGGGCTCGAAATGCGGGTTCGGAACGGCCGGCGCCAGTGAGATTATGGCCCGAAGCCGAGATCGGGATCGAAACCGCGGGATCGAAATCGCAGGATCGAAATCGGCGGGATCGACATCCGACCCGGCGGCACGCGCCGAAGGTATTTTCCTTCGGCAGCAACTTTCCGCAACCGCCACGGAAAACTTAGATAAAGCCTATAAGCGCCATGCTGCAAATCTACAACACGTTGTCGCGTACCAAAGAACCGTTCAAGCCGGCCCAGGCTGGTCAGGTGCGCATGTACGTGTGTGGCATGACCGTCTATGACTTCTGCCATCTGGGCCACGCCCGCATGCTGGTGTCGTTCGACATCGTGCAGCGCTGGCTGCGCGCCAGCGGCCTGGCGGTCGATTATGTGCGCAATATCACGGACATCGACGACAAGATCATCCGCCGCGCCGTCGAGACCGGCCGCCGCATCGGCGAAGTCACCGAGTTCTACATCGACGCCATGCACGCCGACGAGCGCGCGCTGGGCGTCCAGACGCCGGACCGCGAACCGCGCGCGACCGAGTACGTCGGCGAGATGCTGGACATCATCGGCAAGCTCGAGCAGAACGGCCTGGCCTACCAGGCCGACGATGGCGATGTGAACTACGCTGTGCGCGGCTTTCCCGGCTACGGCAAGCTGTCCGGCAAGACGCTGGACGACCTGCGCGCCGGCGAGCGCGTGGCGGTGGGTTCGGCCAAGCGCGATCCGCTGGATTTCGTGCTGTGGAAGTCCGCCAAGGCGGACGAGCCGGCCGACACCAAGTGGGAATCGCCGTACGGCCTGGGCCGTCCGGGCTGGCACATCGAGTGCTCGGCCATGAGCAAGTCGCTGCTGGGCCTGCCGCTGGACATCCACGGCGGTGGTCCGGACCTGAAGTTCCCGCACCATGAAAACGAGATCGCCCAGACCGAGGGTGCTTTCGGCGGCGTGCTGGCCAACATCTGGATGCATTGCGGCCCGCTCATGGTCGACTCGGACAAGATGTCCAAGTCCCTGGGCAATTTCCGCACCATCCGCCAGACCATCGCCCGGCAAGAGCCGACCGCCGACCAGGCCGTCTATGACGTCAACCCGCGCGAAGCGGAAATGGTGCGTTTCTTCATTGTGCGCAACCATTACCGCAGCCCGCAGAACTACACGCCGGACAATCTGATCGACGCGCAGAACGCGCTCGACCGCCTGTACCAGGCGCTGCAGAACGTGCCTGCCGACACCCAGGGCATCGATTGGAGCGAGCCGCAGGCCCAGGCCTTCAAGGCGGCCATGGATGACGACTTCAACAGCTCGGGCGCGGTCGCGGCCTTGTTCGAGCTGGCCTCCGACGCCAATCGCAACAAGAGCGCGCGCAGCGCCGGCCAGTTGAAGGCGCTGGCGTCCCTGTTGGGCCTGCTGCAGCAGGATCCCGCAGCCTATTTCCAATCGCCCACCCGCTATTCGGCGGCAGCCATGGAGCAGGGCGAGCGCCGCGCGCTGGACGCCGAGGCGATCCAGTCCCTGATCGACGCGCGTGCGGCCGCCAAGGCGGCCCGCAACTTCGCCGAAGCCGACCGCATCCGCGTGGAGCTGCGCGAAGCCGGCATCGAGCTCGACGACAAGCCGGGCGGCGTGACGCAATGGCGTCGCGCTTGAACCCGCAGGACCCGCCCGCCATGTCCACCGCCGACCTCGACATTCCCAAGCCCGAGTATTGGGAAGCCGCCGTAGCCCATCTGATGCGGCGCGACCGCATCCTGAAGAAGGTCATCCCCCAGCATCCCGAAGTCTGGCTGACTTCGCGCGGCACGCCATTCGTGACGCTGGCGCGGGCGATCATCGGGCAGCAGGTGTCCAGCAAGGCGGCCGACACCGTCTGGACCCAGTTCATCGAGGCCGTGGGCAAGCGCCCCACGCCCGTCGCCGTGCTGCGCGTCGGCCTGGAAGGCTTGCGCGCGGCCGGGCTGTCGCAGCGCAAGGCCGAGTACGTGCTGGACCTGGCCGTGCATTTCGGCGAGCGCCGGGTCCATCCCGAGAAATGGGCGGCAATGGACGACGAAGCCGTCATTTCCGAATTGACCGCCATCCGGGGCATAGGCCGCTGGACGGCGGAGATGTTTTTGATTTTCAATCTGCAGCGGCCTGATGTTCTGCCGCTGGATGATCCTGGGTTGCTCAAGGCAATCTCGCTACACTATTTCAGCGGCGAGCCTGTCTCTCGCTTCGAGGCTCGCGAAGTCTCGTTGGCGTGGCAACCCTGGCGTACCGTGGCCACCTGGTATCTGTGGCGCAGTCTGGATCCGACTCCGGTCCAATACTGACGCAAGCCAGGCAGCCCATCTACGGAACCACACTACATGCGCAATACATTTCTGGAATTCGAACAACCGCTCGCCGAGCTTGAGAACAAGATCGAGCAGCTGCGCTACGTGCAGGCCGATTCGGCGGTAGACATCTCCGACGAGATCGGACGTCTGCAGCAGAAGAGCCAGACCTTGGCCAAGGAAATCTACGCCAAGCTCACGCCCTGGCAGACGGCCCTGGTCGCCCGCCATCCCCAGCGTCCCTACACGCTGGACTACGTGCGCGAAATGTTCACCGACTTCCATGAGCTGCACGGCGACCGCATGTACGCCGATGACCAGTCCATCATCGGTGGCCTGGCGCGCTTCAACGGCACGCCCTGCATGGTCATCGGCCACCAGAAGGGACGCGACACCAAGGAACGCGCCGCCCGCAATTTCGGCATGCCGCGTCCGGAAGGCTATCGCAAGGCCCTGCGCCTGATGCGCCTGGCCGAGAAGTTCGGCATTCCCGTGTTCACGTTCGTGGACACTCCGGGCGCCTATCCCGGCATCGGCGCCGAAGAGCGCGGCCAGTCCGAAGCCATCGGCCACAACCTCTATGCCATGGCCGAGCTCAAGGTCCCCGTGATCTGCACCATCATCGGCGAAGGCGGCTCGGGCGGCGCCCTGGCCATCGCCGTGGGCAATGCCGTGCTGATGCTGCAATACGCGACCTACGCCGTGATTTCCCCGGAAGGCTGCGCCTCGATCCTGTGGCGCAGCGCCGACAAGGCGCCTGAAGCCGCCGAGGCCCTGGCCATCATCGCGCCGCGCCTGAAGGACCTGGGCCTGGTGGACCGCGTGGTCAACGAACCCGTGGGCGGCGCCCATCGCGATCCGCGCGTCATGGCCCGCCTGCTGCGCCGCGCGCTGGGCGACGCCCTGCGCCAGCTCCAGGGCATGACGCCCGAGCAGCTCGTGGAGCAGCGCGTCCAGCGCCTGCTGTCCTACGGCGCCTACCAGGAAGTGCGCGCCTGAAGCAGGCAGGGCGCCGGCGTGCCTGCCGGCGCCGCGGCCTAGCGCCACGCGCCATCCCGCCATGAACGCCCGCCCAGCGTCCGATACTCCGCATCGGGCCGTGGCGGGCGTAGTTCATTCCCTTCCCGTGTCGGCCGAGCTGGCCGCGGCCTTGCGCCGCGCCTTGCAGGCCTTGCCCGAACGTCCGGCGCGCATCGCCGTGGCGTTGAGCGGCGGCGCCGATTCGGCCATGCTGGCCGTGCACGCGGCCGCCGTGGCGCGCGAGCTGGGCATGGATCTGGCGCTGTTCCATGTGCACCACGGCTTGCAGGACGCGGCCGACGCATGGACGCAGCATGCGCGTGCGCTGGCGGACATGCTCGCGCTGCCTCTGTCGGTCGCGCGCGTGCAGGTGGCGCAGGCGGCGGGCAAGGGCATCGAGGCGGCCGCGCGCGACGCCCGCTACGCGGCGCTGGCGCAATTGGCGCAAGAGCAGGGCGTGACGCATATCCTGTTGGCCCATCATCGCAACGACCAGGCGGAAACGGTCCTGCTGCGTCTGCTGCGCGGCACCGGGCTGGTTGGCATGGCTGCCATGGCGCCGCTGTCCCGGCGCGATGGACTGGTCTACCTGCGACCCTGGCTGGAAATCGGCCGCGAGGCGATCCTGCATGCGGCGGACGCGGTGGCGCAAGCCAGCGGCTGGCGTCCGGTGCAGGACCCCACCAACACCGATCCCCACTACACCCGCGCCGCCCTGCGCGAATTGCTGGCGCCGGCGCTCGATGCCCGCTGGCCCGGGTGGCGCGCCATCGTCGCGCGCCATGCGCGGCACATGGGCGAGGCGGCCGAGATCCTGGACGAGGTGGCGCGCGACGACTTCGCCACGCTCGATCCTTCCGCGGACGGCGCCAGCTTTTCGCTGCAGGCGTGGCGCGGGCTGTCCGAGGCGCGCCAGGCGCACGTGCTGCGCCATTGGCTGGAACGAAATGGCGCCCGCATGCCGACGGATGCCAGGATGCGCGATCTGCTGCGGCAGCTGCGCGGGCTGCATAGCCTGGGCCATGACCGCCAGTTGCGGGTGGAGCAGGCCGGCCACGTCATCCGCTGCCACCGGGGCAGGGTCTGGGTCGAACCCCGGGAATAGGCGGATCAGCGCCGCCGATGTCCCCAAAAAATCGCGGCGTGGACAGAATTTTGCGCAAGCTGCGCAAATTTTTACCGCCGCGCTAGAATATACGGCTTTGCCCGTCAACCTTTTGCGGCGGGTTCCCAGCCAGAGTACGAGATGTCCCTGATCGTTCACAAATATGGCGGTACTTCGATGGGCTCGGTCGAGCGCATCAAGAACGTGGCGCGTCGCGTCGCGAAGTGGCACGCTGCCGGCCACCAGGTTGTCGTTGTTCCGTCGGCGATGGCGGGCGAGACCAATCGCCTGCTCGGCTTGGCGCGCGAGATTACGCCGCAGCCCGACAGCCGCGAGCTCGACATGATCGCCGCCACCGGCGAACAGGCCAGCAGCGGCCTGCTGGCCATCGCGCTGCAGGCCGAAGGCGTGCCGGCGCGCAGCTATGCCGGTTGGCAAGTGCCCGTGCGCACCGATTCGTCGTTCACCAAGGCGCGCATCACGTCGATCGACGACGAGCGCATCCGCGGCGATCTGGACGCCGGCCGCGTGGTCATCGTTACGGGCTTCCAGGGCGTCGACCCGGAAGGCCACATCACCACGCTGGGCCGCGGCGGTTCCGATACCTCGGCCGTGGCCGTGGCGGCCGCCATCAAGGCCGACGAGTGCCTGATCTACACCGACGTGGACGGCGTCTATACGACCGATCCGCGCGTGGTGCCCGAAGCGCGCCGCATGGCCGTCGTTTCCTTCGAGGAAATGCTGGAAATGGCATCGCTGGGCTCCAAGGTCCTGCAGATCCGTTCGGTTGAATTCGCCGGCAAATACCGTGTGCCGGTCCGGGTCCTGTCCTCGCTGACCGACCCGCTTATCCCGCTCGCAGAAGAAATGGTCTCGGGCACGCTGATTACTTTTGAGGAAGACGAAAAAATGGAAGCCGCCGTTGTCTCCGGCATCGCCTTCAGCCGCGACGAAGCCAAAATCACCTTGCTGGCCGTTCCGGACAAGCCCGGCATCGCCTTCTCCATCCTGGGTCCGGTCGCCGCCGCCAACATCGACGTCGACATGATCGTGCAGAACCAGTCCGTGGCTGGCACGACCGACTTCTCGTTCACGGTCAACCGCAACGAGTTCGCCCGCGCCGTCGATCTGCTCAAGCGCGAAGTCATCCCCGCCGTGGGCGCGCGTGAACTGTCCACCGACGAGAAGGTCGCCAAGGTCTCCATCGTCGGCATCGGCATGCGCTCGCACGTGGGCGTGGCCAGCCTGATGTTCCAGACGCTTTCGCAAGAAGGCATCAACATCCAGATGATCAGCACCAGCGAGATCAAGACCTCGGTGATCATCGACGACAAGTACATGGAACTGGGCGTGCGCGCGCTGCACAAGGCCTTCGGCCTGGACCAGGCGCCTGCCGAAAAGGCCTGATTCAAGACTCCGGCACGATTTTTTTTCAATAAGTGCCCGATAACGGGCAAGAGTGAAAAAAGTCGTGCTAGAATCTCGTTCTCTTCGGAGATGTGCCCGAGAGGCTGAAGGGGCTCCCCTGCTAAGGGAGTATGTGGCTAAAAACTGCATCGTGGGTTCGAATCCCACCATCTCCGCCAGATTCTCTCCGATCTGGCTTCGGTCAGCACCGGAGATAAAAAACCCGCAATCACGCAAGTGATTGCGGGTTTTTTCATGGGCGCCAAGCGCGCTCGTGAGCGAGCCTGCGTCGCATGAGAAAATTCCCGATTCCCTTTGTGGCGCAGATCCCTTGAAGCACCTGCTTGCTCCCCTTGACCGGCTGAACGACTTCGATGAAGTCATCGACGTGCGCACGCCGCTCGAATTCGCCGATGACCACATTCCCGGCGCGATCAACGCGCCTGTGCTGAGCAATGAAGAGCGCGTGGTGGTGGGTACGCTGTACAAGCAGGTCTCGCCCTTCGAGGCTTCGCGCGTCGGCGCGGCGCTGGTGGCGCGCAACATCGCAGCGCATCTGGACACGACCTTCGCCGACCGGCGCCAGGGTTGGCGGCCGTTGATCTATTGCTGGCGCGGCGGCACGCGCTCCGGCTCCATGACGACGATGTTCAACATGATAGGGTGGCGCGCGCGGCAGCTGGACGGCGGCTACAAGACCTATCGCCAGGCCACGCTGGACGCGCTGGATAGCCTGCCGGCGGGCTTGCGCTACATCGTGCTGGCCGGGCCCACCGGCAGCGGCAAGACGCGCTTGTTGAACGCGTTGGAGCAGGCCGGCGCGCAGACGCTGGACCTGGAGCGACTGGCCGCGCATCGCGGGTCATTGCTGGGCGCCTGGGCTGGTGTCGCGCAGCCCTCGCAAAAGGGCTTCGACACGCGGCTGGCGCAGCGCCTGCGCGCGTTCGACGCGTCGCGGCCTGTGTTTGTTGAAGCGGAGAGCCGCAAGATCGGCGCGGTCGCCTTGCCCGCCGCGTTATTGGCTGCTGTGCACGCCAGTCCGTGTGTCGAGGTCCGCTCCAGTCGCGAGGATCGCGCTGCCTTTCTGCAGCAGGATTACGCGCATCTGTTCGACGATCCCGAATCGCTCAAGGCGCAGCTGCAGCGCATGATAGGCCTGCACAGCCGCGAGCGCGTGAACGGCTGGCTGGCCTTGGTCGACAGCGGCGCGCGCGCCGAGCTGGCGCAGGAGCTCATAGACCGGCACTACGATCCGGCCTACGCGCGCAGCTGCCATGCGCACTTCACGCAACTGCCGCAGGCGCTGCGCTTGGAATTCAGGCCCAATGACGGCGACGTGGTGGAGCAGGCGAGGGCGTTGCTGGCGAGGCTGGGTGCGAGCGATGGCGCGGCCTGAGCATTCTTCATCGTGAATGCTGTGATCGCATGAATCAGTGCTTCACTTGCACGCTTCGCGAAATAACGCTATTATTCAAGGCTTGCTTTTAAACGCAAATGCGCCCGTAGCTCAGCTGGATAGAGTACCTGGCTACGAACCAGGGGGTCGTAGGTTCGAATCCTGCCGGGCGCGCCAAGTTTGATTCCGCATTGGTTTTAATCAACCGGTGTTGAGTTGAACAACGAGACTGAATGTCCCGTCTGAATTGCAAAAGCAGCAAGAGTAGTAAAAACGGCAAGATTTTTCTGATATAATTTTGCCTCTTTGCCGGAGCGCCCGTAGCTCAGCTGGATAGAGTACCTGGCTACGAACCAGGGGGTCGTAGGTTCGAATCCTGCCGGGCGCGCCAAGTTCACTTGGCCAATACAGCAAAGAAAATGGAAAGGCCTTTGATCTTCGATCGAAGGCCTTTTTGTTTTGCGCCGCCATCTAGAAGCGGATCGTCAGGCCCGCCATGGGGCCTTGCAGCACGGCGTCGAACTTGAAGCCGCCGCTGCTGTAGTCCACGCCCAGTGCGCGATAGCCTATCGCCGCCGAGACATTCTTGCTGAAGTTGTAGCCGAGGCCCAGGCCCACATCCCAATCCGCCTCGGCGCCGCCCGCGCCGATCAGGCCCCAGCCGGTGATGTAGTACTTCGAACTCAGCATGTAGTTTCCGCGCACGCCCACCAGGCCGTCGACCCACGTGGCGCCGTCGCTGCGCGTTCTGCCGTCCAGGTGCGCGCCCTTGAGCGTGATGTCGGTGTCGACTGACCAGACGCGCAAGCCTGCGACGACGTCGAGTTGATGCGGTGAGTTTTCCAGCAAGGAATAACCGACCCCGAGCAGTCCCGCGAACGTGGAGGCTTTCACGTCCGCGCTGGAGGCCAGGATGCCGCGCGGCGTATCCCCCTGCGTGCCGATCTTGGTGTAGATCAGGTCGCCGAACACGCTGTAGCGTCCTTTGCGCGCATCGCCGATGAGCATGGCGCCGAAGTCGAGGTTGTCGAACAATTTGTCGAAGCCCGCGTGGATATCGATGACGGGCGACCGTGATTGGGATGTCTTGCCGGACAGACCGGCAGCCCAGAAGTAGGGCGTGACCGAGAACTGCCATTCGTTCGAAGGCAGGGTCCCCGCTGCGGGAGCAGGCTCCGCTTCGGCGCCCAGCGCGGTCCCGGCTTGCAGCAGTCCGCAGACCAGGCAGCCCGTGATTTTCTTTTTCATTGCAAACCCTCCCCAAACTGCAGGCGTGACGAAGCGCATCCATCACGCCTGCGGTGAGCGCAAAGCCGGCCAGGGGCCGGTGCGACGCAACCCAGGTGTCAGGTGACCCGCCTTACCGGAGGGATGGTCCAGGAGCCGTCGATGATGGACGGGTTGCTTTCGTTGGGCCAGTAAAGACGCATCATCAGGATGAATGGGCCCTTGGGCGCAGGCAGCCAGTTCGACTCCATGTCGGCGCCGGGCGATTCATTCTGTATGAGCAGGTCGATCGAGCCGTCGGGCTTGGCCTTCAGGGGCTGGCGCGCGCTGATCGAGTAGCGGTTCAGCGGGTTGTCGACGAAGAAGTAGCGCGCGTCATACATCGTCAGCGACCAGAAGCCGGAGACTGGCGGCGTAAGCCCTTTCTTGAAGGTCAGCACGTACTTCTCCGAGCCGTTGTAGGTGCGTCTGACGGCGCCGGTGTCTGACTTCAGGGATGTGGGATAAATGGCGTCCTGCGGGCGGTTGGCGCCCAGGCCGATCGCGGTGATCAGGGCGCGCTGGACGTAGTTGATGCCGTAGATGCCCGTCTTGGTCGTGTAGCCCCAGCCATCGACGTCCTGGATGTCGCCGCCGCTGGACTTGAAGTGCGTCATGATGCGTCCGAAGCCCACCTGCGGGATCCGCTTCGCGATGTCGGGGTCGAGCTGGCTCTTGTCGAAGTCCTGCCCCGGCACGATGCCTATCGCGGCCATCTTCGCGACGATGGCTGCGTCGGCGGCGTTGGGCGGATTGCGCTTGAGCAACTGCGCGAACAAGGTGAAGTACTCGACCGCGTCCATGTTGTTGACCTGCTCGCGTACCGCGGTCTTCATGTCTATGGCGGGGTCGACCTTGCCCGCGGGCGGGGTCCAGTCCTTGCCCCAAGCGCTCAAGGGACAGAGCTTCACTTCGTCCTGCAGCTTGTGCACTTGCGCATAATCTTCCGGCGTGCCGGTGCAGTAGATGCGGCCCAGCAGCCAGACGATGCTGGTGGGGGATTTGTACTGGACCATGCCTTGCGGAATCGAGCCCTCCCATCCGGGGCCGCTGACCATGAAGGTTTGCGCTCCCGTGCCGGTGGTGCGCTTGCCGGGCACGTCGAACACCGTCGTCCAGCCGTCCAGCATCGGAAACAGGGCATAGCGTCCGTTCATGTCGGGCAGGCTGACGACCCAGGGCTCGTCGCCAACATCAAAGAAGGACGTGGTGTAGAGCGTGTCGGCGTTAGGCGCGGTCACGTCGCGGAACTTGGCGTCGGGGTACTGGCGCAGCTTGATGAGATTCCCCATTGGCGCCCGCGTGCCCTTGGGTTCCGCGACGTTGGTGATGACTCTTCTGGTCATCTCCATGGTCACCAGGGGGTAGGCGTAGATGTAGACATCGGTTGCCAAGCCGAACTGCTCGTCGCCTTCGGGCAGATCGGCGATCAGGCCATCGGCGGCCCGGGCGACTGCGCCCAGGGCGCTGGTGGCGAGCAGAGCAAGGCCACCTGCGTTCAATGTGCGGCGTGTTAGCTTCATGGGATCGCTCCAACGGACTCATGGGTTGAAAAGCACGAAGTGCCGCGGCACAGGCCAGGCCGTGCCGCGTGATGCCTTGCTCTAGCGTGGTCGGACGTACTTGCCGATTTCCCGGGCCGCGCCGGCGGTCCATTCATCGATCAGGGGTTGCAGCTTGGACAGGCGAACGCCGCCCGCGCCTTGGGTGGCGTTGGCGACTTTCTCGCCCGTGCCGCCCCGCACGGACGCATGTAGCAATTCGTCCGACATGCTGTCCGTGACCCGGGACTCGATGGCGACGCTGGCGTTGCGCGCCATGCCTCCTTCCAGGGCGGCGCGGGCTTCGGTCATTACCAACGCGACGGGGATGTATTGATAGGCCCGCAGCGCCTGCTCCGAGGTTCCCACCGCGGTGATGGCGATGCGTATATGGGCGACGCCAGGCCCGGCGCGATCGACCAGCCTCACCTGTTCGCCGACCTTGCGCCGCAGCGTTTCGTCGACCGCTACGCGTATCTCCGTGAGGGTTTCCATGGAAACGTCCGCGGTTGGCCGAGGTTCCGGGTAATACTCGATGGGATCGAGCCAGACTGCCGTATAGCGCGATGGGTTGAAGTCGGGATTCAGGTAGACCAGGCGGGTCCCGCCATCGGGGGCGGGGGCCTGGTGCAGCATCGAGTAATCCGGCAGAAAACCGGACTCTGTCGTTTTGGGAGCGGTGGAACAGCCTGTGGCCAGGATCGCGGCAGCGAGGCTCAGAACAAGCGCGCCCGAGGAATTCTTGATGTCCATGCAAGTTCCTTCTGACAGACAGGGGGCAGGAGAGCCCCGACTGCAGGCGTCGGCGAGAGGTCCCGTGCAAGAGCTGCTTTCCGCTCGTGGGCGCATTTTTTGACCTATATGCACAGGAAACCAATTATTTTTCCAAGCGTGAAATTTCGCAACGCGGACGAGTGAACCGGGTTTTCTGAACTATTCCCTTTGTGCGCGTTTTGTGGAAGGAATCGCGTGGCCGAGGTGGGGCACGCGGCCCGGGATCGCGATTCGGGCGCAGCGCGGGTGCGGGCTTCGGGCGGCCTGATTTGCGCACCCTTTATTTTTCATGGTATAAACACGCCTCTTTCGGAGCGCCCGTAGCTCAGCTGGATAGAGTACCTGGCTACGAACCAGGGGGTCGTAGGTTCGAATCCTGCCGGGCGCGCCAAGCTTCTTGCTTGGATGAAATCGAAAGAAAACGGAAAGGCCTTTGATCTTCGATCGAAGGCCTTTTTGTTTTGCGGCGCGGATTGCGCCGGTGCGTCGCGCTTCAGTGCGTCGGGGCTGGCTCCGCGGCTCGGACCTGGTCCCGGGTCTTGTCATCTTCGTCGTCGAATCCCCAGTCTCCGACCGTGTACCAATCGTCTCCCAGCGTCTCTGCGGGGTGCATGGTGCGGCCGGAGCCGTTGCCGCAGGCCATCGAGTCGGTGGCGCAATAGCGGTCGCAGCCCCAGCATATGCGTTCGGGGTGCTTCGGGTGCAAGGGAAACTTCTTGGCCATGCTGGATGCCTGCTGACGGAGGACGCCGCGACGGCAGCGCCATTCTTTTCAGATATGTGTCCAGCGTACTGCCGGGCGCGCGCGGAATTCCTTGATCTGGCGCAAGCGCCACGCCCGCGGCCCGACGCGCGCAGTGTCGCGCGTCGGGCCGCGGCTTTGAGGAATGCGGGAGGAGAGAGCGCCGCCCGGCCAGGCGCGGCGGCCCCGTGCGCCTAGTGGCGTCGTCGGTCCACCGCCGTCAAGGAGGTGCCGCTCTTGAGCAGCTGGTAGGTCTGTCCGCCCAGCCACGCGACTTTTTCGCCTGTGCTGGTGCGGCATACGCAATGCGTCTTCGGATCGAAGCGCGAGGTACCCAGCGCGGAATACGCGTCGGGGTCCGAGACGAAGCGTTCAATGCGGTAGAGCGTGCCGTCCGGCGCGGTGGCGAGGACGTCGGTCAATCGTCTTGCGGTGCCGAGCATATGCGATACCTCCATGCGCGGGCCATTGGATATACGGCGCCAAAGTCGTTCGGGCATTTCAGTATGCCAGGGCGGGAAGCTTGATGTTCCCGCGTCAGGCTAGTGAAGGTGCCCTCCAAACAATGAATCGTCGAGCTGGTCGGGAGTGACGCCCAGGGCTTCGGATACGCGGTCCAGGATAACCTGCCTGGGCCGCGGGCGCGGCCGTTCCAGTTCGATATAGATGGAGTGGTCCACTCCTAGCCGTGCAGCCATATCAGCGGTGCTGATATTGAGATGCTCGCGCCAGGCGCGTATCAGGCTCCAGTCGTTGCCGGTTTTTAGATTGACGACAGCTAATGGTAAATGACTCTGCCCCTGCGCGGGTGTTCTGCGCGGGGCGGATTTTCTGCGGGGGTCGTGCAGGCTGCTCTTGGCGGCAGCGCTCTTGCGGGAATCGGCCCGAGGCGTGGTGGTGGCGGCTTCGGCGGTGAAAATGGCGCCGCCATTCAATTGGCGATATTGGTTGTCGCCGATCCAGTGCAGGGCTTCGCCGTTGTCGAGCATGCACTCGCAGTCCAGGTGATAGTTGCTGGGCATGCTCTCGAGTTGGGCGATGGTTTCCGCGGTCGTGGCGTGGCGCACCACACGGTGCAAGACACCGTCCGGCGAGCGCACAAAGACGTCGGGAAGTCTCCAGGAAAACGGAATGATAATCTCCACGGCCAAACCTATCCCGCCAATGTATCCCGGGGTGCGGGTGGTGGGATTTGGGGTTTCCCCTCGCCTGACTTGAGTCGATGATTGTGCGCCACATCAGCCCCCGACATCTTCACGAATCTTCACTGCGCGCAGGGCTGTAATCGGTGGGGCCGAAGCCCGCGTCCGCAAGCAACCTGGGCATGATCGCTGCGGCCGCGCCGCGCACGTTGTGGTGTGCGTGCGCGTCCAGCGGCGTGGCGGCCGGATTGATCTGCGCCACGGTTGCGCCGTGGCGCAGTGCGCGTTGCGGCAGTTCTGCCGCGGGGTAGACCAGCGCCGATGTGCCTATGCTCAGCAGCAGGTCGCATTGCTCGACGGCCCGCATGGCTTTGTCCCACTCATCATGCGGCAGGCTTTCTCCGAACCACACGACGCCGGGCCGTACCGGCGCACCGCAATGCGTGCACGCTGGCGGATCGATGCGCCTTCCTTGCCCGGGTTCGTCGGGGAACGCCTGCGCAAAGGCATGAGCGGCGCCGCAGGCCGAGCAGCGCGGCGCGTGCAGGCTGCCGTGCAGGTGCGCGACATGGAGGCTGCCGGCGCGTTCATGCAGATCGTCGACGTTCTGCGTGACCACGAGCAGCTCGGGCACGTGCCGCGCCAGTTCCGCGATGGCGCGATGCGCGGCGTTCGGCGCGGCGCGCAGGGCCTGCGCGCGGCGCCATTCGTACCAGCCCCAAACGAGGTCGGGGTGGGAGCGGAACGCTTCGGGCGTGGCGAGAGCCTGTGCGTCGAAGCGCGACCACAGGCCTGTCAGCGCATCTCGGAAGGTGGCGATGCCGCTTTCGGCGGAGACGCCGGCGCCCGTGAAGACGACGACGCGCCGCGCCTGGCGCAGCGTCTGCGCCAGCGCGGGGGGAATATCGTGATGCGTGTTTTTCATTTTCAATCTTGAAGCCAGTCCGATACGCTGTACGCGCGGGCCTGGGCCTGTCAAGAAAAGCCAGGCGCGATTACCCGGGCGGAAGCAGGGGCAAGGATGCGTGTCCATCCTGAATCGTGGGTACTGTTTTTTCAATCTGGGATTTCCAGAGTTCACGGAGAGACGCAATGCCCGAATCTCAAGGCGGCCTGGACAGGCTGCGCCGCTTCATCGCCGCCGCGACCCGGCTGGCCACGCCCACGGGCCTGGCGCAGACGCCGGAGCTGCAGGCCGCATTCACAGACCTGGTGCGCCATGACGATTGGCTGCCCGAGGCCTGTACCGCGCCCCATCCTCAGTACTACCAGCAATATCTGCTGCACTGCGATCCGCTGGAGCGCTTTTCGCTGGTGAGTTTCGTGTGGGGGCCGGGCCAGTTCACGCCGGTGCATGATCACGAGGTCTGGGGTTATGTGGGCATGCTGCGCGGGGCGGAGGTCAACCAGCGCTATGTTCGCGGCGAGGACGGCAGCGTTACGCCGGCGGGCGCCCCGAGCACCTTGCAGCCGGGCGACGTGGAGCGCCTGTCGCCGGCCGAAGGCGACATCCACCGCGTGTCCAACGCCCACGCCGACCGCGTATCGATCAGCGTGCATCTCTACGGCGGCAACATCGGCGCCGTGTCGCGCCACGTATATGACCCGGCGACGGGGCAGGCCAAGCCTTTCGTGTCCGGCTATTCATCGCCCAGCCTGCCCAACCTGTGGGACCGCTCGGAAGCCGTGCGCGCGGCCATTGCCGGGGGCGCACGCTAGGGTCTGTTCGCGCGCGGCGTCCCATGCTATTTTCTTGTCCTAAATATTAGGAAAATAAACAATGGACAAGACGCTGCTCAAAGGTCTGATGGTGCTGGAGGCGGTGACCGACGTGGATAATCCGCCGCGCACCATCGACGCGCTCGCCGCCCGCGTCGGGCTGACCCGCAGCAACACGCACCGCACCTTGCAGACGCTGATCCATGCGGGCTACGTGACCAAGGACGATGACGGCGGCGGCTATCGCGGCGCGGTACGGCTGTTCGAGCTGGCGGCGCGTCAGCTGGCCCAGCTGGACGTGCGCAAGCTGGCCGCGCCCTACATGCGCACGCTGGCCGACCAGACCGGCGAAACCGTGCACCTGTCGGTGCTCGACGGCTTCGACGTGGTCTACGTGGACAAGATCGACAGCCCCCAGCCCATACGCGCCTATTCCATGGTGGGCGGACGCGCGCCGGCCTATGCCGTCGCCACCGGCAAGGCCTTGCTCGCCTACCAGGCGGAAGGCTATGTCGAGCGCTATGCCGACAAGCTCGTGCGCCACACGTCCTCGACCATCGTGTCCATGCCGCTTTTGAAGGACGAACTGCGCAAGATCGCCCGCACCGGCTACGCGGTCAACCGGGGCGAATGGCGCGAAGGCGTGGGCGGGCTGGCCGTGACCTTGTTCAACAGCCTGGACCAGCCTGTGGCCGCGATAGGCATCTCCGGCCCGCTGGACCGCCTGAGCGCCGCTAGGATGAAGCAGCTGGCGCCGGACGTGGCTGCCTGTGCCCAGTCCATCTCGCAAGGGATGGGCTATCGCCGGGGCTATCTGGATCAGTAGCGGACCGCGCCAGCGCCGCGCCGATGCGCTGCGCCTGGCCGCGAGCCAGCCGCGCATTCACGTCCATGGACGTGGTCCAGAAATACGTGCCGCCCGCCAAGCTGCCCAGCACCGAGATATCCGGCTCGATCCCGCCTGCGGCGTTCTTGAGGCATCCCGTGGCATAGTCCAGCGCCAGGCCGCCATGGGGATCGGGCTGCGCGTGGCCCTCGCGCAATAGCGCGGACACCAGCGGATCTTGCGTGCTTGCGGTGTCCACCGAGAAGCTGGTGGCATTGATCAGATAGCGGCTGGCGTGGGTGGACACGGCGCCCGCCGCGTCGCGCAAGCGCGTGTGGAACAGGCCGCTGGCGCTGTCGTGGCGGCTGTCCAGATAACCGCCGCTGACCTGCAACTGGCCGTTCTGGAGCAGGGCTTGCAGCTTCAGCGCGTTGCGCATCGGAAAGGTGGCGCGCCGCGCCATCCATAGCGAACGCCATTGCGACTGGAAGCGGCCGCGTTCGGCGTCCGGCATGAGATGCCAGATCAGGTCCACGGCGGCATTGGTTGCGGCCGCCACCGCCTGCCAGGGGCGCGCGGCTTGTTCGGACCGCCGTATCTCGTCGTCCAGCGCGGCGCGGGCCTCGCCGTCCAGCCCGAACACGTCTGCGGCTGCCAGACTGCCGTCCAGCGCCTGCACTTCTTCCCGCAGCGCCGCGGCAATGACCTCGAGCGAGAGGGCCCCGCCGTGCGTGGCGGCCAGGCGCGCAACGCCCTCCGGACTCAAGCGGCGCAGTGCGTCCGGAGCGCGATTGTGCGGACTGCGCACCGACGGCAGCCGGCCATTGCGCGACGCGCACAGGATGGGGCCGCGATGCGCCGCTTGCCGCAAGGCTGCGATGGCGTCCACGGCGCTCAGGCTGGTGCCGATGATGCAGACCGGGGCGTCGGCGGCGATACCGCGCGTCAGCGCCTGGACCGGGTAAGGGCTGTTGAAGTAGCCGGGCGCATCGCGCAATTCCGGAAAGGCCTGCGAGGGCAGGTTGCCGTTGCACAGCACGGCGTAACGCGCCAGGCAGGGCTGACCCGATTCCGGTTCGACCCGCGCGCCGCAGCCAGGCAGCGGCGCCACGCGTCGGACACGGCTGCGCACGTGTGTGAGCGTGACGCCCTGTGCGCGCGCGAGCTCGCAAGCTCGCGCATAGACTGCGCGCATGTAGGCGCCGAACAATGGCCGCGGCAGGAAGTCCGCCGGCGATATCGAGTCCGCGCCTTGCGCGCGCAGCCAGGCGGGATCCTGGGCGCGCAGCCAGTCCACGAAATCCATCCTGTGGTCGGCCCGCGCCGACATGTTGCCGGCGGGGATATTGAGCAGGTTGCTGGGCAGATCCTCCTGGTAGGCCTCGCCCGCGCCCGGCTCGGCCTGCGGCTCGAACAGCGCGATCGTCAGCGCCCGGCCGCCGCCCGGTTCCAGGGATAGCAGGAATTGATACAGGAAGCTGACGGCCACCGAGCCGCCGCCGACGATGGCCAGGTCCGCCGCGGGCGGTGTCGTGCCGGGCGCCGTCATTTGGCCGCCGACAAACGCACGACGTCGGCCCAGCGGGCGACTTCCTGTTTGAGCACGCGGCTGGTGTCGGCAGGAGTGGTGGCCACGGCGTCGGCGCCCAGCTTCTGCGCGGCTTGCTGCACGGAAGCCATGGCAGCCGCCTTCTGCATGCCGGCCGAGAGCTTGTCCACCACGGCGGGCGGCGTGCCCGCGGGAGCCAGCAGCGCGTAGGTGGTCGCGACCGAGTAGTCCTTTACGCCCTGCTCGGCGAGCGTGGGGAGGTCTGGCAGCGCCGTGGCGCGCGTGGCGGTGGTGACGCCGAGCAGACGGATCTTGCCGGTTGCGACCTGCGGCAGCAGCGCCGGCAGCGTTTCGATCACCATGTCGATCTGGCCGCCCAGCAGATCGGTGATGGCGGGCCCGCTGCCACGGTACGGCACATGCATGAGCCGCGTGCCGGTCACGACCTGGAAGAGTTCGCCCGCCATGTGTTGGGACGTGCCGGGGCCGGCCGAGCCGAAGGTGATGGTGCCGGGCTTGCTCTTGGCCAGGGCGATCAGCTCCTGCACGTTCTTCGCGGGAATCTTGTTGCTGTTCACCGCCACGGCCATGGGCATGCTGGTCGCCATGGACACGCCGACGAAGGCGGTGCCGAAGTCGTAGCCGGGCTTGTCCGGCATGGCCGCGTGGATCGCGTGGCTACCCACGGCGCCCATCAGCAGGGTGTAGCCGTCGGCGGCCGACTTGGCCACATACTCAGCGCCGATTTCGCCGCCCGCACCCGCCTTGTTTTCCACCACCACGCTCTGCCCCAGGTAGTCGCCCAGGTGCTGCGCGTAGATGCGCGCGGCCGCGTCCGTCGCGCCGCCGGGCGGGAAGGGGACCACCATGCGCACGGGTTTCGCCGGCCAGTTGTCGGCCGCGGCCGCGCCGCCTGCCAAAGCCAGCACCATGCCTGTCAGGGCAATGCGCCACATTTTCTTCATGGAAGTCTCCTTGGTGTCGGTGCGGGCCGTCATATGCCGCGTCGCGGCCCTTTATAAAAATCCTAAAATATAGGACTAGAGTTTCAATAAATGGTTTACTTAGAATTCCACACGGTGCTATGCTGGTCAACAATTAAGCACGCTACTTAGGGAATGCACTAGGATTCGCGCTAAAAATCGCAAACAAACGCTAGAGATGGGCTGGATGATGCCAGTCTTGAAGGCCAACTCTTATAATGTTTTCTTTGTCCCAAATATTGAATTTTCATAACGAGAGGTCAGACATGACACCCAGTTCGGCGCTGGCCGGCATCACGGTGCTGGAGATTTGCAATGTTGCGGCGGGGCCTTTTTGCGGCATGCTGTTGGCGGACATGGGCGCCGACGTGATCAAGATCGAGAACCCCGAAGGCGGCGATACGCTGCGCAGCTGGCCGCCCATTTCCGACGGCTACAGCGAGAACTTCGCGTCCCTCAACCGCAACAAGCGTTCGGTGACGTTGAACCTGAAGGACCCCGGCGACCTGGCTCTGGCGCGCGAACTCGCGCTGTCCGCCGACGTGCTGATCGAGAACAACCGGCCGGGCGTGATGGACCGCCTGGGCCTGGGCTATGCGCAGCTGCGCGAGGCCAATCCCAGACTGGTCTATTGCTCGATCTCGGCCTACGGCCAGTCGGGGCCCCGTTCGCAGGAAGGCGGCTTCGACCTGACCATCCAGGCCATGAGCGGCATCATGAGCGTGACCGGCGAAGCGGGCGGCGAACCCGTGAAGTGCGGCGTGCCGGTGGCGGACTTTTCGGCCGGCCTGTACGGCGCCTTCGCCATTGCGTCGGCCTTGCGCGCGGCCCAGGCCAGCGGGCAGGGTACGCATATCGACGTACCCATGCTGGGCGCCACCCTGGGCATCGCGGCTCTGCAGACTTCGGAGTTCTTCGGCAGCGGCAAGGATCCCGTCAAGCTGGGATCGGCCCATCCGCGCAATGCGCCCTACCAGGCGTTCCGCTGCAAGGGCGGCTACTTCGGCATGGCGGCGGGCAACCAGGCCTTGTGGAAGGGCGTATGCGCAACGGTAGGCCGCGAGGATCTGTTGGCCGACCCGCGCTTCACCGACACCAGCGCCCGCGCCCGCAACCAGACAGCGCTGCGCGAGATCCTGGAAGCGATCTTCGAAGCCGAGGACGCGCAGACCTGGCTGGCGCGTTTCCGTGCGGCCGGCGTGCCGTGCGCGCCCATCAACACCTATTCAGAGGTGCTGGCCGACCCGCAGGTTGAGCACATGGGCTGGGTGCAGCCCGTGGACCTGCCCAACGGCGTGCGCACGCGCACGTTCGGCCTGCCGGTGCGCTTCGACGGCCAGACCACGGCCTTGCGCCGCCGTCCGCCCGCCCTGGGCGAACACAACGATGAAGTACTGGGCGCGCTGCGCGCCGCCAGGAAGGGGACGGCGGCATGAGCGAGGTCCTGCGCATCGACAAACAGGGCGCGGCGCACGTGTTGACGCTGGCGCGGCCCGACAAGATGAATGCGCTGTCGGCGCCGCTGGTGGAGGCGCTGATTGCCGCATTGGATGCGGCCGAGGCTGGCGGCGCCCAGCTCATCGTCTTGAAGGGCGAGGGCAGGAACTTCAGCGCGGGCTTCGACTTCGGCGGCTGGCAGGAGCAGAGCGAAGGCGATCTGCTGCTGCGCTTCGTGCGCATCGAGATGCTGCTGCAGCGGCTGGCGGCCTCGCCGTGCCTCACGCTGGGGCTGGCGCATGGCCGTAACTTCGGCGCGGGCGTGGACCTGTTCGGCGCCTGCAAGTGGCGCGTCAGCGCGCCTGACGCCACGTTCCGCATGCCAGGTCTGAAGTTCGGCCTGGTGCTGGGCACGCGCCGTTACGCAGCCCTGGTGGGCGCGGAGCGGGCGCGCGCGGTATTGGAGCAGGCGGCCACGTTCAGCGCGCAAGAGGCCTTGAGCGACGGCTTTGCGAGCCGCCTTGCCGACGCGCAGGACTGGCCGGCCATCGAGCGCGAGGCGCTGGACGCCGCATCGGCGCTCAGCGGCGCGAGCCGCGTCCAGCTATATGCGGCGCTGTCGTCAGAGGCGCCGGATACCGATCTTGCCCGCCTGGTGCGTTCTGCCGCACTGCCGGGCCTGAAGGACCGGGTAGCGGCCTATCTGCAGGCGCGTTGATCGAAGAAGAACACGCAGGGAAGGAGACATCATGGCATCGGGTTTCAATCAGAAGAACAAGCAGTGCTCGCTGGCGGAGCTGGCGGCGCTGGTGCCCAACGGCGCGTCGATCGCATTGGGCGGCAGCTTCCTGCACCGCGGACCGTTCGCCTTCGTGCGCGAACTGATCCGGCAGGGCCGGCGCGACCTGGAACTGGTCAAGCAGTCGCCGGGCTACGACGTGGACATCCTGTGCCGCGCGGGCGCGCTGCGCCGCGTGCGCGCGGGCATCGTCGCCATGGAAGGGAACTTCGGCCTGGCGCCCTGGTACCGCAAGGCGGTCGAGCGGCGCGAGATCGAGCTGGAAGAACACGCCTGCGCCAGCCTCACGGCCGGCCTGCGGGCGGCGGCGTTTGGCGTGCCGTTCCAGCCTTGCGGCGGCCTGCATGGTAGCGGCCTGCCGGAGCTGAACGGCTGGAAGTGCCTGGACGATCCGTATGGCAGCGGGCAGAAGACCTGGGTGGTGCCGGCGATCCGGCCGGACTTCGCCGTGATTCATGCTTCGGAGGTGGACGCGCTGGGCAATGTGCGCGTGCACGGCACGGCGCATTGGGACCGCATCATGTCGCGCGCCGCGGGCAGCGTGCTGGTGGTGGCCGAGAAGGTGGTCGACAGCGCGGTGTTCGAGGCCAATCCGGAATCCACGCTGGTGCCGTTCTTCATGGTGCAGGCCTATGCCGTCGCGCCGCAGGGCGCATGGCCGGGATCCTGCTGGCCGGACTACGCCATCGATTATCCGGCGGTGGAAGCGTACATGGACAAACACAGCGATCTGCAGGCGCACCTGGCTGCGGCGCCCGAAGCGCGGGAGGTGCAGCATGGCTGAGCAATGGTCGGGCTTTTCGTACATCGTCACCAATCTGGCGCGCTTCATCCGGCCGGACGAGATCACTTTCAGTGGCGTGAATTCCACCCTGCCGATGCTGGCCTGCCTGCTGGCCAAGCGCGCCTACGATTGGGACTTCGTCTACATCAACGTCGCCGGCGGCGTGAACCCGCTGCCCTCGCATGTGCCGATCTCCAGTTCCGATCCGGTGCTGGCCGAGCGCACCGCGTCGATCTTCTCCAACGAAGACTTCTACGATCTGTGCACGCGCGGCCGCATGGACCTGACCTTCCTGGGCGCGGCGCAGATCGACGGCGAAGGCTGCGCCAACAATTCCTGCATCGGCGACTGGCACGAGCCCAAGGTGCGTTTGCCGGGCGGCGGGGGCGGCGCGGTGATGCTGCCCACCGCCAGGCGCGCCTGCACCTGGCGCACCGAGCACTCGCGGCGCACCTTCGTGCCCAAGCTGGACTTCATGACGTCCTGGGGCGGATTTCATGGCGTGGTCACGCCGATCGCCGTGTTCGTCAAGCGCGACGGACGGCTGGCTTTGCAGTCATGGCACCCGGAATCCAGCCTGTCTGAAGTGCGCGAGCGCACGGGTTTCGAATTCGACGCCAGCGGCGCCGAGCCGTCCGCGCTGCCGACGGCGGCCGAGATGCGCGCCTTGCGCGAGCTGGATCCCGATGGGCAGTTTGAACGCGACGCTGCCGTCGCGCTGCGCTAGGAGCTTGCCATGACGCTTGTCGACGCCACCTTGGTGGCTGCCTTCGCGCGCCTGTGGGCCCTGCCGCAATGGGCCGAACGGCCGGCTATCCTGACCGCGGACGGCATGCTGACGTATGCCGGCCTGCGCCAGGAGGTCGGGCGCATCGCGGGCGGCCTGCGCGCCGCCGGGGTGCGGCGCGGCAGTCATGTGGCCATCGCGATGGAGCGGTCGCAGGCCCAGGTGCTGGCGATCCTGGGCGTGATGGCGGCGGGCGCCTGCCCATGTCCGTTGGAGCCGCGCCTGTCGGATGCCGAGACTGCCAGGCGCGTGGCGGCGGTGGGGCTGGGCTGGATACTGCACGATGCGGCGAACGCGGCGACGGCCCGTGCCAGCGGCTTGGCGCCGCAATGCCTGCTGGACGCCGCTGCCGTGGCCCAAGGCCCGCTGGACTGGACGGGCAGCGGCGAGGCCGCGCCCGGCGACGCGGGCCTGCTGCTGTTCACCTCCGGCAGCACCGGCAATCCCAAGGGCGTGCTGTTGAGCCACCGCGGGCTGACGAACAATGCGCGCGGGGTGCTGGCGCACACCGGCTTGACGCCGGCAGACCGGCTCTTGCACGTGATGCCGCTGCATCACACCAATGCGCTCAACAACCAGATTTTCGCGCCGCTGCTGGCGGGGGCCTGCGTGGCGCTGGCGGGGCGCTTCCGGGCCGAAGACATGCCGGGCTTGCTGCGTGAGTTCCGGCCCAGCCTGATCACGGGCGTGCCGACCATGTACGCGCGCATGCTGGAACTGGAGTTCGATCCGGCCAGCCTGGCTGCGTTGCGCTTTGCGCGCTGCGGCTCGGCGCCGATCACCGAAGCGCTGCACCGGCGCATCGAAGCCTTCCTGGGCTGCCCGCTGGTGGTGTCCTATGGCCTGTCGGAAGCCACTTGCACCTCGACCATGAACCCGCCTGCCGCGCGCCGCGTGGGGTCTGTGGGTACCGTGCTGGCCGGCCAGAGCGTGACCTTGCGCCTGCCGGACGGCAGCGAGGCCGCGCCGGGCGGCGAAGGCGAGATCTGCATCGCGGGCGACAGCCTGATGCTGGGCTATGTGGGCGTGGACAGCGCCGACACCGGCGCGCCGCAGCTGTTGCGCACTGGGGACCTGGGGCGTTTCGACGAGCAGGGCTATCTGAGCATCACCGGCCGCATCAAGGACGTGATCATCCGCGGCGGCGAGAACATCTCGCCAGCGCTGATCGAGGGGGTGGTGACGGGCCTGCCGGGCGTGGCCGCCTGCTGCGTGGTGGGCGCGCCCGACGAGGACCTGGGCGAAGTGCCGGTGATCTTCGTGCAGCGCGCGGGCGCGGCCGCGCCGGATGCGTCCGGCATACAGGCGGAGGTGCTGGCGCGCCTGGGCCGCATCTACGTGCCGCGCGAGGTGTTGTGGATCGAGCGCCTGCCCGAGAACGCGGTGGGCAAGGTCGACCGCAAGGCGCTGGCGCGGCAGTTTGCGCCCGCCAGCCTGCGTTCATGAACCGGCGGGACGCCTCGGAATCCCGGGCGTCCCGTTGGGCTATTCGACCTTGCCGATCCGGTTGACCGCGACCTCCAGCGAGGCCGAGTCCTTCTTCCAGTACTCGTCGAAGGCCGGCGCGTCCAGGTATTGCACCGGACTGCCGGTGCCGGCGATGCGGGCCTGGACCTCGGGGTTGGTGGCGACGTCCTTGACTGCCTGGCGCAGCTTCTCCACGACAGCCGGCGGCGTGCCGGCCAGGGCGAATACGCCCGACCACTGCACGAAGGTGATGTCATAGCCTTGCGATTTGAAGGACGGCACGTCCGGCAGGCTGTCGAGCTTGCCGTCGCCCCAATGCGCCAGCGCCTTGACGCGCCCCGCCTGGATCAGCTGCATGACGCTGGACGGCCCGGTGGCAAGGGCATCGACCTGGCCGCCCACCAGCGCCTGCACCGCGGGGCCGGCGCCGGTGAAGGGCACGTGCATCATCTTGATGCCAGCGGCGTTCTGCAGCATTTCCATCGGCACGTGCATGGTGCCGTAGATGCCGGAAGAGCCGTAGCTGAACTTGCCGGACTGCTTCTTCGCCGCGTCGACGAATTCCTGCAGCGTCTTGTACGGCGCGTCGGCGCGCACCACCAGCACGGTCGGATCGGCGGTGATGCGCGCGATCGGCACGAACTGGTCCAGCTGATAGGCCGGCTTGCGTTCCAGCAGGCGGTCGGCTGCGGGCAGGATGGAAATCGACGACAGGCTCATCAGCAGCGTATAGCCGTCGGGTTTGGCGCGGCCGGCCTGGCCGATGCCGATGGCGCCGCCCGCGCCGCCCTTGTTTTCGATGACGACGGCCTGGCCCAGCTTGTCGCCCATGGCCTGGGCCAGCGGCCGCGCGATCGTGTCGGCGACGCCGCCAGGCGGGAAGGGCACCACCATGGTCACGGGGCGTTCAGGGTAGCCGGCGGCCAGCGCATTCGCGGCTCCCAGCCATAGCAAGGCAGCCGCGGCCGCCCGGTAGCAACGCAGATTCATGTCTCACTCCTTGTGCTTCTTATTGCCGAGCCGCCCCGTGTTCATTCCGGGGCTTGTCCTCAGACGAAGCGGTTTTCTATGTGGCCGATGCCGTCGATCTCCACCCGCACCACGTCGCCGTGCTTGAGGAATTGCGGCGGGTTCAGGCCCTGGCCGACGCCGGCCGGCGTGCCGGTGGCGATGACGTCGCCCGGATACAGCGTGATGCCGCGCGAGCAGGTTTCGATCAGCGTGGGGATGTCGAAGATCAGGTCTTCGGTGTTGCCGTCCTGGCGCAGCTCGCCGTTGACCCAGCAGCGCACGCGCGTCTTCTGGCCGTCCAGCTCGTCGGCCGTCACCAGCCAGGGGCCCATGGGGCAGAAGGTGTCGAAGGACTTGCCCAGGTCCCACTGCTGGTGGCGCATCTGCACGTCGCGCGCGGTAACGTCGTTGACCACCGTGTAGCCAATCACGTGGCTCATGGCCTCGGCGCGGGAAATGTTGCGGCCGCCCTTGCCGATCACCACCGCCAGCTCGGCTTCGTAGTCGATCTTGTCGGAGACGCCCACGGGCAGATGCACGTCGGCCCAGGGGCCGACCACGGTCTGCGGCACCTTGGTGAACACGATGGGCCAGGATTCGGGATTGGCGTCGTTGTCCTTGAAGACGGAGTCGCGCAGTTCTTTGGCATGGGCGTGGTAGTTGCGGCCCACGCAGAACAGGTTGCGCCGCTGCGCTGGCAGGGGCGCCTCATGCTCGACCTGGTCCCAGCGGTAGGACGAGCCGACCTTGGCCGGCAGGGCGCGGCCCTCGGCCAGCCATTCCACGGCGGTCAGCGCGCCCGCGGCCGCGAGTTCGCGCGGGAAGTCCAGGGCGGTCACGCTGCCACCGTCGTCGGACACCACGCCGATGCGGCGCTCGCCCTGGATCCGGAATACTGCAATCTTCATGCTTGCTCCCTGAGCGGTCCGGCCGCTCTTGTTTAATACCAAAAAATACCAATTGGGCGAATATCAAGGCCCAATTTCGGGAGAGGATATACCAAATAAATCAACTTTCCTAACGGAATCTCCAGGTTTTTCTTGGTTTATTGGTCTGTTTTGGTATCATCTGGCCGCTAGCTATTCTGGGACGGTCCATGGACAAAGCTTCCGCCTTGCGCGCGGTCATCATCGAGAATCTGCAATCCGGCGCCTGGCCTGCTGGCCATCGCCTGCCCACGGAACGCGCCCTGAGCGAACAATTCGGCATCAGCCGTTCAACGGTGCGCCGCACCCTGGCCGACTTGAAGAACGAAGGCCTGATTTCGCAGCGCGTGGGCAGCGGCACCTACGCCAATCCCTCCTCGGCGCTGGCGCAAACGGAAGGGCTGCTGCGCACCGAAGTGCTGTCCACCAGCCCGGCCGAACTGATGGCGGCGCGGCTGGTGCTGGAGCCGGCCATCGCGGCCCTGGTGGTGCAGCATGGCAGCCCTGCCGATTTCGCCGCGATGCAGGACGCCTGCGCGCGCGCAGAGGCCGCCGACAGCTTCGAAGCGTTCGAGATCTGGGACGCTAAATTGCACGAATTGATGGCGACGGCCACGCACAATCTCTTCATCGAAAAAGTGTTCGCGCTGATGACGGCGGCGCGCTCGCAAGCGACCTGGGGCGCCTTGAAGCGCAGGAGCCTGACGCCCGAGCGGCGCCAGGCCTATCAGGTGGAGCATCGCGAGATCGTTGATGCGCTGCATGACCGGGACGCGGAACGGGCCATGGAGGCCGTGCGGCGGCATCTGCTGCACGTGAGGGACAACCTGCTGGGCTAGGGGCTGCCGCGTCCGCAGGCTGCGGCGCGGCCGGGGCAAGATCGGCCGCCGCGGGAAGCGCGCCTCAGGGCTGCGCGCGCAGCCTGGCCAGTTCGGCGGAAAGCTCGGCCACCAGGGCTTGGGCGCGCGCCAGCGGGTCGTGGCCCTCGGGCGAGGGCTCTGCGGGCGCGTCGGGCGTCTGCAGCCGTGGCTGCACGCTTTCATGGCCCATGCTGACGTCCACGTCGAACACCAGTTGCTCGGCGCGGTGCCAGGTGGTGAACCACTCCAGGGGGCGGCCATGCTGGTCCATGCCTTGGCCTTGCAGCATGAGCAACGGCGTGCCGGCTTGCGTGTCCAGCAGTTCCGCCAGCGTCTTGTCGGCCGCCACCGCCCGGATCTGGTTGCGCCCGGCGCCGGGGCGCAGGCCGAAGCGCCGTGTCAGCACGCCGTGCAGGGATGCGTCGGCGAGATCTTCGGCGCGCAGGCCGGGTACCGCGCCGGCGGGCAGCCATGTGCGCACATAGGCCAGCGGCGCATCGGCCACATGGCGCAGGCGTTCCAGCATCAGCAATTGCGTGGTGCCGAAGAAGGCCGCCACATCGGCGGGCGGCTCGGCGCGCGCGAACGCCAGCACGCGGGTTTGCAAGGCCACGCCGGACTGCGCGAACTGCTCGTACAGGCCGGTGGATCGCTGCACCAGCCGGCGGTGTTCCTGGGGCGCCGCCACGGTGGCAGGACGCCCGGTTTCGCGCTGGATCAGGCCTTCGGTGGCCAGGGCCGCCAGCGCCTGGCGCACCACGCTGCGCGCCACGCCGAAGCGTTCGCACAGCGCGGCCTCGCTGGGCAGCACGGCGCCGGCCGCGAGCTTGTTCGTGCGGATGTATCCGCGCAGCAGGGTCGCCACCTGGGCGTGCAGCGGGATATCGCCGGAGCGATCAAGTACGGGCAATGCGTCGTGCGTGGCGGGCGCCATGGGAATCAACCTCCGGTTTGTGCCCGCGCAGTTTCCCACACATGCGTCCAGCCCGGGGCCAGATGCGCGGCGCGCTCGGCGGCCAGGATCAGGCTGTCTTCGCGGGCGATGCCGCGGCCGGCGATGTCGAAGGCGGTGCCGTGGTCCACGGACACGCGCACGACCGGCAGGCCCACCGTGATGTTGACGCCGTCGTCGCCGTAGACCGCCTTGAAGGGCGCGTGGCCCTGGTCGTGGTAACAGGCGATCACGAACTTCCACTTGCCGCGCACGGCTTGCGGGAACAGCGCGTCGGCCGGAATCGGGCCCGCGGCCAGGATGCCGGCGGCATTGGCTTCGGCCACCGCGGGCGCCAGGATGTCGGCGTCTTCGGTGCCGAAGATGCCGTTTTCGCCGGCATGCGGATTCAGGCCCGACACCGCCACCGGCTGGTCGCCGCGGCCCAGCGCCTTGGCGAAGGAACCGGCCAGGCGCAGCACCGCGCGCATGCGCGCCGGGGTCAGGTCTTCGATGGCCTGGCGCAGCGACACGTGGGTGGTGGCGTGGAAAATGTAGAGGTCGCCGGCCGACAGCACCAGCGAGAAGGTCTTGACGCCGAACTCGTGCGCCAGCAGTTCGGTATGGCCGGGCCACTTGTGGCCGGCCGCGTGCATGGCGGCCTTGTTCAGCGGGGCGGTGACGATGCCGTCGACCTCGCCGGCGCGCGCCAGGGCGCAGGCCGTGGTGACAAAGCGCACCGAGCCGTCGCCCGCGTCCGCGCTGATCTCGCCCAGCTTCACGTGGGCCAGCGACGGGCCTGCCTGCAGCACTTCGATGGTGCCGGGCGTGTTGGCGCAGTCGGCGGCGCGGTCCAGCTTGCGCACGATGGCGGGGTCGCCGCCCAGGCTGCGCACGGCGTTGGCCATCACGTCCACGTCGCCGACCACCAGCAGGCGGGCCTTCTGGCGCAGTTCGTCATGGCCCATCAGCATCTTGGCCGTGATTTCCGGCCCGATGCCCGCCACGTCGCCCAGGGTTACGGCCAGCAGGGGCAGCTTGCCCGGTTGGGGTTGTGTCATCGCTTGAATCTCCTATCGCGGATCGCGCGCACCGCGCGAACCAGTACATCTTCGGTGCCAAAGCCGCCGGCCTTGGTCACCACGGGCAGGCCGGCGGCCGTGCCTCCGGTCAGCGTGCCCAGGGGCACGCCGCCCATCACTTCATCCACCAGCGAAATGCCGCGGGCGCCCAGCGCCACCAGCACGCTGCGCGCGCCGTCACCGCCCGTGGCGACCACGCCGGCCGCGTTGGCGCTGGCGATCAATTGCGCGGCCAGGCCGCCCAGGCGTTCCGCGACGGTCTCGGAATCCAGGCCGTCCAGCTGGCCTTCGGGCGCCAGCAGCAGCACCGTGCCGGCTTGCGCCGGCGATTGGCCATGCGCTTGCAGCAGCGGCTGGCTCCAGGCCTGCCATGCGGCGTCGTCGGCCAATTGAGCCAGCGAGGGTGTCCAGGTGTCGGCGCCCGAGGCTTGCAGGGCGGCGGCTTGCGCGCGCGCCGCGCTGTGCTGCGAGGTCACCACCACCACGACCGGCGCGGTCTGGTCGGCGCCGGCCCAAACCCGAGCCAGCGGCACGGCCAGGCCGCCCGCGCCCACGGGCAGGGCGTGCACACCCAACAAGCCGATGGCGCGCGCCAGGCGCTCCAGGTCGGCTTCGGTAGCCGCGTCGACCACCACGGTGTTGCCGGCCGCGCGGATGCGGGCCGCCAGCGCTTGCGGCGTGTCGCCTTGCTGCGCCGCCACATGGGCGCAACCCAGCAGGGTGGGGATATGGCTTTCGGTCACGGGCGTGACCGGATCTGTGGCCGCCGAGGTCTCGGTGACCGGCTTGCCGTTGACGTAGAGCACGCCTTGTTCGACGGTGCGGCCGGTGGCCGGGAAGGCCGGACAGATCACCGCAATGGTGTCCGGACCCCAAGCCTCGCGCGCCGCGTCGATCTCGGCCTTGAAGGCGCCGCGCAAGGTGGAGTCCACCTTCTTGTACAGGCGCGTGACGCCGGCCGCACGCAGGCGGCGCACGTTCTGCCAGACGGCCTCGGCCGCGTCGGCGGCCGACAGGGGACGGCTGTTGGTCGTGACCGCCAGCACTTCCACGCCGGCGGCGCCGGAACCCGACAGCGCCTCGTCGGCGCCGCCGATGGACAGATGGGTGTTCCAGCCGGCGCGCACGAACTGCACCGCCGTGTCGCCCGAACCGGTCAGGTCATCGGCGACGATGGCGATGGCGGGATTCAAAGCGCCTCTCCACGCGCTTCACGCAGGGCGGGGGCGACCGTGGGGTCGGCGTCCTCGGACTTGAGCTCGCCCGCGCGCTTGAGGAAATACGAGGCCAGCATGGGCGCCAGGATCGAGCTGATCAGCACGCAGGCGGCGACCTGGGCGGTGGCGGTCGACACGTATTGCTGGAAGTTGGGATCGGCGGCCGCTACCACTGCAGGGGTGGCAATGGCGTTGCCGGCGGTGGTGCCAGCGGCGAAGCCCAGGCCGCTCTTGCCGCCGCGGCGCAGGATGTAGCGATAGCCCAGATAGACCAGGCCGCCGGTGATGGGGCTGATGATCAGGCCCAGGATCAGGCCGCTGACGCCGCCGGAAACCACGGCGCCCAGGTTGATGCCGGTGCCCAGGGCGAAGGCGAAGAACGGGATGACGATGTTGGGCACGGGCTTAAGCACGTCGCGCCACTTGGGGTCCAGGTTGCCGACCACCACGCCGAGCAGGAACGGCACCAGCGCCGCCACCAGGGCGATCATGGGGATGTCGGCCAGGCCCGAGGCGCCCAGGAATAGCAGGCTGAAGAAGGGGCCGTCATTGACCGCGCTGGCCACATAGGCGCCGCGGTCGCGGGCATCGCCGTACTGGCCGGTATAGGCCAGCCACAGGCCGCCGTTGCTGTTGTCGAAGGCGGCCAGCAGCGCCAGGATGGACACGCCCAGCACGCCGTCCAGGCCGACGTAGCTGCCCAGAATGATGATGAGGGTGGCGGGCACCAGGGTCTTCATCAACAGGATGGTGCCGGCGGTGGCCAGGATCGGGCCACCGGTGCGCGCATTGACCTGCGTGCCGGTGGCGAAGATCAGCAGCGCGATCAGGGGCAGGGCGCTGTTCTTGAACAGCGCCGTGGTGAAGCCGCCGATCGCCAACGCGTCGGGAGCGAAGGTGCCGATCAAGGAACCCAGGATCAGCGGCACCAGCATCAATCCACCGGGGATTTTCTGCATCGTGCCAAAAAAGGGCGAGCGGGAAGTTTCGGTCGACACTATCGGAGTCTCCAAGACGGTTTTTATGGGTTGCAGACGTTCGAGCGCGCGTCTGTCACACGGTTGATCAGGGATGAAAAACCGTAGTGTACACCTGTACGTACAGCATGTACGTACAGGTTGCCGGACCCGGAGGCAGTTCCGATTTTAGAAGCGGTAGGCGCCGCTCAGCATGACGGTGCGGCGTGCGCCATAGAAGCAGTCGCCGCGATCCAGGCAGACCACCTCATAAGTGCGGTCCGCGATGTTGTTCACGTTCAGCGCATAGCGCCAGGGACCGTTGTCGTAGCTGAGCATGGCGTCGAACAGCGTGACCGCCGGCGTTTCCGGAGCGCCGCCGTCGCGGAAGGCCGACAGGTAGCGCACGCCCGCGCCCACCGCGAAGCCGGGCTGGCCGGCCAGCGCGAAGCGGTACTTGCCCCACATGGAGGCCATGTGCTTGGGCTGGGCCTCAAGCTGCGGGTCCAGGTCGGTGTAGATGTAGTTGGCGATGACGTCCAGTTCCTTGGTGACGCGGCCGCGCAGCTCCAGCTCCACGCCGCGCGTGCGGGTCTTGCCGGCCTGGATCTGGTTGTTCGGATTGTCCGGGTCGTTGGTCTGGCGGTTCTTCTCGCGCAGGTCGTAGGCGGCCGCGGTGAATTCGATGTCGGCGTCCTTCGGCATGTACTTGATGCCGGCCTCCACCTGCTTGCCGCGCATGGGTTTCCAGCGCTGGTTGTAGAAGTCGGCGCCGGCGATGGGCGTGAACGACTCGCTGTAGCTGAGATAGGGCGACCAGCCGTTGTCCGCGGCATACATCAGGCCGAAGCGCTTGGTGGTGGCCATGTCGGTTTCCCGGTCCTGGCCTTCGGTGGTGCTGTCGGCGCGGTCGCGGCGGATGCCGGCGAGGAAGATCCAGTTCTTGTCGAACTTGATCTGGTCCTGCGCGTAGAAGCCGATCTGCTGCTGATTGATCTTGGGGGTGTCCGACAGTTCGTACTCGGGCGCGTTGCCGTATACGGGGTGGTACAGGTTCAACGGCGAACCCGCGCCGCTGGCCGTCTGGCTGGTCTCGCGGTAGCGCGAATAGTCCATGCCGAAGATCACCGTGTGTTCCGTGCGGCCCCAGTTCAGCTTGCCTTCCAGGTTCTGGTCCGCCAGCAGCGTGCGCATGCGCGGCTTGTTGACATAGAAAATGCGGTCGACGGTGGTCTGTTCCGGATCGATGTAGGAATCGCCGCGGCGCGCGCCGTAGACGTTGGGATAGAGCGTCTTGTAGTCGACGCTGCTGACCGTATTGCGGAAGTTCTGGCGCACTTTCCAGGTGTCGTTGAATTGATGCTCGAACAGCCAGCCCACGCTGAACTGCTCGGTGTCATAGGCGTCGAAACCGGGCTCGCTGGCGAAGCGCCGGGTGGGGATGCGGCCGTTGGGATTTTCCTGCACCGAGCCGCTCCACGGCAGGAAGGACTGCGTGGTGCCCGCGCGGTCCTTCTGCCAGGTGGCCTGCAGCGTCAGCGAGGTGGCTGCGCTGGGGCGCCAGGTGAGGGACGGCGCCAGCATCAGCCGGTCGTCCGGCGCGTATTGAACTTGGGTATCGCTGTCGCGTCCCACGGCGATGACGCGGTACAGCCATTGGCCGTCCTCGCTGGCCGGGCCCGTGAGGTCGGCCTGGATCTCGCGCCGGTTGTGGTTGCCCAGCACCACGCCGATTTCGCGTTGCGTTTCCTCCAGCGGGCGCTTGCTGACCAGGTTGACGATGCCGCCCGTGCTGCCCTGTCCGTACAGCATGGAGGAGGGGCCGCGCAGCACTTCCACGCGCTCCATCGCATAGACCTCGGTGCGCGGGTTGTTGAAACTGAAATACTGGCGCAGGCCGTCCAGGTACTGCACCGGCTCCACGCCGCGGATGCGCACGTAGTCGGCGCGGTTGTCCACGCCATAGGCGTTGGGGCGCACGCCTGCCGCGTAGTTCATGGTGTCCTGGATGTTCTGCGCGCCCTGGTCCACGATCTGTTCACGCGGGATCACGGTGATGGCCTGCGGCGTTTCGGACAAGGGCGTGTCGGTCTTGGTCGCGGTGGCGCTGCGCGTGGCGACATAGCCTTCTACCGGGCCGGTCGCGGTTTCGCCGGTGCCGGTGACCTGCACGGCGGGCAGGATGGTGGCCGGCTCGCCGGATGCGGCGGGCTGGGCCTGCGCTGCGCCGCCCATGCAGGCGGCAAGCGCGGCGGCGACAGGCAACAGGACCAGCGGCCGCGCGCGCCGGGCGGCGGGATCAGGGTGGTGTTTCAACGGATTTCCCCCTCGGCCTGAATTCGGCCGATTCTGGATGCAAATGACAACGATAACTATTATTAATTTACTGCATCGAGAATGTCAGGAAATCCGCGGCCCGCAGATGTAAAAAAGCCGTGCAAAGCTTGCCGGGCGGTAAGGCCGACGACGAAAAGCGCCGTCCTATCAGTGGCTTGGCGACGTTTGGGGCAGGGGCGCGGGAGCCGCGCGCCTGTTGGCGAGGCGCTACAGAACGGCTCAGGCGTGGCGCGGCCGGCGGGTGCCGCCGTCGCGTCGGCTGGCCTTTTCCGAGACGATGTTGCCCTCGGCCATGCGGCGGCCGCGCTGTTCGATGCGGCCCAGAAGGTCGCGCAGCAAGGCGACCTCGTCGGCGCTCAGGTCCTGCACCAGCAGGTCGTTCAGGTGCGAGACTTCGGGCAGCAAGGCGTCGTACAGGGTGCAGCCTTCTACCGTGGCTTCCACACGCACCACGCGGCGGTCGGCGCTGTCGTGCAGGCGGCGCAGCCAGCCTTTTTCGCATAGCGCGCCCAGGGTGCGCGAGGTACGCGCCAGATCCAGTTTTGCAGCGGCCGCCAGTTCAGCCGAACTCATGATGCCGCCCTCGATGGCACAGGCCAGTACTCGCCATTCGCGCCGCGTGATGCCGAAGCGTCCTTCGCACAGGCGCAGGAATACCGGATTCGATTGCGACCATGCCTGGTACAGCCGGTACATCAGCATGTCCGAAAGCTGGCGTTGTCCGGACGCGGGATCGGTCGGCATGGCTTTTCCTCCTGGTGGCGTTGCAGTTCGCGCTGCATATCGTTATGGGAAGTCCTGGATTAGATCAACAAATATGCGCGTTGCTAAATTCAATTTCCCTATTTGGGTATCGGCCAGGCAGTGACAACCATCATCGACAGCGGGCCGCTGTCTCCAGGAGTTGACCATGCGTAAATGGATATCGGGCGCTGCCGCGGCGGCAATACTTGTGGGGGCCGCGCCGCTGGCCGGTGCGCAGCAGGCCCCGCTGGACGGGACCTTGACGGTGGTGGTGGGCTATCCGCCAGGCGGTAGTTCGGACCGCATTGCGCGGCTGGTCGCGGACCGGCTCAAGGACCGGGTGGGCGTACCCGTGGTGGTCGAAAACAGGACCGGAGCGGGCGGCCGCATCGCGGCGCAAGCCCTGCATGCGGCGCCGGCCGGCCAGAACGTGCTGATGCTGGCGAACCCGGCCGTGATGGTGGTGGCGCCGCTGGTCTATGCCCAACCCGGCTATGACGCGCAGCGCGACTTCAAGCCCGTGTCGCTGGTCAGCAGCTACAAGTTTGCGATGGCGGTGGCGGCGAATTCGCCGATCCAGGACCTGGCCGGCCTGCGGCAGTGGCTGAAGGCGAACCCGAAGCAGTTCGCCGTGGGCGTGCCGGCCACCGGCAGCCTGCCGCACTTCTTCGCGCTGATGCTGGGGCGCGAAATCGGCCTGGAGCCCGAAGTCGTGGGCTACCGCGGATCGAGTCCGCTGATCTCCGAGCTGATAGGCGGCATCCTGCCGCAAGGCATAGACACGCTGGATACGTTGCTGCCGCAGCACCGCGCCGGCAAGATCCGCATCCTCGCCGTGTCTGGCGAGGCGCGCGATACCGAACTCAAGGACGTGCCCACCTTCAAGGAAGGCGGGGTGAACCTCGCGGCCGACGGCTGGAACGCCTTCTTCGCGCCGGCAGCGATGCCGCAGGCCAAGGCCGACAGACTGGGCGCGGAAATCGCGGCGGTGTTGCGCGAGCCCGCCATGCAGGAGGCCGTGCGTGCCGCGTACCTGGAGCCGGTGTCGCTGGACGCGCGCGGCACGGCCGACGCCCTGGCCGCCTACCGCAAGCAGTGGGAGCCCGTGGTGCGCGCATCCGGCTTCACGGCCACGCAATAGGAGGGCGGCGATGAGCGATGTACAGAACGTGCTGTTCATCATGGCCGACCAGCTGCGGGCGGACCACCTGAGCTGTTATGGCCATCCCTACCTGCAGACGCCCAGCCTGGATGCGCTGGCGGCGCGCGGCGTGCGCTTTGACCGCGCCTTCGTGAACTCGGGCGTGTGCGGACCTTCGCGCATGAGCTACTACACCGGCCGCTATCCCTCCAGCCATGGCGCCACCTGGAACCGCGTGCCGCTGTCGGTCAACGAAATCACGCTGGGCGAATACCTGGCGGGGCAGGGCCGCGAACTGGCGCTGGCCGGCAAGACCCACATCATCCCCGACAAGGCCGGCATGGAGCGGCTGTCGATCGATGGTTCCTCGGAGCTGGGCGCGCTGCTAGGACGCGGCGGCTTCACCGAACTGGACCGCTACGACGGCCACCACACGCCGGGCGACGAAAGCGGCTATCCCGCCTTTCTTCGGCGCCACGGCTACGACAGCGCAGACCCCTGGACCGATTACGTGATCGCCGCGGTGGACGCAGCGGGCCAGGCGGTCAGCGGCTGGAACATGCGCAATGCGCACTTGCCCGCGCGCGTGGCCGAGCCGCATTCCGAGACCGCCTACATGACGGACCAGGCGCTGGATTTCATGAAGCGGCGCGGCAGCCAGCCCTGGGTGCTGCACCTGAGCTATGTGAAGCCGCATTGGCCCTACATGGCGCCGGATCCCTACCACAAGCGCTACACCCCGGACCAATGCCTGCCGGTGCGGCGCAACCGGGAAGAACTGGAGAACGCGCATCCGGTGGTGGCGGCCTACCGGCAGCACGAAGAGAGCGTCAGCTTTTCCTCGGACGAGTGCGTGCGCGTGGTGCGTCCGGCCTACCAGGGCCTGATCCGGCAACTGGACGATCATCTGGGCCGGCTGTTCGACTACATGGAAGGCGCGGGCCTGATGAAGAACACGCTCATCGTGTTCACCGCGGACCACGGCGATTTCCTTGGCGACCATTGGCTGGGCGAAAAGGAACTGTTCTACGACACTGTGCAGCGCGTACCCTTCATCGTCATGGACCCGTCGGCCGCGGCCGACGCCACGCGCGGCCGCGCGCTGGACGACATGGTGGAAAGCGTGGACCTGGCGCCCACGGTGCTGCGCGCGCTGGGCAAGTCCGGTCCCGGCCATCGGCTGGAGGGCCGCGAATTGCAGGCCTTGCTGCACGGCCGCGATGCCGCCACGCCCTGGCGTGATTGCGTGTACTCGGAGCTGGACTACAGCTTCCGCCAGGCTCGCCTGTTGTGCGGCAAGACGCCGCAGAACGCGCGCGCGTGGTCGGTGCGCACGGACCGCTGGCGCTACGTGTACTGGCTGGACGAGCGCGAGCAGCTCTTCGACCTGCACGCCGATCCCGAGGAGTTCCAGGACCTGGGCGCAAGCAGCGCGCATGCGCAAACGCGCCAGGCGCTGCGCCAGCGGCTGCTGGAATGGATGCTGCGCGGCAAGCGCCGCACCACCATCAGCGACGAGGCCGTGGAGAAGGGGACCAACGCCCACAAGCGGGCAGGAGTGTATTTCGGGCAGTGGTAGCCGGACCCGGAGACAGCCGCCGGCCCGCGTCCGTTGCGGGCCGGCGGGTCTTCAGGCTTAACCCGGCTGCCGGGCTTGCGCCTGAGCGGCTTCCTGCGCCGCCGGTTTCAGCTCGCGGCGCAGGATCTTGCCGACGTTGGTGCGCGGCAGGTCGTCGCGGAACTCGATGTAGCGCGGCACCTTGTAGCCCGTCAGCTGCTTGCGGCAATGCGCGATCAGGGTCTCGGCGTCCAGCGCCGGGTCCTTGCGGATCACATACAGCTTCACGGCCTCGCCCGAGCGCTCGTCGGGCACGCCCACCGCCGCCACTTCACGCACGCCGGGATGCAGGGCGGCCACGTCCTCGACCTCGTTGGGATAGACGTTGAAGCCGGACACCAGGATCATGTCCTTCTTGCGGTCCACCAGGAACACGTAGCCCTTTTCGTCCACGTAGCCCACGTCTCCGGTACGCAGGAATCCGTCCGCATACAGCACCAGCGCGGTTTCGTCGGGCCGCTGCCAGTAGCCCTGCGTGACCTGGGGGCCGCGTACGCAGATCTCGCCGGTCTCGCCCACGCCCAGTTCCCGGCCCGCGTCGTCGCGGATGGAAATGTCGGTGGATGGCACGGGCAGGCCGATCGAGCCGGTGAACTCCTGCACATCCAGCGGATTGATCGTGACCGCGGGCGAGGTCTCGGTCAGGCCATAGGCCTGCGCCAGCGAGCGGCCGGTGACGGCGCGCCAGCGGTCGGCCACCGAGCGCTGCACCGCCATGCCGCCGCCCATGGTCAGGCGCAGCCGCGAGAAATCCAGGCGCGCGAAATCCGGATTGTTGAGCAAGGCGTTGAACAGCGTATTTACGCCCGTGAAGGCCGAGAACGGCACCTTGCGCATTTCCTTGACCAGCCCGGGAATGTCGCGCGGGTTGATGATGAGCAGGTTGCTGGCGCCCATCTTCATGAAGGTCAGGCAGTTCGCCGTCAGCGCGAAGATGTGATACAGCGGCAGCGCCGTTACGATGCATTCCTCGCCTTCGGTCACCAGCGGCCGGACCCAGGCATAGGCCTGGCTCAGGTTGGCGACCAGGTTGCCGTGGGTGAGCATGGCGGCCTTGGCCACGCCGGTGGTGCCGCCGGTGTATTGCAGGCAGGCCAGGTCGCGCTGGTCCAGCTTCACTTCGTCAAAGGGCGCGCTGCTTCCGGCGCGCAGCGCAGCGCCCAGCCGCAAGGCGCCGGGCAGGGACCACGGGGGCACCATGCGCTTGACGCGGCGGACCACGAAATCCACCAGGCGGCCCTTGAACGGCCCCAGCAGCTCGCCGATGGACGTCACCACCACCCGTTCTATCGCGGTGCCTTCCAGGGCCTTTTGCACGGTGGCGGCGAAGTTGTCGGCGACCACGATGACGCGCGCGCCCGAATCGGCCAGCTGGTGCTGGAGTTCATGCGGGGTATAGAGCGGGTTGCAGTTGACCACCACGCAGCCGGCGCGCAAGGCGCCGAACAGGCATACGGGGTACTGCAGCAGGTTGGGCATCATGAGCGCGACGCGGTCGCCGGGGCCCAGGCCGTTGGCGTGCAGCCAGGCCGCGAAGTCGCGCGTCAAGCGGTCGAGCTCGGCATAGCTGAGCGACTTGCCCATGCTGATGTACGAGGTCTTGCCGGCGTAGCGCTCGCAACTGTCGCGCACCACCGATACCAGCGTGGTCACGCCGTCCATCTCGATGTCCGCGGGTACGCCCGCGGGATAGCTTTTCTGCCAGATTCGTTCCATGTGCCGGATTTCCGTGTGGGGCCTGTACAGCAAGAGAGCCTTGGGCCCTAGCCGCCCAGCAGGGCTTTTTTCAGGGAGGCTTGCGCGGGTTTGTCGCCCAGCCAGACCCGCAGCAGGGCGCGCGCAAACGCGGGGCTGTCGATGCGTCCGCGCAGTTTGCCGTTATCGGTGACCGCAACGCCGCGGGCGTCGAAATCCAGGTCGACCACGTCGCCTTCGCGCACCGCGCCGATTTCCGCCATCAGGGCGGACAGGCGGGCGGCCGGCGCCTTCAACTCGGCCAGCTCCTGCGCGGACGTATTGTCGCGCAATCCGTCCTGCAGGGCCTCGTCCAGGCTTTTGCTGTCGACGTTGCGCAGCAGCAAGAGGCGCATGCGGCGCGGTTCGTCGCTATTGACCAGCGCGGCCGCGTCGCCGCTTTGCGCGGCGGTGTACAACGCGGCCACGTAGACCTTGACCACGAACTTGGTGCGCACGCCGGCGCCATTGAGCACCAGGGCGCGGCCGCCTTCCGACAGGCTGTCCGGCACGCGCACGCCAGCCACTTCGACGTCGGCGGACTGCGCGGGGGCGCCGGCCAGGCAGGCGGCAAGCATGAGGCTCAGGGCGGCGATTCGCCCTCCGGGGATGCGACGCATGATTCTCCTCCAGTGTTCTTCTGCTTGTAGAACTTCTTGTCTGCGATATAGATCGTGCGTTCCACGACGGCGTAGACCACGCCGTCGCGGTCCTTGAGTTCCACCGTATAAGTCCGGGTGGTTTCATGGTCGCGCGCGAGGATCGCGCGGATTTCCGCGATCTCGTCGGGCGGGAGCCGGAAGTCCACATACAGCGTGGCGTACGCCGGCTTGCGGTAGCGTATGGTGGCCGCCTTGTCCCACACGATGTGGTCCGCACCCAGCGCGGACATCAGCATCGTGGGGTGGGCGCCGTCGGTCACCGCGAACAGCGAGCCGCCGTACATCGAGCCGACGATATTGCGCGTGCGCCGCAGCAGCGGCAGCTTGATGCGGATATGGTGGAAGTCCGCGGACACATGCACCACTTTGCCGCCGGTGGCGCGGAACGCCGGATGCAGATTGAAGCCCACCCGCATCAGGCGCGCCCGCCATGTCGGCGACAAGTTCTTGAACCAATAGGGCTTCATGTCCCGCGCCGCTCCGCCTACATCGCCTCGAACAGGCCGGCCGCGCCCATGCCGGTGCCGATGCACATGGTCACCAGGCCGTACTTGCCGCCGGTGCGGCGCAGGCCGTGGGTGAGGGTGGCCGTGCGGATCGCGCCCGTGGCGCCCAGCGGGTGGCCCAGCGCGATCGCGCCTCCCAGCGGATTCACCTTGGAGGGATCCAGCTTCAGTTCGCGGATCACCGCCAGCGATTGGGCGGCGAAGGCCTCGTTCAGTTCGATCCAGTCCAGCGCGTCCTGACCGATGCCGGCGCGTTGCAGCACCTTGGGGATGGCTGCGACCGGGCCGATGCCCATGACTTCGGGCGGCACGCCGGCCACGGCGAAGCCGGCAAAGCGCGCCAGCGGACTCAGATTGAATTCGCGCAGGATGCGGTCGGACACCAGGATCACGGCGGCGGCGCCATCGGACATCTGCGAACTGTTGCCGGCCGTGACGCTGCCGCGCACGGCGAATACGGGCTTCAGGCGGGCCAGCGCCTCGGCGCTGCTGTCCGGCCGGGGGCCTTCGTCCGTCTCGACCAGGCGGCGCGCGGTGCGCACCGTGCCGCTGGCGTCGCCGGGCTGGCGCGACACCGTTTCATAGGGCGTGATCTCGGCGCGGAAGTGGCCGGCGGCGATGGCCGCGCAAGCCTTCTGGTGCGAGGCCAGGGCGAAGGCGTCCTGGTCCTCGCGCGAGACCTTCCAGCGTTCGGCGACCTTCTCGCCGGTCAGGCCCATGCCGAAGGCCATGCCGATGTTTTCCTGGTGCTCGAAGATGGCCGGGTTCATCGACACCTTGTTGCCCATGATCTGCGGCATGGCGCTCATGGATTCGGTGCCGGCGCCGATCATGATGTCGGCCTCGCCGGTGCGGATGCGGGCCGCGGCATCGGCCACTGCCTGCAGGCCGGATGCGCAGAAGCGGTTCACGGTGACACCAGCCACGCTTTGCGGCAGACCGGCGAGCAACAGGCCGATGCGGGCCACGTTCATGCCTTGCTCGGCTTCCGGCATGGCGCAGCCGGCGATGACGTCGTCGATGCGCGCGGCGTCCAGGCCCGGGACCTGCGCCAGCGCGCCATTGAGCGCGGCGGCCAGCATGTCGTCGGGGCGGGTGGTGATGTAGGCGCCGTTGCGCTTGCCTACCGGCAGGCGCGTGGCGGCGACGATGTAGGCGTCTTGAATCTGCTTGCTCATAGTGATTCCTTGTGTGTCCATGGCGCTGGCCGTTGCTGTCCGCTGGCTTGCCCTGTCGGGGCCGCGCGGATCCGGCTTCGCCGGTCCGCAGTCGGCGCCCCCTTGAAGGGGGAAGCGCCGTAGGCGCTGCGGGGGTGGGCCTAGTTCCTCAGGGGCTTGCCGGTGTCGAGGGTGTGGCGGATGCGGGCTTGCGTCTCGGGCGTGCGCAGCAGCGCCACGAACTCCTTGCGCTCCACGGCCAGCAGCCATTCCTCGTCCACCTTGGCGCCGGTGTCGACCTCGCCGCCGCACAGGGCCACGGCGGCGCTGCGCGCCACGCGGTAGTCGTGCGCGCTGATCATGCCGCCTTCGCGCATGTTGACCAGCACCATTTCGAAGTTGGCAATGCCGTTGCGGCCCGCGACCGGAATGTCGCGCAGGCGGGGAGGCGGCGTGTAGCCGGCCTCGGCCGCGGCGCGCGCCTGGCCGATGGCGACATACAGCAGCTCGTCCGGATGGAACACGACGATGTCGTGTTCGCGGGCGAAACCCGTGGCGATGGCTTCCAGCGCGCTCTTGGCGACCTGTGCCGTGGCAATGGTCTGGAACACCGGCTGCAGATACGGGAAGACCTCGCCCGGCGTGGCGGTCCTGGCGGCCAGCGCGGCGGCGCGGCCGGCGAATTCCTTGCTGCCGCCACCGGCCGGAATCAGCCCGACGCCGGCCTCGACCAGCCCGACATAGCTTTCCAGCGCCAGCACCCGGTGCGAGGCGTGCATCAGGAATTCGCAGCCGCCGCCCAGCGCCATGCCCTGCACGGCCGCCACGGTGGGAATCTGCGCGTACTTGAACGACTGCGAGGTGCGCTGGAATTTTTCAACCGTGGCTTCCAGCATGTCCCATAGACCCGCGGCGCAGGCCTCGGAAACTTGCTGCAGATTGGCGCCCACGGCGAAGGGCGCGTCGTGCCAGATGACCAGGCCGTCGTATTCGCGCTCGGCGCGCGCCACCGCCTGCAGGATGCCGTCGAGCACTTCCGCGCCCAGGGTGTGGTTCTTCGAGGTGACGGACAGGATGGCCACGCCGGCGTCGATCTGCGGCAGGTTCCACAGGCGTACGCCTTCGTTTTCCCAGATCGTGACGCCGCGCGCGCTGGCGCCTTCGCCGAATACGCGCTCGGGGAACAGCTGGCGGCGGTACACCGGCAGCGTCGAGCGCGCGCGCAGCTGGCCGGTGCGCGCGGAGTAGGAGCCTTCGGGCGCATGCACGCCGTTGCGGCCGGGCTCCAGCGCCCATGCCGGCAGCGGCGTGTCGCTCATGGCCTGGCCGGCGGCGATGTCCTCGGCCACCGCGGCGGCGATGGCCTGCCAGCCGGCGGCCTGCCAGGTTTCGAACGGGCCTTGGGCCCAGCCGAAGCCCCAGCGCATGGCCAGGTCCAGGTCGCGCGCGTTGTCGGCCACGTGTTCGAGCTGCACGGCGCTGTAGTGGAAGATGTCGCGGAACAGGCTCCAGAGGAACTGGGCCTGGGGATGGCTGCTTGCGCGCAGCGCGGCGAAGCGCTTGCCCGGGTCGCGCTCCTTGAGCAGGGCGGCGACTTCGTCGGCCAGCTTGCCCGCGCTGGGCACGTAGTCCTGCGCTTTCAGGTCCAGCACCAGGATTTCGCGGCCTTGCTTGCGGTAGACGCCGGCGCCGGTCTTCTGCCCCAATGCGCCCTTGGCGATCAGGGCGGAGAGCCACTCGGGCAGCTTGAAGTAGCGGTGCCAGGGATCGTCCGGCAGATTCTTGTCCATGGTGCCGACCACGTGGGCCAGCGTGTCCAGGCCGACCACGTCGGCGGTGCGGTAGGTGGCGCTCTTGGGACGGCCGATCTTCGGGCCGGTCAGGGCGTCGACCTCATCGAATGCCAGGCCTAGGCGGGCCGTGTGGTGCATGGCCGCCAGGATCGAGAACACGCCGATGCGGTTGGCCACGAAGTTGGGCGTGTCCAGCGCGCGGATCACGCCCTTGCCCAGGGTCGAGGTCAGCCAGGTTTCAAGCTGGTCCAGCACGACGGGCTGGGTGTGCGAGGTGGCGATGATCTCCACCAGCCGCATGTAGCGGGGCGGATTGAAAAAGTGGATGCCGCAGAAACGGTCGCGCAGGCCCGCCGGCAGGGCATTGGCCAGCGCGTCGATCGACAGGCCCGAGGTATTGGAGGCGATGATGGCGCCAGGGGCCACGTGCGGCGCGATGCGCTCGTACAGCGCGGTCTTCCAGTCCATGCGTTCGGCGATGGCCTCGATGACCAGGTCGCAGCCGCGCAGCTGTTCCAGGTCGTCGTCGTAGTTGGCGGGCGTGATGTACGCCAGGCGCGCGGCGCCGGCCAGGGGCGCGGGCTCGAGCTTCTTCAGGCCGGCGATCGCCTTCTTGACCGTGCCGTTGCGGTCGCCTTCGGCGGCGGCCAGGTCGAACAGCGTGACGGGCACGCCGGCATTGGCCAGATGGGCGGCGATCTGCGCGCCCATGACGCCGGCCCCCAGGACGGCGACGTGTTTGACGACGAACTTGCTCAAGGCAGTCTCCTGAAAAAAGCGGAAGGCGGGGCCGGCCGGACCGGGCCGGGCCGCCATCCGGTGCGGGTTAGAAGCGGGACGATAGCTGTACGCCCAGGATGTGGGCATTGCTGTCATAGGTGCCCGCCACGCGGCCCTTGGTCAGCTGGTTGCCGGACGTGGTGTCGATGTCCGTCTTGCGCAGGTAGAGATAGGTATAGCCTACGTCCAGCGTGGTGTCCTTGGTGGCCTGCCACTGAATACCGGTCGAGAGCCAGTAGCGGTCATTGTCCGGCAGCGAGGTCGGACGGTCGGCTTCCTTGTACACGGGCGATTGGTCGAAGGCGACGCCGACTTTCCACTTCCAGTTGGGCGCGAACTTGTAGTTGGCGCCCAGGGCGACGCGCCAGCTGTCGCGGAAGTTCAGCGGCAGGTCGTCGTCGCGTGCACCGACGCCCGAGTTGCGGATCTTCAGATCGGGAATGCTGCTCCAGCCCGTCCACGAGATGTCGCCCAGCAGCTCCCAGCGTTCGTTCAGCTGGTGTGCCGCGCTCAGGATCAGGGTGTCGGGCAGGGTCACGGACGCCTTGGCGTCGAACGACACCGAGTTGCCGCGCGGATAGATGCTGGTGATGTCGGTGTCGCCCTTGGCCGTGTGCTTGATCTGCGAACGGTAGGACAGGCCGATGCGGGTGTCGTCCGTGGGTTGCAGCATGAAGCCCACGTTCCAGCCCCAGGCGTCGCCCTTGAGGTTCAGGTCGGCGTCGCCGGTGGTGCCCAGCGGCATGCCGGGAACCGGCAGTACCGCCTTCTTCTTGTAGTTGGCGTCGATGTGCTGCCAGTTCACGCCAAAGCCCATGGAGAACTTTTCGTTGACCTTGTAGGCGATCGAGGGGTTGACGTTGATCGTCTTGATCTCGAATTTGTTGGAGTGGTACTGGCCCACCCAGCCGTCGTCGTATTCGGTCATGAGGCCGAACGGGGCGCCTACGCCCAGGCCGATGAACCACTGCTCGTTCAACTGCCAGGAGGCGTACATGTTGGGCACCACGCCCAGGTTGCCGGCGTCGCCGCCGTTGCCGCCGGTCGGACGCGATCCGCCCAGGCCGGTGCCCGGCAGGCCGGGAATGCTGGGATTGCGGCTGTCGCCGTTGTCGGAAAACTTGAACGACGGCTTGATCAGGTTGACGCCGCCGGACACATTGAAGCCGGGCAGGTAGGTCATGCCGGCCGGGTTGTAATAGATGATGCTGGCGTTCTCCGGATTCGCCGCAGAGCCTGCATAGGCGTTGCCCAGGCCGCTGGCGTTCTGCTCCAGGAGCTGAAAGCCGGCCGAGTGCGTTGCCGTGGATGCGCCCAGGCCGACCACGAGGGCCGACAAGGTGCTCAGGGACAATGAACGTCTGCTCATGGTACTGCCTCCTCGTGATGGATAGATGTCTCTATGGCACTGCCGGTCTTGTCGTTCCGGTTTAGGGTGTACAGGTCCTAATCGGCCTCAGCCGGTCTTATACTTTGCAACGCGTTACTGCTTTGGTAATGCAAGGGGCCGCCCGTGAATGGCGCGAACCCCGTTCCGAAAATCACGCCCGCGTCGGCCAGGTCGGCGTCGGCGACGATGCCTGCGTCCACGCGCTGGCGCGTGGCGTCGATCAGCGGTTGTATCAGGCGCTGCGCCAGGCCGGCGGGCGCGCCGGACTGGCTGGCGCCCTTGACCGGCTTGCCGTCGCGCCAGACGTAGAAGCCGCGGCCGCTCTTCTTGCCCAGGTCGCCGCGCGCCAGGCGCTCGGCCAGGCAGCGCGGCGGCTCGGCGTCGCCAGCAAGTTCCGCGCCTGCCGCGCGAGCGATGTCCAACCCCACGGTATCGGCCAGCTCCAGCGGCCCCATCGGCATGCCGAATGCCACCATGGCCGCGTCCACGGCTTCGGGCGCCAAGCCCTCGTCCACGCTGCGCATGGCCTGCAGCATGTAGGGCGCCAGCACGGCGTTGACCAGGAAGCCCGGCGCGCTCTTGACCGGCAGCGCCAGCTTGTCGATCTGGCCGACGAAGGCGCAGGCTCGGGCCCGCGTCTCGCCCGCGTCGCCGTCGGCGTGCACGACCTCCACCAGCGGCATCTTGGCCACGGGATTGAAGAAGTGGATGCCGACCAGCCGTTGGGGCTGCGCCAGGTCCGCGCGCAAGGTTTCCAGCGACAGGCTGGAGGTGTTGGTGGCGAGCAGCGCATCGGGCTTCATGCGCGGCTCCAGCGAGCGGTAGAGCGCGCGTTTGGCTTCGGGCTGTTCGCTGATGGCTTCGATGACGATGTCGGCCAGCGGCACGCCGCCGCCTGCGGGATCCGGCACCAGGCGGTCGAACGCCGCGCGCGCGAGCCGCGGATCCTTCAGGCGGCGCGAGAACAGCTGGGCAGCGCGCTTGATGGCGGGCGCGATGCGCGCCATGTCCTGGTCCTGCAAGGTGACCGTCATGCCCTTGAGCGCACACCAAGCCGCGATGTCGCCGCCCATCACGCCGGCGCCGACCACGTGCACGTGGCGCGCGGGCGCAATGCCGGCCTGCTTGCCGTTGGCCTTCAGCCGTTCCTGCAGGCGGAACACCCGCAGCAGATTGCGGGCGGTGTCGGAGGAAATGATGCGCTCGATCAGCGAGGGCGCCTGCAAGGCGTTGCCGCCGTGCTTTTCCCAGATCTCGACGATGGCGGGCGCGGCCGGATAGTGGCCCAGGGGATCCTTGGCCGCGATCTGCTTACGGGCGCGGTTGGCGACGATGGCCTTGAGCGGCCAGCGGTTGGCCCAGGCCCCGAAGCCGCGCGCGCGCCGGGGCGCCTTGCGCGACAGCACGGTCTGGCGCGCGGCCGCCAGCAGCAGGCGAGGCGGCACGCGCGCGTCCGCCAGGCCCAGCGCGGCGGCGCGGCGCGCGTCGGCGCCGCGGCCGGTCAGCATCATGTCCAGCGCGGCAGGCGCGCCGATCAGCCGCGGCAGGCGCAGCATGCCGCCCCAGCCGGGAAAGATGCCGAGCATGACCTCGGGCAAGGCCAGTGAAGTCCCCGGTTGGTCCGCCACCAGGCGGTAGCGGCAGGCCAGCGCCAGTTCGAGGCCGCCACCCAGGCAGTGGCCCTGGATCAGGGCCAGCGTGGGGTAGCGCACCGCGGCCAGGCGGTTGAACAGGTCCCAGCCGCGCGCCACCAGCGCGCGCGCCTGTTCGGGCGTGTCCAGGCTGGCGAACTCGTTGACGTCGGCGCCCACGACGAAGCCCGTGGCCTTGCCGGAGCGGATGACCAGGCCCGTGGGCGGGGCCGCGTCCAGCGCGTCCAGCACCACCGCAAGTTCGCTCATGGCGTCGGCGGACAAGGCGTTGACCGCGCTGCCGGCGCGGTCGAAGGTCAGCCAGGTCAGGCCGTCGGCATCGCGCTCCAGGCGCCAGTGCGCCAGCGTGTCGATAGTCGTCATGAGCGGTCCTCGTCCAGGGTTTCGACCAGCATCGCGCCGCCTTGGCCGCCGCCGATGCAGATGGCCGCCATGCCGCGCCTGGCGCCGCGGCGCTTCAGGGCCGCCAGCAGGTGCAGCACGATGCGGGCGCCGGAAGCGCCCACGGGATGGCCGATGGCGATCGCGCCGCCGTCGACGTTGAGCCGGGCCGGGTCGAGGTCGCCCCAGGCCGGCGTGCCGAAGTGCTCCTGGCAATAGGCATCGTCGCGCCAGGCCGCCAGGCAGCCTAACACCTGGGCGGCGAAGGCCTCGTTGATTTCCCACAAGTCCAGGTCATTGAGGCCCAGGCCGTGGCGCTGCATGATCGGCGTGGCCGCGTGCACCGGCCCCAGGCCCATCTGCGCGGGATCGAGGCCGGCCCATTGGCTGTCGACGATGCGGCCCAGCGGCCGCAGGTTCCATTTGCGCACCGCTTCCTCGGAAGCGAGGACCAGCATGGCGGCGCCGTCGGTCACTTGCGAGCTGTTGCCCGCGGTGATGTTGCCCCAGGGCTTGTCGAAAACGGGCTTGAGCTTGGCGAGCTTCTCGGGCGTGGAATCATCGCGCACGCCGTCGTCGTCGGGGTACAGCTTGCCCTGCGTGTCGATCAGCGGCGAGATCTCGCCCAGCGCGCCGGCCGCGCGGGCCGCCAGCGCGCGCGCGTGGCTTTGCGCAGCATAGGCGTCCATGGCGGCGCGGTCGATGCCGAAGCGGGTGGCGACGTTCTCGGCGGTCTGCCCCATGGACAGGCCGACCACCGGATCGGTCAGGCCCTTGAGCAGACCGATGACGGGGGCGAGGTTGCGCAGCCGGAAGCGGCCCAGCGCCGCGAGCTTGGCGCCTGCGCCGCGCGCGGCATACCAGCTGGCCAGCCAACGCACCATCTCGTCCGAATACAGCACCGGCGCGCGCGACAGCGCGTCCGTGCCGCCGGCCAGCACCAGTTCCGAACGGCCGGACTGGATGTTGGCCACTGCGGAATCCAGCGCCTGCATGCCCGAGGCGCAATTGCGCATGACGGTCCAGCCTGGCACCTTGTTGCCGCAGCCCAGGCGCAGCGCGATCACTCGGCCGATGTTCACTTCGTCAGGCGAAGGCGCGGCGCAGCCCACGATGACCTCGTCCAGGTCGGTGGGCGCATAAGGCTGGCGCAGCAGCAGCGCGCGGCCCGCCTGCACGGCCAGATCGCCGGCGGAGAAGGGACCCGGGCCGGTGCGCGCCTTCAGGAAAGGCGTGCGGGCGCCGTCGACGACGTAAACCGGTTTGAATGCCATCCGATTTCTCCTGTTCAGGCGGCCCTGCGTTCGGCTGCGGGGCTGCCCTGGTCCGCGGCGCGCAAGTCAAAGGCGAAATCATCCACTTTCACCACCGTGTCGCGCAAGCGGTTGCGGCGTTTCACCACTGCGTATTCTTCGGCGGTGATGCCGCCGATGGCGAAGGCGGCATCGGCGATGTCGCGCACGTTGGCCTGCGGATTGCCGTCAAGCGCGCCGCGCTTTTCAAGTTCGCGGATCTTGGCTTCGATGGGCTCGGCGTCCAGCGTGGCGGCCAGCGCCAGCTCGATTGCGCCCACCGGTTCGGCCTCGGTCGCGGGCAGGTGGCAGCCGGCGGTCAGGCGGTCGCGCGTCGCGCTTGGGTTGATCAGCAGCCGCGCAACGTCCTGGCCCAGCTGGTCCGAGGGCAGGGCTTGCGTGCGGCCCCAAGGCAAGACCAGGCGGCGCAGGCTCCAGGCGACGAAACGGTTGGGGTAGTTTTCCAGCACGCCTTCGATGGCTTCCTGCAGCTTGTACAACGCATCCTGGATGGACCAGTGCGCCAGCGGCGCGTCGGCCGCCTGGCGGCCTTCGTCTTCGAAGCGCTTGAGCGTGGCGCTGATCAGGTACATCTGCGACAGCACGTCGCCCAGGCGCGCCGACAGGCGCTCGCGGCGCTTGAGGCTGCCGCCCAGCACCAGCATCGAGGTGTCGGCCAGCAGCGCGAAGGCGGCGCTGTAGCGGCTGAGCAATTGGTAGTAGCGCTTCATTTCCGGCGCGACGTCGGCGTTGACGCCGACGAAACGCGCGCCGGTGAGGGCGGTGCCCAGGGCGCGCAGCTTGTTCTTTGCGACGAAGCCCACGTGGCCCCAGAAGGCGCGGTCGAAATCATCCAGGCCGCGCTTGCGGTCGGGCGATTGCGCGGCCTGCATTTCAGCCAGCACGTAGGGATGGCAGCGGATCGCGCCCTGGCCGAAGATGATCAGGCTGCGCGTGAGGATGTTGGCCCCTTCCACCGTGATGCCGATCGGAATCTGCTGGTAGGCGCGGCCCAGGAAGTTGGACGGCCCCAGGCAGATGCCCTTGCCGCCGATGACGTCCATGCCGTCGTTGACGACCTGGCGCGCCCGTTCGGTCACGTGGTACTTGACGATGGCGGACACGACCGAGGGTTTCTCGCCCAGGTCCACGGCGCCCGCCGTCATGCTGCGCGCGGCGTCCATCATGTAGGTGTTGCCGCCGATGCGCGCCAGCGCTTCCTCCACGCCTTCAAACTTGCCGACGGGCGTGCGGAACTGGCTGCGCACGCGCGCATAGCCGCCCACCGCCCGCGTCGTCAGCTTGGACATGCCGGTGTTGGAAGAGGGCAGCGAGATCGAGCGTCCCGCCGCCAGGCATTCCATCAGCATGCGCCAGCCCTGGCCCGCCATGGCCGGGCCGCCGATGATGAAATCCAGCGGCATGAAGACGTCCGCGCCGCGCGTGGGGCCATTCATGAACATGGCGTTCAGCGGGAAATGGCGGCGGCCGGTGTCCACGCCCGGATGGTCGTGCGGCACCAGCGCGCAGGTGATGCCCAGGTCTTTCGCGCCGCCCAGCAGGCCGTCGGGATCGTACAGGCGGAACGCCAGGCCCAGCAGGGTGCATACAGGCGCCAGGGTGATGTAGCGCTTGTCCCAGGTGACCCTCATGCCTATCACTTCGCGGCCTTGCCATTCGCCCTTGCAGACGATGCCGCTGTCGGGGATGGCCGCGGCATCGGAACCGGCCCAGGGGCTGGTCAGCGCGAAGGCGGGTACTTCCTCGCCGCGCGCCAGGCGCGGCAGGTAGTGGTTCTTCTGTTCGTCGGTGCCGTAATGCAGCAGCAGCTCGGCCGGGCCGAGCGAGTTGGGCACCATGACCGAGACCGCCAGCGCCGACGAGCGCGTGGACAGCTTGGTCACGATTTCGGAATGGGCATAGGCCGAGAACCCCAGGCCCCCATATTGCTTGGGAATGATCATGCCCAGGAAACCCTGGGTCTTCAGGTAGCTCCAGACCTCTGCCGGCAGGTCGTGGCTTTCCTGGGTGACGTGCCAGTCGTTGACCATGCGGCAGGCCTCTTCGGCCTGGACGTCGAGGAAACGCTGCTCGTCATCGCTCAGGCGCGGGCGGGGATAGGCCAGCAGGCGGCTCCAGTCGGGCCGGCCGCGGAACAGTTCGCCTTCCCACCACACCGTACCCGCCTCCAGCGCGTCGCGCTCGGTGTCCGACATCTGTGGCAGCACCTTGCGGTACAGATTGAAGATCGGCGCCGACAACAGGGCGCGGCGGATCGGACGCACGCCCAGCAAGACCGCCGCCAGGAGCGCGACGATGACCAGAGCGTAGATGACTGCGTGCATTTTCTTGTCTCCGTGGAGGTTCTGTTCCGTCTGCGGGCGCGTGGCGCTCAGGGCACGTGCGGCAGGGGCGAGCGCAGGCCGCCGAGCAGAAAGCTCATCAGGCGCGGCAGCAGCAGGTTGGGGTTATCCGGTTGTTCGGCGTCGTCTATGGTCCAGCCCGTGACCGAGCGCAACAGGTCGGTGCCGATGATGGCGTACGAGGTGGCGCCCAGCATGAACTGGAAGCGCCACATGATTTCCGCGCGGGGTACGTCGGGCAGGGCCGCGAACAGCGCGTTGCGGTAGCGCTCCAGCACGTCCGCGTACTCCTCCGCGAACAGCGCGCGGATGAAATCGGAGGGGTCGGTCATGGTGCGTTCGAGCAGCGGCAGGAAGGTGCTGCCCGCCTGCGCGGGATCCGCCGCCAGGCGCAGCAACGTGCCGAAAAAGGCATCCACGATCTGCGACGGCTTCAGGGGCCTGCCTTCGGCTTGCGTCTCCAGTTCATCCAAAAGTCGCAAGCGCTCGCGGTTCAGCACTTCCAGGCGGCGTTTGAGCACCGCCTGCACAAGTGACTCCTTGGAGCCGAAGTGGTAGTTCACCGACGCCAGATTGACGCCGGCGGCCGCGGTGATCTGGCGCATCGAGGTTCCATCGTGTCCCTGCTGGGCAAACAAGGCCTCGGCGGTGTCCAGGATGGATTCACGGGTGAGGGATGGTCTGATTTCTTGCATAAGGTTGAATTCAAACGTTTGTTTAAAAACAATTATGCGTGAGAGATGGTTGAGACGCGAGCCTCGGCTATCCCCAATAGGGTTTACCACTACCGGCGCGCGATTCCAGCGTTCAGGACCGACCGGATTTTCGCCAGCCTCCGCCAGAGGGATGACAAATCTCATGCGGAGGGAGTAACGATTTCCTAGTGTTTGCGCATGATCCTGAGCCATTCGTCCTCGGACTGCCGACCTAGGATGAATGTGGTCTGGAACGGAGGCGCAAAACCCCGCAGTATCAGCGCGAGGAGTTGATTCTGTCGCGCCCCTGAATACGCAATGGCTAGCCCGTTCGCCCTACCGGACGGAAGGCCGATCAGCCCTGGCACAGGAGCAGGAGAAATGAAAACCTACAGAGTGGGACTGCTGGTTGACGGGTACGAGCAACCCGGTTGGATGCATGAGATGGTGGATTGGCTCAGGCATAGCCAGGATTTTGAAGTCGCTGCTTTGCTGGTGATAAGCGAGGAGGGCGGCGAGAAAGCGCCCCGCCTGGGCGTGCGCGCCCTGTTTGGCGCCCTGTCGCGTCTGGAAGCGCGGCTGTTGCCGGCAAAGCAGCGGCAGGCGCTTGCGTGCCGCGACATGCGGGAAAGCGTGCCGCAGGATACGGCCGCCGTCCTGTCGCTGGCGCCTGGCATGTCCGCGGACGAGATGCAGGGGCAGGTCGCGGCGCTGGGCCTGGACCTGATCATCACGCTGGGCGCATCGCCGGCCACGCGTGAACAAATGGCGGGCTGGACGCGGCTGGGGGTATGGCAGCTGAGCTATTCGGATATTGCGGTGGCGACCAGCCGCTATGCCGGCTTCTGGGAGGTCTATCAGCGCGAAGATCACACCACGGTGAAACTCTGGCGCGTCGGACCGCGAGAGGACCAGGACGAACTGCTGGACCAGCGCAGTTTCAACACCGAAGTGTTCTGGTTGAAGAATCAGGCGCGCGCGTTCAGCCTGGGGAATTTCATGGTGTACGACGCGCTGCAGACGCTGGCGCGCGTCAAGCAAGGGGTTGCGCCGCCGAGCATGCAGATCATGAGCGGCTTGCGGCGCGATGATCCGGTGGAATGGGATAGCGCCGCATATATTGCGCGTCAGGCCTGGTTAATGTCGGATTTGATTGTGCGCCGCGTCATGAAACGCAATGTGCGCTGGCGGATCGGCATGTTTCCCTCTGCGCGGCAGCAGGCGGTGGTATCCGAGGCCATGGTGTTGCAGCCACCCAAGGGCAGATTTTTTGCGGATCCGTTCGTATATACCCAGGATAAAAAACCGTATATATTTTTCGAGGATTACGATTTTACTTCCCGCAAGGGCACGATCTCGGTCGCGACCTACTCCGACGGGGCTTTCCGCCTGTTGGGGACGGCCTTGAACCTGCCCTACCATCTGTCGTTTCCTTATATATTCGAGCACGAAGGCGTCACCTACATGGTGCCGGAGACTTGCGGAAATCGCAGTATTGAACTCTGGAAATGCACCGATTTTCCGCTCAAGTGGGAGCTTGATGTAAATTTGATGACGAATATATCCGCCGTCGATACCATTATTTTCAAGCACGGCGAATACTGGTGGTTATTAACTAATATTGACCGGACCGACGGTCAAAGCCATTGCGACGAATTATTCGCTTTCTTTTCGGATTCGCCGCGCTCGACCGAGTGGACGCCGCATGCCTGCAACCCCATCGTGCGCAACCCGATGCGGGCGCGCAACGCCGGAATCGTTGTGTCGCCTGGCGGAGAGGTGATCCGCTGTGCTCAGTACCAGGGCTTCTGCCACTACGGCAAGGGCGTGTCGCTGAACCGGATCGAGGAACTAACGCCATCCACCTACGTGGAAACGGATGGCGAAATCCACTACGCAAGTTTCCTGAGAAAACGCCATGCTTCGATGCACCATTGGCATCATCAGGGCGGGCATACGGTATTTGACTTCGCCTATATGGAGTAAATCGTTCCGGAAACGCAAAAATAAAAATGTTACCTATATTTCGATTACGAGAAAGACGCACGGGCTTGATGTGTCCGCGGAAACATATAGACAGTTATTGTCCTGGTTCCGGAACTTCCAGGCCGCGCCCGGCGGATGCCGCGGCGCGGCTTTTTTACGGCTGTAACATCGGCCTGCCTTAGCCTGGAAGCCACGTCCGTCCTGCATCTTCCATAGGGAAAGCGCAAGCTCCTCATGGGGAATTCCTGGTGAAAACCCTAGCGCCGGAATGGATGAGATGCGCGTCTCGTCCGGATTTACGATGATGATTAAGGCTAACGAATGATTTCTGTTTTTGTCGGATTATATCGAGCCGAAACGTCTTGATTTTGACAATTTCGAACCATAAGATGGGTCCATGCCATCCGTTATGTTGGCTACCAAAGTCTCCCAGCCCAAATGCTCCGGTTCAGCTTCATTAGATATTCCGGAATATTGCGGACTCGCACCGCGGGGTTGGAAAAAAAATAGTCTTCAGCACAGCGAAGATCCCTTCTAGGCCCGTCGAAAAACCGGGAGGACACCATGGCCAAGATGGTCCTGATTGAAGCCCATCCGCTCCTGCGGTTGGGGTTGTGGCAGATTCTGAGCAAGTTGGATGATGTGTGGGAAATCGAGGGGATGGGTTTGGCTGACATCTCCAAGGCGGACGGCGTGCACGCGGGCGCCGACCTGTTGATCTACGGATTGCCGGTGGATACCGACGAAGCATGGAGCGCGCTGCATGAAATCCAGCGCGTGCTCACGCCCAAGCGGATCCTGCTTCTGACGGACGTCATGCCCCTGCCCATGCCGGTGCAGGGCCTGCCCGGGGCAAGCGTCTACGGCTGCCTGATGAAGACGGCCTCGGTGGAGATCCTTGAAGCGGCCATCCGCCTGGTCATGGCGGGCGGGCAGTGCTTCCCCAGCGAACAGGCGTTGCAGGCTCCCGCGCAAACGGTCTGCGCCTTGCCGGCCCGGGAAGCCGACGATGCCGCCGCCAGCAAGGGCTCCATGCCCGTCAGCGCCGGCGCGCAGCTGCTGCAGATCACGCCGCGGCAATACGAGGTGCTGGTGTTGCTGGCGCGCGGTTATCCGATCAAGACCGTCAGCAGGATGTTGAACATTTCGGTGGCAACGGCCAAGACGCATGCATGCACGCTTTACCAGCGCTTGCATGTCAAGAACAAGGGCGAAGCCGTGTACGCGGCGCTGCAACGTGGCGCGACCTTGGAATGGCATGAGCCCAATGGCAGGGATGTGGACGCCGGGCAGCTCTATGGGCGCAAGCTCGGGTAGCGCGGCCGTGGTTGCGCTGCCTGCCCGGCAGCCTGGAACGCAAGCGTTCCATTGCTGCCGGGTATGCGCATAGCCATCATGGCTAATTCTTACACAGCAGTATCCGCGGTCGCAGTGCTGCTGCATTCCTCCACCAATCATCCTCCTGAACGAGATTCAGCGAACGTAGCCGCTGATAGCATGGGTTGTGTCCGCAAGACTGGATCGAGAGGGCGAACCACTCCGCCTCGCCATCGCGATTCCGTGCCGCGGACGAGATTCCCGTGAGGTCGGTGACGCCAGCAGCCTGCCGTTGCAGCAATGATGCGCCAGCGTCATGGGAACCGTGTATGGGCCATGCGTCACAAGGTTCCCCCCGGGATGACAACCGTACTGATCGAAGACTACGCTCTGCTCCGTGTCGCGATCCAGCATGTGCTGGAGCGTGCGCGGAACACCGACGACATTCTGGCCATCTCGCCAGCCCAATTGCTCACCATGTCCAGTTCGATCAATCGCCCAGTGGAACTGCTGGTGATGGGTTGCAGCGGCCTGGCCGAGCAGGACGTCGGGCTCCTGTCCCAATCGATGGCGTTCTTCATGCCGCGGCTGGTGCTGGTGCTTTATTCGGTACTGGACCCGGGCGTCATGGCGGCGTGCGCGCGGGCGGGCGTCGCGGGCTACATGCCCAAGGCCTCCAGCCCCGATGCGCTGGCGGCCGCGGTCAGCCTCGTCATGGCGGGCGGCGAGTGCTATCCGCAGCCCGCGGCCCGACCTCAGGGCGCCTCGCATCCGCCAACCCAGGAGCTGAGGGAACTGACCCAACGGCAGGAAGAGATCCTGCAGTTGCTGGTGCAGGGCAAGACCATGCGCGAGATCGGCCAGCAGGTCGGCATATCGGTGGCCACGGTGAAGAGCCACGCGCGCACGCTGTACTGGAAACTGAACGCGCGCAACCAGGCCGAGGCGGCCTATATCGCCGTGCAGATGGGACTGGTCAGAAGCGGCAACGGCGCAACGGCCGCCAAGCATGATCCCGATGCGTAGGATGGGTTAGGCGCGAGAGATCCGATGCAAGAGCGTCGGTCTCGAGCGCGCGTAACCCATCGCCAACCGTCTAAGGAAAATTGAACGCGTCGCAGCGTTGACGGCTTGCACGCGGCAGATGCGGAAGGCTTGTGCGGTCGTTCGGCCGTTCAAACGCCCGCGCCGCGGGCCGCATGCTTGCCCTTGGCCGCAACCAGCGCTTCGAATTCCTGTTCCGCCGCAGCCAGCACGCTGTCGACGTGCAGATGCGTCTGCGCGTACTGGCGCGCCGCGGCGCCCAGGGTTTCGCGGATCTGCGCGTTGTAGCTGAGCTTGCGCACCGCCTCGGCCATGGCGGCGCCGTCTTCCGGCGGCGTCAGCAGGCCGCAGCGCGCGACCACGCCGGCCAGCTCGGTGCCGGGCGCGGCGCCGCACACCACGGGCCGGCCGCTGGCCAGCATGCCGGTCAGCTTGGACGGCATCACCAGGTCGGCGGCGCCGGCGCGTTGCGGCAGCAGATGGATGTCGGCGGTGTTGAGCAGTTCGCCCAGGCGTTCGGCCGGCTGCAGGTCCAGGAAGACGACGCGGGCCAGGCCCTCGCATTGCTGCTGCAGCGGCGCGCGTTCGGGTCCCTGGCCGCAGAAGACGAACCACAGGCGCGTCTCGCGGCTGAGTCTGCGGGCCACGTCGGCCAGCGTTTGCAAGCCCTGCTTGCCGCCCATGTTGCCTGAATAAAGCGCAACGATGGCGTCGTGAGGAATGCCCAGCTCGGCGCGGTAGTCGCCGCCGCCGGCGCGCGGCGCGATCGCATCGACGTCGATCCAGTTGGGCAGCAGCACGGCGCGGCCCGGGTCCACGCCCTTGGCCCGCGCCAGGTCCAGCATGCGGTTGGAAATGGTGGACACGCGGTCGAAGCGGCGCATCAGCCAGCGTTCGGCCCTGAGCACCATGGCGCGCAGGCCGGCGCCCTTGAGCAGCCCCAGCTCGAACGCGGCGTCCACTTCATAGTCCTGGATGTGCAGCCAGGCGCGGGCGCCGCAAAGCCGCGCCGCCAGCCAGGCGGCGGGTGCGCAGAATAGCGCGGGTTCCACCACCAGGATGATGTCCGGCCGTCCCGCGGCCGCGCGCAACAGCGAGGGCAGGCTGGACAGGGCGAAGCTGGCCAGGTGGATCAGGCGCTTGAGGCCGCCCGGCCGTTCGGGAACCCAGAGCGGCGCGCGGCGTACGGTGACGCCGCGCAGGACTTCCTTGCGGTAGCGGCCGGCGCGATAGCCATCGTGCACCTGCCACTGCGGATAGTAGGGCGGGGCGGTCACCACGCTGACGTCGTGGCCGCGCGCAGCCAGCCATTCGGCCAGTTCGGCGCTGTATTTGCCGATACCTGTGAGTTCAGGCGCGTAGTTGATGCCGTAGATGAGGATTTTCATGCCGGGCCAGCCTGGCGCGGGCGTACCGGGCGGCATGGGTTGCCGTGGCACACCATGGCGGGCGGCATGTTGCGGAATACCGAGCTGCGCGCGCCGATCACGGCTTCGCGTCCGACGGTCACGCCGGGGCCGATGAACACGTCGGTCGCCACCCACGCGCCGTCCTCGATGCGCACGGCGCGTTCGCGCAAGGGGAAATCGGGTTGCCCCGCATCGTGGTCGGCGGCGCACAGGTAGCTGCGTTGCGACACCACGGCATGGGCGCCGATATGGATGGGCCCCAGGCTGTAGATGACCGCGTCGTCGCCGATCCAGGCGTAGTCGCCGATTTCGACCTTCCAGGGATAGGTCACGGTGGCGGTGGGCCGGATCAGGACCTTGCGGCCGACCCGCGCGCCGAAGCAGCGCAGCAGCCAGCGGCGAAAGCCATAGGCGACCTGCGGCGACCAGCGGAACAGCGTCGCCTGCACCGTCCACCAGAGCTGCACCGTCAGGGCGGAGCGGCCGCGCTGGCCGGGCGCCAGCGCAAAACGGTCGAGCTGTTGCAGGGCGCTCATTTGGCGGCTCCCGCCACGGCGTCGTCGCGCGCGGCGGCGGCGCTGGCCTGCCGCGCCTTCTGGATTTCCTCGGTCTTGATGCGGATCTGCCAGTAGTACATGGCGCGCGCCACCGCGTAGTCGTAGCCCGCCTTGCCGTCCAGGAAGCCCAGGCGGAACACATAGGAATGCAGGAACGAGATGGGCGCCTTGAACGGCATGGCCTGGAAGATGCGCTTGAGCAGGGCGCGCGCGCCCACGTTGGCCTCGCGCGGATCGTTCATCAGGCCTTTGGTGCGCAGGTTCGCTTCCCAGTCGGAATAGCGGTTGTGCTTGTCGAAGTAATGGAACAGCGAATCATGGTCGTTGTGCACCATGCGTTGGCGCAGGGCGAAGGTTTCGCCTTCGACTTGCGGCTGGTAGTGGCCTTCGACCTCCCACATGTGCGCCACGTCCAGGTCGTCATAGTCCAGGAAGCGCGAGCGGTCGCGCGCCAACAGGGCCAGCTTGTAGACGCGGTGCCCGTGTTCCAGCTTCTTGCCGCAGAACACGTAATCGAACGGCACGAAGGCGCCGCCCGCGCCCGCCGCGAAGCGCGGCAGGGCTTCGCGTATCTCGGCGGCCAGAGCGGGCGTCATCTCCTCGTCCGCGTCCACGTACAGCACCACCGGATGCGAGAACGGCAGCTGTTCCAGGCACCACTGCTTCTTCTTGGGATACTTGCCGTTCCACTGGAAGTTGGAGACCTTGGCGCCCAGCGCCGTCGCCATGGCGCAGGTCGCGTCGGTGCTGTTGGAGTCCACCACGAATACTTCGTCGAATTCGACCAGCGCCTTCAGGCACTTGTTGATGTTGCGTTCCTCGTTCTTCGTCATGACGACGACCGATACCGGTATCTTCTGCATGATGCTGTCCTGTTCAGGGCGTGCCGCGCTGCATCAGCGGGCGGAAGAGGGCGATGACGTTGCGGCAGTGCCGTTCCAGGGAAAAGGCGTCGGCGCGTTCCGGGCCTTGCTCGGCAAACCGTTCACGCGTCTCCGCGTCATAGGCCAGGCGGCGCACCGCCTCGGCCAGGGCCGCGGCGTCGCCCACAGGAACCAGCAGGCCGTAGCGGCCGGAATCCAGGATTTCAGCCGGGCCATGGGGACAGTCGGTGGATATCACCGGCACCCCCAGGCACAGCGCCTCCACCAGCACATTGCCGAAGCTCTCGCGCAGGGAGGTCAGGGCGAATGCGCCGGCGCCCGCAATCACCGGGAACGGGTTGTCGATATGGCCGGCCAAGGTGACCGGGCTGCGCGAGCCGCGCTCATCGATGCGCTTTTGCAGGGCTGCGTGCTCGGATCCTTCGCCCAGGATGGTGAAGCGGATGCCGGGGTCGTCCAGCAGAGCGGCCGCGTCGATCAGCGTCGCATAGTCCTTCACCGCTTCGAGCCGGCCCACGGCCACGACATGGTAAGGCTCGGTTTGCGCGGATTCGTCGCCGCCGCGGCTGCCCTGCGCGCGTACATTTTCCAGCGGCACGCCGTTGTAGATGGTGTGGACCTTGCCGCGCAGCGGCGGGAACATGCTGACCAGGTCTTCCTTGACGCCGCGCGATACGCCCACCACCGCATCGTGACGCCGGTAGGTCTGGCTGACCAGCCAGCATTTCAGGCGCCGCATGCGCGAGGCTCCGTAATGGATGGCCGGGCTGCTGTGTTCGAAGGCGACGGTGGCGAACTTGCCGCGCAGCAGCTTCTTGGCCGCCACCACCAGCATGTTGCACAAGAGGCCGTGCGAGCAGACGATGGCGGGCTTGTCGCGCCGGATCTGCATGAGCAGTTTGAAAAAGGCCACGGGCAGCATCAGCCGCAGCGCGGTCGGAGATTCGTTGACGGGGAGCGCCCGGGTTACCTTCGGATTGGATACGGGATACTCGCGGATACGCGAGCGCAGCAGGAACAAGGCGGAATCCACCCCTTGTTCCGGCAAGGCATCCACGATGAAGGCGACACATCTTCCTACGCCGCCGTGCAGGTCTGGCGCGACAAACAAGACATCAGGCATGTGGGATCACTCTAGTTGGCGTCCGGCGCGCAACGTCCGGGCGGTGGCTGGGGGCGGATGTCGTTCTTTGTTCTGGCACGGGCATGATCTGGGCATTGCGCATGAGCGACAGGCAATAGCACAGCAGGAACCCGGTGAAGGCGGTCTTGGGCGCGTACGCCAGGCCGCCGGAAAGCGAGTCGATGAAGATATAGATAGGCGCGGTGGCCAGCAGGTAGCGCCGGTGCAGCTCCAGGCCCGGATGCGCATATCGTCGGAACAGCGTGAGCAGAAGAATGAGCACGGGCGGCAGCATGATCATGAAGGTGCCGACCACGCCGAACTTCATCAGGTAGAAGGCCCAGGAATTGTGGGCGAAGGTGCTCAGCTCGAAGCCGTTCTCGCCCATGACCCAGCTGCGAAAGCCCGCACCCTTGCCGAACACCGGACTCTCCGCGAAGAAGTCCATTTGTCCCTGCATCTCCTGGACGCGTGCGCCATAGCTGGAGTCCTCGTCCAGGCGCTCGACGCTGAAGATGCGATTGGTGAGCACGTCCAGGTAGCCGATCGCGGCGAAGACCAGCACCCCGGCGACTGCCGCCGGCGCAAAGACCAGCACGGCGCGGCGCCGGATCTCGGGGCCCGCGCCCAATAGCACGGCGATGAACACCGAGATCGCCAGCTGCAGGTATTGGCTGCGGTTCAGCGAAAACACGAGGGCCAGCAGCATATAGACCGTCAGCGCGTAGGCCTTGGGTCCGGAAACGTTGAGCGTGCGCCGGAAATACAGCAGCGACACCACGCCGAACGGGATGGCCCATACGCCCAGCCGCACGTTGCGCAGCGGATTCGCCACGCTGAAGCCTTGCAGCTGTTCGGCCAGCATCAGCGTGGCCACGGCCAGGCAGGCCGCCACGATGTACTTCTGCAGCACCGCGTAGGCGGCCGGGCTGTCGATATCCTTGTAGCAAAGAAAGGGGGTGCACAAGAAATAGAACACGATGCGCAGGTCCCGCGCCACGTCGCCGGTCTCGATGCCCGGATGATGCAGCGACACCAGGATCAGATAGATCACCGACACGGTCTGGATGCCCAGCAGCATGCCCAGCATGCCGCGGGGCAGCGCATAGGCCGCGGGATCCGCGAGCCTCAACATCTTGACCACCAGCATGGCGACGAACAGGAAATCGAAGGGCGACAGCTTGAAGCTGCCGACGCCCAGGACGAAGTGGTCGTCGTTCAAGGCCAGCGCCGTGAAGGCGAACATGCCCAGCAGATGCAGGGTGGATAGGCGGCGGTGCGTGGTCATTGCGGCTCTTCTCTGTGTGGAAAGACGCTAGTGCGAAGCCCAGTCGTCGCGTCCGAAAATCTTGGTGGTCAGTTTTTCGAACAGATAGGACAGGTCTCCCTGGCGTGCGTGGGCGGCCACCTTGGACGCGCGGCACGACAGTTCGAACAGCTTGCCCAGGCCCGGCTCCGTGCGGCGGATGCGCGTGACGATCTGTTCGCGTTCCTCGAGCAGCACGTCCTGCATCAGCGCGGTCTTGGTTTCGTCGTGGGCGGTGTAAACGCCCATGGCGTCAGGCACGATCAGGTTCTTGCCTTCGCGCAGCAGCCGGCTCCACAGCTCCAGGTCCATGCAGTAGCGCATGCTCTCCTGCAAGAGCCCGTACTTCTGCAACAGGTCGCGGCGGAAGATCGCCGACTGGTTCGGGATGGACGCCTTCACCACCGTCAGCGTGCCGCGGTTGACCGGCGTGTAATGGATCTTGCGGAAGATCCGGTTGTCGGCGTCGGCCACGAACAGGTTGCCGCTGACGATGGGCGCGCGCCCCTTGGAGGCGGCCGCGCCCAGCTTGCGTAAGGCGCCGGGGAAGTACAGGTCGTCGGAATTCTGCCAGCCCACATAGTCGCCGGTGGCGCGTTCGAAGCCCTTGTTGATGGCATGCGACTGGCCGCGGTCCGGCGTGCTTTCCCAGTACGTCAGGTAGCGCTCATACTTGCGGATGATGTCCACGCTGCCGTCGGTGGAGCCGCCGTCGATGATGATGTACTCCAGCCGCGGATAGCCCTGGTTCAGCACGGACAGGATGGTGCGTTCCAGGAAGCGGGCCTGGTTGAACGAGGGGGTCACGATGGTCACTTTCGGCAACAGGCTGCCGGCTATGGGCGCCGGCGGCCGCAACTCGCGGACGAAGTCGATGAGCTGACGTGAGTACTCGTTATGACGCTTGCGCATGTAGGACCTCAGCATATGAGTTAACGGGTGGCCGCAGGCAAGGCGCCCGGAAAATCTGGGCGGGATTGACGGATGGCGAGAGCCACGCCGGCCAGCGTGATCGCCGCGTAGGCCATGCGGCCCCATGCCGCGGCGTGTTCGCCCGCCGCGTGTACCAGTCCTGCCATGACGCACAGCATCGCCAGGCCGCCCAGGCCGTTCAGGATGGCGACGGCACGCGAATTGCCCAGGCCCAGCAGGGAAAAGTGCGCCGCGGCGTTCAGGGACAGCAGTCCCGAGGCCACGATCAGCAACTGGAAGGTGCCCAGATGGCCGCTGGCGACGTTGTCTCCCAACAGCAGGTTCAAAAGCGGATGGCTGACCGCCAGCACCGCCAGCGTGGCGCTGGCCGACAGCGCCAGGTTCCACAGCATCATGCGGCGGATCTCGCGTTCGACGGCGCCGGGATAGGGGGGCGAAACCGACAGGCGGGTGACGCGCGGCATGGCCTTCTGGAAGATGGCGACCGACGCGGTATGGATGATCTGGCCGACCTGCACGCCGACCGTATAGATGGCCAGCGCGGCCGGACCCATGAGGCTGCCGACCAGCACCCGGTCCACCGAGCCGAAGGCGAGGGCGCTCAGGCTGTTCAGCCAGGACCAGCGGGAGAACCGGAAGGCGTCCATCATGGCGCTGCGGTCGCGCACCGGGCGCACCAGGATGCGGCCATAGGTGCGCGCGAACACGCGCATCTTCACGCTGCCCGCGATCAGGAGTCCCAGCGCCTGCGCCAGGCCGGTCCAGGTGGGCGATGCCGTCAGCCAGGCCGTGGCGCAAGCCAGTCCCATCGTGCCGGTGCGGCTGAAGACTTCGCACAGCGCCGTGGCGCGGAAGTCTTCGCGCCCCTTCAGGCAGCCGGAGAACAGCTGGTCATATTGCTGCGTCAGGTAGATGGCCAGCGCGGGCATGGCCAGCATCGTCACCGCCACGCCGCCGAAGGTCGCCGCCGGCCAGCCCAGGCCCACCACTGCCCACAGCAATACTGCGGCCAGGGTCACGACCCCGAGCGCGCAGCCGATCAGCGACATGCTTACGCCGGCTGCGCGATAGGCGCCGCCGGGCTCGTGCATGCGCTCGGACACCAGCTTGGTCGCCGTCACCGCCGCGCCCAGGTTGGCGGCATTGCCGAAGCCGGCCAGGGCGATGATCATGGAGTACTGGCCGAAGCCCACGGTCCCCAGCTGCCGGAACAGGATGGGCAGGGCCACCAGCGCCGCGACCGGCCCGATGCCATACTCCACCAGCCCCCAGAAGGAGGCATTGCCGGCGATATGTTTCCTGAGGAATCCGAGCATGGCTGGGGCCTGTGGGCATATGGGTTCTGGCGAGGCCGTCAGGCCACGGGCAGCGCATGCTGGGTGCGTTCACGCAGGAAGTGGCCGTAGGCCAGCGTGATGCCATGCGTCAGCGAGATCTCCGGTTTCCAGCCCAGCGCCTGCATGCGGGCCGAGTCCATCAGCTTGCGCGGCGTGCCGTCGGGCTTGCTGCTGTCGTAAACGATGTTGCCCTCGTAGCCGACCACGCGGGCCACCAGCCTGGCCAGGTCGGCGATCGAGATGTCCTGCCCGGCGCCGATGTTGTAGATGCCTTCCGCCTGCGGATGCTCCATCAGCATGACGCAGGCCTGGGCCAGGTCGTCCACATACAGGAATTCGCGCAGCGGCGCGCCGGTGCCCCAGATGCTCACGCTTTCCTGGCCGGATTCCCGGCCTTCGTGAAATTTGCGGATCAGCGCGGGCAGCACGTGGCTGCTTTGCAGGTCGTAGTTGTCATGCTGGCCATACAGATTGGTCGGCATGGCGCAGATGAAACGCGCGCCGAACTCGCGCTGATAGGCCTCGCACAGCTTCAGGCCCGCGATCTTGGCGATGGCGTAGGGCTCGTTGGTCGCCTCCAGCGGCCCCGTCAGCAAGGCGTCCTCGCGGATGGGCTGGGGGGCTTCGCGCGGATAGATGCATGACGAACCCAGAAACAGCAGCTTGCGCACCCCGGCGGCATACGCGGCGCGGATCACGTTGCACTGGATCATCAGGTTCTTGTACAGGAACTCCACCGGATGCGTCTGGTTGGCCAGGATGCCGCCGACCTTGGCGGCGGCCAGGTACACCACGTCGACCGGCGTGGTCGAGAAGAAGCGGTTGACCTGATTCTGGTTTTCCAGATCCAGCTCCTCCCGGCCGCGGGTCAGCACGTTGCGGTACCCGCGGCGCTGCAGCTCGCGGGTGATCGCGGCGCCTACCATGCCGCGGTGGCCGGCGACGAAGACGCGTTGCTCCAGGTTCGTCATGTCGTGCTACTCCTTGTAGGCGTAGATTTCGTAGCCGTTCTGCTCCACCAGCGCATCGCGCCGCGCGTCGCGCAGATCGCTCTCGACCATTTCCTTGACCAGTTGCGCGAAGGAGGTGCGTGGCGACCATCCCAGCTTTTCGCGCGCCTTGGTCGGATCGCCCAGCAGGGTTTCCACTTCGGTCGGGCGGAAATAGCGCGGGTCCACCCGGACGATCACCTGGCCCGGCTTGATGTCATGGACTGGCGAGAACAGCACGGTGGCGGTCTCTTCCAGCCCTTCGCCTTCCCAGGCCAGCAGGATGCCCAGCTCGCGCGCGGCGGTATTGATGAACTCGCGCACGCTGTATTGCATGCCGGTGGCGATGACGTAGTCCTCGGGCGTGTCCTGCTGCAGCATCAGCCACTGCATTTCGACGTAGTCGCGGGCATGGCCCCAGTCGCGCAGGGCGGACAGATTGCCCAGGTACAGGCATTCCTGCAGGCCGAGCACGATGCGGGCCAGGCCGCGGGTGATCTTGCGCGTGACGAAGGTCTCGCCGCGCTTGGGCGATTCGTGGTTGAACAGGATGCCGTTGCAGGCATACATGCCATAGGCTTCGCGGTAGTTCACGCTGATCCAGTAGGCGTACAGCTTGGCCGCCGCATACGGGCTGCGCGGATAGAACGGCGTGGTTTCCTTTTGCGGCGTCTCTTGCACCAGGCCATACAGCTCGGAGGTGGACGCCTGGTAGAAGCGGGCCTTGTTCTCCAGCTTCAGGATGCGGATGGCTTCCAGGAGGCGCAGGGTGCCCAGGCCGTCGGCGTTGGCCGTGTACTCGGGCTCCTCGAACGAGACGCCGACATGGCTCTGGGCGGCCAGGTTGTAGATCTCGTCGGGCTGCACCGACTGCACGATGCGGATCAGGCTGCAAGAGTCGGTCATATCGCCGTGATGCAGCACGAAATTGCGGGGCTGGTCATGCGGATCCTGGTACAGATGGTCGATCCGCGCGGTATTGAACAGCGAAGCACGCCGCTTGATGCCGTGGACCTCATAGCCCTTGGCCAGCAGAAACTCCGCCAGATAGGCCCCGTCTTGGCCAGTAACGCCGGTAATCAGTGCCCGTTTTGGCATGGTTGTATCCTTAAGACTTAATGACTGCACGAAAGGAGCCGAAGGCTGCGGTACCAATGTGCAATGAGATTACTGTTGCACCAGCCGCGGAGATATCGGCCAAAAGGTCTAATAGTTCAGCCTGTCGATAGGGAAAAAGGGACTGGATTGCTTCATCCAGCGCACCCAGCATTGCGATCGCCACCAGGGCCGTCAGCGCCGGGCGACGGTTGACCGAGAAATAGATCAACGTGGTCAGGAAGGCGTAAGCCGCAAGATGCAGACGCTTGTCGCCAAACGCGTCCGACATCTCGGCGGCCAGGCCCGGCAGGTTGCCCACTGTTACCAGCACGGCGAAGAACAGCCCCGCCAATGGCAGGCAGAGCCGCGCCATGCCTGGCCTGAAAAAGGGCGCCCCTTCGGGTGGCAGCAAGCGTGCGGAGCGCGTGCGGCGTGGGGGCTCCTTCTTTTCATACCCGGCCATACATGTCCTGGAATCTGACGATGTCGTCTTCACCCAGGTAAGCGCCCGATTGCACCTCGATGATCTCCAGCGGGATCTTTCCCGGGTTCTCCAGGCTGTGGATCTCGCCCAGCGGGATGTAGGTCGACTGGTTCTCGGTCAGCAGGTACTGCTTGTCGCCGTTGTAGATGCGCGCCGTGCCCGAAACCACGATCCAGTGCTCCGCGCGGTGATGGTGCATCTGCGAGGACAGGCGCGCGCCGGGCTTCACCGTGATGCGCTTGACCTGGTAGCGCGGACCCTGGCCTACCGAGTCGTAGGATCCCCAGGGCCGCTGCACTTCGCGGTGATGGTTCAGTTCCGAGCGGTGCTGCGTCTTGAAGATCTCGACCAGCCGCTTGACGTCCTGCGAGCGCGACTTGTGCGCCACCAGCACGGCGTCGGCGGTTTCGATCACGACGATGTCGTCCAGGCCCACCGAGGCCACCAGCCGGCTGGTGGAGTGGATCAGGCAGTTGCGCGAATCCTCCACCATGACGTCGCCGGTGGTGGAGTTGCCTTCCACGGTCTTCTGGGCGATGCCCCAGACCGCGTCCCAGGCGCCCACATCGCTCCACGAGGCGGCCAGCGGGATGACCACGGCGCTGTCCGTGCGTTCCATGATGGCGTAGTCCATGGAATCGCTGGGGCACGCTTCGAAGGACGGGCCGTCCAGGTGGAACAGCGAGTTCTCGCCATGCCCGATAGCCACGGCCGCCTGCACCTGCTCCAGCATCTTGGGCGCCAGGCGCGCCATTTCCGACAGGAACACCGAGGCTTGGAAGGCGAACATGCCGCTGTTCCAGTAATAGCCGCCATCTTCGATGAAACGCTGCGCGACCTCGGGAGAGGGTTTTTCAACGAAGCGGCGCACGCGGCGCGCGGGCGCCATCACGCCGGGCTCGTCCGCCTGGATGTAGCCGTAGCCGCTGAGCGGCGCGGTGGGATTGATGCCGAACGTCACCAGCGCACCCTGCAGGGCGGCCTGATAGGCCGCGGCGAAGGCGGCCTGTAGCACCTCGCCGTCTTCCAGCACGTGGTCCGACGGCATGATCAGCATGACCGGGTCCTCGCCGTCGCGCATGGCGCGCAGGGTGGCCGCGGCGATGGCCGGCGCCGTGTTGCGCGCGAAGGGCTCCAGGATCACTTCCACGTCCTTGATGCCCAGTTCCAGCGCCTGCTCCGCCGCGATATAGCGGTGCGCGTCGTTGCAGACCAGGATGGGCCGGGCCTCGGCCCCTGCCGACCCCAGCCGCAGCAGGGTGTTCTGCAACAGGCTGCGGTCATCGGTCAAACGGATGAACTGCTTGGGCAGCAGTTCGCGCGACAGCGGCCACAGGCGCGAGCCTGAACCGCCGCAAAGTATGACTGCCCGGTACGGGGGAGGGGGATTGGTCATGGCGCTCACTCCTTGAAGTAGGCCTGGGTGTAGGGGTGCACGCCGGGATCGGCGGCGAGGGCACGGGCGGGCAGCCAGCGGTAGCTGCGGTGCTGGGCCTGGGGCAGGCTGGAAATGTCCAAAGAAAGCTCGGCCTCATAGGCGAGGACGACGTAATGGGTGGAGCGTCCGGCTTCACCCGCAAAATTGGTGCCGTAAAAGTGCTCGTACACGCCGCGCGGGGTCCAGGCCAGCTCGCTGACCGGGATGCCCAGCTCGTCGCGGGCGATGCGGCGCAGCGCCGCATGCAGGGTTTCGTTCTTGCGGATCCGCCCGCCCGGCACGAACCAGGCGCCCTGGGCCGGGGGATTGGCCCGCAGGCCGGTCAGGTAGCGGCCCGCGGCGTCGCGCAGCAGCAGGTCGATGGAAACCAGCGGCAACATCTCGACCGCCTGGCGGAACTCCGCCTGCGCCAGCACGCCGTCGCGGACCGCGGCCTTGCGTTGCTCGGGCCATCCCAAAGGTTTAGTAGACATTGCGGCCCGTCCATCCCGACAACGCCGTGCGGGCGATGATCTGCAGGTCCATCCTGAACGTCCAGTGCTGGATGTAATAGATGTCGTACTCGACGCGATCGCTCATCTTGCGCAGCGTGTCCGTCTGTCCGCGCAGGCCGTTGACCTGCGCCCAGCCCGTGATGCCCGGCTTGACGCGGTGGCGCATCATGTAGCGTTGCACCAGGTCCTTGTACATTTCGTTGTGCTCCAGGGCGTGCGGACGCGGTCCCACCACCGACATGTCGCCCATGAGCACATTCAGGAACTGCGGCAGTTCGTCCAGGCTGGTGCGCCTGAGGAAGCCGCCGATGCGCGTGACGCGGGCATCGTTGCGGGTGGCCTGGGTGACCACGCCATGCTCCTGATGCACCGTCATGGTGCGGAACTTGTAGACATGGAAGACCTTGCCGTCCACGCCCAGCCGCGGCTGGGTGAAGAACACGGGGCCACGCGAAGTCGCCTTCACCAGGATCGCCACCGTCAGCATCACGGGCGACAGCCCGATCAGCGCGCAGAAGGCGAAGCTGCGGTCGAAGATTTCCTTGGCCCAGCCGCGCACGCCGGCAGCGGGCAGGCTGTTGAGCTGTATGGCGGGCAGGCCCAGGAATTCGCCGATGCGGTGTCCCAGCAGCTGGATCGACATGACATCGGGAATCCAGCGGATATCCACCAGGTCATTGCGCAGGTGATAGAGGACTTCGCGCAGTTCCTGGCCCGCTTCCATCGGCAGCACGATCCAGATCTCGCGGACGTTGTGCTCATGCACGAAGCCATGCAGTCCGTCCAGCTCATGCAGGCGGCGGACTTGCGGCGGCAGGTTCTCATGGGGCTCGGCGTAGATGCCGGCCACTTCGTAGCCCGCGCCGCGGTATTGCTCGACGCGGCGCCACAGGTCATGGCCCAGCGCGCCGAAGCCCACCAGCAGCACGCGCTTGCGGTCCATCCCGCGGTCGCGCGCCGCGCCCAGCACCGCGTAGACCGCAATCCGTAGGCCGGCCAGCGTCAGCGCCGACATGCCAAACCACGTAGCCGCCCATACGCGGGATATCGCCGCGGTCTGGTGCATGAGAAAACTGATGCAGATGCCCAGCGCGAACACCAGCGCCCAGGCCGCCAGGCTGCGCACGACCAGGTCGGTCAGCAGGCGGCCGCGCCACGATACATAGAGGCGGAAGGCCGGGAAGATGGCCACCACGCCCAGGCCGCACAGGTACACAAGGAACAGATGGATCTGCGGAGGATCCGCCAAGGCATCGTCCGAGAATTTCAAGCCGGTGGCAGTCAGGCCGCAGGTGATCACGATCGCGGCATCGAGCAAGCGATAGAGATAGCTTGCTCCGCTGAATCTAGACGACGTGTCCGTTTGGGACGGGTCCATCGCGCACTCCTGTTCGTGGGGAGCCGCCGTGCGGAAGGCAAAAACTGTGCACCGCCGCAAAGCTTGTGGCTACCGACAAAATCTTATTGAGTGCGCAACGCACCCGAAACCTCCAAACGATGTAGGAGAAGGCTTAGGACATCCGTCGAATGTGCGGGCCTAGGAAAAGAGAGTGGAATGTCGCAACCCGTTACGCATCGGGCTCACTCCAAGCAACGAAGTCATTCACAAGTGGATTTGCCATGACGACATTTTTCGGAACGTTGAGCCGAGGCATAGCAGCTATCGCGCTCGTGTCCTCGCTGGGCGCTTGCGCCTTGTCTCCCGGTATGACCTTTGACGCCAATCAGCTTGCGGATCCGTTGGATCCGAACTCCAAGGCGGTAATCAAGGAAATCACGCCCTCGCTGGTGCTTGAAGACCAGCGCGCGCGCCAGGCATTGCTCGACAACGAAGGGGTCGACAAGCTCTATGGCAAGTCCGGGCCGTACCTGATCGGGCCCGGAGACATCCTCTCGATCGTGGTGTGGGATCACCCCGAACTCGTTCTTCCGACGCAAACCTACGCCATCGGGACAGGGGTAACGGAACTAGCCATTGGAGACACCGCCTCGGGCATTCCGGGCTATACGGTTTCATCCACTGGATATATCCAATTTCCCTATGCGGGATTGCTGAAAGTGGCCGGGTTGACGGAACTTCAGGCGCGCAATCTCATAGTGAATAGTTCAAGCAAGTACATCCAGGATCCGCAGATCACCGTACGCGTTCTGGGATATCGCAGCAAGCGTGTTTACGTGGATGGCGAAGTGAAGACGCCGGGCGCAATCGCGATCAACGATATACCGATGACCCTGTTGGAAGCCGTCAACAGGGCCGGAGGCATTCTGCCCACGGGCGATCGCAGCGCGGTCTACGTGATCCGTGACGGACGCCGTACTCGCGTGAACGTGCCTGCGCTGATCGAGCGTGGCCAAGACCTGAATCAGGTGCTGCTGAAGTCGGGCGACATCGTCAGGGTCACGCCGCGCGACGACAGCAAGGTGTTCGTGATGGGCGAGGTGACCTTGCCCACCGCGGCAGTGATGCGTGACGGACGCATGTCGTTGACCGAAGCGCTGGGCTTGGCCGGAGGACCGAACCAGCTGACCTCGAATCCGTCGCAAATATTCGTTGTGCGCAGCACTGAGCAAGCGACGCCGCTGGTGTTCCACCTGAACGCCGGCTCGCCGCAGACTCTTGCGGTGGCGGAGAAGTTCGAGTTGCAACCCAAAGACGTGGTGTTCGTGGATACGGCGGCCCTGGTGCGGTGGAACCGCTTCATCAGCAACCTGTTCCCGAGCGCCCAGACCGTACAGACCGTGAAGTCCATAGATTAGTCCGCCTTAAACCACGCCTGGGGACGCCGCGACCGCGGCGGCGTCTTCTCTTGGAGAGCTGCATGTCGTTGCCCATCGAATCGTTCGAGCCGTCCGTGCCGGCTCGTCAGCAGGAAACTCCGTTGTCGTCCCATGTGGACGCCATCTTTTCCAACCGGTGGATGATCATCGCGATCACTCTGCTTGCATTACTGGGGGCGCTTACCTATGTGATGATCACGCCCAAGGTGTACTCGGCCGACATCATCGTGCAGGTGGAAGAGGAAATGCCGCAGGGGCAGAGCCGCAGCCTGCTCGGCGACGTATCTTCCATGTTCGATACCAAGGCGGAGACCTCGGGCGAAATGGAAGTGCTGCGCTCGCGCATGGTGGTCGGACCCGCCGTCGACAAGTTCCTGCTGTACATCCAGGCCAAGCCGCGCTATTTCCCCGTGATCGGCGAGTGGCTGGCGCAGCGCTACGAAAGCCTGCCGTACCCGTCGAGCCTGCCGCGCGGCGGCTATGCATGGGGCGGCGAAGCCATCGCGATCTCGCAGCTGGACGTGCCCAACGAATGGCTGGGCAAGCCCTTTCGCGTGACCACGCTGGGCGAAGGGCGCTATACGTTGAGCGACAAGTTCACGGGCGCCACCTTCAACGGCACCGTGGGCAAGCCCGAGCATTTCCGGCTGCCTGGGGGCGGCGCGATGGACGTGCATATCGACGCGCTGACGGGACGCCCCGGCACCGAGTTCACGGTGTCGCGCAGTTCGCGCCTGGCGGCCATCGAGGACGTGCAGGCGCGCCTGGGTATTTTCGAGCGCGGCCGCACATCGGGGGTGATCGGCGTCACGCTGGAAGGCAATGATCCGGCGCTGACGACTGCCGTGCTCAACCAGATCGGCCAGGAATACGTGCAGCAGAACGTGAACCGCAAGTCGGCGCAGGCCGAGAAGTCGCTGGTATTCCTTGAACAGCAGCTGCCGGTGCTCAAGGGCGAGCTGGACGCCGCCGAGACCAAGTACAACTCGCTGCGCAACAAGCGCGGCACCATCGACCTGAGCGAAGAAGCCAAGCTGATCCTGGCGCAATCGGTGGACGCGCAGACCAAGGTGATGGAACTGCGCTCCAAGCGCCAGGAAATGATTACCCGCTTCGCGCCGACCCACCCCAGCATCGTGGCGCTGGACCGCCAGATCGCCGGGCTGACCGGGGACGTGAACCGCATCGGCAACAACATCCGCCAACTGCCCGACCTGGAGCAGGACGTGGTGCGCCTGGTGCGCGACGTGCGCGTCAACACCGAGCTCTACACGGCATTGCTCAACAACGCCCAGCAGCTGCGCCTGATACGCGCCGGCAAGGTGGGCAACGTGCGCATCCTGGATTCGGCGGTGCAGCCGGACAAGCCGGTGCGTCCCAAGGCCGCCATCATCATCGGCGTGGCGACCGCCTTCGGCCTGATCTTCGGCATGCTGTGCGCGTTCGTGCGCAATGCGCTGTTCGGCGGCCTGTCCGAACCCGACGACGTCGAACGCCATACCGGCCTGCCCGTGTTGGCCGCCATTCCGTACAGCGACATGCAGGACAAGCTGTGGCGGCGCAGCCGGCGCAAGAACGCCAGCGTGCCGGCGCTGCTGGCCCAGAGCCAGGGCAACGCGCCGCCCATCGAAAGCCTGAGGTCGTTCCGCAACGTGTTGCAGGCGTCGCTGCGCCAGTCGGCCAACAACATGGTCATGTTCACCGGGCCGGTGGCAGGCGTGGGGAAGTCGTTCCTGTCGGCCAACTTCGCTTTCATCCAGGGCGGCGTGGGCAAGCGCGTGCTGCTGATCGACGCTGACTTCCGCAAGGGCCAGCTCAACCGCTATTTCGGCGTGCCCAAGGAAGACGGCCTGTTCGAAGTGCTGTCGGGCACGATACCGCTGACCCAGGTCCGCAAGCACAGCGTGTCCGAGGGCGTGGACTTCATCGCTACCGGCGCGGTGACCTTCGACCCGTCGGAGCTGCTGGCGTCGCCGGTGTTCGGCGAAACCCTGCGTGAACTGGCCTCGCAGTACGACATGGTGATCCTGGACACGGCGCCCGTGCTGTCGTCTCCGGACGCCGCCGTGGTCGGCACGCATGCGGCCGCAGTGATGGTGGTGGTGCGCTCGGGCATGAACACCGTGGGCGAAATCCGCGAGACGGCCAAGCGCCTGATCCAGGCGGGCGCGCCGGTGGACGGCGTGCTCTTCAACGGTCTCAAGCTCATGCCGGAACGCTTTGGCTTCCGGTCCAAGTACGGCAGTTACCGCTACTCCCGTGCGGCGTATTACGGCGATTTCAAACAGAACGGCCCTAAATAACGCCACCCGGAGAAACTGGCATGCACGGAACTTTTGGCTGGGACACGCCGCAAATTCTGGATGCGGTTTTCAAGGCTTACGACATACGCGGCACGGTGCCGGATGAAATCGATGCGAGGTTCGCGCACAGCCTGGGGATGGCGGCGGGTACCCAGGCCCGCGAACAGGGGGCGCGGTCCATCGTGGTGGGGAGGGATGGCAGGCTGAGCAGCGTCGAGCTGGCGGCCGCCTTGCAGGCGGGCCTGCGCTCGGCAGGCATGCACGTCATCGACATCGGCATGGCGACCACGCCGATGGTGTACTTTGCGACGCGCCTGATGGACACGGGCGCGGGCATCGCGGTCACGGGCAGCCACAACCCGCCCGCGCACAACGGCTTCAAGATCGTGCTGGACGGCGCTTCGCTGTATGGCGAGGGCATCACCGCGCTGCGCGATGCGATGCGCTTGCCGATAGAGTCGGCCAGCGCATCGGGCGGGCGCACGCAAATGCAGATCATGCCGTGCTACACCGCGCGCCTGATGGGCGACATCCGCATGGCGCGTCCGATGAAGATTGCGATCGATTGCGGCAATGGCGTGGCCGGCGCCGCGGCGCCGGCGCTGTTCCGCGCCCTGGGCTGCGAAGTGGTCGAGCTGTTCTGCGAGGTCGACGGTTCGTTCCCGGGCCATCACCCGGATCCGGCCGATCCGCAGAACCTGCAGGACCTGATCTATTGCCTGCGCTACTCCGACTGCGAGGTTGGCCTGGCGTTCGACGGCGACGGCGACCGGCTCGGCGTGGTGACCAAGACGGGGCAGATCATCTGGCCCGATCGCCAGCTGATCCTGTTCGCGCGCGACGTGCTGTCGCGCAATCCGGGCGCCGAGATCCTCTATGACGTCAAGTGCAGCCGCCACGTGGCGCGCGCCATTACCGAGGCGGGCGGCAAGGCCACCATGTGGAAGACGGGGCACTCGCTGATCAAGGCCAAGATGCGCGAAACCGGCGCGTTGCTGGCTGGCGAGATGAGCGGCCACATTTTTTTCAAGGAGCGCTGGTACGGCTTTGACGACGGCATCTACGCCGCCGCCCGGCTGCTGGAGATTCTGTCCGGCGCGCCGGACCCCTCGGCCCTGCTGGAAAGTCTGCCGCAGTCCTGCGCCACACCCGAAATCAAGCTGGAAACCGCCGAAGGCGAGCAGTTCGACCTGGTGGAAGCGCTGCGCGCGCAGGGACAGTTTCCCGGCGCGCAGTCCATCAACGACCTGGACGGCATCCGGGTGGACTACGCCGACGGCTTCGGCCTGGCGCGTCCGTCCAACACCACGCCGACGGTGGTATTGCGTTTCGAAGGGGACACGGTGGCCGCATTGGCCCGTATCGAGGAGGATTTCCGCAACGCGTTCCGACGCATTGCCCCTCATGTTCGTTTACCGTTTTAAGGAGCATCACGCGATGGGAAAGGCCAAGTATGCGGTTGAGGCGCTAAGGGCGAATTCGGGCCTGGCGGACAGCCCGGAGTGGCAGGCGTTCGCGCAGGCCGCGCACGGCGCGGAATTGGACGGCGCGGCGCTGAAGGTCATCGAGGCGGCGGGTCTGTGCGTGGACCTGAGCATGCAGCGGCAGTCGCCGGCGCTGGAAGCCGCGGCCATGTCGCTGCTGCAGGCGCGTGGCGTGGCGGATGCGCGCCAGGCATTGTTCGCGGGCGAACCGGTCAACTGGACCGAAGGCAAGCCGGCATGGCATACGGCGCTGCGCGCCGGGCGCACGCGGGAACAGCCCGACGGCCAGGATGCGGACTCCGTCTGCGAGCATTCGCGCATGACGGACTTCGTGCGCCGGGTGGACCAGACGGCCGACTTCAACACGGTGCTGCATATCGGCATCGGCGGCAGCGATTGGGGGCCGCGCCTGGCGGTCCAGGCGTTTGGCGGGGCGCAGCAGCGCCGGCAGATCCGCTTCGTGTCCAACATCGACGGACACGCGTTCCATGATGCGGTGGCCGGGCTGGATCCGCGCCGCTGCCTGGTGGTGGTGTCTTCCAAGTCCTTCACCACCGCCGAGACGTTGCACAACGCGCGCGCGGCCATCGCCTGGCTCAAGCAGGGCGGCGTGGCCGACGTGTCCGAGCACCTGGCCGCGGTCACCGCCAACGTGTCGGCGGCGCGCGCGCTGGGCGTGCCGTCCAGCCAGATATTCAAGATGTGCGACTGGGTCGGCGGGCGCTATTCGGTCTGGTCGGTGGCCGGCCTGTCGATCGCGCTGACGGTGGGCGCTGACGTGCTGATCGGCATGCGGGCGGGCGCCGAGGCCATGGACCAGCATTTCCAGCAGGCGCCGTTCGCGTCGAACGCGCCCATCCAGCTCGCGTTGGCGGGCCTGGTCAACTGCAGCGTGCTGGGCCAGAACTCGCTGAACATCGCGGCCTATAGCGCGCGGCTGCTGCACCTGGTCACCTATCTGCAGCAGCTGGAAATGGAATCGCTGGGCAAACGGGTCGCGGGCGATGGCGCGGCGGTCGGGGTGCCGACGGCTCCCATCATCTGGGGCATGCCAGGCACCGACGGGCAGCACACCTTCTTCCAATGGCTGCATCAGAGCGAAGAGGGCGCGCCGGTGGACTTCATCGCCAGCCTGCAAGGCCACGCGGACAGTCCGGATGCGCACCGCATGCTGTTGGCCAACTGCCTGGCGCAGCGCCAGGCGCTGCTGCGCGGCAAGTGCCTGGAGCAGGCGCTGATGGATGTGGCGCACATCGACGACCAGGAGCGCGCGCTGAGCCTGGCGCAGCACATGGTGCATCCGGGCGGGCGGCCTTCGACCCTGATCGTGCTGCGCCAGCTGGATCCGCGCGGCCTGGGCGCGCTGCTGGCGCTGTACGAGCACAAGGTATTCGTGCAGAGCGTGGTCTGGGGCATCAATCCCTTCGACCAGTGGGGCGTGGAGCTGGGCAAGCGGCTGGCCACCGGCATCGAGCGGGAGCTGGCGGTGCCGGTGTCGGCCGGCGTGGTGGACTGGGGCCATGACGCGTCCACCTCGTACTGGATCGACCGCTACCGCAGCCATGCGCAGGCGCCGCGGCCGCGCCATGCCTGGGTGCCGGGCGTGGCGGCGCATCTGTGAGGGAGACTATGCAGGACCTGCATGTATTGGTGACGGGCGGCGCGGGCTACATCGGCACGCACACGCTGGTGGCGATGCTGGCGGCGGGCCAGCGGCCGCTGGTGCTGGATAACTTCAGCAACGGCAGCCGCGAGGCCGTGCGCCGCGTCGAGAGCCTGTGCGGCGTGGAGATCCCGCTGGTGGAAGGGGACATCCGCAGCCCCGGCCTGGTCGAATCGGTGCTGGCCGAATCGGCGGCGCGCGGCGCGCCGGTGCAGGCGGTCCTGCATCTGGCCGGCAGCAAGGCGGTGGGCGAGTCGGTGGCCGATCCGCTCAAGTACTACGACAACAACGTCGGCGGCTCCGTGACGCTATTGCGCGCCATGCGCGAGGCGGGCGTGGCGCGCATGGTGTTCAGTTCTTCGGCCACTGTCTACGGCGAGCCCCACTTCCTGCCGCTCACCGAGGCGCATCCGCTGGCGCCGACCAACCCCTACGGCCGCACCAAGCTGATGGTGGAGGAAGCGCTGCGTGACGTTTGCGCGGCCGATCCCGCGTTCAGCGCGGTGACGTTGCGCTACTTCAATCCCATCGGGGCGCATCCGAGCGGCCAGATCGGGGAAAGTCCGCGCGACATTCCGAACAATCTGTTCCCCTACATCACCCAGGTGGCGGTGGGGCGCCAGCCGTTCCTGCGGGTGTTCGGCGACGATTACGAGACGGCCGACGGCACGGGCGTGCGCGACTACCTGCACGTGATGGACCTGGCGCAGGGGCATGTGCAGGCGCTGGCCTATTCGGAGCGCCATCCCGGGTTCGTGGCGATCAATCTGGGCACGGGGCAGGGCACCAGCGTGCTGGAGCTGGTGCATGCGTTCGAGCGGGTCAACGGCTGCCGGATTCCCGTGCGCTCGCAAGCCAGGCGTCCCGGCGACGTCGAGAAAATGTGGACCGATCCTGCGCTGGCGGCATCTTTGTTCGGCTGGCGCAGCACGCATGACGTGGACGCGATGTGTGCGGACGGCTGGCGCTGGCAGCAGGGCAACCCACAGGGCTACGAACAGGACACAGGGACATAACCCCTGCGCCGTATCGGATGGATTCCGCGAAACCGGCGCGAGCGGTTACAGTTGACGGAAATATTGCGAAGCAGCATTGCCCGGCGGCCTGGCCGCCGCGGCCGTGCACCGTCAACGAGGCGCACCCATGTTTGAATTCAATCCCTCTACCGGCTTCCTGCAGGAGCCGCAGTCATGAGCGGGCCGACCTACAGCGCGCCGGCCCACTGGAACCTGGACAGCATCGTCTCCGGCCTGCGCGAAGCGCGCGTGGCCTGGCGCGGTCCCCGCGGCCGCCTGCGCGAAGACGCCGGCCTGCGCGAATTCCCGTCGCAGGAAAGCCTGCGCCAGATCGTCAAGGACCTCTGTGGCGCCTTGTTCCCGATGCGCCTGGGTCCGATCGACCTGCGCGAGGAGGTCGAGGACTTTTACGTCGGCCATACCATCGGTGCGGCGCTCGACGCGCTGCTGCACCAGGTCTGTCTGGAACTGCAGTACGTGGGCCGGCCCGAACAGACCGGGCCCGCGGATGCGCGCCAGCGCGCCATCGAGATCGTGCGCCAGTTCGGCGCCGAGCTGCCGCGCGTGCGCGCCGCGCTGGACCTGGACGTGACCGCGGCCTATCAGGGCGACCCGGCCGCGCACAACGTGGACGAGGTCCTGCTGTGCTATCCAGGCGTGGCGGCGATGATCCACCACCGTCTGGCCAATGTGCTGTGTCGCCTGGGCGCGCCGATGCTGGCGCGCATCGTGGCGGAAATCGCGCATGCGGATACGGGCATCGACATCCACCCGGGCGCCACCATCGGCCGCAGCTTCTTCATCGACCACGGCACCGGCGTCGTGATCGGCGAGACCGCCATCATCGGCGACCGCGTGCGCCTCTATCAAATGGTCACGCTGGGCGCCAAGCGCTTCCCGCCCGGCGAAAACGGCGAACTCAAAAAGGGCCTGGCGCGCCACCCCTTGATCGAGGACGACGTGGTGATCTACGCTGGCGCGACGATTCTCGGCCGCGTCACCATCGGCAAGGGTTCGACCATCGGCGGCAACGTCTGGCTGACCCGCAGCGTGCCGCCGGGCAGCAACGTGACCCAGGCCAGCCTGGTCAGCGACATGCCCGACTGCGGCCTGGGCGGCTGAGCAGCTTGAGGCCGCTGCCCTCCTTGCGCAGCGGCCGGCCCTGAGGAGCCTGGATGGACACTCGAGTCTCTGATCTGGCCGCGCTGCGCGGCTTTGTCGACCGCCACCCGCGGCTGTTCGTGCTGACGGGAGCGGGCGTCAGCACCGACTCCGGCATCCCCGACTACCGTGACACCGAAGGCGAATGGAAGCGCAAGCCGCCCATGACGCTGCAGACCTTCATGGGCGGCGAACTGGCGCGGGCGCGCTATTGGGCGCGCAGCATGGTGGGCTGGCGCCGTTTCGGTCAGGTGCAGCCCAATGCCTCGCACCGGGCGCTGGCGCGGCTGGAATCGCGCGGCCGCGTTTCGGTGCTGGTGACGCAGAACGTCGATGGCCTGCACGAGGCCGCCGGCAGCCGCGACGTCGTGGACCTGCACGGCCGGCTGGACGAGGTGCGTTGCATGGCCTGCGATTGGCGCGGCGGCCGCCAGGCCTGGCAAGAGGCGCTGCAGGACGGCAATCCGGAATGGACGCTGCTGGAAGCCTCGGACGCGCCTGACGGCGACGCCGACCTGGAAGGCGAGGACTTCGCGCAATTTCAGGTCCCGCCCTGTCCGCGCTGTCGCGGCATCGTCAAACCGGACGTGGTTTTTTTTTGGTGAAACCGTGCCGCGCGAGCGCGTGGACCACGCCAACGCCGGCCTCATGAACGCCGACGCGGTGCTGGTGGTGGGGTCATCGTTGATGGTGTATTCCGGCTACCGCTTCGTCAGCGCCGCGTCGCGCAACGGCATGCCGATAGCTGCCATCAACCTGGGGCGCACCCGCGCCGACAGCATGCTGACCCTGAAAGTGGAACTGCCCTGCGCCGTGGCGCTGGACGCGCTGTAACACGCCCTAGGGCCGGCCGGTTTTTGACCGGTCTAAGCAAGTGCTTGCCCTGCAAAGGTTTTTTTCCGCTGTTACAGACCTTTCCATAGGGTTGTCCACAGGAACTGGGGATAACTCCTAGGGATAACCCCGACTTTTCGACCTTTTTCGGGCAGCGTTTGTCAAGTCTCGGCGGCGTCCGCCATGTCCCCCATTAGCGCCTTGCGGGCCGCGTGCCAGCTGCCGGCGTCCGGCGCATACAGCAGGCCGCCGGTGCGATGCGTGGGCTTGTAGGGCGAACCGTCGAAGTGGGCCGCGTAGCCGCCGGCCTCGCGGTGCAGCAGCCAACCGGCAGCGTGGTCCCAGGCTGTCAACTGGTTGTAGAACGCGATGTGGCAGTGCCCGGCGGCCAGCATGCGGTACTCATGCGCGGCGCAACGCAGCGAGGCGGTGCTGCCCAGGCGCGACAGGTTGCTGTTGACGGTGGTGCGCATCGGCTCGGGCAGGGCGCCGGTCGAGATCAGGCCGTCCATGTCTTCGGGCGGCGCGGGGCTGGCCACCGCGAGCTGGGCCTGCTTGCCGTTTTCATATTCCATCCAGGCGCCTTCACCGCGCACGGCGAGGGCGCTGTCGCGGCTGACCGGGTCGTAGATGACGCCCGCGATCACGTCGCCGCGATGGCAGGCGGCGATCATCATGCCGAAGAGAGGCAGGCCCGCGACGTAGTTGCGGGTGCCGTCGATGGGGTCGATCAGGAAGGCCAGGTCGGCGTCGACCAGCATGTTCAGCAGCGCGGGATTGCGGGCCGAGGCTTCTTCGCCGATCAGCACGGCGCCCGGATGCAGCTTGGCCAGGCGCGCGGCGATCAGGCGCTCGGCGGCTTCGTCCGCGTCGGTCACCAGGTCGCGGGCGGAGCTTTTGCCGCGCACCGCGCCTTCCGGCAGATTGCGAAAGCGCGGCATGACTTCCGTCTGCGCGGTTTCGGCCAGGATAGCGGCAAGCCGGCGGGTGTCCTCGCGGGTGAAGGTTCTGCTCATACGGACTCGTTCGGTCAGGGAACGCGCAAATCTACCATGCCCGGCGCAGGCCGCGATGCAACATATCGGACTCTCGCCAGCACGCCGGGGAAATGCAAGCGGCCCCCGCCGGCAGAAACCGGCGGGGGCCGCAGTGCGCCAGGGGCCGTCAGGCGCCCAGGTCCACGCAGAGGTACTTGATCTCCAGGTACTCTTCGATGCCGTACTTCGAGCCTTCGCGGCCCAGGCCGGATTGCTTGACGCCGCCGAACGGACCGACTTCATTGGAGATGATGCCGGTGTTGATGCCGACGATGCCGTACTCCAGCGCCTCGGACACGCGCCAGATGCGGGCGTAGTCGCGGGTGAAGAAGTAGGCGGCCAGGCCGAAGATGGTGTCGTTGGCCATGCCGATGACTTCCGCTTCGGTTTCGAAGCGGAACAGCGGGGCCACCGGGCCGAAGGTTTCCTCGGTCGCGAAGCGCATGGACTGGGTCACGTCGCGCACCACGGTCGGTTCGAAGAAGGTGCCGCCCAGCGCGTGGGGCTTGCCGCCGGCGATCACCTTGGCGCCGTGCGCGGTGGCGTCGGCGATGTGCTCCTGCACCTTTTCCACGGCGCTGCTGTCGATCAGCGGACCCTGGGTCACGCCGTCGGCGAAGCCGTCGCCGACCTTCATGGCCTCGACCTTGGCGACCAGGCGCTTGGCGATTTCTTCGTACACGCCGGCCTGCACGTAAATGCGGTTGGCGCAGACGCAGGTCTGGCCCGCATTGCGGTACTTGGAAGCCAGGATGCCGTCGACCGCGCGGTCCAGGTCAGCGTCGTCGAACACGATGAAGGGCGCATTGCCGCCCAGTTCCAGCGACAGCTTCTTGATGGTGGGCGCGCATTGCTCCATCAGCGTGCGGCCGACTTCGGTGGAGCCGGTGAAGCTCAGCTTGCGCACCACGTCGCTTTCGCACAGGGCCGCGCCGATTTCGCGCGAGCTGCCAGTGATGACGTGGAACACGCCCGCGGGCACGCCGGCTTCTTCAGCCAGCACGGCCAGCGCCAGCGCGGTCAGCGGGGTCTGCTGGGCGGGCTTGACCACCATGGTGCAGCCGGCGGCCAGGGCCGGGCCGACCTTGCGGGTGATCATGGCGGCGGGGAAGTTCCACGGCGTGATCGCGGCGGTGACGCCGATGGGCTGCTTGAGCGCCATCAGGCGCTGGCCGGCCTTGGGGCTTTGCAGGATGTCGCCGTCGATGCGCTTGGCTTCTTCGCCGAACCACTCCAGGAACGAGGCGGCGTAGGCGATTTCGCCGGCGGCTTCGGTCACGGGCTTGCCCTGCTCGGACGTCATGATGGCGGCCAGGTCCTGCTGGTTCTGCATCATGAGCTGGGCCCACTTCAGCAGGATGGCGGCGCGTTCCTTGCCGGTCTTGGCGCTCCAGGCGGGCAGGGCGGCCTCGGCGCTGGCGATGGCCTGTTCGGCTTCCTTGCGGCCCAGCTTGGGCACCGACACGATGGTCTTGCCGGTGGAGGGATTGTCCACGGGGATGGACGGGCCGTTGCCGGCGGCTACCCACTTGCCGTCGATGTAGCAGGCGTCGCGCAGCAGATCGGGGCGCGCCAGGGGATGGGTCAGTGCGGTCATTATTGGAGTCTCCTTGAAGGGATGCGGTGGGCCAGGAAACGGCTTGCGGGCGTGGCGGCTGATCCGCTACGCCCGCAAAACTTGTGCCTGCCCGCCGGAATACCGGTAGTTCAGGTCCTGTGCGTCAGGCGGCGAGCGCCTCGGACAGGATGGCCAGTGCGCGATCGAACTGGGCGTCGGGGATGGTCAAGGGGTACAGGAAGCGCAGGACGTTGCCGTACACACCGCAGCTTAGCAAAATCAGACCCTTTTCGATGGCGCGGGCTTGCACGCGCTTGACCGCTTCGGCGTCCGGCTTGCCGGTGGCGGGATCGTTCAGTTCCAGAGCGACCATGGAGCCCAGGCCGCGCACGTCGGCGATGCCCGGCACCTTGGCGCGCAGGCCTTCCAGATGCGCGCGCAGCTTGTCGCCCAGGGCGACGGCGCGTTCGCACAGCTTTTCCTCGGCGATCACGTCCAGCACGGCATGCGCCGCGGCGACCGCCAGCGGGTTGCCGGCATAGGTGCCGCCCAGGCCGCCGGCGGCGGGCGCGTCCATGACGTCGGCGCGGCCGACCACGCCCGAGATCGGGAAGCCGCCGCCCAGGCTCTTGGCCATGGTGATCAGGTCGGCCTGGACCGAGTGGTGTTCCATGGCGAACAGCTTGCCGGTGCGGCCGAAGCCGGTCTGGACTTCGTCGGCGATCAGCAGGATGCCGTGCTCGTCGCAGATCTTGCGCAGCGCCGTCATCAGTTCAGGCGGGGTGATGTTGAAGCCGCCTTCGCCCTGGACAGGTTCGAGAATGATGGCCGCGACGCGCTTGGGATCGATGTCGCACTTGAACAGCAGGTCCAGCCCCTTGAGCGAGTCCGCCACGGTGATGGACTGGGTGGCGTTGGGGAAGGGCACGTGATAAATGTCGCCCGGCATCGGGCCGAACGACAGCTTGTACGGGGCGACCTTGCCGGTCAGCGCCATGCCCAGCATGGTGCGGCCATGGAACGAGCCCGAGAAGGCGATGACGCCCGAGCGGCCGGTGGCCGAGCGCGCGATCTTGATGGCGTTTTCGACGGCTTCGACGCCGGTGGTGAAGAAGGCGCTCTTCTTCAGGCCGTCGATGGGGGCGAGGCGGTTGATGCGCTCGGCCAGCGAGACATAGCCTTCGTACGGCACGATCTGGTAGGCCGTGTGCGTGAAGTTGTCCAGCTGCGCGGCGACCGCGGCCTTGATCTTCGGGTGCAGGTGGCCCGTGTTCAGGACGGCGATGCCGCCTGCGAAATCGATGTATTCCTTGCCATTGGCATCCCACAGGGTGGCGTTTTCGGCGCGCACCGCGTAGAAGTCGCACATGACGCCGACGCCACGCGGCGTGGCCAGGGAACGGCGGGTATTCAGGTCCTGATTCTTCATCTCAGCCTCGGAGAGCATGATGGGCGGGAAAACCTTATTTAATGCTACGATGGCCCCATTTGTGGGAACCACTTTTATAAATCGGGTAGAACCAATTGCGGTCCATAGTCGGTGACTTGCTGCAGCTGCGGCTGGCGGACGGCTCCAGCGAGCCCATGAACAAGCGGCTGTACCGCGGCATCCGTGAAGCCATCCTGGATGGAGCCATTGCCGCGGACTCGCGCCTGCCCGCGTCGCGCGACCTGGCGGCCGAGCTCGGCATCGCCCGCAACACGGTGGTTCACGTCTACAGCCAGCTGCTGGCTGAAGGCTACACCCGCAGCCGCCAGGGCAACGGCACCTTCGTCAACGCCTCGGTGCCGGATTCCTACCTGGCCAGCGGCCGGCGCAAGCGCCAGCCGCCGCCCGCGCAGCCGCGCCCGGCGCTGTCGCCGCGTGGCGCCGCCATCGTCGATGGCGTCTCGGCCTCGCCCTACCAGTGGGGCGCCTTCATGCCCGGCGTGCCCGACCTGACCGAATTCCCGCACAAGAAGTTCGGCCGCATCTTCAGCGCCTTGTGGCGCAATCCCTCGCCCGACCTGCTGACCTACGCCTACGGCGGCGGGCTGCCGGCCCTGCGCGAGGCGCTGGCCCAGCATCTGGCGCTGACCCGCTCGATCGATTGCGATCCCGAGCAGATCATCATCACCGAAGGTTCGCATCAGGCCATCGACCTGACCACCCGCATCCTGGGCGAGGCCGGCGAGACCGCCTGGGTCGAGGATCCGGGCTACTGGGGGGCGCGCACCATCCTGCAGGCCAACGGCCTGCACACCGTGCATCTGCCGGTGGACGAGGAAGGCATGCGCCTGCCGGAAACCGTTGGCACGCCGCCGCGCTTCATCTTCGTCACGCCCTCGCACCAGTATCCGCTGGGGCCGGTCATGTCGCTGACGCGCCGGCGCCAGCTGCTGGCGGTGGCGCGGCAAAGCGGCAGCTGGATCATCGAAGACGACTACGACAGCGAATTCCGCTTCTCGGGCCGGCCCATCGCTTCGCTGCTGGGGCTGGAACCGGACGCGCCCGTGATCTATATGGGCACCTTCAGCAAGACCTTGTATCCGGGCCTGCGCGTGGGCTATCTGGTGCTGCCCAAGACCTTGACCGCCGCGTTCCAGGCGGCGCACGCGGAGCTCTACCGCGAAGGCCACCTGATGACGCACGCGGCCCTGGCCACGTTCATCTCGGAAGGTCACTACGCCGCCCACATCCGCCGCATGCGCATGCTGTATGGACGCCGCCGCGCCATGCTGGTCAATCTGATTGAACGCAGGCTGGGGCCGGATTGGCTGCATCGCGACGCCAGCATGGCGGGGCTGCACCTGGTGCTGACGCTGCCGCAGGACATGGACGACCTGCGCGTGGTGGATGTGGCGCGCAGCAAGGGCGTGCTGACGCGCGCGCTGTCGCGCTACTACGTCAACGACGAAGGCCGCCGGCCTGGCCTGCTGCTGGGCTACGCCTGCGTGCCCGAGCATGACATCGCGCGCAAGTTCGAGGTGTTGCTGGACAGTCTGAACGAAGTGGCGCGCGCGTCCGCCGCGGCGCAGCCCGTGGCCGCGTCAGGCGGGCGCTAGCGCTGCCGCGAAGGCCGCGGCGTTGCGCATGCCCTGGTCTTCGAAGTTGGTGTTGAACACCGCGTGCGCCTGGGCGCTTTGCGCCGCCAGGCGTGAGAAGCGCTCGGCCAGCTCGGCCAGTTCCTGTTCCGAGTATTCGTATTGGAAGCGGCCCGAGGACGCGGCGCCGGACACGTTCCAGGTGGCCGTGTTGCGCCCATGCAGGCGCAGCAGCGTCAGTTCCGGATGGGTGCATTCCCAGACCGCGGGGACGGTGTTGTCGAACCCTTGCGGACTGTCGACCACCGTATGGACCACCCCGAGATCGCGTTCGAAGGCCAGGGTGTCCGCGGTGGCGGCGGGCGAATCGAACCAGCTGCGGTGGCGGAATTCCGCCGACACCAGGTGTTCTTCCATGCGGCGCGCGCAGTCGGCCACCCGCGCCCGGCCGCGCGCATCGCGCCGGATCCAGGGCGGAAACTGGAAATGCACCGCGCCCAGCTTGCCGGCCATGCGCAAGGGCTCCAGCGCAAGCTGGTAGCGGCGCCAGAGTTCGTCGCGCAGGTCGGCGGGCATGCGGTCGTGGTAGATGACGGGTTCCGGCCAGTCAGGGAGTTCGCGCCGGATGTCCGCGGGCAATGCGGACAGCGGCGTCTGATGGCCGGTGAACAGCCGGAAGGCCTTGATGTTGAAGACGAAATCGTCCGGCGTGCGCTGCGCCCACAAGTAGGCGTTTTCGGCCGTGGGCATGGCGTAATAGCTGGAATCGACCTCCGCCATGGGAAAGCGCGAAGCATAGAAGCGCAGCCGCGCTTCGGCGCTGCGGACCTCGGGCGGGTAGAAGCGGCCGCAGGCCAGCAGGGTGGGGTCGGTCCAGGAGGCGGTGCCGCTCAAGAGGCGCATGGCCACAGGCAAATCAGACTTTATCGAAAAAATTCTGTATAAATATACAGTGTTCATCCGTAGCCCGGCAATGTCCGGGCTCGCCGTTTTCAGCGGCCGCCATGCTGCGGCCCCGTCCCATGTCCGACCAAACCGATACGTCCAACCCGTCCGCCGAACGTCCCGATCCCCTGGCCGATCTCAATCCCGCCCAACGCGAGGCCGCCGAGTTCGGCGTGGCCGGCGCGCCGGGGGACGACGGTCCCCTGCTGGTGATCGCCGGGGCCGGCTCGGGCAAGACCAATACGCTGGCCCACCGGGTCGCGCACCTGATCCTGAACGGCGCCGATCCCCAGCGCATGCTGCTGTTGACCTTCTCGCGCCGCGCGGCGCTGGAAATGGAGCGGCGCGTGGGCTCGGTGCTGCAGCGGGTGATGCGGCTGCGCGCCACGCAGCAGGCGCCGTCGCTGCCCTGGGCCGGCACCTTCCACGCCATCGGCGCGCGCCTGCTGCGCGATTGCGCGCAACGCATCGGCCTGTCCGAAGCCTTCACCATCCATGATCGCGGCGACGCCGAGGACCTGATGGGCATGGTGCGTCACGAGCTGGGCCTGTCGTCCACCAAGTCGCGCTTTCCGCTCAAGGGCACCTGCCTGGCCATCTATTCGCGCGTGGTCAACAGCCAGACGCCGGTGGCCGACGTGCTGAAGACCTCCTTCCCCTGGTGCGCCCAATGGGAAGACGAACTCAAGAACCTGTTCCGCGCCTACGTCGCGGCCAAGCAGGACCAGCAGGTGCTGGACTACGACGACCTGCTGCTGTACTGGGCCGAGATGATGGGCGATCCCGGCATCGCGGCCGACGTGGGGGCGCGCTTCGACCACGTGCTGGTGGACGAATACCAGGACACCAACCGTCTGCAGTCCGCCATCCTGCTGGCGATGAAACCCGACGGCCGCGGTTTGACGGTGGTGGGCGACGATGCCCAATCCATCTATTCGTTCCGCGCGGCCACGGTGCGCAACATCCTGGATTTTCCGAACCAGTTTCCCAATCCGGCCCGGGTCATCACGCTGGACCGCAACTACCGTTCGACCCAACCCATCCTGAACGCCTCCAATGCCGTGATCGGCCTGGCCACGGAGCGCTACGCCAAGGACCTGTGGACCGACCGCCAGTCGTCCCAGTTGCCTGAACTGGTGACGGTCAGCGACGAAGCCGGCCAGGCGCGCTGGGTGGCCGACCAGGTGCTGGCGCAGCGCGAGGGCGGGGCCACGCTCAAGTCGCAGGCGGCGCTGTTCCGCACCGCCAGCCACAGCGCCGCGCTGGAACTGGAGCTGACCCGGCGCAACATTCCCTTCGTGAAGTTCGGCGGCCTGCGCTTCCTGGAGGCCGCGCACGTGAAGGACCTGTTGTCGATATTGCGCTGGGCGGAGAATCCGCGCGGCCGCATGGCGGGCTTTCGCGTGGCGCAGTTGCTGCCGGGCATCGGACCCGCCACGGCCGGCAAGCTGATGGACGCCATGTCCGCCTCCGCCGAACCGCTGCGCGCGTTGCGTGAATTCAAGCCGGGCGCGGCGGCGCAGGAAGAGTGGGGCGCTTTCGCCGATACCTATGCGGCCTTGTGCGATCCCGCGCTGAAATGGCCCGCCGACGTGGACCTGGCCCTGCGCTGGTATGGCGCGCAACTGGAACGGCTGTACGACGATGCGCGCGTGCGCCGCGCGGACCTGGACCAGCTGGTGCGCATCGCCGCGGGCTACGGCACGCGCGAACGCTTTCTTACCGCGCTGACGCTGGATCCGCCGGACGCCACCAGCGACGAGTCCGGCGCGCCGCATCGCGACGAGGACTACATGATCCTGTCCACCATCCATTCCGCCAAGGGCCAGGAATGGAAGGCGGTCTACGTCCTGAACGTGGTGGACGGCTGCATCCCGTCGGACATGAGCACCGGCACGGCCGAGGAAATCGAGGAAGAGCGCCGCCTGCTGTATGTGGCGATGACGCGCGCCAAGGAACGGCTGCAGCTCATCGTGCCGCAGCGCTTCTACGTGCACCAGCAGACCGGCATGGGCGACCGGCACGTCTACGGTTCGCGCACGCGCTACATCACCAATGCGATGCTGCCGCTGTTCGATCACTTGCCCAAGCTGCCGGATCTGCCCGCCGGGCGCGCAGCGCCCAAGGAGCCGCAGGCGCCCAGCGTGGATGTGGCCAAGCGGGTGCGCAACCTGTTCTCGTAGGCTGGGCTATCATCGGCCGATACACAAGCTGTCCGGTCGGGATCGCATTGACCAAGGGTGTTTATGTCTACTGAAGAACAGGCCGCCGACGACTCGAAACGAGAGGTCGTCGCATCGATCGCCTACGTGAACGGACGGCGGGAGCGCGAGGTTCCCATCGATCAGGTCGCCCAGTACGTCAGCCAGGACCACGGCATGCTGTGGATCGGCCTGCGCAATCCGCGCCCGGAAGTGCTGGCCAAGGTCGCCAGCGAACTCGGCGCCTGCGACAAGAACCAGGAAGAAATGCTGGAAGCCCACCGGCGGCCGAAGATCATCGACTACGGCAACATGATCCTCATCGTCGCCATCACGGTCGAGGTCGAGGCCGAGCGCCCCATCTTCGGCGAGACCCAGTTCCTGATCGGCGACGGCTTCCTGGTCACGGTGCGGCGCGGCGCCACCGCCGGCCATAGCCCCTTGCGCGAACGTCTGGAAGCCTCGCCCGACCTGCTCAAGCGCGGCAGCGACTATGTGGCTTCCGAGCTGCTGGACTGGCTGGTGGACCGTTATGTGGCGGCCGCCGGCAAGATCGAGTCCGTGGTCGAGGGCGCCGAACAGAAGCTGCTGATCCGCGGCGCCAAGGACTCCGACATCCGCAGGCTGTACCGGCAGCGCCGCGACTTGCTGCGTATCCATACCGTGGTGTCGCCGCTGGCCGAGATCTGCCGCCGCCTGGCGCGGGTCGAGATGTCGGCGGTGGACGAGCATGCCCGTCCGTATTTCGGCGAGGTCGCCGACCGCGTGCTGCGCGTGGATGAGCTTTTCAACTCGCTGCGCGAATCCCTGGCCTTCGCCTTTGAAGCCAGCCTGATGATAGGCCAGGCCGCGCAGAACGACACCACGCGCAAGCTGGCGTCCTGGGCCGCCATCCTGGCGGTGCCCACGGCCATTGCCGGCATCTACGGCATGAACTTCGAGTTCATGCCCGAACTGAAATCGCCCTGGGGCTATCCGATCACGCTGGGCGTGATCGTGTCGATCTGTTCGGTCCTGTATTGGCGCTTCCGCAAGTCCGGCTGGCTGTAGGAGGGGGGCAGCGCGCAGGGCCGCCGGCGGCCGGCGCGCGTAACCCGCCGGCCGGGCGCGACTCCACGTCCCGCCTTTATGGCAAACTGCCTGCGTTTTCCTACCTGGAGCCCGGCTGGTGCGCGGCAAATCTCCCTTACGCGGCGGCAGCAAGCTGACCGCCCTGATCGTCGCCGTGATCCTCGCGGCGGCGGGCGCCATCGTCAACTGGCTGCAGCCTTCGGAAAGAGATGGGCGCACTGAACGTCCGGCCCCTTCCACACAGGGTCGGCCCGGCGCGACGCTGGCTGGCGGCGTCCCGCAGGGCAGCTACACGCTCACCGGCACGATCGTGAACGTGGCCGACGGCGATACCGTGACCCTGCGCGCGCCCGACGGCCAGCACCGCATCCGCATGGACAGCATCGACGCGCCCGAAGAGGGCCACGGGTCCGATCAACCCGGACAGCCTTATGCCGAGGCTTCGCGCAAGAACCTGGCCGGCCTGGTCGCAGGCAAGACGCTCACCGCGCAATGCTACGAGAAGGATCAGTACGGCCGGGAAGTCTGCGCCCTGATCCTGGATGACGGCCGCTCGGCCAACCGCCTGCAAGTGGAGGCCGGTTACGCCTGGGCCTATACGGCGCGCCAGGGGGACTACCTGCGCGACAAGGCCATGCCGGACCTGCAGCGCCAGGCCAAGGCAGCCGGGCGCGGCCTGTGGGCGCAGCCCGGCGCTATGCAACCCTGGAAGTGGCGCTACGACTGCTGGCGGCAGCGCCAGTGCGGCTGAACCCGCGCGGGCCGGCCCGGAACGCCGCGCCCAAGCGCCGCCAGCCCTGGGGGATGCCTGGGTATGGTCCCCGGCCCGTGTTTGCTATCCTCTGTCGCAACGATTCGAAGGGAAGGTTTCCATGCGTGCATTGAAGCGGCTCTGGGCGGCGGCCATGCTGCTGTCGCTGGCGTTGGCGGGCTGCTCGCAAGAAAGCCCCATCAACAGCCCCTATCCGTCCGGCGCCGAAAGCCAGAACACGCTGTTTTCCGCCTTCGTCAAACGCTCTCCGAAGTACCTGGATCCGGCCAGCTCTTATTCCGGCGACGAGACCCCTTATACGTACAACATCTATGAGACGCTGTACGGCTACCACTACCTGAAGCGGCCCTACGAACTGGTGCCGCGCGCGGCGGCGTCGATCGACCCGCCCGTCTACCTGGACGCGCAGGGCAACACGCTGCCCGCCGACACGCCCGGCGAGCAGATCGCGCAAAGCATCTACGACATCAAGATCCGGCCTGGGGCGCGCTTTGCGCCGCATCCGGCATTCGCCCGCAAGACCGACGGCAGCTACGACTACTTTCCGCTGGCGCCAGGCGAACTGGACGACAAGTTCTACATTCCCGATTTCCCGCGCACCGGCACGCGCGAACTGACGGCCGACGATTACGTCTACGCGTTCCGGCGCCTGGTCAGCCCGCGCGTGGTGTCGCCCATCTCCAGCCTCATGACCGAGCACGTGACGGGCCTGAAGGAGTATGCGGACCGGCTGCGCCAGCGCGACCAGGCGCTGCGGCAAGACATGCCGGGCGGCGCCGGCGCTCCGCCCTGGCTGGATCTGCGCGAGGCCGACGGCTTTACGGGCGTGCAGGCGCTGGATCCGCATACGCTGCGCATCCGCGTCAACGGCAAGTACCCGCAGTTCAAGTACTGGCTGGCCATGACCTTCACCGCGCCCATCCCCTGGGAAGCGGACCGCTTCTACAGCCAGCCCGGCATGGCGGCGCACGACCTGTCGTTCAATACGTGGCCGGTCGGCACCGGCCCCTACATGCTGGTGGAGTCGCTGCAGAACCGCCGCCACGTGCTGGGCCGCAACCCCAACTTCCACGGCGAACCCTATCCCTGCGAAGGCGAGCCCGGCGACGCGGCCGCGGGGTTGCTGGCCGACTGCGGCAAGCCCACGCCCTTCATCGACCGCGCGGAATTCAGCGTCGAAAAGGAAGCCATCCCCCTGACCGGCAAGTTCCTGCAGGGCTATTACGACGTGCCGCAGATCGAGCGCGGCGAGTACGGCGTGGCCATGCTGGTCGCGGCGGGCGACAGCCAGGACAAGGCGCGCCTGTACAACGAACACGGCATCAAGCTGCCCACGACCGTCGAGACCGCCAACTGGTACATGGGCTTCAACTGGCTGGACCCGGTGGTGGGCAAGGGCGACACGCCGGAACAGGAAGAAAGGAACCGCAAGCTGCGCCAGGCGATCAGCATCGCCTTCGACTGGGAAGAGTACGTCGCGGTGTTCGAAAACAGCCAGGCATCGGTGGCTTACGGCCCGGTGCCGCCGGGCGTGCTCGGCTACCGCGAGCCGCCCGAAGGCGTGAACCCGGTGGTCTACAACCTGGTCGATGGCAAGCCCGTGCGCAAGTCCGTGGACGTTGCCCGCCGCCTGCTGGCCGAGGCCGGCTACCCAGACGGCCGCAACGCCCAGACCGGCGCGCCGCTGGTGCTCTATTACGACTCCATGCAGGGCGGCGGCTCCAATCCGCAGTTCGACTGGATGCGGCGCCAGATGGCCAAGATCGGCGTGCAGCTGGACGTGCGCGCCACCGACTACAACCGCTTCCAGGACAAGATGATGCGAGGGTCCGCGCAGATCTTCCTGTGGGGCTGGAACGCCGACTACCCCGACGCCGAGAACTTCCTGTTCCTGCTGTACGGCCCCAACGCCAAGGCCAAGGGCGGCGGCGAGAACGCGGCCAACTACGCCAGCCCCGAATATGACCGCCTCTTCGAGCAGATGAAGTTCCTGGACGATGGCCCGGAAAAGGAACAGCTCATCGCCAAGATGACGGCCATCGTGCAGCGCGACGCGCCCTGGATGTTCGGCTACTTCCCGATGTCGGGCGGCGCCTACCAGCAGTGGGTCGGCAATGCCAAGCCGACCCAGATGGTGCGCAATACGCTGCAGTACATGAAGATAGACCCGGTCCTGCGGCAGCAGAAGATCGACGAGTGGAATTATCCGAGGTGGTGGCCGATAGGCCTGTTCGCGCTATTGCTGGCGCTGGCGATATGGCCGTCGTATGTGGCGCTGAAGCGGCGTGAACGCCAGACGGCATTCGCGCCGGCCCTGGGCAAGGAGCATCAATCATGATCGGCTATGTGATCCGCCGGTTGCTGTACGGCGTGCTGATCCTGATCGGCGTGAATCTCTTCACCTTCATCCTGTTCTTCGCCGTGAACACGCCCGACGACATGGCGCGGCTGGCCATCGGCGGGCAGCGCGCCAACCAGGAAGCCGTGGAGAAATGGAAGGTCGAGCGCGGCTACGACAAGCCGCTGTTCTTCAATGCCAAGGCTCAAGGCGCGGCGCAACTGACCGACACGGTGTTCTACCAGCGTTCGGTGCCCTTGCTGGTCATGGACTTCGGCGCGTCCGACGGCGGGCGCGACATCGGCCGCGAGATCAAGACGCGCATGGGGCCCAGCCTGGCGCTGGCGGTGCCCACCTTCTTCCTGGGGCTCTTCGTCAGCATCGTCTTTTCCCTGACGCTGGTGTATTTCCGCGCCACGCGGCTCGACTTCTGGGGCGTGGTGGTCTGCGTGCTGCTGCTGTCCATCTCCAGCCTGTTCTACATCATCGCCGGCCAATGGGTCTTTGCGAAGCTGTTGCGGCTGGTGCCGTTCTCGGGCTTTTCGGGCGGGCTGGACGTGGTCAAGTTCCTGGCGCTGCCGGTGCTGGTCGCGATCGTGTCGCGGCTGGGGCCGGAGGCGCGCTTCTACCGCACCCTGTTCCTGGAGGAGATCGGCAAGGACTATGTGCGCACCGCGCGTTCCAAGGGCCTGGCTGAACGCGTCGTGCTGTTCCGGCACGTGCTGCGCAACGCCATGCTGCCCATCCTGACCAGCACGGTGGCCGCGTTGCCGCTGCTGTTCATGGGCAGCCTGATCGCGGAGTCCTTCTTCGGCATTCCCGGCCTGGGCAGCTACACCATCGACGCCATCAACGCGCAGGACTTCTCCATCGTGCGCGCCATGGTGTTCCTGGGCGCCGCCCTCTACATCGTGGGGCTGATCCTGGCCGACATTTCCTACACGCTGGCCGACCCCCGCGTCCGATTCGAGTAGCCGCCATGCCCAAGTTCGTCTTCCTCTGGACCGATATCGCGCTGTGGCTCATGGCGCTGGGCGCGCTGGCCTATGTATGGCATGTGCGCCGCAGCCCGAACCTGCGCGCGACCTGGGCGCGCGTGGCGCGCGACACGCCGGCCATGTGCTCGGCGGTGATTCTGGCCGCGTTCGTGGTGGTGGGCCTGCTGGACTCGGTGCATTACCGGCCGCTGCTGCCACCGGCCCCCGGCGCCGCGGCCAACGCGCCGCCGGCCTATGCGCCTGCGGTGCGCTCGGCGCTGGACGGACTGCTCACGGGTTCCGTGCTGACCACGCCGGAAAAGACCTATTCCGAGCCTTTGGCGATACGGCAGTTCACCAAGGAAACCATGCTCGTCAACGACAAGCCGGTGCGCGACTTTCCCCGGCTGCGGGGAGCGGGCGTGCATCTGGAAGACGCCGACCGCGACCACCTGGGCGATGTCGCCAAGCGGCTCGGGCTGGGCTTGGCCGCAGGGCTGGCGGTGGCCGCCGCCGTGATCGGGCTGATGTACGCAGGCCTGGCCCGGCGGCGCGCCGCAAGGGTCGCCGACGAGGCGGCTTCGGACGTGCCCTGGCGCGCCATGGCCGTCACCTTCACGCTGCTGTGCCTGACGGCGGGCGCCCTGGCCGGCCTGTCCAGCGGCTATCACGCGCTGGGCACCGACCGCATCGGCAACGACGTGCTGTGGCAGGCCCTGAAGAGCATCCGCACCGCGCTGGTCATCGGCAGCCTCACCACCATCGCCATGCTGCCGCCGGCCATCGTCTTCGGCATCGCCGCCGGCTATTTCAAAGGCAAGGTCGACGACGGCATCCAGTACCTCTACACCACCATCACCTCGATTCCGGGCGTGCTGCTGGTGGCCGCCTGCGCGTTGATGATGCAGGTGTACATCGACAACCATGCCGACCTGTTCGACACATCAGCCGCGCGCGCCGACCTGCGGCTGTTCCTGCTCTGCATGATCCTGGGCTTTACCGGCTGGGCCGGGCTGTGCCGCCTGCTGCGCGCCGAAACCCTCAAGCTGCGCGAGCTGGAATACGTGCAGGCGGCGCGGGCCTTCGGCGTTTCCCACTGGCGCATCATGACCCGCCATCTGCTGCCCAACGTGGCGCACCTGGTCCTGATCACCGTGGTGCTGGAATTTTCCGGCCTGGTCTTGTACGAGGCGGTGCTGTCCTATCTGGGCATAGGCGTGGATCCCAGCATGAACTCCTTCGGCTCCATGATCGACGGCGCCCGGCTGGAAATGTCCCGTGACCCGATGATCTGGTGGAACCTCTTGACCGCATTCCTGTTCATGCTGGCGCTGGTGCTGGCCGCCAACCTGTTCGCCGACGCGGTGCGCGATGCCTTTGATCCGCGCACGCGCCGCTACAAGCCCGGCCGCATGGCGCGCCTCGGCCTGTTCGGCCGCGCGCCGCGCACGGCCCTGGCGACCGATACGCGCCAGTCGCGCCCGGGAGATGCGCCATGAGCCAGGCTCCCTTGCTTGAAGTGCATGGCCTGGACGTCGATATCGCCGGCGAAAGCGGCATGACGCATGCGGTCAAGCGGCTGCAGCTGGCGATCTCCAGACGGCAGACTTTCGCGCTGGTCGGCGAATCGGGTTGCGGCAAGAGCATGACGGCGCTGGCGCTGCTGCGCCTGCTGCCCGACGCCGGCCGCATCGTGGGCGGACAGATCGACCTGGACGGAGAAGACCTCAACCGCCTGCCGGAAAGCGCCATGCGCGGCGTGCGCGGCGGGCGCATCGGCATCATCTTCCAGGAACCGTCCACCAGCCTGAACCCGGTCATGCGGGTGGGCGACCAGATCATCGAAACGCTGATCGCCCATACGCCTTTGCGCGGCGCGGCGGCGCGCGCTCGCGCCGTGGATTGGCTGCGGCGGGTGGGCATTCCCGAGCCCGAGCGGCGCATCGACGACTATCCGTTCCAGTTCTCGGGCGGGCAGAAGCAGCGCGTCATGATCGCCATCGCGCTGGCGGCCGAGCCCTTGCTGCTCATCGCGGACGAGCCCACCACGGCGCTGGACGTCACGGTGCAGGCGCAGGTGCTGGATCTGCTGGCCGACATCCAGCGGGAAATGGGCATGGCGGTGCTGCTGATCACCCACGACCTGGCGGTGGTGAAGAACGTCGCCCACCATGTTGCGCTGATGCGCGGCGGCGAGATCGTCGAAAGCGCCGACGCCGGGGAGTTCTTCCGCGCGCCTAAGCACCCCTATGCGCGGCAGCTGTTCGAAGCGATCCCCACGTTCGAAAAGCGCGGCACGCCGCTCACGGAAAGCGGCCGCGAGGCCATGGCGCGAGACGCGGCCCGGGTGGCCGCCGACGCCCAGGCGCGCGATGCCGGCGTGGTACTGGACGTGCAGGACCTGAAGGTCCATTACCCCGTGCGCAAGGGGCCGCTGCGCCGCGTCGCGTCCTGGGTCAAGGCCGTGGACGGCGTGACCTTCACGCTGAAGGCCGGCGAAACGCTGGCCCTGCTGGGCGAGTCCGGCTGCGGCAAGACCACCACGGGCAAGGCGCTGCTGCGATTGATCGACGGCGCGCGCGTATCGGGCCGGGCCATGCTGCAGGGGCTGGACGTGCTGTCGGCGGACCGGCGCACGCTGCAGCGGCTGAGGCAGGACATCCAGATCGTCTTCCAGGACCCGTATGCCTCGCTCGATCCGCGCATGCGGGTAGGCGACATCCTGGATGAGGGGCTGGCGTCCCTGCGTGCCGGCATGGACAAGGAATCGCGCCGCGCGCATGCCGCAAGGCTGATCGAACGCGTGGGCCTGCCGTCCAATACCCTGGCGCGCTATCCGCACGAATTCTCGGGCGGCCAGCGCCAGCGGATCGCCATTGCGCGGGCGCTGGCGGTCGAACCCAAAGTGCTGATCTGCGATGAGCCCACGTCGGCGCTGGATGTCTCCGTGCAAGCCCAGATCCTGGACCTGCTGCGTGAATTGCAGCTTGAGCTGGGCATCGCCTATCTGTTCATCACGCACAACTTCGGCGTGGTCGAGTATCTGGCGGACCGCATCGCCGTCATGGACGGCGGGCGCATCATCGAATTGGGCCAGGCCGATGCGGTGCTGCACGAACCGCGTCAGGACATGACGCGCAGGCTGCTGGCTGCGGTGCCGCGCCTGCACTTCGGGCCGCCCGAAGCGGCCTGATGCGGCTCATGCGGCGGGGGCCGGGCCCCCGCCGCATGGTTACACGGGTTGGTGTGCGCTGCCTCTTTCCAGCCACGCCAGCGTGTCGCGCTTCAGGCTGCGGCCGCAACGCGTCAGGAAGGCGTGCACCGCTTCCAGTTCCGCGGTGTCATAACCGCGTGCCGTGGTCGCGATGGCTTCGGCGATCCACTGCCGTTCCTGCGCCAGCGCCTGGCACGACTCCTCGACCGGCCGGATCACGATCATCCGGCGGTCCAGCGGGTGGCGGCCGCGCTGGACATAACCGGCCGCTTCCAGCCGGTTGATCAAGGCCGTCGCGCCGCCGGAGCTGATGCCCATCAACTGGGCCAGATGGCCGGTTGGAAGGGCATCGAACTCCATGACCAGCTCCAGCGCCTTCAGGTCCGCCAGGGGAATGCCCAGCTTTTCCGCCAGGGCCGACTGGCATGCCGCGTTGTAGGCGGCGAACTGCCGCCCCAGCAGCAGGACGATTTCGTCCAGCATGCCGGACCGCCGGTTGCTTCCTGCTGATTCAGCCATGCCGGTCACATGCTCGTGGTGAAAGTAGGTCTGTTGTTGCAGCATGATGTGGGTTCCTGGCGGTTGCGATGGATCACTTCTTGCCGGCCAGGCCGCCGAGCAGTCCGCCCAGCAAGCCGCCGTTGGCGGTCCCGCCGGAAGATCCGCCCGCCGCCGTGCCGCCCGTCAGGCTGCCTGTCACCCCGCCCAGCAGGCCACCGAGCAGTCCGCCGTTGGCGGCGCCGCCGCTCGTGCCGCCCGATCCTCCCGTAGCGGCGGGCGCGCCGGCAGGGGCGCCTGCGCTCGCCCCGGCGCCAGCGCCGGCCGCAACATTCACGCCACCCACCAGCCCGCCCAGCAGGCCGCCGCCGTTCGTGCCGGCCGAGGCGCCGGCTCCGGCAGCGGCGCCGCCGGCCCCCGTCAATCCACCGACCAGTCCGCCCAGCAAGCCGCCGCCAGCAGCGCCTCCCGCCGTGCCGCCGACGGCGCCCGTCACGCCGCCCAGCAGGCCCGTCACCGGAGCCAGCAGACCGCCGTTGGCGCCGCCAGTCGCGCCGCCTACGGCCCCGGTCACGCCGCCCAGCAGACCCGTCACGGGCGCCAGCAGGCCGCCCGTGCCGTTTGCGCCGCCGGTCAAGCCGCCCGTCACCCCGCCCAGGCCCAGACCGCCGGTGAGCGAGGCGACCGCGCCCGTGGCGTTGGCCAGCGTCGAACCCAGCGGATTGGCGTTGCCCGGCGTGGCATGCAGCAGGCCGCCCGCGCTGGCGACCGCGCCGCCCAGTCCTTGCAGCACGCCGTTCAAGCCCGGCGTGCCGCCCGGCAACGCGCCGCCCAGATTGGTGACCGTGCCGCCCAGGCTGGTCAACAGGCCGGCCACCGGCGCACCGAGTTTGGTCGCATCGCCCACTTGCTGCGTCAGTCCCGTGACCTTGCCGGCCAAGGGACTGGCGGTGGGATCGAGCGCGCCGCCCACGCCCGCCAGCATGGGCTGCAGGCCCAGTGGCAACACGTTGTCGACCGTCTTGCCGACATTGCCGAGCGCAGGCTCGAGCAGCGGAGTGGTGGGGCCGCCAAGCACGCCGCCGGTCACGCCGCCCACCACCTGGGTGATGGGCTGCAGCAGGCCGCCCTGGCCCGACAGCGCCCCGGTCAAGGCGCCCACCGCGCCGGTGGCATTGCCCAGCACGGTCGTCAGCGGATTCGGATTGTTGGGGTTCGCGTTCAGCAGGCCGCCGGTGCTGGCGACGGTCTTGCCCAGGCCGTCCACCAGGCCGCCCACGCCGGCGCCCAAACCGCCGGGCAGTCCCGATCCCTTGACGTTGGTGCCCAGGTCGCTGACCAGGCCTCCCACCTGCCGGACGACGCCGTCAGCCGGCTGCCCCAGACCGGTAGTCGCGCCAATCTGCTGGGTCAGGCCGACGACGGTGTCGGCTACCGGTTTGATCGTGGGATCCAGCGCCTTGCCCACGCCGCTCAAGGTTGTGTCCAGATTGAGGGGCAGGGTGTTGTCGAGCGCTGCGCCGGTATTGCCCAGCGTGGTTTCGAGCAGGCCGCTCACGCGCGGCGGGTTGGTGCCGCCGCCAGGATCGGTGCCGCCGCCGGGGTTGGTGCCGCCGCCAGGATTGGTGCCACCGCCGGGGTTGGTGCCGCCGCCAGGGTTGGTGCCGCCACCGGGGTTGGTGCCGCCGCCAGGATTGAGGCCGCCGCCGGGATCAAGGCCGCCACCGCCAGGATTGGTCGGAATGTCCGTTCCGGGCAGACCCGCGGTTTTCTTTCCGCCGCCGCCGCCGCCGCAGGCGGCCAGGGCACTCACCAGTGCGGTGGCCAGGACGGTGGCGGTCAGGGCGCGTTGCAGGCGGCGCGTGTCGGAATGGGTATGCATGGCGAGCTCCTTTGGTTGGAAGAGTCAGGCGTCGAAACAACCCGATACGCTTCCTCATGCACAAACCATGCCAAGATTTTTCAGACCCGCTTCAAAACGCCAGTTCCGGTAATTCTTGATGAATTAAATCGCTTTGTTATCAATAGGGTATCCAGGAAATTAAGGGTTTTCCTTAAATCTGGAAAATCCGCATTTTTACGATCGCCAGGAGCCTGCGAATGTTACGGAAAGCCGTCCATCCGACGTTACGTTACGTCGGACGTTACGTAACGCCGGCGGCGTCGCCCAAGAAAAAACGCCCGTCGTAGCGGGCGTTCATCTGCTTGCCGGGCGCGTCGTCCAGGGCGCCTAGAACGCGTCGTAGAACAGCGAATAGTTGGCGTTGAAGCGCACGTTGCGGTTGTCGTTCACGGTGGCCGATCCCACTGGCTTGGCCACGTTGAAATCGAACAGATAGTATTTGTCGTCGGTAAAGCGCAAGCCCAGGGCCACGGAAGACAGGTGCCGCTGGTTCAGGGTCTGCAGGTCCTTGTTGTTGTACCAAGTGCGCGCGTAGTCGACCAAGGCATAGGGCTGCACGCTGGACAGGTATTCCCAGCCCACGCCGAAGCGGCGATTGATTTCCGCCGATACGCCGACGCCCTTGTCGCCGCTTTGCTCGCCCTGCGGATAGCCCATGGCGTAGCGCCAGCTGCCGTACGAGATCTGTTCGGAAGAGGGCAGGATGTTGCTGGAGTATTGCGCCGCGCCCGAGAAAACCAGGCCGATCTGGGCGGGCAGCACGAAGGTTTGCCTGGCGTTCAGGTTGTAGCGGGTGAAATCCAGGTCCAGCAGCGGCGTGGCGGAATAACCGTAGTTGGTCGATATATCCTTTTTCGCGCCGGCGGCGTCAAAACCCTTGGCCACGCTCAACGTGACGTCGGTGGCCTTGGTCTCGGACACCTGGATGTAGCGCATTTCGGCGGTCGCCGCGCGCACCTGCGCATCCTGCTGCAGCCAGCGGTCGGTACTGCGGGCCTCGTACCGGTCCTTCGAATTGGCCGCGTATACGCCCAGGGTTCCAGTCAGCGATCGGGTGTTGTTCAACAGGAACGGATAGCTCACGCCGACGCCGATGCGGTCGTTCTTCACGCGGCGTTCGAAGCCCAGCATTTCGATTGCGTCGTCCTGGGGCCGGGCATCGTAGTGATAACCGTCGATCTTGATCGCCAGGCCGTCCGCACCAATCGGCACCCGGATTTCGCCCGATACGTACTTCACGTCATCGGTATTGAAGGGCACCGAGGCAGTCAGCTTCACTTGCTCGCCCAGGGGCGTCAGGCTGTTGGTCGCCAGGTTCACGATGGGCTGCATGCCGGTGCCCAGATCCGCGATGCCGCCCGTCAGACTGACGGGCTGGCGGCTGGCCGCCAGCACCAGTTCGGTCGCGCCGTCCGCGCGGCGGGGCAAATCCAGGCTGGGCGTGAATTTGACGCCGGGCACGGTGCGCATCAGGTTCAACTGACGTTCCAGCGTGGCCTGCTTGAGCGGCCGTTCTTCCTGCATCGGCGCGGCCAGCGCTTCAAGCCGGTCCTGCGCATTGCCGATGTCGCCTTCGATCCGCACGTTGGCGATGTAGCCCTCGACCACCGTCACCACCACCAGGCCGTTGGCGAAGGTCTGGTTCTGCAGCAGCGCGAAGGAAAGCGGGAAGCCCTTGTCGCGGTAGAGCTGCGTGATCTTGTCGACTTCCTGGACCAGTTCGCCCAGGCTGATTTCCTTGCCCGCGAGCGGGCTGAGCAGTCCGGATACTTCCTCGAATGGAATGGCGCGCACGCCGCTGACGTCGAAATTGCGCGGCACGATGCGTTGAGCCAGCCGGGCCTGCAAGGCCAGTTGTTCCGGCGTTGCCGTCTGGACGTAGGGCGGGGGTTGCGTCGCCGAGGGCGGACGCTCCAGCCGCGGCATGGCGTCCACCGGATTGCCGCGTAGCGGGCCTTCCGCCCTGGCCTGAGAGCCGGCCGCCATCATGCACAAGAGGGCGAGGCAAAGCGGACTCGCCGGAAACATGCGTCTCTTGCCTTTTTCGTCTCTCATTTCCGCTGGCGTTTCTGAACGGATAGCCGATCCCGGTTGAGTATCGGATGGAAAAGGCCTGCAACAGTGTTAGGAAAAAGTTGCATTTGCCGGTGCGCATATGGTGCCAGCATTACCGGCAGAATGACAAATAATTTCAAATTCCGCCTCCCCGGACTCATCGCATTGATATTATTTCGAAATATTCTTGGGTTGCGGAAACTATTTTCAGGCCAAGATAACCGCCGTTCAGCAGGTTTTAATAATGTTTTCGAAAACTTAGGAGTGTTCGTTACACATCTTATGTCGCAATATAGCGAAATTCAGTGAAAACCCTGATGTGTATGATTTGGCAATATATAAACTAAAGATACGTATCAAAAATACGCAAAATGTGTGGGCCCGCCCGGAGGTGAAGATGGCTGGGGATTACCGCAAGAATTGCTGCAACTGCCTGGCGGCCGCGTATTGCCGCCATGGCTCGCCACAAGCGGGGCATCCATGAGCCCGGGCGATGTCGTTCCGCTTTCCTTCAACGGCGGTCTGGTCGCGCTTTCGTTCCTGATTGCCGCGTTGGGTTCGTATGTGGCCCTGCTGGCTGCGGCCGGTATCCGGGCAGAAACCCAGGACGGCGAAATCCGCATCGGCTATATCGTCATCGGCGCGGTTGCGATGGGCGGCGTGGGTATCTGGAGCATGCATTTCATCGGCATGCTGGCGCAGAACCTGCCATTCGAAGTGGGTTACCAGGTCGGCCTGACGATACTCAGTTTCGTGGTTGCCGCAGGGTTTTCCGGCTGGGCGTTCTGGTATGTCGGCCGTGAACGCTTTACCTTTCTGCGATGCCTGGTCGGTGGCTGCGCCGCGGGGTTTGGCGTGGCCTCCATGCATTATGTCGGCATGAGCGCGGCGCGCATGCCGGCAGTATTGCTCTGGAACCTGCCGCTGGTTGTCTTGTCGGTGCTGATCGCCGTCATCGCGGCTACCGCGGCCCTGTGGCTTGCCTTCAATACCCAGAATGAACGCCAGCGCATCGGCGCGGCGGTGTTGATGGCCATCGCGGTTTGCGGCATGCATTACACCGGCGCCGCAGCCGGCGCGGTCATCTGCACAACACAGAACGACGCCGTCGGCCTGCATATCGGCGGCGCCAAGCTGCCTTACATCGCTTTCGCGCTCTCGATCGTCACCTTGTTCCTCATGCGCTGGCACTTGCAGCGCGCTTCCGAACGCTTTCGCGCGCGCACGGCGCAGCGCATCGACTCGATCATTGAATCGGCCCCTGGCGCGGCTACGGACAGATTGCCCGGAGCCACGCCGGGGCCGGGTTAGCTGGACCCTGGACGCGCGCCGCGGGAATCACAGCGGCGCGCGGGCGGTTCCAGGCTTTAGGGGGCTCTGCTTCTTGAAGAACATTGAAGAGCGGCCCCAGTCATCAATCGAGACCCATGGAGCTCGACATGAAAGCGACACTTGCGCAGTTCTGGAATGACGAAGACGGCATCACCGCCCTGGAGTACGGGCTGATCGCGGGAATGGTGGCGGTAGCCCTCATTGTCGCGGTGGGGGCGTTTACCGGGTCCTTGAAGGGCATGTTCGAGGAACTTGGCACCAAGCTGGACAACGCCAAGACCGGTACCACTACCCCGCCTCCGACCTGAGCCGCAACCCGTCCGCGCCGTGGCGGCGGCGTGTTCCCGGCCGCCGCGGCGCGTACCCGCAACATGGCATCACTTGATTGAAGGAGTCCGCGCCTATCGGGCGCGCCCATCGTCGTATCCGTTTTTTCAGAAGGTCCAGCCTTGTATCCAGGGGTAGTGCTGTGGTGGCTGTTGTTCGCATGCTGGATTCTGGCGCTGATCCACGCCGATCTGCGCTATCGCCGCGTCCCCAACCGGCTGATCATCGCGGGACTTGCGGGCCAATTGCTATGGCTGCTGGCAGCCTTGCTGGCGCCCGGCTGGGCCTATCCGCCGCGATGGTCGGGATGGTTGATGGCGCTGGCCGGTTTTTTGGCCGCGGCGCCGTTCCTGCCGCTGTGGCGCAGGCGTCTCATGGGGGCGGGGGATATCAAGGCCATTGCCGTGCTCGGACTGCTGCTGGGCTTCGCGCCGCTGATGGCGACGCTGGCGCTGGCCAGCGTGCTGGCCGGCTTGCATGGCCTGCTGTATCTGGCGGTGTCCCGGGTCTGGGCGTTGAGCAACCGGGCGCGCCAGATTCCCTATGCCGCGTATCTGGGGCTCGCCGCCGGCATCGCGGTTCTTATTCCGTGGAGTTCGCCTTGGTATTCGTGGTGTTCTTCCTGGTGTTTTACGGGATCCTGACGTATTCCCTGGTGGTCGCCGCGCAGCATTCCGTGACCTTGGCCGCACAGGATGGCGCCCGCAAGGTGCTGCAGTGGCAGGCGGGTTCCGCGTCGCTGACGGCGCGGGCCAACGCCGGCCGCGATTCGGCGCTGTACCAGGCGGAGTGGATCAGCACGATGTCCGCCGCGCCGGTCCAGGTGGCGGTCTGCGGCAGCGCGGGCGCGCTCAGCAGCGCGGCCGGCGGCGCCTGCAGCGGCATGCCCCTGGCGCAGGATCAGATCGAAGTCTACGTGTCCTACGCATATGGCGCCCATCCGCTCATCCCTTCGGTGCCGCTCCTGCAGGCGGCGCTGATGCCGGCCTCCAGCGTGCTGAGCGCGCGCGCCACGGTGCATCTGGGCAATGCCTTGGGCGGGGGAGGCTGAGATGCGAGCCCATGCGCAACGCCCTGGGGGCCAGACGCCACGCAAGCGCCAGCGCGGCATCGCGGCGTTGGAGTTTTCGTTGACGCTCACCCTGCTGCTGCTCTTTATTTGCGGCGTGGTCGGGTTCGGCGCGCTGTTCTGGATGCAGCAGCAGTTGGCCGCCGCCGCGGCCGATGGCGCGCGCGCGGCCGTCTATGCCCGCTTCAGTGGTCAGGCCGATGTGCCTGCCGCGGCCTGTCTGGCGGCGATGGGTACGTTTTCGGCCGGCTCCGCGGTGCTGTGCAGCGCCACGCGCGCGCCCTGTGCGTGGACGGGGGCAGGCGGCAGGCCGGCCGATTGCGCCACTGTCGCCATGACCTACAACACGCAGTCCTGGCCGCTATTGGAGACCGTGCGGGGGCTGATCACGGCATTGCCGGGCGCGAACCGGAACTGGATACCCAACAGATTGCATTCGCAGGCTGTCGTGCAGATATCGCAGGGGACACCATGAGCAGTCTGAGCAAGATCATCGCGGGCATGTTGCTGGTGGCGGGCCTGGTGCTGGCCTTCGTGGCCTGGCGGCTGGCCTCGGCGCCCGCGAGTCCTCCGCCCAGCGTGACGCCTGCGCCTGTCGCGGCGGCGCCCGCGGAACCGCCAAAACTCCATCCGGTGGTGGTGGCCCGAGAGCCGATCCCGGCCGGTTCGCGCATCGACGGCGCAAGAATGCTGACGGTGGCGCAGTGGCAGGTCGCGCTGTCCGGCGGGTTTGCCGACGTCGCGCCGCTGGAGGGCGCGGTGACGAAGGTCGACATCGCCGCGGGCGATCCGATTTTGCCCAGCCTGCTGACGCAAGGCCTGGCGCGCCAGCTCAAGCCGGGCGAGCGCGCCGTCGCCATCGCGGTGGACGAAGTGATCGGCGGCGGCAATCGTATCGTCCCTGGCGACATGGTGGACGTGTTCTTCATGATCGAAAAAAGCGCTGAAGTCGCCGTCGGCCAGGCCCGCCTGCTGCAGTCGCAGGTGCGCGTGCTGGCGTATGGCAGGGCTACGGTGGAAGGCCCGGATGAAAAGTCGGCGCTGCAGCAAGGCGGTCCTGGTCAGCCGGCGCGCACCGCGGTGCTGGCCGTGCCGGTCGAACGCGTCAATGAGCTGATGCTGGCCAGCCGCGCCGGCCGCCTGCAGTTGGCCTTGCGCCCGGTGGGCGACGACAGCATGCCCGATGCGCAGTTGTTCGCCCAGCGCGGCACGGTGCTGCCGGTGCGCACCGACCTGACCCCCGCGCAGCGCGAGTCGCTGCTGACGGGACCGAACCGCGCCTATGCCGGCGAGAGCCTGGTGCAACTGGATGGCACGACGGCCGCGGCGTTGGCGCCCGCCACCCGCGCCGCCACCCGGCCCCAGGGTTCCGGCGGCGGCCGGACAGTGGAAATCATCCGAGGAGAGAAATCCGAGCGCGTGCGCTATTGAACGGGGCTGCGGGCGGACCAGGCGCTGACCGCAGCCGGACTTATTCCATCATCGGGTCCAGCACTATGAAGAAACATCAGCGCACCACCATGATCTGCCTGCTGTCGGCTGCGGCGGCGATGGCGCACGCAGGTCTCAGCCTGGCTCAGATCGCGGCGCCCGCGGCCGGGGCGAGCGCGCCGGTCCGCGACATCTCGATGGCGGTGAAGGGGCAGCAGACTCTCATGCTGGATGGCGGCGCGCCCACGCGCATCGCCATCGGCGACCCGGATGTGGCGGACGTGAAGGTATTGCCCGCCTCCGGCAAGCGCGCGGGCTCGGTGCTGCTCTATGGCAAGAAAGCCGGCACCACGCAACTGCAGGTATGGATCGGCAACAATGCGACGCCGCAGATATGGAACGTCCGCGTCGGCGGCAGCGTGCAGGGCGCCTTGGCGAGCCGCGGCCTGGGCGGCGGCGCCAACGTGGACATCGCCGACGGCCATGCCGTGGTGTCGGGACACGCCGAATCGCAGCTGGGGCAGATCGCGTCGGCCACCATGGCGGCATCCGCCGTCGGCGGGGAAAAAAACGTGGTGGACATGTCCACCGCCGGCAGCGGCGGGGTGGTGCAGGTGGAAGTGAAGGTCGTGGAAGTGTCGCGTTCGGTGATGAAGGCGGCCGGCATCAGCTTCACGGCCAGCAACGGCCCCTGGAGCGGCGGCAGCTCCACCATGCCGGCCAGCCTGGGCGGCGCGCTGGCATCCGGCTTTTCGCTGTTTTACGACTCCAACAATTTTTCGGCGCGGCTGCGGCTGCTGCAAACCAACGGCATGGCCCGTGTCCTGGCCGAGCCGACCCTGGTGGCCTTGACGGGGCAGAGCGCCAGCTTCCTGGCTGGCGGCGAATTGCCGATTCCGCAGGCCGGCGGCCTGGGGACGGTCAACGTGACCTTCAAGCCCTTTGGCATCGGCCTGACCGTCACGCCCACGGTGCTGTCGCGCGACCGCATCTCGCTGAAGGTCGCACCCGAGGCCAGCGAACTCGACTACACCAACGGCATCGCCATCAATACCAGCGCGGATACCAGCACCATCATTCCCGCCCTGCGCACGCGCCGCGCCGACACCACGGTGGAACTGGGCGATGGCGAAAGCTTCGTGATCAGCGGCCTGGTATCGCGCCAGACCAAGGCCATGGTCAACAAGGTGCCCATGCTGGGCGACCTGCCCATCATCGGCTCCTTTTTCCGCAGCGTCGACTATTCCCAAGAGGACACCGAGCTGGTCATCGTCGTGACGCCGCGCCTGGTGCGCCCCATCGCGCGCGGCGTGGCCCTGCCGCTGCCGGGAGCCAAGCAGGAGCAAACGGATACGGCGTTCAATGCTTGGGGCTATTACCTGACCGGCCCGGTGGGCGGCCAGCAGATGCCGGGCTTTTCACGGTGAGCAATATGAAGACACATGCCAGCGAATGGGTGGGCCTGCAAAATGGCACGCGGTTCCTGTTCTGCTCCCAGGGCAACGCGGTTGCCGCACAGTTGGGACAGGCCTTGGGCGACCTGGGGATGCTGACCCAGGAAGCGCCGCGCATCGAGGAATTGGCGCGGCGCCTGACGGAGATTGCGCCGCAGGTGGTGTTCCTGGACTTCACACTGAGCGACGACGAACCCGGCAAACTGTTCAAGTCCGCCGAACTGGCGCGCTTGCTGGCCCGCATCGCGCCGACGTTGCCGCGCGTGGCGGTCGGCTTCCTGAGCCAGCCGGAGGGGGCGATCGCCGCCTTGCGGGCAGGCGTCAGCGATTTCGTCGATCCTTCGGTGGCGCCGCAGGAGATCAAGGAGGTGGTGCTGCGCCTGCTCGACCGGCCATCCGACGGCCGCATGGACGGCACGCGCCGCAGCGTCGTGCTGCTGGGCGCGCGGCCCGGCGTGGGGACCAGCACCTTGGCCGTGCATATGGCGGGGATGGTGCAGGACCGCTTGAAGTTCGCGCACGGCCAGCGCGCAGCCACGAGCGGCGCCAAGACGCCCAAGCCCGCCGGCGAACCGCTACCCCTGTCCAGCCGCGTTGCGTTGATGGACCTGGGCTGGCCCATAGGCGATTGCCAGCTCTACCTGAACATCGGCGGCGACTTCGATTTCGCCGAGGCGGCCCGCAACCTGCGCCGCCTCGACTCGACGCTGCTGGGGTCGGCCATGGCGCATACGGCCAACGGCTTGAGCGTGCTGTCGCTGCCGCGCGATCTGGGCCAGATGCGCGACGTGTCGCAGTCGGATTCGCTGCTGGTGTTCGAGCGCATGCGCCAGCACTTCTCGGTCGTGGTGGCCGATGCCGGCGGTTTCAGCAACCCTGAATTCGTGTCGGGGTTGGCGCGCGCCTCGCAGCTGAATTGGATCGTGACCGACCAGAGCGTCGGCGCGTTGGTGTCGCTGGCCGGTGTGCTGCAGGAGCTGGAACAACAGCACGTGGACCGGCGCAGCCTGGGCCTGATCGTCAACCGTTATGACGAACGCTACGGCATGACGGCGCAGCAGATCGCCGAACGCTTCCAGCTGGAACTGGTGGGCACGCTGCCGGACCGCACGCTGCCGCTGATGGTGTGCACGAACCGCGGCCATCTGCTGCACGAAGAGGCCGAACGCGATGTCTACGTGCGGGCGGTGCAGGCGCTGGCGGAACGCCTGTGCGCCGAAGAGAACGCGCCTGGCGGGCGGGCAGGCTGGCTGGCCACCTGGCTGCCAGGCGTGCACCGCCGCATGGTGGTCGGTTGACGGACAGACAGACGGACGGCTACGGGATCCGACATGATCATGACAGCGACGATAGAGTTCGGCGGCGATGGCGACAAAGGCTTTTCGGCGTCGGACCGCTACCAGGAAGTGAAGACGGCGGCCTACGAGCACCTGCTGTCCCGCATCGAAGAACTGGGCGCGGAGTTCGGCCGCTGGGCCAGGTCGGCGATCCAGGAATTCGTGGACATCGAGGTCGCGAGCTTCGTGCGCCTGCGCCGGGTGCCGATCAACGAAGGGGAAATGCGCGCCATTGCCGAAGCGCTGACCAAGGAACTGGCCGGCCTGGGTCCCCTGGAGGATCTGCTGGCGGACCCGGCCGTGGAGGATATCCTGATCAACGGCTATGACAATGTCTTCGTTTCGCGGCGCGGCGTGCTGGCCCGCGAGACGCTGCGCTTCACCGACAACCAGCACGTGCTGCGCATCGTGCGCCGCATCCTGGCCCCGATCGGCCGGCGGCTCGACGAGTCCAGCCCCATGGTGGACGCGCGCCTGCCCGACGGCGGCCGCCTGAACGTGGTGATCGAACCGTTGGCGGTGGACGGCCCCATGGTGTCGATCCGCAAGTTCCGCCAGGATCCGCTCAAACCCGCGGACCTGCTGACCCTGGGCAGCTTCGACGAAGAGATCTACAGGCTGCTGAACGAGGCGGTGAAGAACCGCTGCAATATCCTGGTGTCCGGCGGCACCAGCTCGGGCAAGACCTCGCTGCTGAACGCGCTGGCGTTCTTCATCCCGGAAACGGAGCGTGTGGTAACGGTCGAGGACACCGCCGAACTGTCGCTCAACCATCCTCACGTGGTGCGGCTGGAGTCGCGCCAGGGCGGTTTTGACGGCAGCGGCGCGGTCAGCATCCGCGAGCTGATCCGCAACAGCCTGCGCATGCGGCCGGACCGCGTGGTGGTGGGCGAAGTGCGCGGCGCCGAGGTCATGGACATGCTGCAGGCCATGAACACCGGGCACGAGGGTTCCATGGCGACCATCCACGCGAACTCCCCGCGCGAATGCCTGTACCGGATCGAGATGCTGGCCGGATTCGCCGGCTTCCAGGGCAGCGAGGACAGCTTGCGCAGGCAGATCGCCAGCGCGCTGGACTTCATCGTACAGATCGGCCGCCTGTCCAACGGCAAGCGCCGTGTGCTGTCGGTGACCGAGATCACTGGCATGGGCGACAACGTGATCTCCACGCAGGAACTCTATCGCCACGAATCCTATGCGACGCCGGACGGCGAGGAGAAGGATCGCTGGAACTGGCTGGGCATCCATCCTCACACGCCCAAGCTGGCCAAGCTGCGCAACGAGGCGCGCGCCAACGACAACCCGCCGGACGACCGCGATGGCGGGAGCGGCGGATTCTGGAGCAGGAGGCGCTGATGCCCGAAGCCCTGGTCCTTGCAAGCCTGGCCGCGGTGCTGGCCATCGCGGCGGCGCTGCTGTGGCGCCACGCCGACCGCAGCGCTCGCCGGGCGGCCAGCTCCGCCTTTCTGGAAAGCCAGTTGCAGCGGGGCCGCGACGCGGCCGCCGCCGACGCGCCTTTCGCCGAGAGCTCGCGTCAGTTCCGCAGCGGGTTTTCCGGCTGGGACCGCTTGCTGCGCCTGGCCGGCCTGCGGCAAAGCGCGGGCTTGTATGTGCGCATCGCGCTTCCCGTCGTGGTCGGCGCGGCGCTGGCGTGGATCTTCCTGGGGGCGCTTTCCGGCGCAGTGAGCTTCCTGCTGCTGGCCGTGTTCGCCTACTTCCTGCTGTGGCTGCGGGCCGACAAGCGCCAGCGGCGCATGATCTCGCAGCTGCCTGCGTTCCTGGACAACATCGTGCGCCTGCTTACCATCGGCAACAGCATGGGCGCCGCCTTCCAGACCGCCGCCGCAGCAGCCGACGAGCCCTTGCGCGAAGTGGTGGAGACGGCGGCCAGCCTGAGCCGCTCCAAGGAGCTGGACGCGGCCTTGGCGCACGTGTCGCGCCTGTATGGGTTGAAGGAGCTGTACATGGTGGCGGCGGTGGTGTCGCTGGCCCTGCGGTTTGGCGGCCGCAGCGACCAGGTGCTGGAACGCATGGCAGCCTTCATGCGCGACGTGGCGCAGGCGCGCAATGAACTGACCGCCAGCTCGGCCGAGGTCCGCTTGTCGGCCTGGATCCTGGCCTTGCTGCCCGTGGGCATCGCGGGCTTCATCATCGTCGCCAACAACAACCTGTTCATGGGGCTGTGGCAAGACCCGCAAGGCTTCAGGATGCTGCTGACCGCGGTCTGCCTGCAGATCGGCGGCTGCTATTGGCTCTATCGCATGGCCAAGGCCATCTGACCGGGGGGGGGCGCATGCACATCCTGCAATCCTGGAACGCTTCCACCGTGCTGGCGATGGCGCTGATGCTGGTGGCGGCCGGCCTGGTGGTGCTGGGCCTGGGCATGGCGCGGCGCCTGCGCAGCCAGGGCCGCAGCCGTCAGGTGGTGGATCAGGCGCTGGCCGCGCGCGACGGCGCGAAGGCGCCGGTGGCCGCGCGCAACGAAGGCGGGCAGGGCAGGCTGGCGGCGGCCGCGCGGGCGGCCGACACGTTCGGCAAGCGCCTGAGCGAGGGCCGGCTGGCCGACGCCCTGTTGGCCGCCGAGGACCGCAAGCTGGTGGACATGGCTGGCTATGTCGACCCCGGCACCGCGCGCTCGCGCTTCGTCCTGATCCGGTTCGGCCTGGCGATTCTGCTGCCCGTGGCGGCGGTCGTGCTGGACTGGCACAAGCATCTGCCGGATATGCCGCTGGGCGCCTTGGTCGCGGCCTTCGTGGCTTTCGCGGTCGGCTACATGCTGCCCAAATGGATCGTGCAGCGGCGCCTGGCGCGCCGCCGCCGGCAGGCGGCCGATGAGCTGCCCTTGCTGATCGACCTGCTGCGCCTGTTGCAGGGCGTGGGCCTGTCGATCGACCAGAGCCTGCAGGTGCTGGTCAAGGAGTTCGGCCAGGTGCTGCCGGTGCTGTCATTCGAATTGCGGCTGGCGTCCGAACTCTATGTGCGTGGCCGCACGCGCGAACAATCGCTGGCCAGGATGGCCACGGGTTTCGACAACGACGACCTGTCCGCCATCTGCCGCCTGATCGCGCAGGTGGACCAGCACGGCGGCGCGGTGCAGGAGCCCTTGAACCGCTTCGGCGAACGCCTGCGCGACAAGCGGCGCCTGGAGCTGAAGGAGAAGGTGGGCAAGACCACGGTCAAGATGACCGGGGTCATGATCGTGACGCTATTGCCCGCGCTGTTGATCGTGACGGGCGGGGCCGGTTTTATCGCGGTGTTGCGCGGCTTGTCGCGCATGGGGGGGATGTAATGAACGGCGCAACGGAAAACAGCTCGCGCGCATGGCGCTGGGCGCTCGTCGCCACGGTGCTGGCGGCGGGCGCGGGTTTGAGCGGATGCAAGACCAACAACGCGGAATCCGCCTGGCAACTGATCCAGCAACAACAGCAGGAACAGGCGCTGCTGCGGCAGAAAGAAGACGAGGCCCAGAGCAAGAGCCGGCCCAAGGAACCCGAGATGATGCTGTCCATGATCGTCGAGTCGCAACGCCAGGAACGCTATTTCGCGTCGCTCGCCTACATCGACGGCTATCAGCAGAAGTACGGCAATGACGCGCGCGTGGCCGTGCTGCGCGCCGAGGCGCTGCGCCAGACCGGGCAGGCGGCGCTGAGCGAACAGGCCTATCGCGCGCTGACCGCCACCGACCAGGCGGCCGAGGGCTGGCATGGCCTGGGCCTGATCGCCGGTTCGCGCGGGCAGTTCGATCAGGCGGCCGATTACTTCTCGCGGGCGGCCAAGCTGGCGCCCATGGACGCGCGCATCCTGGGCGACCTGGGCTATGCGCGTCTGCGCGCGGGCGATCCGGCGGGCGCGCGCGTGCCCTTGGGGCAGGCGGCCGAATTGACGCCGGAAAGCGGCAAGGTGCTGGCGAACCTGGCGGTGCTGCTGCTGGTGGAGGGGGATCCGCTCAAGGCCCAGCGCCTGATGGAGCGGGCGCAGCTGGGCGAAGAGGCGCGCGGACAGATTCTGCGCCTGGCCGCCGAGATCCGCGGCCAGTTGGCCCCGGCGCCGGGCGCTTCCCTTGCGCCTGCCACCCGGGTGTCCAGCGGCGAACAGGCCGTCATGCCGTTGATGAGCCCCTTGATGGACGGCCTGGGCAACGGGCCCATCGTGCGCTAACTCCGTTTTAAGGAAGACTGCCATGTCCCCATCGACCCATCACGCCTTGTTCATCCTGGCCTGCGCGCTTGCGGCGCAGGCGCCCGCGGCCGCCCTGGCGCAATCCAATGCGCCGCTGACGGGCAGCATGTCGGGCGCCGCGAGCAGCGCGCCGCCCGCCCAGGCGCCCGCCGCCGCGTTGGCGCCGGAACCCGCGTCCGCGGCCTCCATGCCGGAGCGGGCCGTGGTGCAGCAGGTGCAGACGCCGCTGCCGCAAGCGCCTGCCGCCGCGCCGGCGGCGCAAGAGGGCTTTGGCGACGTGACGCGCGGCCTGCTGGCGGCGCAGGCCGACGGGCGGCGCGCTGGCAACGCCTTGCCCGTGCTGGGGCCGGTGTCCACGGCGGCCTGGAACCGCTACCTGGAGAGCTTCAAGCATCCCATTCCCGTGTGGTTCGACCGGAATGTGGAAATCCCCAACGTCCAATAGGTTCGGAGCGTTGCTGTTCCCCGCCGCGTGCGGGTATGGAGTCGCAAGAGCATGTCTGCCGGCCGTCCACATCCTTCCCCGCCGTCGCGGCAACGCGGCAGCATGACCGTCGCCGTCGTCTTCGCGGTGATGGTGGGGGTGGTGCTGCTCGGCGTGCTGCAGCTCGGCTACGGCTTCTACATGAAGCGCGAAATGCAGAAGGCGGCGGACCTGGCGGCGCTGTCGGCAGTCCAGGTGCTGAGCCTGGGCTCCAGTGCGGATTGCACCCGGGCCGCCGCCGCCGGCCGGGCTTCCGCGCTGGCCAATGTGCCGAACATCCTGGACGCGTTCACGGCCGCCGATTTCACGGTGGAATGCAAGGTATGGGATCCGACGCGTTCCGACCCCTCCGGCATGCACGTCTTCGATGCGGCCGGCGGGCAGGCTTATAACGCCGTGCGGGTGGCGGCGCGCAAGCAGCTGGCCAATCTCATCCCCGGCGTGGGCGGCGTCACGGCGTCGGTCGCGGCGGTGGCGACCAACACGCAGCCTGTGGCAGCCTTCTCGGTGGGATCGCGGCTATTGCGCCTGGAACGCGGCGGCCTGCTGTCGCAGCTGCTGGCCACGGCGGGGGCGTCGCCCACGCAGCTGGACGTGCTGGACGCCGCCGGCCTGGCCAATGTCGGCATCACCCCGGCCGGCCTGCTGGAAGCGCTGGGCCTGCCGCTGTCGGTGGCGGCGGGCGTGGGCACGCCCGAGCAATTGACGGCGCTGAGCAACCTGACCCTGGGTCAGCTCCTGCACGCCACGCTGAGCCTCATCGACAAGCAGAGAACCGCCAACGCCGATGTCGGGCTGCTGAGCGCAGCCATCAATACGGTGTTGGACCTGATGCCGCTGAACCTGCCTGTGAAGCTGTTCGGAGACGGCGGGGTGCTGAATCTGGACGTGGTGGGCGGCGACCCCAGCGCCGCCTTGCAGGCCCAGGTCAATGCGCTCAACATCCTGGAGACCGGGCTGGTCATCGCCAATGGCAGCAATCTGATCAATCTGGGGCTGAGCGTGCCGCTGCTGGGCCTGGATGCGGGGGTGCGCATCGTCGAACCGCCTGCAGTGGCTGTCGGCGGCGTGGGCGTGCAGGCCGTCAGCGCCGGCATCCGCGTGTATCTGCGCATCAACACCAGCAACATCCCGCTGGTCGGCCCCTTGCTGGCCAACACCCTGAACACCAAGGTCGATCTGCCCATCATCATCGACGTGGCGCAATCAACGGGTACGCTGCGCAAACTGTGCGAGGCCCCCTTGGCCGAAAACCAGGCGGTGATCGACGTGACGTCGGCCGCGGCCAGCGTCTGCCTGGGACGCTTTCCGGGCATGGAGTCCAATACCGACATCAAATCCAAAAACTTCCAATCGCTCACGAACCGCTGTGAACCCAGCGCATTCGGCTCCGTCGACCGCTATCAGGTACTGAACGTGCTGGGCATACTGCCGCTCAGCGCCCGGGTCACGTTGCCGGTGTTCAGTTCCTCCGCGCCCGTGTCGGTGACGCTGACCGCGCCGCCATCGCCCAACGCCACCGCCACCGTCAATGCCACCAACCTGGACCTCTCCAAACTGGCCGGCAACCTGACGGACGCGCTGATCGGAGGCATCCTGGGGGACTTGTTCAACAACGGCACGCCGCTGACAGAAAAGCAGCGCACCGATCTGGCGACGCAGTTGGTGGGCGGAGACAAGAACAACGCTGGCAAGACCATCTCCAAGGTCGTCAATGACATGCAGTGGTCCAAGACGGCGATGGACCAGCTCGGCACGCGCCTGACCACGGGCGGCTTGACGGGGGTATTGGGCGGTACGCTGCAACTGGTCGGCGGCATCCTGAATTCGCTCTTGTTTGCCCCGCTCAGCGATGTGACCTGCGCCCTGGCGCTGGTGCCCGACGCGATCCGGCAGTGCCGTGTCAACGCGGTCGGCACGCTGGCCTTGAACGGCAGCGGGCAGGTAGGCGGCGTGCTGTCGGTCGTCATGGTGCTGCTGGATCCCTTGCTGAGTTCGTTGTCCGTGGTGCTGCAGCAGCTGCTCAATGCGCTGGGCCTGAGCGTGGGGCAGACCGACGTATCGCTGATTTCCGTGGATTGCGGCAAACCCCGCCTGGTGTATTGACGATGAAGCCCGTGACCCCTATCTCTTCCATTCCCGCATGGTCCAAGCGATGAGCCAGAATTTCGCGCGCGAAGAATTCGACGTGTACGTCTGGGAAGGCACCTCCGACATTGCCAGCCGCGCCGAACGTTGCCTGGCGGGCATGGACGTGTCGCTGCTACGCGCGGACGCCGGCACCGCGTTTCCGCCGCCGCGTGACCTGGCGCGGCCGGCCGTGGCCCTGGTGTCGGTGTCGGTGATGGGCGACAAGCGCTTCAGCGGCTACGACTGGCTGGCGGCGCAAGGTCTGCCGGTCATCTGGGTGGCCGCAGAGGCGCGCGGACGCGATCCGCGCTACTACCCGCCGGAATACTCCTACACGCTGCCGCTGACCTTCACCACCGCGGACCTGCGCAAGCTGCTGTATGAGCTGCTGGGCACGCTGAACCAGCTCAACCGCGCCGCGCCTCGGCGCGAGCAGCCGCTGATCGCCGTTTCCGCGACCATGCAGGATCTGCTGGCGGAAGCCGACATGTACGCCGACTGCCGCAGCAACGTGCTGATCCATGGTGAAACCGGCGTGGGCAAGGAACGCATCGCACGCCTGTTGCATGAGCAGGCCGCCTGGTTCGACGGCCCCTTTGTTGCAGTCAACTGCGGCGCCATCCCCGAGGGTCTGTTCGAGGCGCATTTCTTCGGCCATGCCAAGGGCGCGTTCACCGGCGCGATCGGCGCGCACAAGGGGTATTTCGAGCAGGCCAACGGCGGCACGCTGTTCCTGGACGAAATCGGCGACCTGCCGCTGTACCAGCAGGTCAAGCTCTTGCGGGTCCTGGAGCAGAACACGGTGACGCGGCTGGGCTCGACCGTGGAAGTGCCGGTGGACTTCCGCCTGGTCGCCGCGACCAACAAGGATTTGCGCGTGCTGGTGGGGCAAGACGAGTTCCGCGCGGACCTGTACTACCGGCTGGCGGTGATCGAACTGCGCATTCCCAACCTGGAACAGCGCGGCCCGCAGGAAAAGGCGGCGATCTTCCGCGCCTTGCTGCAACGCCTGGGCGTGGAGGACGAACCGCCGCCGTGGCTGCTGGAACGCGTCTCGCGCACGCGCTACGAGGGCAATGTGCGTGAACTGTCCAACGTGGCTGAGCGCGTCGCGATTGTGCGGCGCCAGCGCCAGGTCTGGGACCAGGCGCGCATCGAACGCATCTTCGACCAATTGGCCGAGCCGCTGCGCTCGGCCGTCGCTTCGGCCGCCGCTTCGGCCGCCGCGCGGGCCGAGCCCGCCGCTTTCACCGACGCCGAGCGCGCCGAACGCGAACGTGTGCTGGCGGCGCTGGACGCCAATGGCTGGCGCCGCCAGGATACCGCCCACACGCTGGGCATCAGCCGCAAGGTGTTGTGGGAAAAAATGCGCAAGCTGCAGCTGGGAGCAGGTCAGGGCGAGCCTGCCGATGGCATTGCCGAGACGGCGATGTGAACACGCAATAGGGAATGCCCCGTAGGGGGCGACAGTCGCGCGGCCGGCGCATGTAAGCGTATCTGTCCCGGCCGAAATAAATTGCTATAGTTCCGCAACGATTTTTTTGGGGAAGGCATGAACGTCCAGATTATCCGTGGCGCCGTCCGCATGGCGCTGCTGGGCACGGCCCTGTCCGGCCTGGCCGCTTGCGCCAGCGCACAATCCGAAGCGCCCCGGGCCACGGTTAAACAGGTCGAGGACACGCAGGCGGCTTCCACGCCCGTGACTCCCCCCGCGCCGCCGCCTGCCGCGCGTCCCGCATCCACGCTGTCGGAGCTGCAAAGCCTGATCCAAAGCCGCCAGGTGTCGGAGCTGCGCACGGCCTACAACGGCACCTACGGCGCCAGCCTGCTGTTCAAGCCGGACGACCTGACCTATTACGTCGCCTTGTTCCAGCAAAAGGACTTCTGGCGCGTGGTGAAGACCAAGTCGGACAAGCAGGCCGAAGCTACCTACCGCGCCTTCGTCGCCCAATCCGCCGAACTGGCCGAGGTGGATATCAAGCGCATCAAGATGCAGGCCGAGTACGCGCACGCCGAGAAGCTGCTGGCCAGCCGCAGCGCCGAACTGAGCACCCTGCAGGCCGATCGCGCGGTGCGCCTGCAGCAGGAAGAGCAGGTCGCTGCGCGCCAGGAGCAGTCGCGCCAGGAAGCCACGGCGCTGGCCGACCAGCAGAAGGACGTGCGCCAGCAGCTGCGCGATCTGCAACGCCAGATCGACGCCTTGCAGGCGCAGCAGGCGCAAGTAGGGAACCCGGCGGCCCAGAACCGCGGCAAGTAGCCTTCGGGCATGCGCAGAAGCGGGCCTGCGGGCCCGCTTTGTGCTGGCCGGCCGGGAATAGGTGTTGCGCTCGCAGGGGCTAAGCGCCTGTCGCCGGCGCTTTCTTGTATTCTGGGAGTTGCACCCCATATAGACGCCATGGCACTTAAAGTTTTCGACCTCCAGTGCGAACACAGCCACATTTTCGAGGGCTGGTTCGGTTCGCACGAAGACTATGACGCGCAACAGGCGCGTGGCCTCGTCACGTGCCCGGTTTGCGGTTCGGCCAGCATCACCAAGCGGCTGTCCGCGCCGCGCCTGAACGTCGCCCATCTGCACGCGCCCGCCGCCCAGCCCCAACTGCCGGCCAATGCCTCCGACGCGGAAAAAATGGCCGCATTGCAGGCGGTCGTCATGCGCCAGGTGCGCGCCTTGCTGCGCAACACCGAAAACGTCGGACCGCGCTTCGCCGAGGAGGCGCGCCGCATCCACGAAGGCGATGCCGACGACCGCCCGATCCGCGGCACGGCCACGCCGGAAGAACGCGAATCGCTGGCCGAGGATGGCATCGACGTCATGGCGGTGCCGGATTTCCTGGACGACGAGCGGCTGCAGTAACGCCAGCGCGCTGCGGCAATAAAAAAGCCAGACCCGAAGGTCTGGCTTTTTCTTGCCTGCTTGCCGGATCAGTTGTTGACGCGGCTGCGGTATTCGTTCGTGCGGGTGTCGATTTCGATCTTGTCGCCGATGGCGCAGAACAGCGGCACGTTCAGTTCGTAGCCGGTGTTGATCTTGGCGGGCTTGGTCACCTTGCCCGAGGTATCGCCACGCACGGCGGGTTCGGTGTAGGTGATTTCGCGCACGAGGGTCGTGGGCAGTTCAACCGAAATGGCGCGGCCGTCGTAGAAGACCACTTCCACGGGCATCGCTTCTTCCAGGTAGTTCAGGGCATCGCCCATGCTTTCGGCTTCGATTTCGTACTGGTTGTACTCTTCGTCCATGAAGACGTACATCGGGTCGCCGAAGTAGGAGTAGGTGCACTCCTTGCGGTCGAGCTGGACGACTTCGAACTTTTCGTCGGCCTTGTAGACCGATTCGCTGGCCGAGGCGGTCAACAGGTTCTTGAACTTCAGCTTCACAACAGCGGCGTTACGGCCGGACTTGTTGTATTCGGCCTTCTGGACTACGAGGGGATCCTTGCCGACCATGACCACGTTGCCGACTCGCAATTCCTGAGCGGTTTTCATCGATAAAACTCCGGGGGTGATGGGTGCACTCGCCGTGCTTGCAAAAAGCCGCCGCAGACAGCGGCTTCATGCACACCCCGGGAGGCGTCATAGTTGAGGCCCGACAAATACAGGGCGCTCGGAAAACTCTCTATTCTAACGTTTCTTGGCCAAGTCTGCGCAAAAATCAGCCAGATTTTCGGCAAGATCCGGCAGCGCGGCCTGGCTGGCGTCCCAGGCCCGCGCGGCGGCGGCCCAGTCCGCCCAGGCGGCCGGCGCCAGGGCGGCGGACAGCGCCGCAGGGGTTGCGCCCGTTTCCGGGTGGTTCCAGGCCCGGATCAGCGCCTGGGCGGTTTCGGGGGCCGGATAGCGTGCCAGCCAGGCTTCCAGTTTCTCCAGGTGCACGTTTTCGTCCTGGGGATAGATCTGCCAGACCAGCGGGCGCGCGGCCCAGGCGGCGCGGACGAAGGAGTCCTCGCCCCGCACGAAATTCAGGTCGCAGCACCACAGCAGCCGGTCGAAATCGGGCTGCGCCACGAAGGGCAGGCGGGCCACCGACGGCGCGCCCGGCGCCGCGCAGGCGGCTTCCAGTCCGGGGGCTACGCCTTCGGGGGCAAGCAGCAGACTGGGGCGCGGGTCGGCCGCCAGGGCCCCGGCCAGCGCCGTGATCGGCGCAGTCGGATAGCAAAACAGGGACACGGTGCGCGCACCGTCGCGGCGGCGCAACAGCAGATCCTGCGGCACGCCCAGCGACCGCAGGAAGGTTTCCTGGTCTTGCGGCGATGCCTGCAGGGCGTCGCGCTCGGCCGACAGGCCCGGCTCGCGCAGCAGCCCGCCGGTGGCCTGGGTGAAGCCGGGAAAGAAAAAGTGCTTGATCAGTCCGTCCGGCCGCTGCGAGGGCAGGCCATGGCAGCTTTCCACCCAGGATTCGGCGCTCAGGTATTCCAGGTTGATCCAGGCCGGATGCACGCGCCGCATGCTTTCCAGGAATGCCTCGGGTGGGTCGCAAGCGAATGCCTCGATCACCACGTCCCGCGCGGCCAGCGCCGGATCCGGCGATTCGGACCAACGCACGATGTCGATGCCCGCCAGTTGCTGGCGCGGGCTGTCCGTGGCAATCCCGGGCTGGATGCGGGCGAAGCTGGCCAGGTCGTCGACCCACAGGCGCACATCCCAGCCGCGGCCGTGCGCCAGCCGGCGCGCCAGGCGCCAGCAAACGCCAATGTCGCCATAGTTGTCGACGACCCGGCAGAAGATGTCCGCTTGCATGGTGGCCTAGTGGAACTTGGCCGGCGAGGCCTCCGCGTCCTCGGGCAGTTCGGCATGCACCAATTCGCCCAGCGGATTCGGGAAGTAGGGCGCGCCGCAGTCTTCACAGTACTCGGGAGGCAGCACGCCGGGGATGCGGCGCACTTCGGTGACGCCGTATTCCTTGAGCAGCGCGGCGATCTCGTCCACCACGTCGGGCTGGCCTTCGTCGGACGGCAGGTCTTCCTCACGCCCGTACAGCGGCCAGACGCAGCCGTAGTACACGTCGTTGCTGCTGCGCGCCGTGAAGCCGATGCGGTATTCGTCGATGCGGCTTTCGCCGCAGCCGGCCACCACCGCCCGCAACTGGGAGGCCTCCAGGCTGACCGCGCCTTCGAGCCAGCTGACCGCCGCGCGCAGGGACAAGGGGCGCACACGCCGGTCGGCTTCGCGGTTGCTGACATAGTAGGCGTCGGGCAGCAGGGCTTCGAAACCGCAGCCCGGCAGCAGGTTGGCCAGGGTCGGTTGGGCCTGCGCCGCCCATTGTTCCTGGCAGGCGTCGCGGCTGGCGTCGGCTTCGCCCAGCTGTTCCTGCCAGCGGAAGATCGGCTCGCCTTCGGGTACCGCGACGGCCGCCACGATATAGCGCGTATCGGCCAGCATGTTGGCCGTCTCGGTCTCGGTGTTCAAGGCGGGCTTGGCGGTTTCGGCGCCCAGCGCCTGGGTGCCCAGGCGCTGCAGCCATTGCCAGGTTTCGGAGAAGGTGCGGGGCATCTGGTCCACGCTGACCAACACCGGCATCAGCGAGCTGCGGGCCTTGCTGGACAGGACATGCCCATGCAGCTGCGCCAGCAGGGCCTGTTGCGCGCCGGCGGCGATCGGGCCGGTCGGAATGGCGTAGCGGGTCCAGGCGACGATGGGGGCCACGACCAGCAAAATGTCGTAGTGGACGCCATTTTTCTCGATCTTCATCGATTCGGACAGGGTTTCGGCCTGTTCGATCAGGATCTCGTATGCGCCCACGTCGTTCTGGGCGAGGTGGTCCAGGGCCGCTTCCAGGGGGGCGTCCTGCCCCGCCTTGAGCAGCTTCGGAATCGCTACGCCAAGCTGGTTCTCCCAGAACACGTCTTCGAGGCGGCTGCCCGAGCGGTTGAGCGCCTGGGCAAGCGCGACCAGTTTGGCGGCGTCACGGGTGAGGCGGGGAGCGGATTGGCTGCGGGATCGGGCCATAACTTCGGGGAGCGTCCAGTAAGTGTGCAACTGTGTAGTTTAACGCCCGGCGCGGACGGCGGCGTGCAGCCCCCCGTGAGGCGCGCCAGCCATGGCGGTACAAATGTATTGATGCCAAATCAGCAACAGATAATGCCAATCAAGGTGGTTTATTGCTGAGAAGAAACGGCGGAAAATACCCTCATCTACTCAATATCAGGAGGCGCCGCCATGCGTTGGCCTACGCTTTTCGTATCCCATGGATCCCCCATGCTCGCCGTCGAGCCTGGACAGACCGGCCCGGCGCTTGCCGCCTGGAGCGCCGCGCAGGGCCGCAAGCCCAAGGGCATCCTGGTCGTGTCGCCGCACTGGATGGGCGAGGGTCTGGCGCTGTCCACCCGCGACCGCCAGGTGGCCTGGCACGATTTCGGCGGTTTTCCGCCGGAACTCTATCAATTGCAGTACGCGGCCCCCGGCTCGCCGGAACTGGCGGCGCGGGTGCAAACCCTGCTGGCCGAATCGGGCATCGCGGCCGACCTGGATCCGCGCCGCCCGCTGGACCATGGCGCCTGGGTGCCGCTGCGCTACCTCTATCCGGAAGCGGACGTGCCAGTGGTGCAGCTGTCGCTGGACATGGGGCGGGATGCGGCTGGCCAGCTGGAGCTGGGCCGCGCGCTGGCCCGGCTGCGGGACGAGGACATCCTGGTCATCGGCTCGGGTTCGCTGACGCACAACCTGCGCCACGTGCGCATGCCGCAGGACGCTCCCGCGCTGCCCTACGTGCCGGCCTTCCAGCAGTGGTACGCGGACAAGCTGGGCGGCCATGACTTGCCGGCGCTGCTGGATTGGCAGGCTCAGGCGCCAGGTGCGTCGCAGGCTCATCCGCACGACGACCACCTGATGCCCCTGTACGTGGCGCTGGGGGCGGGCGGAACCGGTTTTCAGCGCCTGACCGATGAAATCTCGTACGGCGCGCTGGCAATGGACGCCTACGAGTTCGCGGACTGATTCGAAGCGCGGCCGCAATGAAAATGGCCCGGGAACCTCGCGGTTCCCGGGCCATTGCCTTGCCGGTCAGGCGATCAGGCAGCCAGCAGCTGGCGCAGCACAAAAGGCAGGATGCCGCCGTGCTGGTAGTAGTCCACCTCGATCGGGGTGTCGATGCGCAGCAGCACCGTCACGTCCTGCTTCGAACCGTCCTTGCGGGTGATCGTCAGCGTCACGTCCTGCATCGGCTTGATGCCGTTTTCCAGGCCGGAAATGTCGTAGGTTTCCTCGCCGGTGATGCCCAGCGACTGCACGCTGTCCGAGCCCTTGAACTGCAGGGGCAGCACGCCCATGCCGACCAGGTTGCTGCGGTGGATGCGTTCGAAGCTGCGGGTGATCACGGCCTTCACGCCCAGCAGCTGGGTGCCCTTGGCCGCCCAGTCGCGTGACGAGCCGGTGCCGTACTCTTCGCCGCCGAACACCACGGTGGGGGTGCCCGCGCCGACGTACTTCATGGCCGCGTCATAGATGGACATCTGTTCGCCGGTGGGCTGGAACAGGGTGTCGCCGCCCTCGAAGCGGCTGCCGTCCGGCAGCGCCGGAATCATGAGGTTCTTGATGCGCACGTTGGCGAAGGTGCCGCGCATCATGATCTCGTGGTTGCCGCGGCGCGAGCCATAGCTGTTGAAGTCGGCCTTCATGACGCCGTTTTCCTTCAGCCACTTGCCCGCGGGCGAGGTTTCCTTGATGGAGCCGGCCGGCGAGATGTGGTCGGTCGTGACCGAGTCGCCGAACACGCCCAGCGCACGGGCGTTCTTGACCGTCGGCATCGCGCCCGGCGTCATGCCGAAGCCGTCAAAGAAGGGCGGTTCGGCGATGTAGGTGGAATCAGGCCAGTTGTAGGTGTCGCCGGTAACGCCCTTGATGTTCTCCCAGAGCTTGCCCGGGTTGCTCTTGACCTGGCCGTAGTTGGCCTCGAACGCCTTGGGATCCAGGGCGTACTTCAGCAGCGATTCGATTTCCTCGGTGGTCGGCCAAATGTCGCCCAGCCACACGTCGCCGTTCTTGCCGCGGCCCACGGGCTCGGTCATCAGGTCGCGCGTGACCGTGCCGGCCAGGGCGTAGGCCACGACCAGCGGGGGCGAGGCCAGGAAGTTGGCCTTGATGTTCGGGTGGATGCGGGCCTCGAAGTTGCGGTTGCCCGAGAGCACGGCCGAGCAGATCAGGTCGTTGCCGGTGATGGCCTCGTTCAGGTCCGGGGTCAGGTCGCCGGCGTTGCCGATGCAGGTCGTGCAGCCGTAGGCGGCCACGTCGAAGCCCAGCTTTTCCAGGTAGGGCAAGAGGCCCGTCTTGGTCAGGTATTCGGTGACCACGCGCGATCCCGGGGCCAGCGAAGTCTTGATGTGCTTGGGCACGGTCATGCCGGCTTCCACCGCCTTCTTGGCCAGCAGGCCGGCCGCCAGCAGCACGCTGGGGTTGGAGGTGTTGGTGCAGGACGTGATGGCGGCAATCAGGACGTCGCCGTTCTTGACCTTGGTGCCGGCGCTGGTGGTGAAGGTCTGCTCCAGCTTTTCGGCCGGCTGATTGAAGCCGTTTTCAGCGACCGGCTTGGAGTACAGGTCGATGAAGGTGTTCTTGACGTTGCCGATCTCGATGCGGTCTTGCGGGCGCTTCGGACCTGCCAGCGACGGCGCGACGGTGGACAGGTCCAGCGTCAGCAGCTTGGTGAAATTGATGTCCTTCGCCTTGGGCACGCCGAACATCTTCTGGGCCTTGAAGTAGGCCTCGAAGGCGGCGATTTCGTCTTCCGTGCGGCCGGTGCCGCGGAAGTAGTCGATGGTGCGCTCGTCGACCGGGAAGAAGCCCATGGTGGCGCCGTACTCCGGCGCCATGTTGCCGATGGTGGCGCGTTCGGCCACGGACAGGCTGGCGGTGCCTTCGCCGCAGAATTCGACGAACTTGCCCACCACCTTCTCGCGGCGCAGCATTTCAGTGATGGTCAGCACCAGGTCGGTGGCCGTGACGCCGCCGCGCAGCTTGCCCTTGAGTTCCACGCCGACCACGTCGGGGGTCAGGAAGTACACGGGCTGGCCCAGCATGCCGGCCTCGGCTTCGATGCCGCCCACGCCCCAGCCCACCACGCCGATGCCGTTGATCATGGTGGTGTGGCTGTCGGTGCCCACCAGGGAATCCGGGTAGTAGACGTTGTTCTTCTTGTCCAGGTGCACGCCGCGCGCCAGGTATTCCAGGTTGACCTGGTGGACGATGCCGAAGCCCGGAGGCACGACGCCAAAGGTGTCGAACGCCTGCATGCCCCACTTCATGAACTGGTAGCGCTCTTGATTGCGCTTGAATTCCAGCTTCATGTTCAGGTCCAGCGCATTCTTGGTGCCGAAGTAGTCGATCATGACCGAGTGGTCCACCACCAGGTCCACCGGCACCAGCGGCTCGATGCTCTTGGGGCTCTTGCCCATCTTGTCGGCCACGGAACGCATGGCCGCGATGTCGGCCAGCAGCGGCACGCCGGTGAAGTCCTGCAGCACCACGCGGGCCACCACGAACGGAATTTCGTCTTCGCGGCGGGCATTGGCCTGCCAGTTGGCCAACTGCTTGACGTGCTCTTCGGTGACCTTCTTGCCGTCGCAGTTGCGCAGCACGGATTCCAGCACGATGCGGATCGAAACCGGGAGCCGCTGCACGTCGATGCCGAGGGACTTGCCCAGCGCCGGCAGCGAATAGTACTGACAGGATTTATTGCCGATCTTGAAATTCTTGAGGGTGTCTAGGGTGTTGTGCGGCATGATGGACTCCGTGGTTTTGCCCGGTTGAAGCCGGCATTTTCTGGCGTTTTTGCGCATTTGTCATTCTATGTGAGACTGATGCCTGCGCGGCCGTATGTCTTATATCTTATATAAGACTTGAGCGAACCGCCAAAGTTCCCCTACTGCAATCAGGGGCGGGCGGTCGTTGGCCCAAACCGATACTCTGGCCGAGGCGTGCGCGGGTCGCAAGCCTCTTTTATCAAGAAAGTCCTACGCGCATGTTGCGGCCAGCGAGGCGACGCGGGTCTACGCAAGAAAATCGCGCAGCAGCACGGTCAGTTCGGTACGCAGGAAATCGACCACCGCGCGCTGTGCGGTCGAGGGGTAGGGGTTGGGCGTGGTCAGGATGAACAGCTTGTCGCCTGGCCCCATGGCCTGGTAGGCCGGCAGCACCGGCGTCAGCCGTCCCGCGGCAAGATCCTCGTGCACCACGTAGGCCGGCAGCAGCGCCACGCCCGCGCCGGCGCGGGCGGCTTGCGCCAGGAACGGGAAATACTCCGATTGCAGCCGCGGCGCGAGCTTGGCCTCATGCAGCTGGTCCTTGCGGCGCAGCCGCAGCGTGACCTGGGGCCTGGGGTCGGGCGGACCCAGGAAGTGCAGGCGGCCGAGGTCGCGCGGATGGGCGGGCGGGCCGAACTGCTGCAGATAGGAAGGCGCCGCGCACAGCACCCATTTCACGTCGCCCAGCGCGCGCGCCACGTAATCCTGCGGCGGCGTCGTCATCACCCGCAGCGCCACGTCGATTTCCGACGAAATCAGGTCGCTCACCCGGTTGGAGAACAGCACGCGCAGCGTCAGCGCAGGATGGCGCAGGGCGAAGCTCACCAGCAGCGGGCGCAATTGGTCCAGCTCTCCCAGGCCGGTGGGAATGCTCAGCCGGACGTGGCCCGCAGGCTCGGTGCCGAGCTTTTGCAGCGCATGGCGGGCGGATTCGACCTCGCGCGCCATGCGCGCACCGTGCTCGTACAGCACCGAGCCTTGCTGCGTCAGCTCCAGCCGCCGGGTGCTGCGGCGGATGAGCTGGGCGCCGAAGGCGCGTTCCAGTTTCTGCAGGTTGCGGCTCACATGCGACCGGGTCACGCCGTGGCGCACCGCCGCCTCGCTCAGCGTGCCGGCATCGACGATGGTCACGAACAGCTGTATCAGGTTGAGGTCCAGCGCGGGCAGGGCGGGCATGCGCGGTCCTATTGTTGACTGTGAGGAAACATAGTTTACGCAAGCTGCGGGATTGTCGCGGCGTGGCGGCGGTTGATATTCTGGCCTCCATCACCAAGGAGACCAGGCCATGCCCCAAAACCAGCCCGGCGGGACCGTCCCGCAAACCATGTTCCGCGCCGATCTGTTCCGCGGCGAGCGCATCCTCGTCACCGGGGGCGGCACCGGCCTGGGCTATGCCATGGCCGAGCGCCTGGCGTCGCTGGGCGCTGCGCTGCACCTGTGGGGACGCCGCGCCGCGGTGCTGGAAGAAGCCGCCGCCGGGCTGCGCGCACGTTACGGCGCCGAGGTCCACGTCCAGGCGGTGGATATCCGGGATGCCGAGGCCGTGGACGCCGCGGTCGACGCCATCTGGACCGGGCATGGTCCGCTGACCGGCCTGATCAACAACGCCGCGGGCAATTTCATCAGTCCCACCGAGAAACTGTCGCCGCGCGGCTTCAACGCCATCGCCGACACGGTGTTCCGCGGCACCTTCTACACGACCCAGGCCGTCGGCAAGCGCTGGATCGCCCAAGGCACGGGCGGAGCCGTGCTGTCCATCGTGGTGACCTGGGTCTGGACCGGTTCGCCCTTCGTGGTGCCCTCGGCCATGTCCAAGGCCGGCATAGACGCCATGACCAAGTCGCTGGCCATCGAATGGGGCCGCCACGGCATCCGGCTGAACGCCATCGCGCCGGGCGTGATTCCGACCGAAGGGGCCAGCGCGCGGCTGCGGCCCAAGGATTCGGGCGCGGATGCGCAGACGCAACAGAATCCGATGCGGCGCCTGGGCACGGGGCATGACATCGGCGAGCTGGCGGCGTTCCTGCTGAGTCCGGGCTATGACTGGATCAACGGCCAGACCATTGCGCTGGACGGCGGCGACTATCTGGCCAACGGCGCCTACTTCAAGCAATACGCCGAATGGAGCGACGCGGACTGGGCCGCCGCGCGCCAGGCCATCGAAGCGCGCACCGCGCAGGACAAGGCGCAGCGCAGCACGGGGGGCGCATGACGGACAGCACGATCCAAGCGGGCGGCCAACACTTGTCGGGCGCGGCGCTGGCCGCGCGCGGCGTACAGGTCGCCGCCGGCCTGGCGGCAATGGGCGTGCGCGAAGGCGATGTGATCGCCGTGCTGCTGCGCAACGGCCTGCCTTATCTGGAGATCATCCAGGCCTGCAAGCGGCTGGGGTGCTACTACTGCCCGATCAACTGGCACTTCACCGCGGCGGAAGCGGCATTCCTCATCGAAGACAGCGGCGCCCGCCTGCTGATCGCCCATGCTGATCTGTGGTTGCCGCTGCGCGATGCGTTGCCCGCCAGTCTGCCGGTGCTGCTGGCCGGTCCCGGCGCGTCGCAGTCTGGCCCTGCGGACTACGACGCCTGGCGCGACCGCCAGCAGCCCTACGACGGCCCGCGCGTGGCGCCGCGCGGCCACATGGCCTATACCTCGGGCACCACCGGCCGGCCCAAAGGCGTGGTGCGTGCGCCGTTCCCGCTGGAACATCTGGCGCGCCACCTGGAACAGGTCGAAGCGGTGGTGGAGGCGGCCTACGGCCTGCGTCCAGGATCGCGCGCGCTGCTGCCCGCGCCGATCTACCACAGCGCGCCCAGCGTATTCGCGCAGGTCGCCTTGCGGGTCTGCGAGACCTTCGTGCTGACGGACAGGTTCGATCCGGTGGAAGTCCTGCGCCTGATCGAGGCGCATCGCATCGATACGGTGTATCTGGTGCCCATCATGTACGTGCGCCTCTTGAGGCTGGACGCCGCCACCCGCGCCGCGCATGACCTGTCGTCGCTGCGCTTCGTGGCCTCGACCGGCGCGCCCTGCGCGCCGGAAATCAAGCGCGCCATGATCGAATGGCTGGGTCCGGTCATCCATGAAACCTATGCGTCGAGCGAGGCGGGCATGGTCACGGTCATCGATTCGCACGAAGCGCTTGCCCGCCCCGGCAGCGCCGGCCGGCCCATCGGCGGCGCGCAGGTCAGGATCTATGCCGAAGACGGCTCGCCCTGCGCGGCGGGCCAGGTCGGCCGTATCCACGTGCGCCAGCCGGCCTACGCGGACTTCACCTACCGCAACAACCCGCAGGCCCGCGCCGACGTGGAGAAGGACGGACTCATCGGCCTGGGCGACCTGGGCTATCTGGACGCGGACGGCTATCTCTACGTGTGCGACCGCGAATCGGACCTGGTGATCTCGGGCGGCGTGAACATCTATCCGGCCGAGGTCGAGCATCAGCTGATGCAGTATCCGGGCGTGGCGGATTGCGCGGTGTTCGGCGTGCCTGACGACGAGTACGGAGAGCGGTTGATGGCGCTGGTGCAGCCCGCGGCGGGCGCCTCGCCCGATCCCGAGACGCTGACGCAATGGCTGGGGGAGCGAATCGCACGCTACAAGGTGCCGCGCGAATTGCAACTGCGGTCGGAGTTGCCGCGCGACGACAACGGCAAGATCGCCAAGCGCCGGCTGCGCGCCGAATTCTGGGCGGGCAGGCAGCGCCAGGTATAGCAGGGCGGCGTATCGCCGCCATAACAAAACCCACAAGGGAGACAGGCATGGCAATCAGGCTGAACCTCAGGCTGCGTCGCATCGCGACCGCGGCGATCGTCGCGCTCGCGGCTCCGGCCGCCGCGCTGGCGGCATTTCCGGACAAACCGATCAAATTGGTCGTGCCCTACACGCCGGGCGGCTCCGCGGACCAGTTGTCGCGGGTGCTGGCCGAAGGCATGTCGCGCGACCTCGGGCAAACCGTGGTGGTGGAGAACAAGCCCGGCGCCAATACCATGGTCGCGGCGACCCAGGTGGCCAGGTCGGCGCCGGACGGATACACGGTTTTCCTCGCCAGCAATGCCAGCATGGTGCTCAATCCCATGCTCTACCAGCGCATCGCCTATGACGCCGCGCGCGACTTCCGCGTGTTCGGCATCGCCGCCGAGTTGCCGCTGGTGGTGGTGGCGAACAACGAGGTCCCAGCGGGCACGCTGGCCGAGTTCGTCGCCTATGCCAAGGCTCGGCCCGGCAAACTGAACTACGCCTCCGTGGGCATAGGCAATCCGCTGCAGCTGGCGACCGAACTGCTGAAATCGCGCACTGGCATGGACGTGGCGCATATTCCGTACAACGGCAGCGCGCCGGCCCTGACCTCGCTGATGGGCAATGACACGCAGCTCATGGTGGACGTGATCAGCACCTCGCTGCCGCTGGTGCGGGAACGCAAGATCAAGGCGCTGGCCGTCACGACCGGCGAGCGCCTGGCCGTGCTGCCGGAGGTGCCGACCGTGGCGGAAAGCGGCTTTCCGGGATTCCGCGCCGCCACCTGGTTCGGCCTGGCCGTGCCGCGCGCCGTGCCACAGGCCGAGGCGCAGCGCTTGCAGGCGGCGCTGGACAAGGCGCTGAAGGATCCGGCGTTTCGCGGCCGCTTCGAGCCGCTGGGTCTGGTGATCCAGGCACCCCGCAGCCAGGCAGAAATCGATGCCTACGTGCAGGAAGACCGCCAGCGCTGGGGCGCGGTGATCGAGGCCAATCACATCAAGCTGGACTGAGGCGGCAACGGCCGGCTGGCCCACGCCGCCTGGCCGCCGGCGCCGTCAGGCCTTCTTGCCGCCGCGGCGCGCCTTGCGCGTGACGTTGCGCCGCGACATCTCTGAATCCAGGATCAGCCGGCCTTCGAGCTTGCCGTGCATGCGCTTGACCGAACGCATCGCGTCCTGCATGTGTTCGCTCATCAAGTCGCGCACCTTTTCGACGTCGCGCTCGCGCGCCGCGGCCAGGATCTTGCGGTGAAAGCCCGTGTTGGCGCTGCCGAAACGCTGCTGCTCGGACAGCGGCATCTCGTTGTCGAACACGGTCAGCTGCCGGATCATTTCATTGGTCATCTCGCAGCTGAAGCGCAGGAACGGATTGGGGCAGGCCGCCGCGAAGATGTCGTGGAAATTGATTTCTTCCTGACGCTGGGCCAGCGGGTCATCGACGTGCTCGGCCGACGGGTCGCAGCAGGCGATGTTCTCCTCCAGCGCAGCGAAATGCGCCTCCGTCAGGAACGGCACGGCGCTGGCGGCGAGCTCAGGCTCCAGCAGCTTGCGCACCTGGTAGATGTCCTCGATCCGCACTTCCTTGAAGAACAGGTAGTTCTGCATCAGCTGGAAAGTGCGGTCCAGCGGCACCTCGACCACGGTGCCGCCGCCGCCCGGCCCGGTGCTGACCTTGACCAAGCCCTGCACCTCCAGCGACTTGAGCGCTTCGCGCATGGTGCTCTTGCTGACCGAGAACATGCTTTGCAGCTCGCTCTCGCGCGGCAGCTTGTCGCCGGGCAACAGGTTCTTGGCCGTGATCAACCGCTTGATCTCTTCGGCGACCAGGTCGCTGCGCTTGGGCGGACTCGACGCGCCCGCGGCTTGTAGGTCGTGACTGTTGAACGCCATTGCGTTCCTCCGTTGCTGCGTGGTGTGCGCGGGGCATGCCCCGGGCGGGTTCTGCGCGGACCCCGGGTTATACCTGATGCGCCTTCTATTGACAGATCCGGCTCGCCAAACTGATCATGATAATAATCCTATTTATCATGATAAATAGGATGGTAGTCGCAGTATAGGCATGAGGCCAGGACTTGCGAGTACGCCCACGCGGCGGCAGCCCTGGCACGGGAGCTTGGAGCAGACAGAGTCGGAATGGGGACGCGCATGGTGCGCGCTCGACATCGTCAATATGCCGCGGCACCGCCAGCGGCAGCCAGGGAGAACCATCTTGAATCGCCGCAACCTGCTGAAATTGGCCGCGCTTGGCGCCGTGCCTGGATCACTCTGGACCGCCCGGTCCGCGCTGGCGCAAGCCGACGCCATACAGTTCGGGTGTCCGGTGCCCATGTCGGGCGCCTTTGCCGCCAATGGCAAATACGCCGACCTGGGCATGAAACTGGCGCTGGAGCAGTATGGCCGCGCGCTCGACCGGCCACTGGCCTATACCGTGCTGGACACCGAGGGCAAGCCGGCCACGGCGGTGCGCAAGGTCCAGGAAGTCTCGCAACAGAAGGGCGTCAAATTCTTCGCCGGCGGCATCCTGTCGTCCGAAGCCCTGGCCATGGGCAAGGAAGTGGAACGCGCCGGCGGCGTCTTCATCACCACGGCGGGCGCGGACGAAATCACGGGCAAGGACTGCAACCGGGCCACCTTCCGCTGGTCCGTGCCCACTTTCGGCGCCATCGAGCAGACCGTGCGTCCCCTGCTTGAAAAGCTGCCCAACGCCAAGCGCTGGTACACCATCACGCCGCAATACGTATTCGGCGACGGCCTGCTCAGCGCGGCCAAGGCGATCTTCAAGGAAAAGGGCATCGAGCATGTGGGCAACAGCTATCACTCGCTGACCGAGAAGGAGTTCAGCGGCTATCTCACCAACGCCATGGCCGCCAAGCCGGACGTGCTGCTGATCCTGAACTTCGGCTCGCAGTCCTCGGACACGCTGCGCCAGGCCGTCAGCTTCGGCATGAAGCAGAACTGCACCATCCTGGTGGCCTGGGCTTCGGGCCTGGAGCAATTCGAGGGCCTGAGCGCCGACCTGTGCGAAGGCGTGTACTTCGGCGCGCAGTACTGGCACGGCATCGACTCGCCGCTCAACAAGGAACTGGTGCAGCTGTCCCGCGACAAGACGCGCGCCAATCCCAACTACAGCCTGGCAGGCTCCTACATCTGCACCCGCATCATGCTGGACGCCATTGTCAAGGCTGGCAGCGCCGACCCGGCCAAGGTGATTGCCGTCATGGAGGGCATGGCCTACGAAGGCCTGACGGGCAAGGAGGAAATCCGCAAGGAAGACCACCAGGTCCTGAAGAATTACTACCTGCTCAAAGGCCGCGCCAAGAAGGACATGAAGGACAAGGACGATTACGCCGAGATCGTGCATAGCGGCCGCTCCTTCCTGCCGCCCGCGGAAACCGGCTGCAAGCTGTAGCCCGCCCCTGAGGCGGGCGGCCGTGGGCGCGTTGCGTCCGCGGCCGCCGCGCGCCCCGCGGCCTTCCGTTACCTCCATCGGGCATACCCATGAACGTCTATCTCCTCCAGATCATCAATGGGATCGGGGTAGGCATGCTGTACTTCCTTCTGGCAGTCGGCCTGTCCATCGTCTTCGGTCTGTTGCGCTTCGTGAACTTCGCCCACGGGGCGTTCTATCTGCTGGGCGCCTACTTCTGTTTCCAGGCCATCCAGTGGGGCCTGAATTTCTGGCTCGCGCTGGCCATCGTGCCGCTGCTGGTGGGCGCCGGCGCCTGGGTCCTGGAGAAAGCGCTGTTGCGCCACGTCTACGCGCAGGCGCATGAATTCCATATCCTGATCACCGTCGGGCTGGCGCTGGTCCTGCAGGAACTGGTCATCGTGATCTGGGGGCCGATAGGCGACAACGTCGCCGCGCCTTCGGCCCTGCAGGGCGTGGTCATGTGGGGCAGCTTCATCTATCCCAAGTACCGCTTGTTCGTGATCGGTTTCACCGCCGTCTTCTCGCTGCTGCTCTGGTACGTGCTGGAAGGCACGCGGCTGGGCAGCGCGGTGCGGGCCGGCAGCGAATCCACCGAGATGGTGTCCATGCTGGGCATCAACGTGTTCCGCATGTTCAGCCTGGTGTTCGCGCTGGGCGCGGCGACCGCCGCGCTGGCCGGGGTGCTGGCCGCGCCGATCCGCGGCGTCGAGCCGTTCATGGGCATCGAGGCTCTGGGTATCGCCTTCGTCATCGTGGTGGTGGGCGGCATGGGCAGCTTCTTCGGCGCGCTGGTCGGCGGCCTCCTGATCGGCGTGGTGCAGAGCGTGATGAGCACGCTGTGGCCGGAAGGCGCGCGGCTGATGATCTATGTGGCGATGGCGGCGGTGCTGCTGCTGCGTCCCCACGGCCTGATGGGGAGAGGATGATGACGCGCTTGAAATCTCATGCCCAATTGCTGTTGGCGCTGGCGGTGGTGCTGCTGTTGCCGCTGTGCATGCAGTCGGGCTCGCTGGCCACGGAAGTGCTGATCTACGCGTTGGCGGTGCTGGGCTGCAATCTGCTGCTGGGCTTCACCGGACTGCTGTCGTTCGGCCAGGGCATCTTCTTCGGCCTGGGCAGCTATGCCGTCGGCATCCTGTTGACGCGCACCGGCCTGCCGATGCCGCTGGCGTTGCTGGCGGCGATGGCGGTGGGCGCGCTGGGCGCGACGCTGGTGGGCTGGTTCGCGATACGCCAGCGCGGCACCTACTTCGTGATGCTGACGCTGGCCTTCGCGCAGATGTTCTATTTCCTGGCGTACAGCCTGCCTGACCTGACCGGGGGCGACAATGGCCTGCTGGACGTGCCGCGTCCGGCGCTGTCGGTGGCGGGCCTGCAGCTCATGCCGCTGGCGACGCCCTGGCAGTTCTACGCCTTCGTGGCGGTGTGCTTCCTGGCGATATTCTGGCTGCTGCTGCGCGTGACCAACTCGGTGTTCGGCCGCACGCTGCTGGCGATCCGCGACAACGAGGCGCGCGCCATGGCGGTGGGCTACAACGTGCGCCTCTTCAAGTTGTCGGCCTTCGCGATCTCGGGCGCCGTGACCGCGTTGGCGGGCGCCTTCCTGGCAATGATGACCGGCATCGCGCCGCTGTCCAGCATCGAATACCACAGTAGCGAGATGATCCTGGTCATGACGGTCATCGGCGGCACCGGCAACCTGTTCGCTTCCGTGCTGGGGGCGGCCTTCTACGTGCTGTTCGCGGACTGGCTTTCCACCTTGTGGCCGCGCTGGCTGATGCTGCTGGGCTTTCTGCTGATCGCGGTCAGCCTGTTCATGCAGAAGGGCTTGTGGGGGCTGGGAGAACGCATCTGGCTGGCGCTGCGGCGCAAGCCTGCCGGCGGCGAGCCGGCCGCCAAGGAGGGACGCGCATGAATCCGCAACATTCCGCGCCGCTGCTGCAGGCCAGGGGCATCGTCAAGCGCTTCGGCAAGTTCGTGGCCCTGCATGGGGTGGATCTGCAGGTGCGGCCGCGCACGGTGCATTCCGTCATCGGCCCGAACGGCGCCGGCAAGACCACGCTGTTCCATACGCTGACAGGCACCTTGCGCACCAGCGAGGGCAGCATCGTGTTCGACGGCCATGACGTGACGCAGGAAGCCGATTATCAACGGGTGCAGCGCGGCATCGCGCGCTCCTTCCAGGTCACCAGCCTGTTCGCCAACCTGTCAGTGCAGGAAAACCTGCGGCTGGCGGCTCAGGGCGCGCATCGCGCCGGCGCCTTCGACTGCTGGCATCCGCCCACGGGCCCGCGGGCGCAGCGTGAGGTTGTCGACGCGGCGCTGGAGCGCCTGGGCCTGTCGCGGCTGGCCCAGGTGGCGGCGGGCGCGCTGTCGCACGGCCAGCAGCGGCGCCTGGAAGTGGGCATGGCGCTGGCCGCCAGGCCGCGCGCGATCTTCCTGGACGAGCCCACCTCCGGCATGGGGGTGGACGACCTGGATGAGATGAAACGCCTGATCCGCAGCCTGCGCGACGACCACACGGTCGTACTGATCGAGCACAACATGAACATCGTGATGGACATCTCCGACACGATCACGGTGATGCAGCAGGGCCGCGTGCTGGTCGAGGGCACGCCTGCCGCGATCCGCAGCGACGAGCGGGTGCGCGCCGCGTACCTGGGCAACATGATCACGGGAGGCCGGGCATGATGCTGCATGTCGACGCCGTACACAGCTATTACGGCAAGAGCCATATCCTGCAAGGCGTGTCGCTCGAATTGCCGCAGGGCCAGGTGGTGACGCTGCTGGGGCGCAACGGCGCCGGCAAGTCGACCACGCTTAAGACCATCGCCGGCGTGATCGCGCCCAAGGGGGGCGCGGTGCGCTACGGCGGGCGCGACATCGCCGGGCTGCCGGCGCACAGGATCGCGTCCATGGGGGTCTGCCTGGTGCCCGAGCACCGCGGCATCTTCAAGCTGCTGACGGTCGAGGAAAATCTCAAGCTGGGCATGCGCCGCGATTCGCCCTGGCAGCTGGAAGACATCTACCGCATCTTTCCCCGCCTGAAGGAGCGCCGCAAGAATGGCGGCGGCCAGTTGTCCGGCGGCGAACAGCAGATGCTGGCCATCGGGCGCGCGCTGATGAACCATCCGCGCGTGCTGATGCTGGACGAGCCGGTCGAAGGCCTGGCGCCGGTGATCGTCGAGGAGATCGTGGCGCAGATCAAGTCCATCAAGCAGGCCGGCGTCACCATCCTGCTGGTGGAGCAGAACCTGGAAGTCTGCACCCAGCTGGCCGACCGCCATTTCATCATCGAGCAGGGATCCATCGTCTACGAAGGCAGCAACGCGGACTTCATGGCGGACGAAAACGTGAAGGACCGATACCTGGGCGTGGGCGTCTAGGGACCGCCCGCGCCGCGCAACCGAAGCAAGGGAAACACCATGGAAATGAACGCACTGGAGGCCGTCAGCGGCATCCGCATCGACGGCAGCCGCCTCTGGAATTCGCTGATGGAGCTGGCCCGCATCGGCGCCACCGACAAGGGCGGGGTGTGCCGGCTGGCGCTGAGCGAACTGGACCGGCAGGGCCGCGACCTGGTCTGCGCCTGGGCCCGGGAGCTGGGCTGCAGCGTGCGCGTGGACGCCATCGGCAACATCTTCATGCGCCGCCCCGGCCTGCGCGATGACTTGCCCGCCGTGATGACCGGCAGCCATATCGACACCCAGCCCACCGGCGGAAAATTCGACGGCAATTATGGGGTGCTTGCAGGCATCGAGGTCCTGCGCACGCTGCACGAGCGCGGCATCGCCACCGAAGCGCCGCTGGAAGTGGTGGTGTGGACCAATGAGGAAGGCTCGCGCTTCGTGCCCGTGATGATGGGTTCCGGCGTGTACGCCGGCGCGTTCACGCTGGAGCACGCGCTGGCCGCGCGCGACCGCGACGGCGTCAGCGTGGATGAAGCGCTGCGCGCCATCGGCTACGCCGGGCCGGAGCCGGCGCGGCCCGGCGATGTCAGCGCCTACTTCGAGGCGCACATCGAGCAGGGCCCCATCCTGGAAGACCGCGGCATCACCATCGGTTCGGTGCAGGGCGCCCTGGGGCAGCGCTGGTACGACGTCGCCATCACCGGCCAGGAGGCGCATGCCGGGCCCACGCCGATGGAACTGCGCCGCGACGCCTTGCTGACCGCGTCCAGGCTGGTGCTGGAGGTCAACCGGATTGCACTGGAGCATGCGCCGCATGGCCGCGGCACGGTGGGCTGCATCGACAGCTTCCCGAACTCGCGCAACGTGATCCCGGGCCGCGTGGCGCTTACCGTGGACCTGCGCGCCGCCGACGATGCCACGCTGGACAGCATGGCCGCGGCATTTGCGCGCGCCTGCGAGGAACTGGCCGAGCCGGGCCGCTTCCAGGTCGACAGCAAGGAGGTCGTGTACTTCCCGCCGCAGCCCTTCGAGCCCCGGCTGGTGCAAGCCATCCGCGACGGCGCGCGCACGCTGGGCCTGGATGCGCTGGACGTGATCAGCGGCGCGGGCCATGACGCCGTCTACATGGCGCGGGTGGCGCCCACCGCCATGATCTTCGTGCCGTGCAAGGACGGCATCAGCCACAACGAGATCGAGGACGCGCAGCCCGAGCATCTGGAGGCAGGCTGCAATGTGCTGCTGCACGCCATGTTGCGCTGTTGCGGGCATATCCAGTTTTCTGATAGGGGCGCGCAATGAAGGCGCTGATCGCGAGGCTGAATCACGAGACCAACACCTTCTCTCCGGTGCCGACGCCGCTATCCGCCTTCGGCAACGGCGGCCCCGCCTACGATGCGGCGGCCTATGAGGAGAACAAGGGCAAGCGCACCGCGATGTCGGCGTTCATCGACCTGGCCGAGGCGCGCGGCGCCGAGCTGGTCACGCCCGTGTCGGCCACCGCCTATCCCAGCGGCCGCGTCGACGGCCAAGCCTATGCCGAGCTATGCGACCGCATCGTGGCCGCCGCCCGGGGCTGCGACGTCATCCTGCTGGACCTGCATGGCGCCATGGCGGTGGAGACCACCGATGACGGCGAGGGCGACCTGCTCGAACGGCTGCGCGCCGCCGCGCCGGACGTGCCGGTAGCCGTGGCGCTGGACCTGCACGGCAACGTTACGCAGAAGATGATGGACAACGCCGACGTCATCGTCAGCTTCAAGACCTATCCCCACATCGACATGTACGAAACCGGCGAGCACGCCGGCAGGCTGCTGTTTGCGGGCATGGACGGCGGGTGCAAGCCGGTCATGGCATGGCGGCGTCTGCCGCTGGTGTCGCATTCCCTGCGCAGCAACACGGCCGAAGGCGCCATGCGCGCAGCCGTCGCAGCGGCGTGCCAGGCCGAGGCCGCGGGGACGCTGGGCGTATCGGTGCTGGCGGGCTTCGGTTTGGCCGACATCCCGCATCCCTGCGTCAGCGTGGTCGTGGTGGCCGACGGCGACCGCGCCGAGGCGGAGCGCGTGGCGGGCGAGATCGCCGCCCTGATCTGGGAACAGCGCGACGGCTTCTTCTACGACAGCGAGCCGCTGGCCGAGTCGCTGGCGCGCGCCAAGGTCCTGGCCGAAGGCGCAAGCAAGCCGGTGCTGCTGCTGGACCATGGCGACAACTGCATGAGCGGCGGTACCTGCGACACCCTGGACGTGCTGATGGCTGCGCTGGATGCCGGATTGGAAGGGATTCAGGCCGGGCTGTTTTGCGACCCCGAAGCCGTGGCCGAGCTGACCCGCGCCGGCGTCGGCGCCACCGTCGAGCTGCCGGTGGGCAACAAGCGCGCCATCGGCGAGATCGGCCGGGCGGCGCAGCCCGTCACGCTGCGCGGCACCGTGCGCGCGCTCAGCAATGGCGAGTACGTGATCACCGGTCCCACCTATACCGGGCAACTGGCCTGCATGGGCCGCAGCGCGGTGCTGGACATAGGCGCTGCGCAACTGGTGCTGACCGAACAGACCCACGAACCCTGGGATCTGGGCGTGTTCCAGAGCCTGGGACTGGATCCGTCCCGCGCCCGTTACGTGCTGGTGAAGTCGCGCATGTACTGCCGCCCGGTGTTCGTGCCGATCTCCCAGGCGCTGGTCGAATGCGACAGCCCTGGCGTGACCAGCTCAGACTGGTCGCTGTTCGAATTCCGCAGGCGCGCGCGGCCGCTGTATCCGCTGGAACCCATGGCGGCGGCGGACTACGATCCTCGCGCGGGCGGCCGATAAACCCGCCGGAAAGAGGAGGGCGCCGCACGCTGCAGCTGTGGCGCCCGGGCAACGGACATTCTCAAACAAAAAGTAACATAAATGAGAATGATTCCGTTTGACGTAGAATGGGGCGCTCAGTAATTCCAGTCCCCTTTGGTGCAGCCGGCCCGGCAAGGCCCCGGCCTTCCGGCACATTCCAGACGCATCCGTAATTCTTAGTGCGCGCGTGACCCCATCGGGATTTTGATCTCTGCCTGCGAACTTCCCGACATGAAAATCCGAACTCTTGCCTGCATGGCCGCCGCGCTGCCGTGCTATCTCCCCGTTGTCCAAGCCCAATCCGCGTCCGATCAGGCCGGCTCCGTCGTTTCCATGGACGCCATCAAGGTCGAGGCCAGCGCCGATGCCTCGGCCGGCGGCCTGGCCGAGCCCTTCGCCGGCGGACAGGTTGCGCGCGGCGGCCGCATCGGCCTGTTCGGCACCCAAGACATCATGGACACGCCGTTCAGCATCACCAGCTATACCAATGAACTGATCCAGGACCGGCAGGCCCGCAGCGTGGGCGACGTGCTGCAGAACGACCCGGGCGTGCGCGTGGCGCGCGGTTTCGGCAACTTCCAGGAGTCGTACTTCATCCGCGGCTTCATCCTGGGTTCGGACGACGTGGCCTATAACGGTCTCTACAGCCTGCTGCCGCGCCAGTACATCGCCACCGAACTGTTCGAGCGCGTGGAAGTCCTGCGTGGAGCCTCCACCTTCCTGACGGGCGCGGCTCCCGGCGGCGGCGGCATCGGCGGGGTGATCAACCTGGTACCCAAGCGCGCGCCGAACGAACCGTTGACCCGCGTCACCACCGGCGTGTCCAGCGGCGGGCAGTTCCAGTTGTCCACCGACATCGCCCGCCGCTTTGGCCCTGGCGATAGCACCGGCATCCGCTTGAACGCCGCGCAGCGCAGCGGCGACACCGGCATCGACGATGAACATTCGCGCACCAGCCTGGTATCGCTGGGCCTGGATTGGCGTTCGGCCGATACGCGCTTGTCTGCCGACATCGGCTGGCAGGAGAACAAGCTCAAGCGCGCGCGGCCCAACGTGACGCTGGGCGCCGGCGTCACCAAGGTGCCGGACGCGCCCGACGCCAGCTCCAACTATGCGCAGCCCTGGTCGTACTCGAACGAGCGCGATGTTTTCGGTACCGTGCGCGGCGAACATGATTTCAGCGACAAGCTGACCGCCTATGCGGCCTTTGGCATGCGCCGCAGCGACGAAGCAAATTCGCTGGGCAACGTCACGCTGACCAACGGCAGCACGGGCGCGGGCACCTTCTACCGCTTTGACAATACCCGCGAAGACAGCGTGAACACGGGCGAACTGGGCCTGCGCGGCAAACTGCGCACGGGGCCGGTGGGCCATGAGTTCGTCGTGTCGGCATCCTTCTTCGACCTGAAGAAGAAAAATGCCTATGTGATGGACTGGCAGAACACGTATCCCACCAACATCTACAACCCGATTTCGTATGACAAGCCGCCATTCAGCGCCACCGCGCTGCGCGGCAATGACCTGGACGATCCGGCGCTGCAAGGCCGCACCCGCCTGAGCAGCTACGCCATCGGCGACACGTTGTCGTTCCTGGACGACAAGGTGCTGCTCACGGCCGGCATCCGCCATCAGCGGCTGTCGCAACGCGACTACGCGTACAACACCGGCAAGGAAAGCGGCGCGTACGACGCCAGCCACAACTCGCCCGCCGCGGGTCTGGTCGTCAAGGTCGCGCCCAGCGTTTCGCTGTACGCGAACTACATCGAGGCGCTGGTCGCGGGGCCGACCGCTCCGGCCAATGCCGGCGGCAAGCCGGTGCCCAACGCCGGCCAGAGCCTGCCGCCGTTTGTTTCCAAGCAGAAGGAAATCGGCGCGAAGTACGAGGGAGATGGCATGGGGGCAGGATTGGCCTTGTTCTCCACCGACAAGCCGCGCGCCATGTATAACGCCAGCAACGAGCTGACGACCTCGGGCAAGGACCGCCACCAGGGCGTCGAACTCACGATGTACGGCGAACCCATCAAGAGCGTGCGCCTCTTGGGCGGCCTGACCTGGCTGGATGCCACGCAGCGCTCCACCGGCAACCCGTCCATCGACGGCAACCGCGTGATCGGCGTGCCGCGCTTCCAGGCCAACATGGGCGTGGAATGGGACATTCCCGGCGTGCCGGGCCTGGCGGTGGACGGCCGCGTGGTCTATACCGGCGCGTCTTACGCGGACGACGCCAACACGCTCAAGGTGCCGGGCTGGACCCGCTTCGATGCGGGCCTGCGCTACATGATGGACGTGGACGGCCACGTCGTGACGCTGCGCGCCCGCGTGGACAACATCGCCAACCGCAACTACTGGTCGTCGGTGGGCGGATATCCCGGCAACGGCTATCTGGTGCTGGGCGGACCGCGTACCTTCTCGCTCAGCGCGAGCATGGACTTCTGAGTTCAGGCGGCGGTGTTCACCAGAACCAGCCGCCGCGCGTGAGATCGCTCTCGCAGCTCTTGTACTGCGCGGCGAACTTCTGGGCCCGCGCCTGCACCTTCTGCGATACGGTCTTGAGCCAGGCCTTGCGGTCATAGCTGCGGTTGCGGTAGCCGGTCCAGCCCTCGTGGTAGTTCAGGTACTGGCCATAGGCGTCGGACTTGGACACGCCGTTGATGCGCTGGGTCTTGTTCATGTACCAGCCCATGAAATCCAGCGCGTCGGCGAAGTCGTCGCGGCTGGAACCCCAGCCTCCCGCATCTTTCTTGTAATCGTCCCAGGTCTCGTCCTTGACCTGGGCGTAGCCGTAGGCGGAACTGACGCGGCCCCAGGGGATGAAGCCCAGGAAGTAGTAGCGCGGCGGCACCGCGTCATGCTTGAAGGACGATTCCTGGTACATCATGGCCATGGGCACCGGCACGGGCGCGCCCCATTTCTTCTGCACCTTCAAGGCGGCATCGTGCCAGTCCGGCTTTTCGCGAAAGATGGCGCAGATGTTCTCGGGATTCGAGGGCGGCGCGGTGGCGCAGCCGGCGAGCGCCAGCAATAGCAGCGGCGGCAGCAAAAGCCGGGTCATTGGCGGTCTTCCTCCGGAGATCGGGGCAGGGGTGGGGGGCGGATGTCACAAGTTACCGCGATTGTATGAAAACGTATCGCAGAAAAAGTTCCGTCCCTGAAATTTTCAGACCTGTGCCGCATGCGCCAGGCAAAGAAAAACGGCCCCGGATTGCTCCGGGGCCGTCTTGCAGGCGATGCAGCCAGGCTGCTGCGCCCGATGCTTAGACTTCGATGACGTCAGCCACGTCCTTGTAGTCCGCGATCTTGTCGAAGTTCAGGTACTGGTAGATCTGGTCGCCGCTCTTGTTGATGACGCCCATGTCGGCCATGTACTCGTCCTTGGTCGGGATGCGGCCCAGCTTCGAGCAGATGGCGGCCAGTTCGGCCGAACCCAGGTACACGTTGGTGTTCTTGCCCAGGCGGTTGGGGAAGTTGCGGGTGCTGGTCGACATGACGGTCGCGCCTTCGCGCACCTGCGCCTGGTTGCCCATGCACAGCGAGCAGCCCGGCATTTCCGTACGGGCGCCGGCGGTGCCGAACACGCCGTAGTGGCCTTCCTCGGTCAGCTGGGTGGCGTCCATCTTGGTCGGGGGAGCGACCCACAGCTTGACCGGGATGTCGCGCTTGCCTTCCAGCAGCTTGGAGGCTGCGCGGAAGTGGCCGATGTTGGTCATGCAGCTGCCGATGAACACTTCGTCGATCTTGGCGCCGGCGACTTCCGACAGCGTCTTCACGTCGTCGGGGTCGTTCGGGCAGGCCACGATGGGTTCGTGCACGTCGGCCAGGTCGATCTCGATCACGGCGGCGTATTCGGCGTCGGCGTCCGGCTCCAGCAGCTTGGGGTCGGCCAGCCAGGCTTCCATGGCCTTGATGCGGCGGCCCAGCGTGCGCTCGTCTTCGTAGCCGTTGGCGATCATCCACTTCAGCATCACGATGTTGCTGTTGATGTACTCGATGATCGGTTCCTTGTTCAGGCGCACCGAGCAGCCGGCGGCCGAACGTTCGGCGGAAGCGTCCGACAGTTCAAAGGCTTGTTCGACCTTCAGGTCGGGCAGGCCTTCGATTTCCAGAATGCGGCCGGAGAAGATGTTCTTCTTGCCTTGCTTGGCCACCGTCAGCAGGCCTTGCTTGATGGCGTACAGCGGAATCGCGTTGACCAGGTCGCGCAGGGTCACGCCGGGTTGCAGCTTGCCCTTGAAGCGGACCAGCACCGATTCCGGCATGTCCAGCGGCATCACGCCGGTGGCGGCGGCAAAGGCGACCAGGCCCGAGCCGGCCGGGAACGAGATGCCGATGGGGAAGCGGGTGTGCGAGTCGCCGCCGGTGCCGACGGTGTCGGGCAGCAGCATGCGGTTCAGCCAGGAGTGGATCACGCCGTCGCCCGGACGCAGCGACACGCCGCCGCGGGTGCTGATGAATTCAGGCAGCGTGTGGTGCGTCTTGACGTCCACGGGCTTGGGGTAGGCGGCGGTGTGGCAGAACGACTGCATCACCAGGTCGGCCGAGAAGCCCAGGCAGGCCAGGTCCTTCAGCTCGTCGCGGGTCATGGGGCCGGTGGTGTCCTGGCTGCCGACCGAGGTCATCTTCGGTTCGCAGTAGGTGCCCGGGCGGATGCCCTTGCCTTCGGCCAGGCCGCAGGCGCGGCCGACCATCTTCTGGGCCAGCGTGTAACCCTTGCCCGTGTCGGCCGGGTCCTTGGGCAGGCGGAACAGCGTCGAGGCCGGCAGGCCCAGCGCTTCGCGCGCCTTGGCGGTCAGGCCGCGGCCGATGATCAGCGGAATGCGGCCGCCGGCGCGCACTTCGTCGAACAGCACGTCGGACTTCACTTCGAATTCGGCGATGACTTCGCCGTTCTTCAATGCCTTGCCTTCATAGGGGCGCAGTTCGACCACGTCGCCCATTTCCATCTTGGAAACGTCGAGTTCGATCGGCAGGGCGCCGGCGTCTTCCATGGTGTTGTAGAAGATCGGGGCGATCTTGTTGCCCAGGCACACGCCGCCGAAACGCTTGTTCGGCACGAAGGGGATGTCTTCGCCGGTGAACCACAGCACCGAGTTGGTGGCCGACTTGCGCGACGAACCCGTGCCGACCACGTCGCCGACGTAGGCGACCAGGTGGCCCTTTTCCTTCAGGGATTCGATGAACTTGACCGGGCCGCGCTTGCCGTCTTCTTCCGGTTCGAACGCGGCGCCGTCGCGCTTGTTCTTCAGCATCGCCAGGGCGTGCATCGGGATGTCGGGGCGGGTGGTGGCGTCGGGAGCCGGCGACAGGTCGTCGGTGTTGGTTTCGCCAGGCACCTTGAAGACGGTGATGGTCAGGCTTTGCGGCAGTTCCGGACGGCTGGTGAACCATTCGGCGTCGGCCCAGCTCTGCATCACGGACTTGGCGTTGGCGTTGCCCTTGTCCGCCTTTTCCTTCACGTCGTGGAAGGCGTCGAACATCAGCAGGGTCTTCTTCAGCGCATCGGCGGCGATGGTGCCGATTTCAGCGTCGTCCAGCAGGTCGACCAGCGGGCCAATGTTGTAGCCGCCCAGCATCGTGCCGAGCAGTTCAGTCGCCTTGGCACGGCTGATCAGCGCACAAGCTTCCTTGCCCAGGGCCACGGCGGCCAGGTACGAAGCCTTGACCTTGGCGGCGTCGTCCACGCCGGCCGGCACGCGGTGGGTCAGCAGGTCGACCAGGTTCTGCTCTTCGCCAGCGGGCGGGTTCTTGAGCAGTTCGATCAGTTCAGCGGTTTGTTTGGCCGTAAGGGGCAGCGGGGGGATCCCCAGAGCCGCGCGTTCGGCAACGTGTTGGCGGTAATTATCCAGCATGTGAGGCCTGCTCAAAGTCGGGTTGGAAGAAGGGTTGTTCGCCGAATTGTAGAGGGAACAGGGGGACGCAAGCAAATGTCTTATATCTTATATAAGACTTGGGTCCATAGCTGTTGCTTAAGGGCGACGGGCCGGTGCGCCCGGGGCGACGCCGGGAAGGCCGGCGGGCGGCGCCGGCCGGGAGCGTTCCGTCAGAGCGGCTTAGCGCGGCCCGGCGTCGTACACCACGCCCACCCGGGCGAAATTGCCGCCGTACTGCTTGACGTCGACCTGGAACGGCGCGCTTTCCTCCGGCTTGAGCCTGGGCAGCCGCAATTCCTGGAAAACCGCGCCGGTCAGCTTGTCCTGGGCGTCGTACAGGCTGATCCAGACCTTGACGTTCTCGACCTCGGCCTGGCTGTCGTTGCGCACGCGGCCGTGCACGGTCACGTACTTGTAGCGGAAGCGGTAGCTGAAGTTCAGGGTGCCGGTGCCGACCTGGGCCTCGGTGTTCTCGACCGTGATCGCCAGCTTGGGGCGGGGGCCGGGCAGCGCGGCGCGCTTGGCGGGCAGCCAGTCGGTCTTGACCTCGGTGTAGCGGTCGACGCGGCCGGTCAGCGCCACCGGCACGCGTTCGCCGGGGTACAGGCGCGCCGGCAGGCTCCAGGCCTGGCGCAGGTCCAGCCGGTTGGAACCATCGAACACCGCGATGTTGGCCTTGGGCGACAGGGCGACGAACTGGTCGCTGGTGTTGACCAGTTCGGCATACAAGACCGGACGCTCGATCTCGTCGAGCAGGCGGCGCGGCGCGGACAGCTTGAGCGCGCTGGCGTCGAACAGGGCGAAGTCCGGATCCAGCAGCTCCTCGGTGGTCAGGCGCACGTGTTCGATGATTCGAGCGTCGGCCGGGCTGACGCGCACGATGCGGCTGGGGAGCGCTTCCTCCTTGGACGCGCCTGGCGAGGTGGCGTGGCTTTCGCTTTGCACCATGTAATCGTAGGAGGCGACCCGGCCCTCGGCCAGCATCTCGCAGCGCACGTCGAAGGAGGTCAGCGCGTTTGGCGCCAGCGGGCTGGCGGCGCCGTAGCCATTGCCGGTGCCGATCAGCTTGCCATCCTCGCCGTACAGCATCACCGTGATCTGGCTGCTGTTGGCGGCGGTGGCGCCGTTGTTCTTCAAGAGACCGACCAGGCGATATGTGCCGTCGTTGCGCACCAGCTGTATCTTGCTGGCGGCCACGTCGTTGTTCTTGTCCCGCGCCAGCGTCGGCTGCGAGACCTGCAGCGTATAGCGGCTATAGGCCTGGCTGGGGGTGGAGATGATGACGGGCGTGTACTCGCCCGGCTGCAGCGAACGCGCCGGCGCCGAGCCGGAGTTCGACGGCAGCGACAGGTCGCCCTGGAAGAATGAGGCCGTGACGCGCGGCACGTCGATCTTCTTGCCGGTCTCGTTGCGCATGATCATGACCAGCTGCGTGCGGTCGCGGACCCGGATCTCCTGCACGTCCGTCAGCTTGACCAGCGACGCGTCGATGGGAGGCGGCGCCGGCGGCTGCCGCGTGATGGTCGGCTTGGAACCGAGCATGGAGGCGACCAGCGGGACCACGAACACGGCGGCGACGGCGACCGCGATCGCCGCGATGGCGCGCGGACCGAGCTGCGGCTTGGGAGCCGGCTGCTGCATCCCGCGCAGGATCTTCTCCAGCCGCTGGGCGACGTTGTCTTCGACCAGCGTGACCGCATGGCAATGGCTGCAGCGGTATTCGTTGGTGTCCAGCTTGGTGAATTGGGCGCTGCCGCAGGTCGAGCAGGTCAGCGTCACCGTGTTGATCGTGGTCTGTTTGGGCGTCATTCTCGCAGCCGTGCGCGCCGTATCCAGACGGCGCGGCGGACGGCGCGGCGGGAGCAAGGCGCAAGGGATTTACAGGGCGGCAAGGATAGCGGCAGGGCGCGCCAGTCATGGTGCACGAGCGCATCCAGTTGTGACAAAGTGTGTGGCCGAGCGTCCCGGTGCTATGATCGCCGGCGGAAAAAACCGATCCGAAACCCCTAACGCTGTTCCCCGTCGATCCGCTCCCGCGCCGCGCAACGCGCCGCCCCGGGCAGAGCCGAGGCAGGTCAGGCTCTCCCATTAGCATGAGCATTTCCCAATATTTGCTGTTTCTCGCCTGCGTGGCGCTCGCCACCTATGCGCAGACCATGACGGGCTTCGCCTTCGGGCTGGTGCTGTTGGGCCTGTCGGGCGTGTTCCAGCTGGCTTCCGTATCCGAAGTGGCCAACGTGGTCAGCGTGCTTTCGCTGGTGAACGCGGCCGTGACGCTGGCGCGCGCCAAGCCGCAGGTGAACTGGTCGCTGATGCGGCCCGCGATGGCCAGCAGCCTGGTCGGCGTGGGGGCGGGGGTGGCCGCGCTGGCCTGGATCAGCGGCTCCATGGGCGTGCTGCTGCAATTGCTGTTGGGCTGTACCATCCTGGGCTGCGCGGTGCTGCTGATCGCCCGCGCGCAGCCGCTGTCGCAAGTGTCCTCGCGCGGTTCGTTCGTGTTCTTCGGCGCGATTTCGGGCGTGCTCGGCGGACTGTTTTCCAGCGCGGGGCCGCCCATGGTCTATCACCTGTACCGCCAGCCCCTGCCGCTGGCCGCCATCCGCAACAGCCTGCTGATTCTGTTTTCGCTCAATGCGATCGTGCGCCTGGCGCTCGTGACCGGGCAGGGGGCCTTCATGGCCTCGTCGTTCTGGTTGAGCCTGCTGGCCTTGCCGATTGTGATCGGCGTCACCTGGGTGGCGCGCCGCTACAGCACGGCCGGCTCGATGAAGACCGTCAAGCGCATGGTGTTCGTGCTGTTGCTGGCGGCCGGCATGGGCTTGATCGTGCCGGCTTTCAAGGCGCTCGCGGCGGGCTAGCCGCGAGTCCGTCGCATGGACCGCGCGGCGTCAGCCGCGTTCGCCGGTGATGTAGCGTTCGAGCTCGTGGATGATGAACTTCTGTTCGCTCATCACGTCCTTGACCAGGTCGCCGATGGAAAGCAGGCCGACCAGCTTGCCGTCCTCGATGACAGGCAGATGACGGAAGTGGCGCTCCGTCATCATTGCCATGCAGTGTTCGCGCGTGTCCGCGCGGCTGACGTAATAGACGGAATCGGTCATGATGTCGCGCACTTTCGTGGTGCGCGAGGAGCGGTCCTGCAGCACGATCTTGCGGGCGTAGTCGCGCTCGGTCAGCATGCCCAGCACCGCGTCGCCCTGGACCACCACCACGGCGCCGATGCTGCGTTCCGCCATGATTTTGACGGCTTCGAAAACCGACGCGTCGGGCGAAACCGTCACGACGGAATGATTGGCTTTTTCCCTGAGTATCTCAGCAACTGTCTTCACGATGCGCTCCCGGATCGCTGGTGAGGATAAAACCCATGCTCCATCCTAAGCCTGGCGGCCGTGTTGCCGCAAGCGGCGCGCTTATTTCGCGTTCTTGTCCCGGAACGCCTGGCTGGCCATTTCGCGCAGGTTGCGCGTGGCGCTGCGTTCGGTCGCGGGGTTCCATGCCATCGAAATGCCGATCGTTGCATCCGCGGGAAAATCGGCCAGCGTCTTGTAGACGACGTTGGTGCCGGGCAGGCGCCGCCCGCCCGCGGGCACCAGGGCCACGCCCAGGCCGCTTTCCACCAGGCTGAGCAGCGTCTGTACCTGCACCGCTTCCTGCGTGATGCGGGGCGTGAAGCCGCGCAGCTGGCAGGCGTTGATGGCGGCCATGCGCAGGCCGGCAGCCTCGGTGGCGGTGTACATGATGAAGGCTTCGTCGGCCAGGTCCGCCAGGCGGATGCGGCCGCGCCGCGCCAGCGGATGCGTCTTGGGCACGGCCAGCGCGAAGTTCTCGGTCGTCAGCGGCGCGAGCCGCACGTTCGATCCCATCGCCACCGGCACGCGCACGATGCCGATCTCCAGCGTGTCTTCTTCGAGTTCCTGCATGATGCGTATGGAAGTGGCTTCGCGCAGCACCACGGTGACGCCGGGATAGCGTTGCCGGTACTGCGGCAGAATGCGCGGCAGCACGCCGTGCGTGGCCGACCCCACGAAACCGATGCGCACGGTGCCGCCTTCGCCCGCGGCGCCGGCGCGCGCCGCCTGCCGGAACTGCTCGGCGTGGAACAGGGCGCGGCGCGCCTCGTCCAGCGCGGCCAGGCCCGCCTCGGTGAGTTTCACGCCCTGGCGGCCGCGCAGGAACAGCGGCACGCCCACCATCTCTTCGAGCTTGCGTATCGAGACGGACAGGGGCGGCTGCGACATGTGCAGTTTTTCGGCCGCGCGGTGGAAATTCAGCGTTTCGGCCAGGACCAGGAACTGCTGCAGATGACGGAAATCCATGGGGGCGCTCCGGATGGCGTTGGGCATGGATGATATGAAGTTCGTATCAATGGGGATATTGGTGCTATCCCTTCGGTATCGGGCGTTCAGGCCGCGCATGCCCCGGGCACAAGACGGCGGCGGTATGATGGAACGCATTACAAGGAGGAAACACCATGAATGAAGTCATCGTCGCTTCCGCAGTCCGTACCGCCATCGGCGATTTCGGGGGCGCGCTGAAAGACGTGCCGCCCTGCGACCTGGGCGCCACCGTCATCAAGGCCGCGCTGGAACGCGCCGCCGTCAAGGGCGACGAGGTCGGCCACGTCGCCGTGGGCCACGTCATCAACACCGAGCCGCGCGACATGTACCTGTCGCGCGTGGCGGCCATGAACGCCGGCATCGCCAAGGAAACCCCCGCTTTCAACGTCAACCGCCTTTGCGGTTCGGGCCTGCAGGCCATCGTGTCCGCCGCGCAGACCATCATGCTGGGTGACGCCGAAATCGCCATCGGCGCAGGCGCTGAAAGCATGAGCCGCGCACCCTACATCGCGCCGGCGCAGCGCTGGGGCGCGCGCATGGGCGACAGCGTCATGCTGGACATGATGACCGGCGCGCTGTCGGATCCGTTCGGCCGCATGCACATGGGCGTCACCGCCGAGAACGTGGCGGCCAAGTTCGGCATCAGCCGCCAGGACCAGGACGCCGTGGCGGCGGAATCGCATCGCCGCGCCGCGGCCGCCATCGACGCGGGCTACTTCCGCGACCAGATCGTGCCGGTGGTGATGAAGTCGCGCAAGGGCGAAGTGGTGTTCGACACTGACGAACACGTGCGCCGCGACGTCACGGCAGAAAACCTCGCGGGCTTGAAGCCGGTGTTCCAGAAGGAAAACGGCACGGTCACGGCGGGCAACGCCTCGGGCCTGAACGACGGCGCGGGCGCCGTGGTGCTGATGAACGCCTCGGTCGCGGCCAAGCGCGGCGTCAAGCCGCTGGCGCGCCTGGTGGCCTACGCCCACGCGGGCGTGGACCCCAACATCATGGGCATCGGTCCGGTGCCGGCCACGCAGGCCGCGCTCAAGCGCGCCGGCCTGACGGTGGACCAGCTGGACGTGATCGAAGCCAACGAAGCGTTCGCGGCGCAAGCCTGCGCGGTGTCGCGCGAGCTGAAGCTGGATCCGGCCAAGGTGAACCCCAACGGCAGCGGCATCGGCCTGGGCCACCCCATCGGCGCCACCGGCGCGATCATCACCGTCAAGGCGCTGCACGAACTGCAGCGCGTGGGCGGGCGCTATGCGCTGGTCACCATGTGCATCGGCGGCGGCCAGGGCATTGCCGCCATCTTCGAACGGATCTGAAGCGGCAGGGGGCGCCTTGGGGCGCCCAGCCGCTAGTCAGCCCCCTCGCTGCGCGAGGGGGCTTTATTTTTCCAGGTAATCCTGGGCCCACGCCTGGCACTCGGCGCGCAGCAGCGCGCCCATCTGCGCCCGCCGCGGCGCGTCCAGCCGGCTGCTGATCGCGCCGAAGCTGAATGCCACCCAGGTCAGTTCCGACACCCGGAATGCCACGCCCACGCCCGACACGCCGGGCGTGATGGTGTCCACGATTTCCGAATAGCGCGCTGCGCGCGCCTGCCTGACCGATTTCATCAAGCCGGCGCTGGATGCGCCGATCTGCGCGTAGGCGGCGGAGTGCCGCGCGTACAGCGCGGCGATTTCCTCGTCGGACAGGGCGGCCATCAGCGCCAGGCCGCCCGCGCCCACGCCCAAAAGACGCCGCTCCCCCTGGTCGATGGTGAATACCTTGACGGGGAATGAGCCAGCCTCGCGCAGCAGGCACAGGGCGTAGTCGCCCTGGCGTATCACCAGGAATACCGTGTCGCCCGACAGGCGCGCGAGCTTTTGCGCGAACGGACGCAACGCGTCCAGGAGCGGCGTGCGCCGCAGCGCCGCGAATCCCAATTGCATGGAATCCACGCCCAGGCGGTAGCGCCGGGTCTTGGCGTCGCGCTCGGCGAATTGTTCTTCCAGCAGGCAACTGAGCAGGCGGTGCGCGGTGGAGCGTTCCAGCCCGGCCTCGGCCATGACGCCCTGCAGGTCTATGCCGTCTTCCTGGTGCTGCGCCAGTACGCGCAGCAGGCCCAGGGCGCGCCGCATGCTCTGGGTACCGCCTGTAGAACCGCTGTTGTTCATAATATGGGAAATAATGATCGAATATTTTGTATTTTAGGATTCAAGGTGCGTTAATTCAATCCAGTCGACCGCGCCGCCTCTCAAGGCGCGGCAGAACAAGGATGAGGAGACCATGGAATACGCCACCCTGGCCGTCGAGCGGCACGACTCGGTATGCCGCATCAGCCTGGCGCGCGAATCCGCGCGCAATGCCCAAAGCCAGCAAATGCTGGACGAGCTGGATGACGCGTTGACGCGCGCCGAACAGGACGGCTCGGTGCGGGTCGTGGTGCTGGCCGGCCGCGGCGCGCACTTTTCCGCGGGCCATGACCTGAAGGAAGCCCAGGCCAAGCGCGCCGATTTCACGGTGGAGGAGCGCTGGGATTACGAGTCTCGCCGCTACTACGGTTATTGCATGCGCATCTGGGACTTTCCCAAGCCGACGGTGGCGCAAGTGCAGGGCGCCTGCGTGGCGGGCGGTTTCATGATTGCGAACATGTGCGATCTGGTGGTGTGTTCCGACACGGCGTACTTTTCCGATCCCGTCGGTCACACGTTGGCGGCCGCCGCCACCGAGGTCTTGATCCATCCCTGGGTCATGGGGCTGCGCAAGGCGAAGGAAATGCTCTACACCGGCGAAAAGGTGGATGCGCAGGAAGCGCTGCGCATCGGCATGGTGAACCGCGTGGTGCCCGAGTCCGAGCTGGACGCCGCGACCCTGGCGCTGGCGCAGCGCATCGCCCAGGCGCCGCCTTTCGGCCTGCGCCTTATCAAGCGCTCGTTGAACCGTACCGCGGACGCGCAGGGTTTCCGCACCGCCCTGTCGGCGCATTTCGATACGCACCAGCTGTCGCACATGAGCGAAGAGTTCCAGGCCGTGCGCGACCGCGGCTTGGCCCAGGCCATCCAGCGCAACAAGAAGGGTGAAGCCGCATGACCCTCTCTCTGGACCCTTTGCTCAACCCGCGCTCCATCGCGATGATCGGCGCCAGCGCCGACGCCGGACGCATCGGCGGCATGCCGCTGGACCTGCTGACGCGCTTCGGCTACGCGGGCGGCATCTATCCCGTGAATCCCAAGTACCAGGAAGTGTTCGGCCGCCGCTGCTGGCCCGACATCGAGTCCCTGCCCGAGCCCGTGGACCTCGCGGTGCTGGCCATCGCGGCGGCGGACGTCACGCCCATGCTGCGCCGTTGCCACGCAAAGGGCGTGCGCGCCGCCATCGTCTACGCGGCGGGATTTGCCGAAGCGGGCGGCGAGGGCGCGCGCCTGCAGGACGAGCTGGAGGCATTCGTGGCGGAAAGCGGCATGGCCGTGGCCGGTCCGAATTGCATGGGCTTCGCCAATCTGAACACGCAGGCCTACACGGCGTTCGCCTCGGTCTTCAAGACCGCGCCGGCGCAGACGGGGCCGGGCAAGGTCAGCCTGCTGACGCAGAGCGGCAACGTGTGCGCGGCGGTGTACGCGATCGCGCGCCGGCTGGACCTGCCGTTCTCGCATTTCATCAATACCGGCAACGAAGCCTGCCTGGATTTCTCGCAGTACCTGGAATACCTGGCGGCGGATCCGCAGACGGAAATCGTGCTGGGCTATATCGAGCAGCTGCGCGACGGCGACCGCTTCAAGCGCGCCTGCCGCGAGCTGGAGCGCCAGGGCAAGCTGCTGATTGCGCTGAAGGCCGGCACCACGGACAAGGGCGCGCAGGCGGTGCAGTCGCATACCTCGGCGCTGGCCGGGGACCGGCGCGTGTACGGGGCGGCCTTCCGCCAATTGAATGTGATCGAGGCCACCGATTTCGCGCAGATGGCGCATCTGGCCAGCCTGGCCACGCTGCGTCACCGCTCGGCGGGCAAGCGCGTCGCGGTGCTGACCATGTCGGGCGCGCTGGGCGCCATCCTGGCGGACAAGTTCATCGGCGCGGGGCTGGAGCTGCCCGATCTGCCGCCGGACCTGCAGGCGGTATTGCGCGGCGGGATTCCCGATTACGGCATGGTCGGCAATCCGGTGGACGTGACCGGCAACGTGGTCAACGATCCCGCGTTCGTGCACACCGTGCTGGAAGCGCTGGCCACCACCGATGCGATCGACGCCGTCGTCGTCTATGCGCCCGGCTACATGCTGGACCGCATGGCCGACGCGCTGACGGACGTGTCGCGCCGGCACCAGCGCCTGTTTGTCGCCATCGACACCGGCCTGGCCCAGAGCCGCGCAGCCTTGCGCGATGCCGAGGTGGCCGTGTTCGAGGACTTGGGTCTCGCGGTCGCGGCCCTGGCGCCTTACCTGCTGTGGTGCGAGGCGCGCGGCGTCAAGCGCATCGCGGCGGCGCCGCAACTGGACGCGCCAGCGGTGCCGGCCTTGCCCTGCAATGAAGCGGATGCGCGCGGATACGTGGCCGCTTTCGGACTGCCGCAAGCGCGGGTCAACGTGGCCGCGAACGCGGATGACGCCGTGGCGCAGGCGCGGGCGGCCGGATATCCGGTGGCCTTGAAGGTACTGAGCGCCGACATCGCGCACAAGACCGAGGCGGGAGGCGTGGCGCTGAACCTGTCCGACGACGACGCGGTGCGTCGCGCGTACGGCGAGGTGACGCGGGCGGCGGCCGCGGCGCAGCCGGGCGCGCGCATCGACGGCGTGATGGTGCAGAAGATGGAACGCGGCGTGGCCGAGATCATCGTCGGCGCCACGCGCGATCCGGTCTTCGGCCCGGTGCTGACCGTGGGGCTGGGCGGCGTGCTGACCGAGCTGTACCAGGACACCAGCCACCGCCTGTTGCCGGTGGACGAGGATATTGCGCTGCAAATGCTGCGGGAACTCAAGGCCTACGCGTTGTTGGACGGTTATCGCGGCAAGCCCCGGGCCGATGTGGCGGCCGCGTGCCGCAGCATCGTGGCCGTGGGCAATGCCTTGCTTGCCGCGCCCGCGCATGTGGCGGAAATCGAAGTCAATCCATTGCTGATCAAAGAGGCGGGACAGGGTGTTGCAGTACTGGACGCGCTGATCCTGCCCGCAACCCGTAGCGCCTAGCGCGCAATCCATCCCAGGAGGAGACAAGCATGATGAAGAGACTATTGGCCGGCGTCGCGCTGGCTTGCATCGGCGTCACGGGTCCGGCCATGGCCCAGGACAGCTATCCCAACCGCCCGATACGCATCGTGGTGCCGTTCTCGCCCGGCGGCGCGACCGACATCATGAGCCGCCTGCTGGCGGAAAAGCTCAGCGGCAAGCTGGGCCAGCCGGTAATCGTGGAAAACAAGCCGGGTGGCGGCACCATGATCGCGTCCGACTACGTCTCGCGCGCCGAGCCCGACGGCTATACCTTGCTGATGGCGGCGTCGTCGCTGGGCATCGCGCCCAGCATCTACGCCAAGGTGAACTACGACCCGATCAAGGACTTCGCGCCCATCAGCCAGGTGGCCTCGGTGGTGCACGTGCTGGAAGTCCATCCCTCGGTGCCGGCCAAGAACGTGGGCGAGCTGATCGCCTACCTGAAGGCGAATCCGGGCAAGGTCAGCTACGGCTCGGTCGGAACGGGCAGTTCGACCCATCTGGAAGCTGAACTCTTCAACAGCATGGCGGGCGTGCAGATGACGCATATCCCGTACAAGGGCAGCGCGCCGGCGCTCAACGATCTGGTGGCGGGTCGCCTGCAGGTCATGTTCGACGCCTGGGCCTCGTCCGGGCCCTTTGTGAAGGACGGCAAGCTGCGCGTGCTGGCCGTGACCACCGCCCAGCCCTCGGCCTCGGTGCCGGACCTGCCGACCGTCGCGGCTTCGGGCCTGCCGGGCTATTCGGCCATGCCCTGGCTGGGCCTGGTGGCGCCGGCGCGCACGCGGCAGCCGGTAGTGGACAAGATCTACAGCAACCTGGCGCAGATCCTGCAACAGCCCGACGTCAAGGCGCAGTTCACGGGCCTGGGGCTGGACATCATCGGCAGCGACCCCAAGACCTTCGCCGCTTTCATCCGCCAGGACGTGACCACCTGGGCCAAGGTCGCGCGCGATTCGAACATCCGCCTGGAGTAATGGCATGACGCAGTTGGAAAGCGCCGCGCGGGAAGACGAGGCGTTCCGCCTGGACCTGCGCGGCTGGCTGGCAGCGGCCTACGCCGGTTTCGTCAAGGACTGGCCGGGCGGGGCCGAGCCGCGCAGCCTCGATTTCCGGCGGGCATGGGAAGACACCCTGTGCGCCAACGGCTGGTCCGGTTTGGGCTGGCCCAAGGAGCACGGGGGGCGCGCCCTGCCGCTGTCGCGGCAGGCGGTGTTTCACGAAGAGCACGCGCGCTGCGGCGCGCCGCTGGGCGTGAACCTGATCGGGCACGGCATCCTGGCGCCGACCCTGCTGCATTTCGGCACCGAGGCGCAGAAGCGCCGCTTTCTGCCCGGCATCCTGTCGAACCGCGAGGTCTGGTGCCAGGGTTATTCGGAACCGGGCGCAGGTTCGGACCTGGCGGCGGTGCGCACGCGGGCGGAGGCTGCGCCCGGCGGCTATCGCTTGAACGGCCACAAGATCTGGACCTCGTTCGCCGACCGTGCGCAGTGGTGCTTCGTGCTGGCGCGCACCGATGCGCGGGCGCCCAAGCACAAGGGGCTGAGCTTCCTGCTGGTCGACATGCGCAGCGCGGGCGTGCGGGTCGAGCCCATCCGGCAGATCACGGGCGAGGCCGAATTCTGCGAGGTGTTCTTCGAGGATGTGTTCGTGCCTGAAGACTGTCTCTTGGGCGCGCCGAACCAGGGCTGGAAGATCGCCATGGCAGCGGCCAGCTTCGAGCGCGGCACCTACTTCATCCCGCGGCTGGTGCGCTTCGCGCAGGAACTGCGCCAGGTGCGCGAACTGGCGTTGCGCGCCGATGCCTACGGCCACGTGCCGGCGTCTTCGGCCGCGGTGCGCCATCAGTGGGCGCGGCTTGCGGCCGACAGCCACGTGCTGGCGCTGAAGTCGCAGCGCGCGCTGGCGGGCGCGATGCGCGGCGATCCGCCGGGGCCGGAGGGGTCGTCCACCAAGATCCATTGGAGCGAGGCGCATCAGCGGCTGCTGGAACTGTCGCTGCAACTGCTGGGCGAGGATGCCTGCCTGGCGGACGACGCGAGCGACGCGCATGCCGCCGAACTGACGCACGCCTACCTGTGGTCGCGCGCCGAAACCATATTGGCCGGCACCTCCGAAATCCAGCGCAATATCATTGCCGAGCAGATGCTCGGCCTGCCCAAGGCTTGAACCTCATGGATCTGCATCCGACCGAAGACCAGCGCATGCTGGATGACGCGGCCCGGCGTTTTCTGGCCGACCGCCATCCGCCAGCCGCGGCCCGCGCCGCGGCCGGCAAACCCTATGAAGCGCGTCTGGCGCAATGGCGCGAAATCGCCGCCCAGGGCTGGCCGGCGCTGTTGGCGCCGGCCGGGCAGGACGGGCTGGGGCTGGGCATGCGCGAAGCCTGGATCGTGGCCGAAGCCGCCGGGCGGCACCTGTTGAGCCTGCCGCTGGCGGCCAACATGACGGTGCTGCCGACGCTGTGCGCGGCGGGGCCGGCCGCGCAATGGGCCTTCCCCGTGATGACGGGCGATACCTACTTTGCCGACGCCGCCGTCCGCCCCGATGGATCGGTCTTCATCGAAGGCGCGGGTGAGGGCGTGCGCGCCCTGGCCGTGCGGCGCTTGAACGCCACCGCCCTGCGCCTGGAGGCGCTGGCGCCCGCGTCCGGCGAGGCGCGGCTGGATCCCACCATGCCAGTGGCGCGCGTGGCCCGCCCGCAAGTGCTGGAGAGCGTCGACCTGGAGGTCGAGGCGGGAACCTGGGAGCGGCTGCGCACCCGCCTGCGACTGTTGCGTTCGGCCGAACTGCTGGGCGCGGCCTCGGCCGCGCTGGACATGGCGGCGGGCCATGCGCGCGAACGCCGCCAATTCGACCGCGCCATCGGCGCCAACCAGGCGATCAAGCATCGGCTGGCGGAAGACTGGATGGCCCTGGACGACGCCAGGCTGGCGGGAGTGGCGGCGGTTGCGGCGCATGACGCGGGCGCCGCCTCGGCGGAACGCGACAGCCTGTTCGCGCCATTGCTTGCGGTGGAGGCGGGCAGGCGCGCGGCGCAGAACGCCATCCAGGTCCATGGCGCGTTGGGCGTCACCTGGGAGTGCGACGCGCACCTCTACCTGAAGCGGGTGCTGCGTCTGGCGGCCAGCCTGCAAGCCGAAACGTCCCGGGCGGAACTGCTGGAACGCATCTGGGAGAGCGGGGACGGCCGGCTGGCCGCCTGACGCATAGGCGGCGTCCGACCTACAATCGCCGCCATGCACAAATCGAACTTTCCTTCCGAGCTGGACCAGCCGACCCTGTCCGAGGTGGACGGCGTCCGCTATCTGCACTTCAACACCGTCTGGGTCCAGGGCGCCATGCGCATCAAGAACCCGTCGGAGCTGGTGCTTGAATACACCGCCCAGATGATGGCCTGGCTGCTGTTCCTGGAGCCGCCCAAGGACGAAGCCATCGGCATGCTCGGGCTGGGCGCCGGCTCGCTGGCGCGTTATTGCGTGAAGCACACGCGCAGCCCCTTGCTGGCGGTGGAATGGAATCCGCGCGTGACGGCGGCCTGCCATATGTTCTTCCGCCTGCCCGGCGCGAATCGTCTCGAAGTCGAACACGCCGACGCCGGCGCCTGGGTGGCCGATCCGCTCAACGCGGGGCGCTGCCCGGTGTTGATGGTGGACTTGTACGACGCCATGGCCGAGGGACCGGTGCGCGACAGCGTCAAGTTTTACCGCGACTGCCGCCGCGTGCTGGGCGAGGTCGGCGTGCTGGCCGTGAACCTGTTCGGCCGCCACGAGAGCTTCGGCAAGAACATCGACAACCTGTCCAAGGCCTTCGACGACCGCATCGTGCTGCTGCCCGAGGTCGAGGCGGGCAACCAGATCGTGCTGGCGTTCTCCGGCCCGCGCCTGGAAGTCACTCCCGCCGAGTTGCTGGCGCGGGCCGAGGTGGTCGAGGCCAAATACGGCTTGCCGGCGCGCCGCTGGGCCCGTTCGCTGACCCGCCACGCGGTCGACGGGGTGCTGCACTTCTGACGTCCCTCTCAATTTCTCCGGGGACAGATCGCAGGGCCTCCGCACGACGGGGGCCTTTTTTCTCTTAGGGTAGCCACCGACGCGCAAGGGGTTTCCTTTTTCCCGCATCCGGCTCTATCATGGCCTTATTCATAATTATGAATTACGGTGCAGTCCTGGCCGCTGAACCATGACCCTACCCATCGTCCGGCAAGCCCTCTACCTGGAAGTCGCGGACCGCCTGCGCGGCATGATCCACGCGCGTTCCCTGCGCAACGGCGAATGGATCGACGAATTGCGCCTGGCGGGCGAGCTGGGCATCTCCCGCACCCCCTTGCGCGAGGCGCTCAAGGTGCTGGCCACCGAAGGGCTGGTGCGGTTGGAGCCGCGCCGCGGCTGTTTCGTCAATGAGCTCTCGGCGCAAGACCTGGAAGACATCTTTCCGCTGATGGCCATGCTGGAAGGGCGCTGCGCCTTCGAGGCCGCGCGCAAGGCCAGCGATGCCCAACTCGCCGAGCTGGAACCCCTGCACGCGGCGCTGGCGGGCCATGCCCAGGCCGGCCGCATCGACGCCTATTACAAGACCAACTACCTGATCCACGAAGCAGTGCAGGCTCTGGCCGGCAACCAATGGCTGTCGGACATGGTGGGCAATCTGCGCAAGGTGCTGAGCCTGTCGCGCCACCGCAGCCTGTCGCACCCCGGCCGCATCCAGCAGTCCTGCGCCGAGCACCTGGCCATATTCGACGCGCTCAAGGCGCACGACAGCGAGGCCGCGCAGGCGCTCGCGCACAACCACCTGATGCGGCAGCTGGAAGCGCTGCGCGCATTGAGCCATGCGGATGCCGCCGATGCGGCGCCGTCCGATCCCATCGTCATCGAGGAGCCCGCCCATGTCCGCACCCGCCAATCTCGCGCCCGCGCGCGGCGCACGCACGCCTGAGCCCGAGGCCGATACCGTCGATGCGGCGGCCGTCGACGCGGCGGCCGTTGCTGAAAGCGCGGGTCTGATGTCCCGCCTGGGCAAGCTGTGGGAACGCGGCCGACTGCCCAGCGAATCCGAAATACGGCGGCTGTTCGAGGCTCGCCTGACCGACGTGGCCGCCAACAAGCTGGCCCGCCGCTGGTGCGAGCAGTACAGCGCCGCAGACGGCAAGGACCGCCGGCTGATGTTGACCGCGCTGGCGCAGGCGCGCGGCAGCTACGCTGGCGAAGGCGGCGAGGGCGTGCGCCTCTTCAAGCGTTTCAATGCGCAGCCCCAGGGCCTGCGCTTCCTGGTCGAGCTGCGCGCGGACATGCTGCGCTGGCGCAAGCAGGTGGCGGGCATCCAGATGCTGGACAAGGACCTGGAAGGCCTGCTGTCCGCCTGGTTCGACGTGGGCCTCTTGGAGCTGCGGCCGCTGACCTGGGATTCGCCGGCGTCGCTGCTGGAGAAGCTGATTCTCTACGAAGCCGTGCACGAGATCACCTCCTGGGACGACTTGCGCCGCCGCGTTTCGCCGGACCGCCGCTGCTACGCCTATTTCCATCCGCAGATGCCGGGCGTGCCGCTCATCTTCGTGGAAGTGGCCTTCGCCAGCCAGATGGCCGACAACGTGCAGGTGCTGCTGGACAGCACCTTGCCGCCGCAGGATCTGGACAAGGCGCGCTGGGCCATCTTCTATTCCATCTCCAACACGCAGCCCGGCCTGAAGGGCATCAGCTTCGGCAACTTCCTGCTCAAGCGCGTGGTGGAGCAGCTGCTGCATGAACTGCCCAAGCTGAAGTCCTTCGCCACGCTGTCGCCCATCCCGGGCTTCGCCGACTGGCTGGCCAAGCTGGACGCCGAGGCGGTAGAGGCCATCGTGCGCGAGGACAAGGTGCGCGCCAAGTCGCGCAAGCGCGAGGGCGTGCCCGACGGCCGGCGCTGGGTTGCGCGCCTGGCCAAGGCGGCCCAGGGCAAGGCCGCGGACGTGGTCAAGCGCGCGGGTTTCCGCCTGACGGCCAATTACCTGCAGTCCATGAAGAACGGCATGCCGGTGGACGCGGTGGCGCGCTTCCATCTGGGCAACGGCGCGCGCATCGAGCGGCTCAACTGGGCCGCCGATACCTCGCCCAAGGGGCTCAAGCAGTCCTGCGGCCTGATGGTGAACTACCTTTACGACCTCGACGAGCTGGACGACAACCTGGCCCTGCTGGGCGAGGGCAAGCCCCAGGTCAGCCGCGGCGTGGGACGCGTGGGATAAACGCCGCGCGCGGCGCAACAACATAAGAAAGAGGGCAGGAGACATGACGGACAACGTGGCCGGCCGCGTGCTGCTGGAACGCGAGGGCGATCTGGCCCGGGTGACGCTATCGCACCCGGGGCGCCTGAATGCGATCACCGTGGGCATGTGGCATGAACTGCGGGACGTGTTCGGCCGCATCGCGCAGGACGACGCGGTGCGCTGCGTGATCGTGCGCGGCGAGGGCGGCAATTTCGCCGCCGGCGCCGACATCCGCGAATTCCCCGCGCAGCGCGGCGACATGGCCGGCGTGCAGCGCTACCACCGCGAGGTACTGGCGCCTGCCTTGCAGGCGGTGGCCTTGTGCCCGCAGCCCGTGGTGGCGCAGATCGAAGGCGTGTGCGTGGGCGGCGGCCTGGAAATAGCCAGCCAGTGCGATCTGCGGATCGCTGGAGAATCCGCGCGTTTCGGCGTGCCGATCAACCGCCTGGGATTTCCCATGGCGCCTGACGAAATGAGCGGCCTGCTGGCCTTGGTCGGACGCGCCGCCACCCTGGCGATACTGCTCGAAGGCCGCGTGTTCGGCGCCGCCGAGGCTCGCGAACTGGGCTTGTTGACGCGCATTGTTCCCGACGATCAGGTGGCCGACGCGGCCAAACGCAGCGCCGAGCGCATCGCGGCGGGCGCGCCGCTGGCGGCCCGCATCAACAAGCGCCTGTCGCGCAGGCTCGCCGCGGGCGGCGCCTTGACCGAAGACGAATACCAGGATTATTTCTCGTACGCCGACAGCCGGGACCACAAGGAGGGCGTGCGCGCTTTCCTGGCCGGCGTGGACCC
>NZ_CALSFQ010000006.1:0-52286 GCF_943737025.1 Achromobacter sp. Marseille-Q4954
CCTCCACGACGCCCCCGGCCACCTCGCCGGCTCCGGCGCCCACGCCCAACACCACGCCGGGTGGCGGTTCGACCACCCCGGGCGGCTCGACCACGCCCGCGTCCTAATAAAAACTCAGCGACGAACCCCCGCTCTGAGGACGCAAGAAAAAGCCCCGGCTTTGCAGCCGGGGCTTTTTTGCGCCCGGAGGGCATATGCGCAAGGTGCGGCAAACGCACGCCCTCGCGGCGCGAAGCTCGCCCTCCCTGCGGCACGCAAGAACCTCAAAGCGTGTCCGACAAAAAAAGAGGCCCCCGCAGGGGCCTCTCTTGTGCGGGCCTGCGCGTGAGCGCAGAACCGTCTGGTCTTACATCTTGTCCTTCAGCACGCTCAGCAGACGCTGGGCGGTGGCGCTATTGTCGCGCGCGCCATTGGCATCCAGCACGGTCACCACGGTCTGGTCGCCGCTGGCGGCCAGGTGGATACGGTACTGAGGCGCCTCGGCCTTCTTGTCGCCCGAGAACATGCGGCTGAAGAAGCCCGGCTGCTCCATCTTTTCGCCCGTGTCGGTGTCGACATAGCGGACGAAGTAGTCGCCAGCCGAGCGGTCGCGGTCGTCCACGGCGAAGCCGCCGCCATCCAGCGCCACGCCGACACGGCGCCAGGCGCGGTCGTACGATTCGGCAACGAGCAGCGAGGCGCCCTGGGCGCGGACGTCCTGCTGCACGGCGGGTTTCTGCGGCGCGGCCTCGGCCTGCTGCACCAGCTTGCGGGCGTTGTCGACGTCGGAGCCCAGATAGACCATCATGCGCGCCAGCATGGCGGCGTTCAGGCCCGGGTCTTCCTTGCCGTTCTGCCATTGCACCTGCATGCCGTCGGCGCCGACGCGCTTCTCAAGCATCTGGCGATGGCTGACGTAGACCTCGGTGTGGCCGTTCACGCGTTCGACGCGCGTACGGAATTTCTCGCGCTCGCCGCTGTCCCAGGCCGACTCCAGCACCGCGCCCAACGCTTGGCGCAGCCAGCTTTCCGGGATCTTGGCGCGGTTTTCCGCCCAGTCGGTTTCGATCAGACCTGCGCTCGGGTTGTTGCTTGCCACGGTGAAACCGCTTTCGGTCCAGAAGTCCACCAGACGCGGGAACACGTCTTCGGGAGCACGGTCCACGACCAGCCAGCGCAGGTCGCCGTCACGCTCGACACGCATGTCCTGGCGGCCGGGGAGCACGTTGCTGGTCTTGGGCTGGGAAGCTTGCGCCTGGCCCTGTTGCTGGAACTGCGAATAAGTGGTGGAGCCCGAAGCCGGCGCGCGATAGCGCGGATCGCTGTTGGCCTGGGTCAGGTCGGGGGGAATGCTGAGCGGCTCCCCACGCTGGGTGACGGCGCTCTTGTAGTTGACGGACTCTTCATTGCCCAGGAATTGATTGACCTCACTGCAACCGGCCAACAACACCAGAGACATCAATGCCGACAAACCGGCATGACGCTTGTTCATACGTATCCTCACGATATTTAGAGCAGGCCCGTTTCCTGGAGCGCGGCGCGCACGGTCGCGTGGTGCTGCGCCCCCAGTTCAACCAGCGGCAGCCGGTAGCCCAGTGCGCTGCGGCCCATTTCGGCCAACGCCCACTTGACGGGGATGGGGTTGGCTTCCACGAACAAAGCCTTGTTCAGACGCGCCAGGTACGCGTTAAGTTCACGCACCTTCGGCACATTGCCGGCCAGGGCGGCGGCACAGAGCTCACGCATGAGCTTGGGCGCCACGTTGGCCGTAACGGAAATATTGCCGCGCGCGCCCAGCAGGATCAGGGCGGCGGCGGTGGGGTCATCGCCGCTGAAGACCTGGAAGCTGGCCGGCGCTTCGCGCAGCAGCAGGCCGCCGCGGGCGATATCGCCCGTGGCGTCCTTGATGCCGATGATGCCCGGCACCTGCGCCAGGCGCAGGACCGTTTCGTTGCTCATGTCGGCAACGGTACGGCCCGGCACGTTGTACAGGATGGTGGGCAGATCGACGGCTTCCGCGATGGTGCGGAAGTGACGGTACAAACCTTCTTGCGAGGGCTTGTTGTAATAGGGAACGACCGACAGGCCAGCCTGCGCGCCCACGGCCTTGGCGTGGCGCGTCAGGTGGATGGCTTCGTCGGTGGAGTTGGCGCCCACGCCGGCGATGACCGGAATGCGGCCCGCAGCGTGTTCGACCGCAACGCGGATCAGCTCCGCATGTTCTTCCATGGAGACCGTGGGCGACTCCCCGGTGGTGCCGACCACCACCAGTGCGTCGGTTCCTTCCTGGATATGCCAGTCAATCAGCGACCGGTAGGCCGCGTAGTCCAGACTGCCGTCGGGCTGCATGGGAGTGACCAGAGCCACCATGCTGCCTTGGAAATTAACGCCTGCGGCGGTTGCAGGGGATGCCATAAATGTAGGGCTCCAAAACCCCGTGGCGGGATGCCCCAGGGCCAGAATCAAAGAAACCGTTAAGTTTAACGGATATTGGCTGAAATCCTACAGAAACCACTGGACGATGGTCGTCCCCAGGGAGAGTACCGGCCGCATCAATAGCCAGAGCACATCCGTCACCAGCAAGATGACGACGATCACCAGGCCATACGGCTCTATTTTCGAGTATTGCCAGGCCAGGCGGTTGGGCAGCAGGCTGAAGAGGATGCGTCCCCCGTCCAACGGCAGGATGGGCAGCAGGTTCAAGGCCATCAGCACCAGGTTGACGTTCACGCCGGCCACGGCCATTTCGAACCAGAACGATTCCTGCAGGCCGGACTCCAGGAAGATGCGCAGCGAAAACGCCCACAGGACGGCCATGAACAGGTTGGCGGCGGGTCCCGCCAGCGCCACCCACAGCATGTCCTGCTTGGGCCGGCGCAAGCGGCCGAAATCCACCGGCACGGGCTTGGCCCAGCCGAACAGCATGCCCGGACTGCCCAAAAGCTTGGAGGCCAGCAGGATCGCCACCGGCACCAGCAGCGTGCCGACCGGATCGATGTGCCGCGCAGGATTCAGGCTGACGCGTCCAGCCTGATAGGCCGTGGGGTCGCCGAACATCCGCGCGACGTAGCCGTGCGCGGCTTCGTGCAAGGTGATGGCGAAGATGACCGGTATCGCGTAGACCGCAATGGTTTGGATGATGTCATTCATGGCGAACCGGATTGTAGATGAGCCGCGCGCCGGCGCATGCCGGCGTGCAGGTCGGCGCGGCGGGCGCGCTCAGGCAAGACCGAGGGTGGCAGGATCGCCGCGTCCGACGCGCACAACCACCGGGTCGTCGCCGGTGAGGTCGATCACGGTGGTGGGCGATTGCGGGCAAGCGCCCGCGTCGATGATGGCCGCCAGGGAGTGCTCATAGCGTTCGCGGATTTCTTCCGCGTCGTTCAACGCTTCGGTCTCGTCCTTGGGGATGAGCGTGGTGGACAGCAAGGGCGCCCCCACCTGCTCCAGCAGGCCCAGCATGACGGGATGGTCCGGCACCCGGATGCCGATGGTCTTGCGCGACGGATGCGAAACGCGGCGCGGCACTTCCTTGGTGGCTTCCAGGATGAAGGTCCAGGGTCCCGGCGTCGCGGCTTTCAGCAGGCGGTACTGGCGGTTGTCGACGCGCGCGAAGTGGCCGATTTCGGCCAGGTCGCGGCACAGCAGCGTGAGATGATGGCGTTCGTCCAGGCCACGCAACCGCCGCAGTCCGTCGGCGGCGTTCTTGTCGTCCAGCCGCGCGACCACGGCATAGCTCGAATCGGTAGGCACCGCGACCAGCCCGCCATCGGCCAGCCATTGGGCCGCCTGCTTCAGCAGGCGCGGTTGCGGATTCGCGGGATGAATATCGAAATACAAGGCCATGGGTTTATCCTAACACTCTTGAAGGCCGCTCAGTACAGAGCGGCGATGCAAAATGGCGGGAACGCCGACCCGCCCGGAGAAACAGTATGCGCCTTGATGACTCGCGCGAAAGCGACAATGTGGAAGACCGCCGCGCAGGCGGCCCACGCATCGGCGGCCGCGGCACCATCGGCATAGGCACGATCGTGCTGGCCCTGGTCGCCATGTATTTCGGCGTGGATCCCAGCGTGGTCCTGCAAATGGCCGAAGGCCCGCCCGTGCAGCAACAGCAGGGCCCCGCCACCCGTCCGCCCGCCAACGACAAGCAGGCAGTGTTCGTCTCGAAGGTGCTGGGCGAAACCGAAGACACCTGGAGCGCCATTTTCCAGAAGGACCTGAACCGCCAATATGTGGCGCCCAAGCTGGTGCTGTTCCGCGGCGCCACGCCCACGGCCTGCGGCACCGGACAGTCGGCCATGGGGCCGTTCTACTGCCCGGGCGACAGCAAGGTGTACATCGACCTGGCGTTCTTCGACGAATTGCAGAACCGCTTCAAGGCGCCGGGCGATTTCGCCCAGGCCTATGTCATCGCGCATGAGGTCGGCCATCACGTCCAGCATCTGCTGGGCATCTCGGACCAGGTGGACAATCTGCGCCGCCGCAATCCTGCGCAGGCCAATGCCCTGTCGGTGCGCATGGAACTGCAGGCCGACTGCTTCGCCGGCCTGTGGGCGCAGCGCGCCAACGCGGCGCGCAGCATCCTGGAAAGCGGCGACGTGGAAGAAGCCCTGACCGCCGCCACCGCGATCGGCGACGACCGCCTGCAAAAGCAGAGCCAGGGCTATGTGGTGCCCGACTCCTTCACCCACGGCTCGTCGGCCCAGCGCGTGCGCTGGTTCAAGCGCGGGCTGGAGAGCGGCAGCATCAAGCAGTGCGACACGTTCGGCGCCAGCTCGCTATAGCCGCGTGAACAAGCCCCGATGCGCCGCCCGTTGTGCTGTACATCCATACAGCACAACGGGCGGCGCAGTCTTCATCTTGTAAGATTACGCCCCCTCGCAGTGTTGCGCGTGCGCCCGCCGCCGCGCGGCGTTTGCCAGGCGCGCTGCCCGGCGCGCGCATTTCCAAGACCCTAGATCAGTTCCATGGCCAACAAGTTCGAACCGTTAATCACCGTTGATGAGGTGCAAGAGATTCTTGCCGAACCCAAGGAAACCGTAAAACCGATCGCCTGGGTCCCCAAGCCCGCCGCCAGCAATCTCCAATGGATGGAATTCGCCTGTGCCTGCCGGGTCAAGGGTGAAGTGCGCGAAGACGTGATCTTCCGCGCCACCTATCGCGGCGCGCGCACGGCAGTGCATGGCCAGGCCACCATTTTCCTGGCCGAGGCGTTCTGCGCCAGCCTCTTCGTGGGTCCGCACCGCGTGTTCGGCGTGGACACCGACGACTCCTTCCATACCAGCCTGGTGGGCGAAGGCCGGCCGCAGTACCGCAAGCCGCTTGCGGACCGCAGCCATGAACACATCTGGGTGGACGATGGCGAAGGCTACGCCGAGCCCATCGTGCCTGCCCTGCAGAATATCGGCGCGCTGATGCAATACTTCCTGCCGCGGGCGAACCTGACGCTCACCGGCGGATTCGCGCATCCCCTCAAAGGCCGCCAAATCGAACTGATCCTATGAGCACTTTCCTGGAAGCCTCCGGCTGGACCGTCCTGCCGGCGGGCGAGCACGCCATCCGCGCCATATCGCCCATGACCCTGGGCCTGGACGGGCAGCATGCGGCCTTCTTCATCGCGCATCCCGACGAGTCCACGTTCTACCTCACCGACGCCTGTGAGACCGCGATGCACGCGTCCAGCTATGGCATCGACCTGGCGGCCAAGCGCATCGACATCCTGAATGAAACGCCGGGCGTCAGCCTTGCGCACTTCGACCGCGACGGCGCCATCGTCGCCAGCGGCCCCAACGAACAGCTGCAGGAAGCGCTGTGGGACGCGGTCAAGCTGGCGATGGCCCTGTCGTTCCAGTGCGCCAAGTGGATGCCGAAGTTCAGCCAGCTGCGCTTCCGCGCGCAGGTCGGACGGGCATTGACGGCGGGCGTGGGCGTGAACCGCATGGTCAAGGGCGCGCGCGCCAAGGGCAGCAGCGGCCACACGGCCGATTTCGCCTTCGCCGTGCGCGCCGCCAGCAGCACCGCGCTGACGTACATCGAACCGATCGCCCTGAAGGCCGGCAAGAAAATGGACTGGACGCAGGTCTACCAGACCCACGGCAAGATGTCGGACGTGAAGATGGCGGACGCGCGCAACTCGCGCATGGTCATCCTGGAGGACGGCGCCTCGGCCGAGGAATTCAAGAAAGCCGTGACCATCCTGGAACAGTCCGCGACCGTGCAGACGCTGGCCAAGACGCGCGATTGGCGGGAAGTCTTTTCCGGCTAGGACGGCGTCAGGCTGGCAGGTTGGTCAGGCCGTCGACGATTTCGCGGCCGTGCAGGATCGCTGCATGCACCGCTTCGCGCGGACTGTAGACAAAGCCGCCCTCGGCAAAACGCGGAACCGGATATTCGTCGCCGCCTTCGAGCACGGCGCCTGCCTGGACCACCATCACCGACGCTATGAATACGGGGCCGCTGGATTGCGCCTGAACCTCGGCGTCTGCGCCCCGGGACACTTTGGCCGTCAGCCGGTATCCCTTGTAGATCAAGTTGTTCTGATGCACTTCGGATGCCCTCTTTCTGCGACCCAGCATACCCCGCTTGTCCATGACAGTTTGGATATGTTTTGTAACGTAGGCAGAAAATAGAAACACTGTTGCAGCGCAAGAATTGTGTCCCCGTTTTTTGAGGACGCTGCGCGCGAAGCACCTGCGCACCGCATGGCCAGGGTTGGCGCGGCTTGCGGCGCGACGCGGGATGCTGTCGCAACCCGCCGCCGCACAGGTTCACGGGGATTTCCCTAGATCTGTTGCATATGCACACCTTGTTGCGGCTTCAAGCCGCAACATGGCGGTCCTGCTGCGCAGTCGCCGCGGCCGGCTGCTCACCGGCCGGTCCAAAGAAAGCGGGAAACTGCTTTTCGCCCTTTTTCGTGACGCTCAGCGCACGTGAATCCAGATCCTTGCTGATCCACCCCCGGCGCGTCAGCGCCTCCAACAGCGCCGCGCCCAAGGCGCCGCCCAGATGCGAGCGGCGCTCGCTCCAGTCCAGGCAGGAACAGGCGAAGCGCCGCCGGCGTTGGCGCGCCTGCGACACGTCCACTCCTATCTGCGCCAGCGCTGCCTCCCCCAACGGCGTCAGCAGGTAATCGCGCCCGTCCGCCGTAAGCCATTGGCGCGACAGCATGGCGTCATGGATGCGCACGGCCAGCGTGCCCGCCATGTGGTCATAACAGGTGCGCGCCTCCCGCAGCGCCGACGGCGTGCTGGGTTTGAACGGCACGCGTTCCGCGCCAGCCACCACCAGCAAGGCCTCCAGCGCGTGTCCGACCTCGCTGTTGGCCAGGCGGTAGTAGCGGTGCTTGCCCTGCACGGCCATTTCCACCAGCCCTTGTTCCCGCAGGCGCAGGAAATGGCTGCTGGCGGTGGAGGCGCCGATGTCGGCGGCAGCCGCCAGTTCGGTCGCGGTGCGCGCGCGGCCGTCCAGCAGCACGCACAGCATGCGGGCGCGGGCCGGATCGGCGATGGCGCCAGCCACGGCGGAAAGATTGATGTCGGCGAACTCGGATTCCATGATTCGTCACAGACCAAAGTGTTGTGTGCAGAGTCAAGCATACTGCGACTCAACACAACAAGACAGCAGCCGGCCTGCCCGGACACCCATGCCCGCATCCCGGAAATTCTTCGGCTGGACAGTGCTTTACGCCACCTTCGTGCTGGCGATCTTCGGCTGGGGCGTCGGCTTCTACGGCCCGCCCGTCTTCCTGCATGCCGTGGCGCAGCGTACCGGCTGGGACGTGGCCCTGGTATCCGGCGCCGTCACGCTGCACTTTCTTTGCGGCACCGTGGTGGTCGCCAACCTGCCGCGTCTGTACCAGCGCTGCGGCGTGCCGGCAGTCACGCTGGGCGGCGCCGTGCTGCTGGCGTTCGGCGTGGGCGGCTGGGCCACGGCCGCGCAGCCTTGGCAGCTCTACGCAGCCGCGCTGTTCTCGGGCATGGGCTGGGTGACGTTGGGAGCCGCCGCCGTCAATGCGTTGATCTCACCCTGGTTCGTGCGCCGCCGCCCCGCCGCGCTGGGCATGGCCTACAACGGCGCCAGCGTCGGCGGCATCGTCTTTTCGCCCTTGTGGGTTTACCTGATCGGCCAGGCGGGATTTGACCAGGCGGCCTTGTGGGTGGGCGCGGCGATGGTGGCGGTGATCGCCGTGCTGTCGCGCCAGGTGTTTGCCCTGACACCGCAACAGCTCGGCCAAGAGCCGGATGGCGCTTGCGCTGCGACTCAGGCGCCGGCGGCTGCGGCTGCGGCTGCGGCTGCGGCTGCGGCTGCGGCAGGCATCGCCCCGCCCGCGCCGGTGGCGGACCTGTGGCGCAACCGCGCCTTTCTCACCTTGGCTGCCGGCATGGCGCTGGGCCTGTTCGCCCAGATCGGTCTGATCGCGCATCTGCTGTCCCTGCTGGCGCCGCTGCTGGGTGCGCAGACTGCCGGCCTGGCAATGGGCCTGGCCACGGCCGCGGCCATAGGCGGGCGCACGCTCGTCGGTTGGCTGATGCCTGCCGGCACGGACCGGCGCAAAGTCGCCTGCCTGGCCTACGCCATCCAGATCGCCGGTTCGTTGATTCTGATGTTGGCCGCCGAGCACGCCTGGGCCATCTGGCTGGGCGTTCTGCTGTTCGGCTCAGGCATAGGGAACGCGACCTCGCTGCCGCCGTTGATCGCGCAGACAGAGTTCGCCCGCGAAGACGCACAACGTGTGGTCCCGCTGATCGTCGCCATGTCGCAAGGCGCCTACGCCTTCGCGCCCGCGTCGTTCGGCATACTGCGGGCATGGTCCGAACAGGCCGGACAGCCGCTGCTCTGGTTCCTGGCGGCGGCGGCCTGCCTGCAGGCTGCCGCCATCGCCAGTTTCGCGTGGGGGCGGATTACTCCAGCCCGCCGCGGCGGGCAACCAGCCCGGCCATGACCGCATCGCCGTTTTCCGCCGCCAGGCCTTCGGCCACGCCGCGCCTGTCGGCAAGCGTGCGGTTTTGACTGACCTTCCATTTGCCTTCGATGCGCGCAATGGGGATCTCCACGCCGACGATGGCACGCATCTGGGCGGCGATGAAATCCGCAGGCGCGTCGGCCACGCGCCAAGGCTGCGCGCGCGCCCTTTCCTGGCTGTCGGTCAGCGCATCCAGCTGGGCGCGCAGCCAGGCCGGATCATCCTGGATCACCGGCACGCCCCAGGCGTGCACGGCAACGAAGTTCCAGGTGGGCACGACCTTGTGCGTCTCGGCCTTGGTCGGATACCAGGACGGCGTGACGTAAGCCTGCGGCCCATGGAAGACGACCAGGCATTCGCGGCCTGCAGCCAGGTCGGCAAGCTGCGGATTGGCGCGAGCCACGTGCAGGCGCAATACGCCATGCGGCCCCTCGGGATAGAGTAAACAGGGAATGTGGTTCGCCATCAGCCCCCCATCCCCGCTGGTCGTGAGCACGCCCAGGGGGTGGGCGCGGATGAATTCGTGCTGGACTTCGGGCGAGTCTTCGCGAAAGGCGGACGGCAGATACATGGCGGGTTCGGCGGTAGCGGCTGAAAACCACAACATACCGCCATCGTGGCTCCATTTCCAGGACCAGCCAAGGCTATTTTCATGGAGCCAGAAGCATCAGACCGGCAAGGGCTTTTCCAGCAGGACGGTAGTGAAGCCGCTGTCCCATTCCTCGTCAGGATAGGTATCGATCTCGGCGTAGCCGTGCTTGCCATAGAACTGGCGGCTGCGCATGTTGAAAGAATCCGTCTCCAGCCGCGCGCGTGCGAATCCCGCGCCCTGGATCGCCGCTTCCATCCATGCCAGCAAGGCGCCGCCAACGCCCTGCCCTTGCCTTGCGGGATGCACGTGCAAGGCCCAGATGAAGTCGTTCTCCCAATCCGCCATGCCTGCCAGCACGCCGTCGATTTCGCACACCATGAAAAGACTGCCCCTGGCGCTCACATACTGGGCCGTCTTGCCGCTGGCGCGGAACTGCTGGTCCCTTTCTGCCGTCATTTCCGGCATCCATGTGCTTTCGTAGGTGCGCATCAGCAGGTCTTCGAGCATGACTGCGTCCTCAGGCCGGGCCGGCCTGATCATGAATTTCTGTTGTTGGTCCGTCATGCGCGGCAGTGTAGCAATGCCCGCCGCGGCCGCCGGGCAAAGATGCGCGCGCTTATCGTCGCACGCGCTCGTATGCCTGGTTCATGCGATCCCGCGCCCCGGTTTCGTTGGCGTAGGCGCGATCATAGTTGTCCAGGCAATCCTGGGTGGGATTCGGCCACTTGATCGCGGCGATCGCGGCGGTGAGCTCGTCGCGGGCCCGTTGCCAGTCCTTGACGGCGGCATACCATTGCTTGGCAGTGTCCATAGTTGTCTCCCTATGTTCACTCGTCCATCGTAGTCCCGCGGCGGCTTTCCGCGGCAGCTATTACGGCTTACCCGCTATGGAGCCTTCGACGCCCCCCGATCCTTTGCTTCAGTTTTCCCAAAATGGAATTCTGCTTTGCAGCGAAACGGGGTGTCCATCCCAGCCAAAGCGGGAAATCCGGCGCGAAACGGGGCAATAATTGGGCCGCCCGCGGCGCGCGCACGGTCTTTCCATCTGCAGCCCGGGCGCCATTTTCAGGAAGAGAAGAATATGAAGATCCGTCTCGCTCTGGCCGCCTGCTGTGCAGTGATCGGCCTTGCCGGCTGCACCAACCTGCCCAAGCCGCAGAACTATTCCACGTCCCTGGGTGAAAACCAAAGCCGGCTGAAACAGGATCCCGACTGGAGCGCCGGCATGGTCTGGGTTCGCCCCGGCCCGCCCATCGGCAGCCAGTACCCGAAAAAAATCATCCTGGAGCCGGTGCAATACATCCAGGGCGACCGGCCGGACGAGCTGGACCTGAAGGCCGACAGCGCCATGCGCGAGCGTGTGCTGGCCTACCTGAATGAAGCGATACGGCGCGAGTTCGAGCAAGCCGGCTATCAATTGCTGACCCGGCCTGCGCCGCACGCGCTGCGCCTGAGCGCGGCCATCACCGGCACCTTCCGCAACGAGCGCGACCCCAGGATTACCGAGTACATCCCCATCGGTTTCGTGATCGGCCAGACCGTCAAGGCGGCCGGTTACCGCGATCAGTCCGCGCGCCTGCTGCTCGAAGCCGCGCTGCGCGACGCCAACACCAACGAACTTCTGATCACCTCGCTGGGCACCGTCACGGGCGGCAATCTGCCCGCCGACCGCAAGCCCACCGTGGACGACGTGCGCAGCGCCATCGACGATTGGGCGCACCACGCGCGCGAACAGTTCGACCGCATCTGGCTTGAGGACAGGCCCGAAGCTGGCTAGACCGCGCATCAGCACAGGAAGGAGTGTCCTATCAGCTATCAGTGTTGATGGGCCCTGATCCATCAGGGCGGAACAGAACGGGCTAAAGCGGGTCGAATCCATCGCATTTTTCACCTGAAAATCACGATGTGATGAATATTGACGTCAACCCTCACTTACCCAGTGCCACGGCTAATGCTACTGTTCCGCCTGTGCAAGGAGTACATGCAATGGATCAGAAAACCAAGCCCTGGGCTTTTCCCAAGCCGCATCCGGAAAATACCCCGCGGGGCGAACGCAACAAACAGGAGTTCGACGCTCCTGCCCAAGACCCGAAACCCGCGCCCAAGCCGCGCGCGAAGAAGGAGACGCCGGCCGCCAGCCGGGCTCGCACATGAGCCCGGCCGGGCGCCCCGCCGACCCTCTCCTCGAATAAGCTTATCCCGCCTGCCCATGGCCCTGCGCCCGCATTCGCGATCGACGGCGCTCGTATCGCGGAATCCAGCATGGCCATGATCGCCGATCCGCCGCTGCGAGGCAGCGGCAAGATTACCGGAGTGTTCTTCGACCCAGCAGGGGCAATCGCGGCCGTGGCCTCCGAGTTTCCCCTGCTCGCGCACCCTCGCGCCCGCGCGGCCTATGGCGGCCAAACGCTGCGCTATCGCGTGGCGCTGTACCGCCGCGGCAGCCCCATCCCGTTCGCGGCGTTCGACGAGCTGCGCCATCCTGTCAACCATGTCGCGTTCCATCCCGACCAATCCGTGGTCGCGATCGGCGCCGGCCGTTATGACGGCGGCTATCTGTTCGAAGGCGACCTGCAGGTCTGGGACTGGCGCAGCGGACTCTCCCGCCGGTTCTTCCACAACATCCCCGAAGTTGCGCATTGCGCCTTCGACCCCGCGGGCGACGGGATCGAGGCGTGGGTCCGGCCCTGGGACGAGGAATGGGAAGGCCTGCCCGACGATCCGCCCGACGCCGCGTTCAGCACGCTGTATGTCGTGCGCGCGCCCTACGGCGAAGCAACCTGGTCCGATGCCGGACCGCGCGAACTGGAACTGTCGAGCGACGCCATCGCGCCGCCAGCAGATTCCCCCGCGCCTGCACCTGAATCCCGCCTCGCGCAATGGCTTGGGCTGCCGCAACTGGCGAGCCGCAACGCCATCCACGATCTTGCGTGGCTGGACGCCAAGCGCATCGCGGTGGCGCATGGCGGCTGCCTGCTGGAAATCCACGGCGTCGAAGACGGCTTGATCGCCGCATACTCCGGCGCCGGCCATGGCGCCGAGATCATCCGGGCGGCAGGCATCCATGTACACGTCGTGGAGCCCTCGACGCGGCCCGACATGAAGTGGCGCCAGGATTCCCGGCTGTATACGCTGACGGACAAAGGGCTGGACCTCGTCGGCGAATACGACGGCGAATACACGTTCTCGGCCTCGTCACAAGGCGTAATGCTGGGCCGCAGAAACCGCATCCCCGCTACCAGAGGCGCACGCGACCTGTTGCGCGACCTGGGCTCGGGCGCCGAACTGCGCGTGGACCTGGGCCATTACGACTGCTTCAATCACTACATCCGCATCAGCGGCGCGCCGTCGCCGTTCTGTGTGCAGGGCACGCCTGCAAGCTCCCATGAGGCCAAACGCCTGTGCATGGTCATGCCCGACGGCCAGATCAAACCGCTCTGGCCGGTGCTCAAGGCCAATGGCAAGCCCGACAGCCACGCCATGGAGCTTAGCGGCTGCTATGTCGAAGACGCGCAAGGCGCGGGCCTGGTCATCAGCGGGCGGCACTACTCTCCCGCCGTCAGCGCCGCCTGCGCCGGCTTCATCTATCGCAAGCCGCTGGACCGTGACCGCGAACGCTGGCGGCATCCCACCACCGCCTCGGCCAGCGCGGTCGTCTTCATGCCCGGCCCCGGGCTGGTCGCCGCCGCGTTCCTGGACGGCGGGCTGCTATTGCTGGATGCCGCTTCGGGTGAAATCCAATTGCGCGCCCGGATGCGGCTGGAAGGCCTGCCTACGCTGGTCTTCGCCCTCGATGCCCACGAGGAAAAGCTGGCTCTGGGAACGGCCGATGGCCGGATCGCCATCATCACGGTCGGCGAACTGCTGGCGCGCGGCGCAGCGCAGGAATGGGTGGAAATCGGCTAAGCGTAATCCCCTAGGCCGGCGGCGCTAGACTGCCGCTATCCTCGCGGACGTGTATCTCCGCGACTCCCCATGACCCCTCGTCTGGATCTGTATACCCTGCAGGTGTTCCTGGCCGTGCTGGAAGAAGGCAGCATCGCCGCCGCCGCCGCGCGCGAACATATCGCACCATCGGCGCTATCGAAGCGCCTGTCCGAACTCGAACGCGTGCTGGACGTGCCGCTGTTCCAGCGCCATGCGCGCGGCGTGGAACCGACCAGCGCCGCACGCGCATTGGCGCGGCGCGCACGCGCGCTACTGCATCAAACCCAGGACCTGGCCGCCGAAATCCGCGACTACTCCGCCGGCCTGCGCGGCCGGGTGCGCGTCGCGGCCAACCTGTCTTCGATCGCGCAGTTCCTGCCGATGGAACTGCGCCGCTTCCTGACCCAGCACCCCAACGTGCAGATCGACCTGGAAGAATCCGTCAGCGCCGGCGTCACCCGCGCGGTGATCGACAACGCCGCCGACATCGGCGTCTATACCCAATCCGACGACGAAAACGGACTGGACATATTTCCCTACCACCGCGATGTCATGGCGCTGGTGGCGCCATCGGGGCACCCCTTGTCGCGGCGCCGGCGGGTCTCTTTCGCCGATACGCTGGATTACGACCACGTCGGCATGCACCGGGGCAGCGCCGCGAACTATCTGTTCACGCGCGAAGCCGCTTCCATGAACCGTTCCCTGCGGCTGCGCTTCCAGGTCACCTCCTACGACGCGCTGGTGTCCATGGTGCGCGCGGACCTGGGAGTCGGCATCGTGCCCACCGAGGCCCTGTCCGCCTATGTGTGCGACGAGCTCTGCATCATTCCGCTTACCGACGCCTGGGCGCAGCGCCAACTGAAGTTGTGCGTGCGCAGCAATGAATCGCTATCGGGTGCCGCCAGGCTGCTGCTGGATCATCTGATCGCCGAAGCCGCAAAGCAGCAATAGGACGCGCCGGCCGGCCCGGGCGCGACGCCTGGATCCCGAGCCATCGCGTTTCGCGATCCCCTGCCGAAGATTCACGATTTGTCCTGCCTGGGTCCATCGCAGAAGATGGAGGCCGACCACCCATATCCCGGACATCGCCGCGCAAAGCCCTCGCGGGCGCAGGATCCGGATGCCAGGAGACGACCAGCCATGAGCCTTCCAGACCGAGTCGAAATCGTGGAAGTGGGCATGCGCGACGGATTGCAGATCGAATCCGAGTTCGTGCCCACCGACACCAAAATCCAGATCCTGAACGCGCTGATCGACGCAGGCGTGCGGCACTTCGAAGCCACCTCCTTCGTTTCGCCCCGCGCCGTGCCGCAGATGCGCGACGCGCAGGAAGTCCTGCAGGGCGTGCGCAAACGTCCGGGCGTAGTGCTGGGCGCACTGGCGCCCAACCGCAAGGGCGTCGAACGCGCGCTGCAGTCGCAGGCCGACGAGATCGTCGTGTTCCTGTCCGCCACGGAAAGCCACAACACCAAGAACCTGAACCGCCCTGTCGAACAGTCGCTGCGCGACATCGAGGACATCGCGCAGCTGCTGAAAGAACACCCCATCAAGCGCAAGGGCGCCATTGCCGTCGCTTTCGGCTGCCCCTTCGAAGGCGACGTGGACCTGGGCCGCATCCGGACCATCTTCGACCACTTCGCGCGCCAGGGCTTCGATGCCGTGACCTTGGGCGACACCACCGGCATGGCCACGCCCCGGCTGGTGCGTCACACGGTCGAGACGCTGCGGGCCGATCATCCCGGCATCAAGATCTCGCTGCACTTCCACAACACGCGCGGCATCGGCCTGGTGAATGTGGTGGAAGGTCTGCGCGCCGGCGTGACGTCCTACGAATCCTCACTGGCGGGGTTGGGCGGCTGCCCGTTCGCGCCGGGCGCCACGGGCAACATCTGCACCGAAGACCTGGTCTACCTGCTGGACGAGATGGGCGTGGACAGCGGCATCGACCTGGGCGCGCTGATCAAGGTGGCCCAACGGCTGGAAGGCATCGTCGGCCGCGGCCTGCCCGGCCAGTTGATGAAGGCGGGGCCGCGCCTGCGCCTGCACGACTACGCCGTGGCCGCCGGCGCGATCGGCTGAGCCAAAACGGGATCTTCGGGATAGCCAGAACGATAACCACGCACCAATACGCCATGCCACTTACCGGAATCCGCATCCTGGACCTGACACGTATCATCTCCGGGCCGTACTGCACATCCATACTGGCCGACATGGGCGCCGAAGTGATCAAGATCGAGGCGCCCGGCGAGGGCGACCCGATCCGCCGCCAAGGCGTGATCCGGGACGGCCTGAGCTGGTATTTCGCCAACTACAACCGCAACAAGCGGTCGGTGACGCTGGACCTGTACAGCGCCGAAGGCAAGGACATCCTGCGCCAGCTGATACCCCACTGCGACGTCGTGATCGAGAACTACCGGCCCGGCATCATGGACAAGATGGGCTTCGGCGACGAGGCGCTGAAAGCGTTGCGGCCGGACATCATCCATTGCAGCATCAACGGCTTCGGCGCATCCGGCCCCTATCGCGACCGCCCCGCGTTCGACTTCATCGCCCAGGCCATGAGCGGCTTCATGAGCCTGAACGGCGGCGAAGACGATCCACCCATGCGCGCGGGGCCGCCCATCAGCGACCTGGCCGCAGGCCTGAACGGCGCGCTCGGCGTGGTGGCTGCGCTGCTGCGCCGCGAACGCACCGGCCGCGGCGACTCCATCAGCGTCAGCCTGCTGTCCAGCATGATCGGGCTGCTGAGCTTCCAGGCGTCGAACTACTTCGCCAGCGGCGAGCTGCCTCCCCGCACCGGCAACGACCACGGCATCGTCGCGCCCTATGGGCTGTTCGAGACCGCCGACGGCCAGGTCGCGATCGCGCCGTCCAACGATGCCATGTACGAAAAGCTCCTGGACGCGCTGGAGCTGCCCGAACTGCGCGCGCATCCGGAATTCCAGGCCAACGCCGACCGCATGCTGAACCGCGCATCCATCAAGTCCGCCATCGAAGCCCGCACCCGCCAGAAGGACAGCCACTACTGGATCGAACGCCTGAACCGGTACGGTGTGCCCTGCGGACAGGTGCTGAACCTGCAGGACGTGTTCGACGACCCCCAGGTCGCGGACCAGCAGATGGCCATGGACGTTGCGCATCCCGATGGCCAGCAGGTGCGCATGCTGGGCTTTCCCATCAAGTTCGCCGAGGCGCCCTGCCAGGTCCGCAGCCCCGCGCCCGAGCTGGGCGCGGACACCGAATCGGTCCTGGAGGAACTGGGCCTGTCGCGCGACCGGATCCGGGAACTCCGCGCGAAAGGAACCGTCTAGCCAACCAGGGGCCTGAACCCGCCCGCCGCAACCGAACCCGCAGTACGCGTCAGCAGCATCCGCAGCAACCGACGTCTGGCGATCACGACCGGACGCGCCCACCAAGGAATGGAGACCACAATCATGCTACGTGCCCTAATGTTCTCGGCCTGCGCGCTCGCCGCCTGCGCCCCCGCCGCCGCGCAGCAGTACCCGAACCAGCCCATCCGGGTCATCGTGCCGTTCACGCCCGGCGGCGGAACCGACTTCCTGTCGCGCACCGTCGCCGCCAAGCTGTCCGATTCGGTCAAGTGGAACGTCGTCGCCGAGAACCGGCCGGGCGCCGGCGGCACCATAGGCATCACCACCGCCGCGCGCGCCAAGCCCGATGGCTACGAGATCGTCATGGGCCAGGTCGACAACCTGGCCGTGGCGCCTTCGCTCTACACGAAGCTGGCCTATGACCCGGTCAAGGACTTCGAACCCATCGGCATCGTCGGCGAAGCGCCGCTGGTGGTCGTCGCCAACAAGAACGGCCCGTACAAGTCCCTCAAGGACCTGATCGCCGCCGCCAAGAAGGCGCCCGGCACGATCAACTACGGCTCGCCTGGAGCCGGCACCATCACGCACCTGGCCGCCGAACTGCTGCAGCTGCAGGCGGGCATCAAACTCGTGCACGTGCCCTACAAGGGATCGGGTCCGGCCATGGCCGACCTGCTGGGCGGGCAGGTCCCGGTCATCTTCACGTCCATCCCCTCGGCCGCGCCGCAGATCAAGGCCGGCAGCGCCGTGCCGCTGGCCGTGACCTCGCTCAAGCGCAGCCCGGCCATGCCGGACGTGCCCACCATCGCGGAATCCGGCTATCCCGACTTCGACGTGCGCGTCTGGTATGGGCTGCTTGCTCCCGCCAACACGCCCAAGCCCATCATCCAGACGCTGAACACGGAACTGAACAAGATCCTCGCGCTGAAAGACGTCCAGGATGCGCTGGCCGCGCAAGGCGCGACCGCCATGCCGACCACCCCTGCCCAGTTCTCGCAGACCATCGCAGCGGACTACAAGAAGTGGCGGTCGGTCATCCAGTCCGCCAACGTGAAGCTCGAATAGCATCCGATCCAGGCCTTGCGGCTGCCATAAGTACCTCTGACCGCCGCTGAATTTCAACGCACACGCGGCTTTGAATACAGCCTAGACCAAACGCATGCATCGTCTCATGCGTATGCACGACACTCCCCTCGGAAGCGTCGCGCATACGCTTGGATGATGGACCGCAGCAGCATTGACAGGGAAAGAGCCAGTCGAGACGATGACCTCAGCGCCACAGGTTTCACCATGGCGCAAGTGAAGGAGGCTCATCATGTCAATCTCATGCAGACGACTGGAGGATGTGATTGCGGTCTCGGCAGCAGGAGACCACTACCGGATCGAGCGACATATCATTCAAGAACCCGCGACGGACGACAGTCCCGATCCGCACATAGTGCTGCAATGCCGCCTGTCCACCGGCGGCGCCGTGATCTGGGAGGGGAAAGACGTGTACAGGCTGAAGTCAGGCGAAATCCTCAGGCCAGTAAATCGGCGGAAGAAGAAGAGTCCATTTGAAGGGTAGCGAAGAAAAGCCCGCGGCTTGCGCCTGCGGGCTTTTGTTTGGGCTACGCCGCCAATGCGGCTTCCGTTTCAGCTTCGAAGATGTTGGTCCAAAAATCGTCCCACGCGGCCTTGCTTCTTTCATAACCCATACGGATTTCCTGCTCGCATTCCGGCGATTTTCTGATTTCCCCGTCTATGGCTGCGCGCAAGCGCAATCGATGCTGGATATCGACTTCGCCGATGAGCATCTCCAAAAAACGCCAGTTGCCGAGAGGATTTACGAGCCGCACGCTCAGCATGACTGAAGCCGGCAAGGGCGCCGCCGCGCCGACAGCGCTGAAATCCACTTGGTCATCAACACATTTCTACCTGGGTCAAGTAAAAAAAATGGTCTGCCCTTTTAGAATGAACGGGCCCTGAAAAATGGTCGAGGCGCGCTAGGTTTTCTCCCATGCCTGCACCACAGCGCGCTGCCTTGCCGCGCACTCCCCATATAGCGCCACCAGGAAGATATAGCTGCGCGCAAGATCGTCCCAGCTATCGCTCGTCACCTCGGGCACTTGCGGACACTGCTGCGCCAGGTTGGCCGGCAGAATTGGCCAGGCGACCGGCTTCGTTGATGTGCCGCAGCCGCTCAGCGTCAACGCGGCAGCCAGCAGGCAAAGGGCTCTGGACTTCGACACGGGTGTACCTCTCGATGATCTTGGGGCTGGCGTCGCGCAGCGCGACAAGCGCGCCCTCCAGGGATTCGGAGATCCCGCCCAGGCGCGTCGTCTGACGCTGGAACTCGGTGAGCTCGGCCAGCGTGTAGTCGGCATTGGCCTGGTCTATTCCGGCGCGGTACTGAACGGCGCCATACCAGCGCACGCACAGGAACGCGGCGGCCACCAGGACGGTGCCGATCAGATACGGCGCCAACGCGCGCAGCGATGCGTTCATGCGCGTCCCTTCCAGCCGCGCGGGATCTGGAAGTGCGGGCCGTCTTTGAGCGTCTTCCAGTCGCCGCCCCATTCCACCGGAACGCCGAGCTCGGCCGCGCAGGCCTTGACCACCTGCGCCAGGCCGGCGAAGGCCTGCCAGTTGCTCCAGGGAATCACCCCATCAATCAGCGGCGCCAGGTCAACGGCGTGGCTCAGGCCGTCCGCCTGCGGCAAGTGGTAGCTGTCCATCGTCTGGCTGGCGCCACGGGCGACGTACTCGCGTTGCCGCTCAAGGGTACGAACGCCTTCCACCACAGTGAAGTCGACCGTCGTGCGTTGAATCGCCAGTTGGACGATCTCGGCCAGGTCGGGATGCACCCCGACCAGGCGGTCCAGGCTGCGTTGGGATAGTTGGAAAGTACTCACGGATGAAGTCTCCGCATGAATGAAACGATGCGCCTCATGCCCCTCTGCCGCGCACTCGGTCGATCACGGCCTGCCACAACGCGCCGATGGGAACGGTCTGCACAACCTCCCATCCTCGGGAGACGATGGCCATGCCGAACATGCCGGTCAGAAAACCGGCGAGGCCTTCTGGAATCTCCAGCAGCAGCGACAGATAGGGAGCCGCGTAGTACGCCACCAACGAGCCGCTGGCAGCCATGCTCAGCCGGGCTGGCCATGATCCTTGCAGATAGCGCATGGAAACCGCTGCGCCAAGCACGCCGGCCAACTTGGCGGCCAGCGCATCGAAATCTTGGATGTTCAATTGCGTGCCTTCTCGACGAAAAACAGCCCGCCGTAGCGGGCAGACGCGAGTTTTCTACTCAGATCGTGCTACTTGCGGCGGCGTGAACATCCCTTCGTTATACGCCCACCACTCGCCAGGCATCGGCTCTTCGTTGGTGACATCAACAAGGGCCTCAAGAAAAAAAGGCGGAAACCTTAGTTCAATCGGAATTTCGGTTCCATCGTCATAAAGCAGCGGTTTGATGATTTCAACAACAGCGCCGTTCTCTATACGTGCATAGGTCCGCATCATGCATACTCCCTTACAACGATCAATCCTGGTGCGCCGGCGCCACCAGAAAATCCACCCGTGCTAGGAGCCGCGGCTGCTCCACCACCGCCTCCGCCAGGAGTAAGCGCGTCGTCCCCTGCGGTAATAGCCGTACGGCCGCCGCCAGCACCAAGAATCGATGCGCCGCCACTACCGCCCACCCCATGCACTGCCGATAAAGCAAGTCCGTAGTCGCCATTGCCTCCTCGCGCCGAAACTACGTTTGCAAGCGTTGAGAATCCACCGGTGCCTCCGAAAATCATGAGCGGAAACCCCGTCGAAGTCAGCCCTTTTGCCCCACCGCTAGCGCCAGCAGCAATAAGGAGCGTGCCGAAGGAAGTTGATCCTCCCATCCCCCCCGAACCCGCGCCGGTCGCCAATCCTCCGACACCGCCCGCACCAACGGTAATCGGAATGGACGAGAGCGAGCCGGAGAAAATGGATCGCCCATAACCACCAGCCCCCCCTCCTGCTCCGGTGCTGCGCGCGCCAGCACCGTTCGCTTCCGTTCCGCCGCCACCTCCCCCACCGGAAATGATTTCAACATCGGTACGAGTTGTCTGAGCCACCGTAGAAAACGTTGTCCCCCCCAGCGAAGTAAACGCACCACCGTCAACGCTGACCTGCTGCAAGCCCGAGATTATTCGGTATACCGAAGTGCGGAGCAACACGCCCGCCATTCCGTTCTTCCAACCGGCCCCGCCTGTGTCCGGATCGCTCCTGTTGCTCTCAACTGTATTCAGCCAGTGCCCGGTAAAGTCTGAGCGCATCAGTATTGCGCCCTTGGGATAGCCACCGATCGCAGCAGCAAAGACAGCGTCGTACTTATATCCGCCTCCGGCTTGCCCCCATCGGATGGCCGAGCTCAAAAAGTTCAAGATGCCATTGAAATCCGCGCCCGTCGGCGGCACTCCACCTGCAGCCAGGGGAGTCATCGTCAGAGGGGGAAAGCCATCGATGAACGAAGCTGCCCCAGGCTTGAGGCTGATCTGTGATGCTTCAGGAATCACATTTTTTGTTCCGCTCTCCGCAAACGGAATGGAAGACTTGCTGGGTGCATTGCTAGCTTGCATTGATAAGCCCCGAAGAAGTGAAAAGTACGCCCGAGCCGAACGGCTGCATCAGCGCTTCGTTGAATCCGAACGTAGTAGAAAGATCGACCTGCAGGATGTTCGCCAGAACCGCGGCCGGTTTGGGTATCGCGCCTGACTGAGTCAGGATGGCGATTTCATGCGGCGCCAGCGCGAACTCGAACACGTAGCGGAATTCCATCCTCCCTGTGTCCGACACGTAGCAACGCCCGCGCCCCGCGAACAGGTTCGACAGCAGCCGGTTCAAACTGGGCGAAGTGCAGTCCGAGATGTTGGCCAGCGCCTTGACCAGGATGAGCGTCCGATACGCGTCGTCGGCGAGCCGATACGTCTGCGTGGCCTGCTCGCCTGTATAGAACGGCGCCTGGTTGAAAGGCTGCCAGTCCAGCGCCTCGTCAAATCCCAGATAGGTGACGTCTCCCGGCACCGTCAGCATCCGGCCGACGTCGACGATCCTGCCCCAGATGTCCAGCCCGAAACCCTGCGCGGTCTCGACGTTCCAGACGAAGTCATGGAAAGCGTCGAAATCGGCGTCGGGGTTGATGTAGTCATCCATGTTGTTGATCAACTGGACGAGCGTGGGGCTGTTGGCGTACTGGCTGATGAGGGTCCGGGCCGCCAGCCCCGGCTTAGGCACGACGCTCATATCAATGTCACCGCAATATCGCTGGCCGTGATCGTGGGCCGGCGGTTGATCGGTACGGCCAAGCTGGCGCCCGACGGCGTGTCGGAGCCCAGCAGCAAGGACAGGATGGAAACCACCGGGCTCAGCACCGAAATGGGTGCGTAGAAGCGGCTGGCATAAATGGTCGATCCGATCCGCGCGCGCTGCCCGCCATCTCCGCCGTTGAAGGCGTCCATGATCGCCTGCTTGGTCAAAGCCACAATGTCCGACGGCAGCGCGGGGTTGTTCGCGAGCTGCACCGCGAAGCGCACGGGCAGCGCTGCCGGGGTTTCCCAGGTCACGACATACGACGGGTAGGGATAGGCATATCCCTCCTTGTCCTCCACGGCATAGGAGGTGTTGCCGTTGTAGTCGGAGCCATTGCTCTTCTTGCGCCAGATGGCATCTGCGATGTCCGCCGCCTCGCCGCCCGTCACCGCGACCCAGATGGAGTGCGGACGCAGGACGACGCCGCCGACCGTCTTCGGTACGGAGAGATCGTTCTCCGTCACGTAGGCGTCGATGACGCCCTCCACGTTCGCCACGTTGGCGTAGATCGCCGGGATCGAGCCGCGGGCGTTCAGCGCCACCGACTGCCGCCGGCGCTCCTCGAACTCGGCCCGGCTTTCCACATGGCTGCCCACCGTTGCGGCATCGGCGTTCGATACCGACTCCCAACCGGGAATGGCCTGATATATCTGGTTCAGTGCGCCTGGCGCGCAATCCACCGGCCCATCGACCGAGCAAGCGAATGGCAGGTCGACGCTTCCGCTGGCCGGTATCGTTCCCGCCTGGGTGCACAGATACAGATTGCCATCCACCGCCTGGGCGCGCGCGCCCACGGGTATCGTCACGCCCGCCAGGCCCGTGCAGGTTGCGATGACAGCGGTAGGCGTACCCGGCTTGCGGTCCAGGAAGTAGATCCGCCCGATGGCGTCCTGCATCCGCCCTTGCGCATAGGCCGGGTCGACCTGGTTCACGTAGGTCGCGAACTCGTTGTTCTTGTCGCCGATGATGGCGGTGGTGCTGGAGGCCAGCTGGCCCTGGGGCGTTTCCAGCGCGGGATTCAGCCCGCCACCGAAGGCCGCGTCCATGTCAGACAGGACGCCGGCGAGGATGGCGGATTCGTTGGGCAGCACCAGCCCTTCCGGCGTGAACTGCACGCGCGGCACTTTCGAGTTGTTCGGCATGGTTTCCTCAGAAGCTGACGGTTTGCGTCGTTCCGTCTTGCAGGGTGATTGCGACGTAGCCCGCCAGGGCGCGGTCGGTATAGGAGGTCAGCGTGCAGACCGCGTCGGCCACGTCCGGGACTGTCAGCGCGGCTCGCCGGACGTGCTCCCGCACCAACGCCAGCGGCGGTTGATGGCCCAGGAATTCTTCCCAATACGGAACGCCTGGGGCGGTGTTGTAGAACAGCTCCCCCTTGAACAGCTTGATGGCGCTGGCGACGTCTTGCGCCACGGCGTAGGGCTTGGTCGCCAGCGCGATGTTTCCCGCGGCATCAAGCACCAGGTCCCAAGCCGTCCGGTCTAGCAGCAACGTGTTCAATTGGGCGCTCCTGTGTTTGCCGGCCCGCTTTGCACGCCGGAATGCGTGTGGGTGCTGCCCACGTCCTTGCCGTTGTTGCGCAGCGTACCCAGCGTGTGCATGTCGCCCTGCCAGGTAGACGTGCCGCCGAAGGATCCGCCGCCTTGCTGCACCGTCCCGTTCAGCACGATCCGGGGCGAATTCAATGCGCACTGCGCGCTGGCGTTCAGTTCGATATTGGGTGCGGCCACCGTCACCTTAGAGGGCGACACGACGTTGATGCCGTCCGCCGTGAACTGCACGTACTGCACCGGGGTTCCATTCAACAGACCGCCGAAATACAGCCCGTCCGCCATGTCGTGGGAACGCCAGGAACCGGGGTTGTTCTGCGCCTTTGAGGTCTTCACCAGCGAGATGTCCCGATTCGCGAAAGCCGCCATCCCGATATCCCCGACCTTCGGGTCCAGGATGACGGCGTCCGCTCCGCCCTGAAGGCGAAAGTAGGGAAGACGATGCAGGACCCCGTGCGGCACGGCATTGCCGGCGCCATCGAGCTGGTTGACGAGCGGCTGCACATCGACGAAACCCACCGGAGACAGTCCGCCTGCATTCGTCACCGACACCACCTTGACCAGCGTCGCCGTACTGACTCGATTCAGGGCCTGGCTGATCAGGAACTGCAAGGCCCCGAACTCGCTGTCGCCCTGGCCGGCTTGCGCCAGCCCTGCGTATCCGTATTGCTTAGCCATTGAGATTCCTTTTGCATACGGCCACCGACTGCCAGACGCCGCCAGGCACCTCTGCCTCCAGCTTGTGGGACAGACTCACAATGATCCACTCGCCATGCGCGGGTTCGACGGTGCTGATGACCTGCACTCTTTTTCCCAAGCCGAGGTGCGGGTTGTAGAGCGTCGTCAGTTGCAGTCCCTTGCTCGTAAACGCCGGATATCCGATCAACCCCGTTTCCGGCGCCACGAGAATCGGATCGCCCTTTCGGTATCCGCCCTCCGGCCAGACTGACAGGATGCCGCGGTCTATCGTGAAATTGACCCGGGCGGCCTTCGCGCAACTGCGTAGTTGGTCCATGTCGGTTCCGGAAAAATAGGGGTCGGCCAACACATAGTCCTCCCCACTTTTTTCGCCCTTGTATCCCATTGATTTGGCGATATCGCACATGATTTCCTGCGCCTTTTTCGCGCCGGGAAACGACCTGGCGGATGCGGGCTTTACCTGCTTGGCCCCAGCCACCTCGGTCTTGACTGTGAATACGCCCCCCGCGGCCGCTTTGCCCTCTGCCCCCATTCCGTAACCACCCCAGGCCTCGACGATGTCTCCTTCGTAGACCACGCAGGGAACACCCGAGTCTCCCGCTGCGTCGATCCGGACAAGATTCTTTCCCCGGCGCTCCGTCATGACGGGTCCTATCGTCGTCAGTTTGTTCATCAGGTCTTGATTCAGTCCGTGGATCTGCAGGGTCATTGGACTGTTTTCGAATACGGTATGGAGAGGAATATCCACCGTCATCCTGTAGCCGCTGAGCGTCACATCCGGCCCCTGCTCATCGCCGAACTCCCCCTTGCCCAGGCTGATGGTCACGTTCAGCCGGCGTTTGATGAAGCTCATGGTTCCAAAGGCTCCAGGTATGCCAGGACGAAACGCGAACCGAGATGCTGATGCTGCGGGTCGACGTGGCCCTGAGTGTCCACAAAAGCCAGATCGCCGACGAAGCCCAGGTAAGCTGACCGCACCAGCCGTACCCGGTCATGGCAAAGCACCGTGGTCACGATGGGCGCATTGTCGAGTTCAAGATCCAGATAGAGTCCGGTCGACTTCTGGTAGACGGCGATCTGGCAGTTCTGCCCGGACAGCACGACGCTGAGCGTTTGCGCCGGCACGGGTCTTAGGGGAATTCTCTTCATTGGATGGGCTCCAGATCCGCCACCTTGTTCTGGTCGCGCCGGGGATAGGCATCAATCTCGAACGCCTGCACCTGGCCATTGCTCACTTCATACGCGCCGCTGGGGTCCTGCGTGGCCGGCGATAGCTGGACGGCCGTCTGCCGGACTTCCTGCAGCGTCAGATCGACGATCAGGAGGCTGGAGCCGTTCTTGTCTGCGCGGGTGTACGAGTACTTCACCAGGTTGGCCGACGGATAGACGATCTCGGGCGTCACCACTGAGTACAGTTCCGTGCTGCCGACAATGCGCTCCAGCACGGACAACATGATGTTGCGCGACGCCGGATCACCGCCATGCGCCAGCTTGATGGTCGCCTCGAATGGCGCATCGACCTTGTTGAAGGACGAGAATCCGCCCTGCTCCGAGGGATAGCTGGATATCTGGCTGCCCTGATTGAAAGCAATGCTGAGGAACGTCTCGAAGACCAGCATCTGCCGCCCATCGACGCCATACAGCCCCCAGCGAGGAGGACCGAAGATCCTATCGGTCAGCGCCGCAAGTTCGAAGCTTGCCGGTTCGAAGACCGAAGGAAGCGTCGCCGCGCGGAAGACCGCGGGGACGCCCGGACCGCTCGGGACATCGGGAAAAGGAATAAACGGCATCAGAACATCCCCGTATTGCCTTGTTGGACGAGATTCTGGGAGCGCCCCACACGTCCCAAATCGCGGGCGACTCCCTCGCCATCCGTCGCTTGCGTCATAACCGTAATGGGGCCGTGGATATGAGTTTCGGACGTATTGCTGGTGGTTGCCGTGCTGCTCGGGATGGCGGCAGCGCTGGCTTGGGCTGCCGCGACCGTCGTAGCCGCAGCCGCGGCGCCTCGTTCCTGATCTTCGAGGAAAAGCGTCCCATAGATTGCCCCGGCAGCGGCGGCGAGCTTGCGCTCTTCGCTTGAGCTGGCCCCTTCGGACTTGTTCAATCCAAAGTGGCGGTACACGGCCACGCTGGCCTGGGCCGGGGTGGTGGCAGCGGCCAGATGTACTCCCGCCCTACGCCTGGTGCTCTCCAACTCGCTGGCGACGAAATCCAGCTGTTGTTCAACCGTGGACTCGCGCAGGTCCATGCCATATATGCGCTTGAACTCGGCCTGGCGTCGCGGATTCCATAGTCCGATGCCGGCGGAAGCGCCATCGGCGCCCACGGCCCTGGGGTCCAGGTTGCTTTGGGCCTGCAGGTTGGCCACCAGCCCCACGGCCGCCTCCCGGGTGTAGCCCTTCTTGGACTCGAAGTACCTGACCGCATCGAGAACCTCTTTACTCCTTAGCGCGGGATTGTCCCTTGCTGCCAGGAATTCGGCCTCGCCTACGTTCGTGTCCCTGCTATTGAACAACAATGCGATGCCTGCCGCGACAGGTCCTGCCGCTCTCAACGCCGCAGGACCCAAGCCTCTCAATGCACCCAGTCCACGCGCCGCACCGGCGCCACCAAGTGTTCCGAGAGCCGTAGCCACGGCCCCCAAGGCAGATGCCAGGCTCAGCAGCGAATTCGCCCAGGACAGAATCTTGAGCGTCCCCAACGCCAGCAGGACGTTTTGCCATCCTCCCACCGCCTGCGCCGCCGAATCGACTGCATCGACGAACTTCACGATGGCCTGCGCCGCTGCGTCGACCCACTCGACGATCTCGTCGCGGTTCTCAAGCAGATAATCGCCCCAGCCCTGGGCGAGCGAGATAATCCGCTCGAACGCCGGCATGAGCGCCAGCAGCACCTTGACGCTCACCGATTCAAAGGTATCGCGCAGGTCCAGGTAGCGGTCACGCAGCTGCGCGGCCGCTTGCGCATCGTTGCCGGAGATGGCTGCGCGTTTCTCCTGGACCTGAAGCATCCGCTCGAGCTCGTCGGGCCCGCGCTTGAACAGATTGAACAGGCCCTCGCTGATGCCCATTTCCTGGGCGGCCAGCGCGGCCTGAGCCCTGTCCTTCTGGTAAAGATCGGCAATGATCCTCGACCTGGCCAGCAGGTAGGTGTTCCCATCCTTGAGGTCGCCGACATTGCCGCCGTTGCGGAAGAACGCGGGTAGCGAGTCCGCGGCGGATCCGCGGTTGAATCTGGCTACCTCGCCCGAGGATTCCCTCAATTGGGCGGAAATGGCTTCCGCGGTTCCGCCAGCCCGCTCGGCCGCCATCTGCCAGGCAGACAGCCGCTCCGTGCTCATGCCCAGGTTCTCGGCCATTTGCCCCAGGCCGGCCGCGCCGGTGATGGTGTCCGCCGCGTAACGCTTCGGATCGAAACCCGCAGTGACGAGCAAGGCATCGGTGATGGTGGCCATGCAATTACCTCGGTTCAGCTAGGACGCGCCTGTTGTGTGCGTCCACCGCAATCACCTCAAGCAGGTTGTACAGGTCTTCGGCACCGTAGACCGTCTGCAGGTCGTGCAGCAGGCCCGGATGCCGGGAAATCACCACGCCAATACTCCGGGGAATATTGGCGTAGCGAATCAGGCGCGTGCCGCCGTTGTGGACTTGGAGCCCGAAGTCGATGGGACGGCGGCCGTAAAAAAATCCAGGTGCAAGCCCAGGACTTTCTTGCGCAGCGCGAACAGGGTCGCCACCTCCTCGACATCGCCAGACATGAGCTCGCGCGTCACACTTGGGCTGGGCTGGATCTGCACGCAATCCATCATCTTGTCCAGCAAGGGCTTGGCGCTGTCGAAAGGCAGCTTGGCGAGAGCCTTCATGCCCATGGCGGCCACGCCGGCCAGCCCTGCCTCGGCGATGTTTTCCGGAATTTCCACCCCGGCGTTCATCAACGAAAACAGCGCCCGGCCGGCCCATTCCTCGGCGTCGTAGGCAGAAAGCTCCGTCAGGATGAACACCTTGCCCTTGTCGCGCCCTTCCGCGCCGATGGTCAGGGTTATCTGCTTTCTGGCCATGTCACACCAACGCCGGAGAGACGTTCTGCCAGGTGATCTGGAACGCCATGGGTTGGAGCATCGCCTTGGCATCCGGCGCCGGCGGAATCTGCGTCAGCACGCCGCGGGTCAGCGTGTACTTGCGGTCGATCGACGGGATGTTGAGGGTGCCGTTTGCATAGAACACTTCCCGGGCCGTTTCGCTGGCCGCCATCCAGATCTCGAAGATGCGCATGGACGGGGAGTCGGGCTGGATCGTGATGGTCTGCACGCAGGGGACCGGCACGTAGCCGGCCGACATGCGGCCGTCCACGCCCATGGTTACCTGCGCGGGCTTGGCAGCGTCGAAGGTGAAGGCGCTGTCGGAAGCGTAGCCCTCGATTTTCTGCGGCACCGAAAAAACGCCGCCCACCGTAAGCATCAGAACCGAGTTGGCACTGGTCAAAGTCGCCATGTTGAATCCTTAAAGAATGGCCAGCGAGGCCAGGGTGATCTGCTGGACGGAACCGCCGTCCAGGTACCAGAACGTCATGGGCGGGGTGCCGCGAGCCTCTCGCACCTGCGGCGTCGCGTCCTTGATCTGCAGATACCAGCCGCGGGTCTGGAGCGTGTCGGAGATATCCACGCCGGCCTGGCTGTTGATCTGCGCCTTCTGCTGGCTCGACAGCGTCACGCCGGCGCGGATGGCGCCGAAGTTGACCGCGGCGTTGATCGGGTCCAGGCAGGCAGCGTCGATCAGCGTGTAGCCGTCGATGTTGTAGGGAATGGCGTTCACCTGGGTCAGCAAGCTCATCAGCGCCTGCTGGAACGCCGCGTTCAGCCAGATCTGGTTGACGTAGGTGTCGACCCATTTCCAGTTGCCGCTGATCTGGCCCGGGTACAGGAAGCGGAAGCGGTCGTTGCTGGTGGCGTAGTCGCCATAGAAGTTGTAGCCGTTGTCGATCAGCGTCTGAGCGGTCGTGGCGTCGGTCACCGAGAACGCCAGGCCCGACTGGCCTTTGAACGCCAGCGTGGCGCGGCCGTTGGTGCGTTCGAAGTCCAGAGACGCCACCGCGCCCAGGACAAAGGCTGCATGCAGGATGTCCTTGTAGACAGGCACGGAACCCGAGTACTCGTTGGCGCTTACGACAGCAGCCCAGTTGGACGTATTGCCCTGCTGCGTGGCGGTGACATCGGTGTCCCAGCCGACGTAGGCGTAGCGGTCGCCCTGGGCATTGGTCCACGCCGAAAACGCCACCTTGCCGGCCGTATCGGGCTCGAAGGTCGTCATGAACGCCGCCCAGTTCTGGGTCAGGTCGATAATCCGGCCCATGTCCACCGCCGGGACGCCGGCCGCGGCCCCATGCGACACCAGGGCGCCTGCGGCCTGCGTCAGCTTCAAGCCCGATGCGAGGGTGCCGCTGCCATAGGAGACCGTGCTGGCGGCGCCGTCGGTGGCCGAGGTGATCACGAAAGCGGCGCGCTGCGCGTCATAGCCGCAGGTCGCGCCCATGGCGGTGAACGCCGCTTCGATGATCGAGGCGGCGTTCGAGAAGCTCGTTGCCGTCGACAGGTCGATGCTGGAGGACGTCTTGGCCACGCCATCCACGCTGACCGTCAGGATGCCGGACAGCGCCTGCAGCTGGGCCAGCGTCACGGCGGCCATCGAGCCGCCACGCAAATAGGCGGAAACCGCTGCCGCCGGATATTGGGCATACAGCAGATTGCCCGGCTTGCGGGTCGAGTTGTCGAAGCCGTTGAAGTAGACGTCGGCCAGGGCGGCTTCGGTCGAGGTGGGACCGAAGAAGCGCTGGACGTCGCGCGCAGTCGCGAAGCTCTGGACGGTGCCGATGGGGACGGCAGTATCGTGGGTCAGGATCAGGCCGTTCAAATCGAGCGCCGATCCGCCGGCGGCGATCACGCCAGGCACGACCTGGACGATTTCACTGGCGGGAATGGACATAGGATTAAGCTCCCGTAGGGTAGGTGGTGTCGGCCTCGATGAGGCCCACGTGAAGGTGGTCCGCAAACTGCTGCGGCACGCTGATGGAAGGGTTGAACTGCAGGACGGCGTCGAACGACCACCGCTCGAAGGTCTGGCTTTCTCCGCTCTCGAAGGGCAATTGCTTGAGCTCGCCCGCGTATAGCGGTTGAGCCCGTCCCAGATTCCCCAGGAACTCGCACCCGTACTGGCTGCGCAGGGCAATCGACAACGTGAGCGCCAGGTCCAGGGCCCGCGCGCCGTAGCCATCCACCCGGGCAGACCATTGCGTGGCCTGGGTCATGATTCGTTTCCCCGCCGCGGGCGACGGATCGGCATAGGTCATGACCGGCACGGAAAGGCCCTGCGCCGCCAACGGAGTGATGACGACACACTCGCGCGGTGGCGCGGGAACCCAACTGGGCAGACCGCGGACTACGTCGCAGTCGACCAAAGTCTTGAAGAATGCGGCGAGGTCCTCTACCAGCTGGTTTTCAGTGATGCTGATCTGAACGCTCATGGAGTTGAATTCCTGCTGAAGAAGACAGGCGCCGAAACATCGCGCCCAAATGCAAAAGCCCCGGCACGTGGCCGGGGCTGTATTTCGGGGTTGCATTTGTCAGGGGCGCAATGCCCCGGACCAATTGTGATCGATTGCGTGACCGTTGGGTCGAGGTCTTGTGACGGAATCGTCACACGCTGTGCAAAGAAGTTCGCCCCCTGCCCCGCCCATAAAAACCGAAGCCATGCGCCGAAAACAAAAAGCCCCGGCACGTGGCCAGGGCTGCATTTGTTTGGGGCGCAATGCCCCGGACAAATTGTGACCGATTGCGTGACCTATGGGGCGGGGTCTTGTGACGGAACCGTCACACGCCATGCATAGGTACGGCCGTGCCCGCCTTGCTGGGGCTCTTGAATCAGCACGCTGCCGGTATCCTGCAGCGCATCCATGGCGCGCTGGATGCCTCTTTGCAGGCGTGTCTTTTCAGGAGCAGACAGACACCGGCCGCGTGACACATGACGGACCAGCTCCATCAAACGGAATGAGCGGCCGGGATAGCAGGCCATCAGATCCATCACCTCGTGCGCGTACTTCACGCCAGCCTCCTTTCCACCAGGCCGCGAAAAAGGCCCAGGTACAACTTGTATTCGGTTTCGGTCAGGGCCACGCCGGTCGTATCGGCAATCCAGTCCAGCGCCTTCGCGCGGCGCGCCCTGCCGTCCAGCTGGCCGAACATCACGTTCTTCTGGGGATATTCGGCAATGATGATCATGCGCTCGTGCCAAGGCAGCGCGGCGTGCATCGCCTCGACCTCCATGGCGTGGTGATGGTTGATGGGCCGGTAGTCCTCCTCTTCGGAGAGATACACCTCCATGTTTCCCACCGTAGCGCCGGACCAGGTCCATCGGGCCCAGTTCCAGATCAGATCGTCACCCGTCAATTTACTCATCAGCCACCTCGCATTGTTTACCTGTCTTGCCGTTGGAACCGTTCTTCAGACGGCCCTCCGTATCCTGGCTTTCGCCCTTGGCGCGCTTGAGCATGTCGGCGATGCCCTTGCTCGGGTGGTCGCCGCGCGCGATGCGCGCCTCCCACTTTTCGATCCAGCTCCGGGGCGGACATCCACGGTCCCTCAGAACCTTCTGCGCGCCCATTTTCTTGAGCGCCGCCTCGGCCTCGGCGCGCGTGGCCAGCGTCTGGCCGGGCGCGGGCAGCGCTGGGCGAGGCAGCGGGATATCCGCCCACACGCCCTTCGCCAGTTCCTCGTTCAGCGTCTTCTCCCAGCGCGCCTTGATGGCCCCGTAGGTGCAGCCCAGCAGATCCACCGTGCTCACGCCCACCGCAGCCCAGTACACCGCCGGATGCGACCAGGCGCCGCGCTCGCCGCGCCTGCGCGCGGACAGGCCGCGCACGGCCTCGTGATACGCCACTTCGGGAACCATCCACGGGCAACATAGTTTGATGAACTGCGGCAGCGTCGGCGGCCATTCCTGAGTCAGGCAGGCGACCAGGCCGCGGCGCACCTGCACCTCGTCCAGGCCCGCCAGCTTCTGGTTCCATGAATCCTTCAACTCGCGGGCGGTCAGACCCTGCCATTGCTGCGCGAACTTGGCGCCGTACATCAGCAGCATTTCGTTCACCACCAACGCGCCCATGGTGGCGGAAGGGATGTCAGCGGGTTGCATCGATCGTCCCCATGAACCGCTCGCGCGGCCTGCCATCGTCGGCCAGTACTTCTCGCAGCTCCTCGGTCCAGTCGGCCAGGCGTTGCGCCCTGCCTGCCGGTTGTTGGCCGGCTGTAGCGGATGTCCGCGGCGGGAAGAGGCCCTGATACCCGCCCGCGATGCTGTTTGCGATCACGGCGCCTGGCCGGTGCCCTGCGGCCAGATAGGCGGCAAGCTGTTGCAGCTGGCGCCTGGCGCCCTCCTGCGTCACCGGCTTTTTACGGGCCTTGCGGTCGGCGATCCAGCTGACCCAGTCCTCGCGGTCCAGCCAATCCGGCAGTTCGATCACGGAAGCATCGAATCCGCTTCCCCGCTTGCGGGAGGCGTGTTCTGTTGGTTCCTGGTTCTTGGTTCCTGGTTCTTGGTTAGCTTCCGATCCGCCTTCTGCCGGGCCATGGCCGGGTTGCTCGTCGAAACCCATGGGAAACCCACTGGGTTGTTCCGGATTGCGCCCGCCCTGCCTGGGCCGGCCGCCTCGCCTGCCGTTGGCCTTGGCGGTCTCGGCCTTGACGTGATACGCGGCAATCTCCACGTCCGCCCGCTTGTTGTGCCAATGGCCATCGCGCAGGACGAAGAACTCGGCCAGCACCTGCGCGGCCGCCTCTCTTTCTTCTTCGCTACGGGCGCCCACCCACCGGAATACCTGCTGCAGGTTGTCCACGATGGGCTGCTCTTCGGCGTAGTACCGACGCAGCAGGCGACTGTAGATGGCATCCTCGAGCAGGCTCAGATGCGCCGTAGCCTGTGCGTAGTCACCGATGTTGTGGCTGTAGTAGTTCATGCGTGTTTTTGCATCCCCGCCAGTCTTACCTCGCTATCATTCTTAAATCTTAGAATGCTAAGATTCTAAATGCAAGCCAACTAAGATTGTTTTTGTTTAGCATCCTAAGATGACCTTTCAGAAGCGAATCACACAGGCGTTCAACGAGGAAGCGGCCCGTCGGGCGGACGCGGCCGAGCCACGCCTTACCAAGACAGACCTATGGAAGGCCGCCGGCGCCTCTTCCGGCGCCGCGACGCATTGGTTCAATGGGTCCAACGGCATGGACATGGCGACCTGCATCAAGGTCGCCCCGCTGCTGCGCGTGAACGCGCAATGGCTGTATGACGGCACCGCCCCGAAACTGCCTGCGCGCGATGGATCCCTGGCCGCAGCGGTGCTGGCGCCCCCTCCGTGGCCCTTCCCGGGCATCCCGGAAGAACAGGTGCGGGCATTGCCCCCGGATCAGCTGAACAAATTGCAGGGCGCGCTTGCGTTGGCGATCGCGCAATTGAAGCTGGGGATTGACGTATCCCCTGGGACTGCCGCGCCGCAAATGCCGACGGTCCTGCGCAGCGACTCGCTGGTGGACACCTATTTGTCCCGGGACGAGTTCCCCATGCGCATCGATGACCTGCCCGCGGCGCCCTGGGAAGGCGGCAAGACCACGCGCCAGACAGAGCGCGAAGGCCGGGTCCGGATCAGCACCCAGACAGGCGTGGTCGCCAACGTAGGCGTGGGCGAACCGCCCGCGGCCAACGACAGGTTCGAGAAGGTCCCGGAACTGGCCGACGTGCGGCTGGCGGCGGGCGACCCCATCGAGAACCACGCCGAAGAGCAAACCGGCATGATCCAGTTCCGCAAGTCATTCCTCAGATCGGTAGGCGCGGACAACGGCCGGGGCCGAGTCGTCTACGCGAAGGGCGACAGCATGGAACCCGTCATCCGTGACGGCGCTGCCTTGCTGGTGGTCCCCAACGAAAGCCTGACGCTGCAGGACATCGCCGCCGGCGGCGTCTATGCCATCAACTACGACGGCAAGATGATCGTCAAGACGGTGGCCAGGGAACGGCTTACCGGACAATGGGTGGCGCGCTCGTTCAATTCCTTGCACGATGACATACCGCTGGAGAACGGGGCATCGGTGCGGGTGTTGGGGCGGGTTGTGTGGGCCGGTGCAAGGTTGCGGGATGATGAGGCGGGGCGGTGGCGGGTTGAGTGATGGGGGTCTCGGGACCTCGCCTTGCGAGCAATCGCGGGAGCCAACCTCGGGTAGCTTTTTCTTGGCCGAGATTCGCTCCGCTCGCAGTGCATCGGGTTTATGAAGCAACCCGGGCACGACAAATGGCCGAAAGGCTTCCGCGCAAGCAAAATCTTTCATTTTGTCTCCTGCGGACGCGAAAGATCCCGCTAAGGCGAGCAAAACATTCAGGCTTGTAATCCGATCTAAAGTTCATACAATCGGCAAGGCAGCACCCCTCAATTATCCTTTTATGCGCCTTTGGAGGCAAAATGTTCCGGAGACTTGCGAAGAAGCTGCTACTTTCCATTCCCGACATTCGCCGATTGATAATGGAGAGAGACGCAGCGCAATCTGAGTCTGACATGGCACGGCGCGAAATTGAGGAACTTCGCCTCCGAATAACATCCACCGAAGATGAGCGCCTTAGCCTTGCAGAACGATTGGCTCACGCACTACCGGAACATTCGAAAACGGTCTTTTCCCACTGGGGTGAAGACAGTATCGAACAGTTCATCTTCCAAGATTTGAGTACCGGCCGATATCTTGATATAGGCTGCTACCACCCCGCTCTGTATTCCAATACCATGGCCCTCTATCAGCGCGGATGGACAGGAGTCAACGTTGACCCGAATCCATTCATGATCGAACAGTGTGGAAAGTACAGGCCCAAAGACACAAGTATCAACAAGGCGGTGGGTGCCGAGAAGGGGCACATGGAGTACTACAACTTCCACGATTGGGCCTCGAGTAATACCGCGAACAAAGATTTCGCCAAGGCTGTCGCCGCTGTCAGCGAGATAGAGGTTCCCGCACCGACGCTGGTGGAGGTACTGACTCTTGCGGACATCATCAATGAATACTTCCATGGGAAGGCGCCAGATTTCCTCAACATTGACGTTGAAGAATTGGATATCGAGGTGCTTGATTCTGGCGATTGGGAATCCCACAGGCCCTCAGTGGTAGCCGTCGAAGACATCAGCTTTGTTGCTGACCGGCCGGCTGATTCCACGATCCACCGATTTATGCGAGAGCGAGATTACATCCTCTTCTCGCGGTGTATTTTCACCAGTCTTTACATCGAACGAACGTTCAACAACTCTGGCCCTAAGTTCCTTAGCTGATCCGTCTATATTGGACGCCCCATAGCTCCCACGTTTTGGATCATGGCTTGCTCCGTCTTCGCGACCGAAAGAAAATATCAGACTCTAAGGTTTCCCCACGAATTCATCTGCGTCCTCCCATTGATTCGGCGGTGTCGTGAGGTGCTGGCAAAGAAAGCCCAATCACCGACGTTTCAATCAGCGCCAGAGCCCGCTTGTAAGCCCCCCCTGTCAAGTTAACACCGGTTGATAGACGATCGTAGCAAGGGTTAACCGGGGCATGAAGTGCACCGGGGGGGGGGGCACATGGCGATGATCCGATCATCGAACCCGGTGAAGCGCCGCTCGTGTCTGGGGATCAGGATCGGAGCGAAGGAGCCGTCCCGGTCGCGGGCAGTTCCACGCGCACCGGGCCATGCTCAGTCAGCACCGTCTTGCCGCTGGCGCCGTTGCGCTTGTCAGCCTGGCCTTCGGGCTTGTCCTCGCCTGGCCGATATCCCAAATGCAGGTTCATCTCCGCGGCCATCGTTCGCTCGATCACCGCCTTCTGGAACGACAGGAACAGATCCTGAACCTCACTGGGTGTCATCGGTCCCTTGACCAGATGATCCAGCAACTCGGCCGGCACTTCGGGCAGCGGCCCACGGGCCGCTGCCCGAGCGGCGGCTGTGCGTTTCTTCTTCATCGGCATATCCATGATCTTTAGTCCTCATGATATGGCTCGCACACAAGATTACGGATAGGCCCGTCGCGCAACGCCATCCCATCTATGTTAGATTCAGCGCGCTCCGTATATTCGAGCATTCCTACAAGCTTAGCGCCGCGACTCTGGCACATAATGCGAAAAATCCTGTTTCTTTTATTGGTGTTAGTTCTTGCGTCCGGCGCTTACACACTTAGTTCCGGTGCCACGCTGTCGGCGCCGGGACCGCTAGCCGCATTGACGCTCATAGGCACAGCAGCGATCTTTCTCCCAATTCGCTCATGGCCAACCCCAAAAAGGCTGGCGCTTCCCGTCTTGACCACCATCTTTTTCGCGCTGGCGTTCTGGTCGGCTGCCCCTGCGTTCCACACCTACCCCACCGTTACCCTGACAGTTACAGGCGAAAAGGGGGAGTCTGCTAAAGGGGCGGAGGTATGGGTCTTAGGAACGGGACATCGTTCCGGCCCCATGAGCGTCAAGGGATTCGAGGGGTGGGCGCCGCGGGACAACGCTATTGTCGGTTTTGAGGGCACTAAGAAAACCATACTCGTCCCTCCGAGCTGGCCCGACGGGGGAGTCATTCGGTTCGCGACCGGACAGTATGCTGGAATCGTCGAGATCGCGGCCAATGAATACCATTCCAGAATTGACCTCTATTCACCGACTGGAAACAGTATAGATGTAGCGTTGCCCGACTTAATGCCGGCAGATTTCTCCATGCCATTTAGAATTGCGACCACCGCACTTTTCGCATGGTCGATTCTCTTGCTGAGCGTGCGAGCGTCGAAACTAGCGACGAGGCTCCAGTATTTCGTCGGTTTCGCAGCGGCGCTGACCGGCGTCCTAGTCTGGCTCGGGACAGCAAAAATGTCCGCGGCAGGCCCCGTCGAATTGCTGATTGTCAGTCCGGACATGGCAACTGCAACAGAGCCGCGACGCGCGACGGCGTACCTTGGGACTCGTCACGAATATGCGGAAACCCTACCGCTGCCGATTGATAACTATGCGAATCAGCAGGCGTACCACGTCCCGAATACAACTCCTACGGTCAGCCTGCAACCAACCATTACGCCGCTGGCAATTTTTAACCCGATTGACATCTATCGATCGCGCGAGAAAGCCCTTGAATGCAACCATGGACGGCCCTTAATAGCAGAGTTTGATCCGAAAGCGGAGGTCGGTGTCAAAATCTCCACTGAAACAGCTACAGCGTTTGAACTCGTAGCGCCCAAAGTTTCGACAACGGCAGACAACAGCTCCACCCCCGCACGGCGCTACTTGGTATGCCTGCCGTATCAAGACGGCTTGCTGGTCGCTTGGTCTGGCGCACACTTGAAGTATGGTGGTGCATGGACAGCCCCTGTAGGCGCTGTCCAACGAATACGGCTGGATGCGCCCGATACACCACTTTTCGTGCTGCGCATGTCGTCTGGTTCATCCAGTTTCACCCCTTTACAACACATCGGGAAGAACGAATATTCATATCCGGCCATACCATCGCCGCTGACACACGCCGATCAGGCACGCAGGTTCGCGACATCACTGCTCGCCGCATTGTGCGTGTTGCTGCTGCTTCCGATCTTCGAGGTATGCAAATTGGCCCGGAGATACTGCCTTCAAGCAGCCGGTAGCTGCTTGCTGATCGTGGGCGCCTGGATGGTATTCACCGTCAGCGTGGGATGGCCAGCCTTTTTCGGTGGTATAGACGCCATTAGCCCATTCAGTCTGCACGGTGTCGGCGGCATGGACCTATGGTATGGAGTAGGGTATCCCCTGTTCGTCTCCGCCATGATCAACCTCGCCTCGCCTGAGTTGTCGTTGCTGCTGAAAGTGACTGTGGTCGGTCTTGCCGTACTATGGGTGGCATTACAGGCATTGAACGTCGGAGCGAAAGGACCGCAGGTCTGTGTATACCTCGTCGCCATACTGGCGTTCACTGGAACCACAATAGTCTCGGCAACCGAATTGCGCGACGCTACCAACGCAGTAGCGCTCAGCGGCTTTGGCATCTATGTATTCGCATTGTTGACCAAGTATCGCGCGACTGATCAGCAATTGCCAGGCTGGCACTACCTGCTGCTAGCGATCCTCGGCGCCATGATTGTGTTGCTACGAATAGACAACGTCGTCTTCATCGCACCGCTATTGGCTGGCTTTGCATTTGGTCGACATTGGCGGCACAGCATGCGTGCATGCTTGGCCATCGCCGCCATATGGGCGAGCATAACGCCGATAGTAGTCCCATACGTAATGGACAACTACGACAACTGGCAACACAACGCCAGACTCTACAAGCAAACCGCCCTTATCAACCCTCTTGTGGGAATGCTACGCGGGGGCTCCTTGCCTCCCACCGAGCAAGTGGCACTATCTGCAACCCTAGGCAAAGTGCTCAATGTGGATTATTCCATCGAACACTGGACGCCATCGGACATCATCTATTGGCATCAGACCAATAAGGGTCCCGGTACACCAGAAGATCTTGCAGAGTTGCAGAGAGCCTTCGTGGTGAATGCCATGCGGCATCCGGTCGAATTTGCCACGCTACGTACCGCGACTGCCCTGAATGCACTGGGCATGGACAACACAGCCGCGTGGATGGTAAGGAAATATATTGACCGCCCATTCTTTCGACTTTCCTACGATGACCAATTTTCCGGCAAAGATGCTCGGTTGAAAGATATGGCGATCCTAGCTGGCTATCGAGCGCCAGTACACCTGTACCCCACTCTTACGCAGAACGTTCTTTCCTGGTATGAACGCCTCGCGTTGGGAACTCCACAAGTATTGCTCGCATTTGCGCTACTTTTCTGTTTCCGCCGGGTTCCAGCAACCTCTCTGGTAGCTGTTGCTGTCCTATTGAGAGTGGCTGTATTCTGGCTACTGCAACCGGCGTCGGTATTTATGTACTTGGCGGAACTACAGATCCTCGGATCTCTGCTGCCTCTAATGGCATGGACGGAATGGCATCAACGCTCCCTCATCTCGTCAAACACTCGTTCGCTGGCTAGTCCTGCGAGTGGGGGGGAACGGTCTGCAATAGCCGCAAGTGTCTCAGCTCAATCGATAGCGCGCCCGAATACGTAGGCGAGCAAATCGATGAGTTGCTTCCCGCTGCGCTTCCGAGGGAAGAGGCAGGCTCTCGGGAGCCTGCCGCGCGGGCCAACGCATTTGCTTGCTCACGCCTACCTGGCCTATATCCACCGATGCGGCAGCATCCCGGCGATCTGATGATTTTTCTGCCTCGGCACTCTCGTGAGCACGCCCTTCAGATAGGCATACGGATCATGTCCGACGGGATCAAGCTCATGATGGCGGGCACCAGCGCCTGCGCGAACATCTCGCTGTGATCACACACCTACTTGCCATCGATGTGGAGTTCGACGCTGCAAACGCCCGGCAGAAAGTCAGCTTCTCGGTGACCCCCCGCCCATGCGCGTCAGGCAGTAGCCGCAGCGGCACGGCGTGGACACGGGTTCGTGATGGACGTCGGCGCACGGTACTTCGGCCGGGAACCATATGCGGCGCGGCACCTGCTATTCGAGAGCTGGACGAAGGCCTCGTCGCAGGTGGTCACACAGCATCCCTTGTACTTTTCGCTCTCCAAGGCACGTCCCACCACGCTGTTACCGCCAAGTTAGATCAAAGACCAGCGACGCTTACGACTTTGCCTGGCACACAAACCCCACAAACGACGGAGAAGCACTATGACCGACGCAGAATTGCGAGAGCGACCGAGTAAATTTAAAAATGTGGAAGTTTCCTTATTCTTTAAAGATCCACATTGCGAAATGAGATCAGGCACTTTGCTTCCGCGAAAGTGCCTGATCTCATTTGAATTCTTTGGGGTGGCTGATGGGGCTCGAACCCACGACAACCGGAATCACAATCCGGGACTCTACCAACTGAGCTACAGCCACCTCTGATACTGCTTTTCTTCTTTGCCGTGCTGCTTTCGAAAGCTGCTCAACAACGAAGAGGCCGAATTCTAGCACGTTTTTTTAATCCGTGTGAAACCTGCCCCGCCGCCCCTCTTGCCAGCGCGGGCCACCTTGCTATCCTTCGCCATTGATCATCTACGGAGGCCGCGCTTACGCCATCGCCATGGACCGCATACACGCAATCTTGATCGATTACTGGCCCCATCTGGTATTTGCCATCAGCATCGTTGCCGGGACGGGCGCGGCGGTGCATGCCGCGATGACCAAACAGGACGTGCGGGCGGCCATAGGCTGGGTGGGGGTGGCGCTGTTTTCGCCGCTGTTCGGCGCGCTGTTCTATTTTGTGGCGGGCATCAACCGGATCCGCAAGACGCGGCTGTCGCAGCAACGCGACGAGGCGATGGTGGTGGATGCGGAGCAGGTCGAGACCGCGCCGGTGGATGTGGCGCCGATCTCGGGCCAGCAGTTCGCGTCGCTGAAGGTGCTGGGCGACCGCGTCAGCCGTTTCCGCCTGCTGGGCGGCAACGCGGTGCGGCCGCTGGCGGGTGGCGACGAGGCCTATCCGGCGATGCTGCAGGCGATCCGCGAAGCGCGCCACGCGGTGGCGATGCAGAGTTATATCTTCGACAACGACGCGATCGGGCGGGAGATGGCGCAGGCGCTGATCGAGGCGCGCGAGCGCGGGGTCGAGGTGCGGGTGCTGATCGACGCCATCGGTTCCAAGTACTCGCGCCCGCCCATCGTGCGCATGCTGTCGCGCGGCGGGGTGCCGGTGGCGCGCTTCATGACCAATCCGCTGGGCGTGCTGCGCATGCCCTATGCCAATCTGCGCAGCCACCGCAAGGTGCTGGTGGTGGACGGACGTCTGGGCTTTACCGGCGGCATGAACGTGCGCGCGGCCTTCGTCAGCGCGTTGGCAGGCGACGACACCAACCGCGATACGCACTTCCGGGTGGAAGGACCGATCGTGACGCAGCTGATGTCGGTGTTTGCGCACGATTGGAACTTCACGACGCACGAATCGCTGCCGGCCAGGCCCTGGTTCGATCCCGAGGCCTTGCCCCCCACGGGCGACGTGCCGATGCGCTGCGTGCCGTCCGGCCCGGACCGCGCGCTGGGCAGTACGCACAATATGCTGCTGGGCGCGCTGGCGGTGGCGCAGCGCCATGTGCGCATCCAGTCGCCCTACTTCCTGCCCGACCAGACGCTGATCGGCGCGCTGGCCACGGCCGCGCGGCGCGGCGTGGTGGTGGACATCGTGATTCCGGGCAAGAACAACCTGCGGCTGGTGGACTACGCGATGACGGCCCAGCTGGACCAGGTGGTGCGCACGGGCTGCCGGGTCTGGCGTTCGCATGGCGCGTTCGACCACTCCAAGCTGATGACGGTGGACGACGCCTGGGCCTATGTGGGTTCGTCCAACCTGGATCCGCGCAGCCTGCGGCTGAACTTCGAGCTGGACACCGAGATCTACGATCCCGGCGTGGCACGCTGGATCGGCGCGCGGGTCGACGGCCTGATCGCGCAGGGCCAGCGCGAGACGCTGGAGAACCTGCTGCGCGCGCCGTTCGCCAAGCGCCTGCGCAACAAGGTGATCTGGCTGGCTACGCCTTACTTGTAGCCCCCCAAGAAGCTCAACCGTCGGAAGCCGGCGCGGGTGCGGCGCGCACCGCGAAGACCGCGTTGGCCTTGAGCATGACGCGGCCTTCGACCTGCAGCAGGCAGGTGGCGTAGATCAGCCGGCGGCCCTGCTTGTCGATGCGGACATGGGCTTCGAGCCAATCCCCGGGCTTGACCGGGTTCAAATATTCCACCGACATCTGCACCGTGACCACCGAGGCCTGCGCCTGCTCGGCGATGGTGTGGCCCAGCGCGCTGTCGGCCAGCGTGGCCAGCAGGCCGCCATGGGCGATGGCGTGCATGTTGGTGTGCGCCTGCCCCACGCGCAGCGCCAGGACGCAATCGGCGTCGCGCTTGTAGAGCGCGCCGAGCTCCGCCAAGTGCTCCATGAAGGGGCTGCTGGGGCGCCATGGCGCGAAACCGGAAGGAATGGAGTCTGTCATGCTCAAGCCTGGTTTTTTCACGCGGAATACCTCAAGTATCGCAAAGAAGACCGCGGCCGGCACCGCTACCCGCAAACCTGTGATCGCGGCGCGGACGATCCGCAAGTCAGAGTAAGATTTACGCCATAACAAACCCCTACATGGCAGGAGCAGTGGAAGATGGCGAAAGTCGGCATGGTTGGTATCGGCCTCATGGGCCATGGCATTGCAAGCAATCTGGTCAAGCATGGTCATGCGCTGACCGTGCTGGAACATCCGGGCAACCAGCCCCTGGACGCGTTGAAGGCAGCGGGCGCGACCAGCGTGACCGATGGCGCCACGCTGGCGGCCCAGTCTGATGTGATCATCCTCTGCGTTACCGGCAGCCCGCAGGTCGAAGCCGTGCTGCTGTCCGAGGGCGGCGTGCTGGCGGGCCTGCGTCCGGGCACGGTCATCATCGATTGCTCGACGGCGATCCCCTCTTCCACCGTCAAGGTGGCGCAGGCCGTGACGGAATCCGGCGGCCGCTTCCTCGATGCGCCGATGACGCGCACCCCCAAGGAAGCCGCCGAAGGCCGGCTCAACCTGCTGGTGGGCGGCGACGCCGCGCTGTTCGAGGAATGCAAGCCGCTGCTGGCCTGCTTCGCCGAAAACATCACGCACGCCGGCCCCATCGGCGCCGGCCATCGCATGAAGCTGCTGCACAACTACGTGTCGCTGGGCGTGGTCGCGCTGTTGTCGGAAGCCGCGGCCTGCGCGCTGCGCGCGGATATTGACCCGGCGGTGTTTGCCGAAGTGTTGGCCAAGGGCGGCGGCGGCGGCGTGGCGCTGGAACGCATCAAGCCCTACCTGCTGGAGCAGGACCCGTCCTCGCTGCGGTTCTTCATGTCGAATGCGCAGAAGGATCTGTCCTACTACAACACCATGGCCGCGGAAACGGGCGCGGTGCGGGAAATCGGCGCGGCCGTGCAGCACACGTTCGATCAGGCCGTCACGCAAGGCGGCGGCGACCGCTACGTGCCGGAACTGGTGTCCTTGCTGAAGGACCGCTAGGACGGCCTCAGAGGCCATCGCGTCCGGCGTCACGGACGCGATGGCAGACGCTGCGGGCAGCATCGGCCTGCAGTCCGCGGGGCTCAACGCCCCGCCACCGCCACCCCGCGCGGCAAGCCCCGCGCCGGCAGGCGCAGGGAAATCAAGGCGGCCGCCAGCAGCAGCGTCCCCGACGAGCCAAAGGCCACCCAATGCGTGCCGAAGGTTTCGTAGGCCCAGCCGCCCAGCCATGAGCTGATCATGCCGCCGACCTGATGGCCCAGGTAGACCAGCCCGTAGAGCACGCCCACCAGCCGCACGCCGTAGACGTCCGCAAGAATGGCCGACGACAAGGCGATGCTGCCGGCCCACGCGATGCCGCCCAGGGTAGCCGCGGCGTACAGCTCCCAATGCGCCCCCACCATGACCAGCGCGAAGAAACCCAGCCCGCGCACCAGGTAGATCGCGGCCAGGATGGCGCGCCGTTCGACCTGGTCGGACATACGCCCCAGGACCAGGGTGCTGAAGATGGCGACCAGGCCGATCAGGCCTATGCCCAGCGAACTGGTGGTGGCGTCAAAGCCATGGTCCATCAGCATGGGCACGCCATGCGTGCCCAGAAGGTTCATGCTGAAACCACAGGCGAACAGGCCCAGCGCCACCTGCCAGAACGGCAGCGAGTTCAGCGCCGCGCGCACATTGGGCGCCGGCTGCTTCGCCGCAGCTTTGGCCGGCCCGGCCTTGTCGATGATCTGGTGCGGTAGCAGATCGGTGTGCTCGGGCGCTTCATCGCGCATGACGAAGAGCGCCATAGGCACGGTCAGCAGCGCGAACAGCGCGGCGAAACCCAGCAGGGTTTCCCGCCAGCCCACGGCGGAGATCGCAAAGGTCAGTGTCGGCGTCATCAGCGCGATGCCGGCCATGGAGCCAGTGGACAGGAAGAACAGCGCCATGCCGCGCTGGCGCGTGAACCAGCGGCTGATCACCGGCGTCAACGCCACCGGGCTGGTGAAGCCCAGGCCGATGGACAGCGCCACGCCGAAGGACAGCAGGAACTCGATGGGCCCGCGCGCGTAGACCGTCCAGATGATCGACAACACGACGATGGCGGTGCCGGTAAGCAGCACGAAGCGGGTGCCGCGCGTTCCGACCAGATACCCCGCCAGCGGCATGGCCAGCCCGTAGCAGAGCATGCCGAGCGCGACGATGCTGGAGAGCGTGCTGCGCGTAAAGCCCAGGGTGTCCGCGATGGGCAGGAAGAACGGCCCAACCCCCATGCGCAGGCCGACCGTCAACAGGGTGAGTACCGTAGCGGCGCCTACGATGTTCCAGCCGAAATACCAGCCGCCCGACTCTTGCTTCTCCACTTGCGCTTCTCCTCGATATCTTCTTGTGGCCGCTATGCGCGCCCAGATTCGCCGTCGCCGCCCAAAAGGCGCGGCGGGAGCGAGAAGAACGAGGCGTGTACCGGCTTGTCGTTACCAGCGGCCTGACGACGCCGGACGCGTCATATTACTCCTGGCTATATGCCTGCTCCGCCCGGAATCCCGGAATCTGTTCGGTGAGCGGTCACCGAAGCGCTGTATAGTGCTCGCCATTTCGTAGCGCCCGAAGCAGACCGTGAAGTCCAAGACCTCGATGTTCGCCCTGTCCCGCCAGGAAATCGCGCTGGTGCTGGTCACCATGCTGTGGGGCAGCACCTTCCTCATCATCCACATCGCCATGCAGCACAGCGGACCGCTGTTCTTCGTGGGCGTGCGTTTCACGATCGCCGGCCTGATGGCGCTGCTGATGTTCCGTAAGCACATGGCGGCGATCACCCGCCAGGAGGTAGGCGCCGGCATCGCCATCGGCTGCGCCCTGTTCCTGGGCTATTTCCTGCAGACCTACGGCTTGCAGACCATTACCAGCAGCCAGTCCGCCTTCATCACGGCGATGTACGTACCCATCGTGCCGCTGCTGCAATGGGCCGTGCTGAAGAAGCCGCCGGGCCTGATGAGCTGGGTGGGCGTGGCGCTGGCCTTCGCGGGCCTGATCCTGCTGGCGGGTCCGCAAGCGGGCGCGCTGAATTTCAGCGTGGGCGAAGCGGCGACGCTGGCCGGGGCCGCGGCGATCGCCGCGGAGATCATCCTGATCGGCCACTATGCCAAGAAGGTCGACAGCCGCCGCGTCACCTTCGTGCAGCTCTTGACGGCCGGCCTGGTGTCGTTCGCACTGATGCCGGCGATGGGCGAAGCTGTGCCGGAATTCTCGTGGCTGTGGGCCGGCGCGGCGATCGGCCTGGGACTGGCCAGCGCCATCATCCAGCTGACCATGAACTGGGCGCAAAAATCCGTATCGCCCACCCGGGCCACCGTGATCTATGCGGGCGAGCCCGTGTGGGGCGGCATAGTCGGACGCCTGGCCGGCGACCGGCTGCCGGCGCTGGCGCTGGTGGGCGCCGGCCTGATCGTGGCGGGCGTGCTGGCGAGCGAGGCCAAGTTCACCCGCAGGAAAAAGCCGCAAGCGCAGGGCGCCGATTAGCGGGCCAGGCGCGCGATCAGGCCTGCCTGCGCGGGGTGCAGCCGTTGCAGTTCGGCGGCGTCGGCCAGCTCGAACTCGCTGAACTCGAAGCCCGGCGCCACCGTGCAGCCGGCCAGCGCATAGCTGGCCTGGTCGGCGAGTTCTGCCGCGAACCAACTGCCAGCCGGCACGACCGCCTGGAATGCGGCATCAGGATCCTTCAGCGCGTCGCCCAGCCGCAAGCAGCGGTAGGCGCCATCCGGCGTCAGCACATGGACAAGCAGCGCGTCGCCCGCATGGAAATGCCAGAGTTCGTCGGATCGGATGCGATGCCAGGTCGACCAGGCGCCGTCGCACAACAGGTAGTAAATGGCGGTGCTGGCCGAGCGGCGCGCGCCGTCGCCGCGCGTCACGGCATCGGCGGCGCGATAGGTTTCGCGGTAGTAGCCGCCTTCGGGGTGCGGCAACAGGTCCAGGCGGCGGATGAGGTCGGCAGATGCGGTCATGGCGGGACGGGCGCGTGGAGGATGGCGCCAGTCTAGAGCAAAGCCGCGCGTCCTAGGCCGCCTGTTCCAGAAACGCCTGCAGGGCCGGCACGGTATTCAGCACGTGCTGGCGCATGGCCGCTTCGCAGCGCGCCGGGTCGCGCGTCTGCAGCGCGGCGATCAGTTCCTGGTGCGATTCGCGCACGCGCAGGACGCGGCCGGGCTGGGCTACCCACAGGCGCATGTAGGGTTCGACGACGGAATGCAGCTCCGAGATCTGGCGCAGCAGGCGCGGCTGCTGGCAGAAGCTGCACAGGTACTCGTGGAATTCGCGATGCGCGGTGATCCAGTCCAGATGTTCGCCCGGCCCCTGCTCCAGCTGTTCCAGCAGCAGCGACAGGCGGCGGATGTGTTCGGCGCCCATGTGCTGCACCGCGTTGCGCATGGCCAGGCCTTCCAGTACGGAACGCATTTCGAACACTTCCAGCATTTCCTGCTGGTTCAAGCCGCGCACCACCGCGCCGCGGTTGGCGCGGATCTCGACCAACCCCTCGGAAGCCAGCCGGCGCAGCGCGCCGCGTACCGGCATGCGGCTGGTGCCGATTTCGGCCGCGACCACCTCGGGCACCAGGCGCTGGCCGGGCGCATAACGGCCCAGGCGGATTTCGCGCTGCAGGTGCAGGTAGGCCTCGTCTTCGGCGCTAATGGCTGTCTTCTGGAATTGCAGCATTGGAGTCCCGGGGGGCTAGGGCCGATGGATAGGCCCACGAAAGCCGCCATGATAGATAACCGCAAAAATAACACAAATTGGATCCAGTGATCCATGGATGCAAATACTAATAGCCCCGCACCGCCCGCTTGCGTCTAATCCCTGCACGCACTCCATAACGCGATCAAGGGGAATTCATGAAGTTTCGTTTCATCCGGGCGCTGGCAGGCGCCGCCGCCGTGGCCTTTGCCGCCCAAGCGGGCGCCCAGGCAACTGACTGGCCGCAGCATCCGGTGCGCATCGTCGTGCCGTTCCAGGCCGGTTCCGCCACCGATCTGATTTCGCGCCAACTGGGCGCCGCGCTGTCGACGGAACTGGGCCAGCCCTTTGTCGTCGAGGCCCGTCCGGGCGCCGCCGCGGCCATCGGCAGCGCCTCGGTGGCACGCTCGGCCCCCGACGGCTACACGCTGCTGATGGGCGGCCCTGCCGCCATCGTCACCAACCGCTTTCTGCAAAAACGCCTGGCCTACGACCCCGACGCCTTCGCGCTGGTGTCGATGGTGGCGTACACCCCCAACATCCTCCTGGCCAACCCGTCGCAGCCGTTCAAGACCCTGCCGGAAATGGTGGCCTACGCCCGCGCCAACCCGGGCAAGCTGACCTACGCCTCGTTCGGCACCGGCACGACCTCCCACATGGCGGGCGAAATGCTCAAATCCGTGGCCGGCATCGACATCCTGCACGTGCCGTACAAGGGCGCGGGCGAGGCCATCCCCGCCCTGCTCAGCGGTCAGGTCTCGATGTACTTCGACACCATCATGACGGGTCTACCCCAGGCCAAGAGCGGCGCGCTGCTGGCGCTGGGCATGTCCAATGCCAAGCGCTCGGCGCTGGCGCCCGAGATCCCCACGATTGCGGAACAGGGCTACGCCGGCTACGACATCGCGCCGTGGTACGGTCTGGTCGCCCCCGAAGGCACGCCCGCCCCGGTGCTCGACAAGCTCAACCGCGCCGTCAACAAAGTGCTTGCCGATCCGGCGCTGCGCAGTAAGCTCGCGGAAGCCGGCGCAGAGCCCCGCGGCGGCAGCCGCGAGGAATTCGCCGCCTTCATCAAGGCCGAAATCCCGCGCACCAAGCAGCTGATCGATCAGGCCGGCATCACGCCGCAGTAATTTTCACTACGAGTTTCCCGTTTCCATGTCCTTACCCTTCGATTGGTCTTTCCCCTACGCCTCCCGGAAGATGCCGGTCCTGGCCGCCAATGCGGTCGCCACCAGCCAGCCGCTGGCGGCCCAAGCCGGGCTGCGCATGCTGCTGGCCGGCGGCAACGCCGTGGACAGCGCCATCGCCACCGCCATCGCGCTGACGGTGGTGGAACCCGTCATGAACGGCATCGGCGGCGACATGTTCGCGCTGGTCTGGCATGACGGCCAGCTGCACGGCCTGAACTCCAGCGGCTGCTCGCCCGCCGCGTGGACGCCGGAGTACTTCGCCGGCCGCGACGCCATGCCCGGCACCGGCTGGGGCACGGTGACCGTGCCGGGCCAGGTCGCGGGCTGGAAGGCGCTGTCGGAACGGTTCGGCAAGCTGCCCTTCGCGCAGCTGTTCGAACCCGCCATCGCCTATGCCGAGGAAGGGTTCGCGGTATCGCCCACCATCGCCCGCCAATGGGCCACTCAGGCGCCCAAGCTGGCACAGGAGCCGGGCTTTGCCGCCGCCTTCCTGCCAGAGGGCCGTGCACCCCAGGCCGGCGAATGGTGGCGCTTTCCCGCGCAAGGCAAGACGCTGCGCGCCATCGCCGAAAGCGGCGGCGATAGCTTCTACCGTGGCGAGCTCGCCCGCAAGATCGCCGACTTCGCCCGTCAGACCGGCGGCGCGCTCAGCGCCGAGGATCTTGCCGAGCACCGCCCCGAATGGGTCACGCCGATCTCGCAATCGTTCCGCGGCTACGAACTGCACGAGATCCCGCCCAGCGGCCAGGGCATCTCGGCGCTGATGGCGCTGGGCATGCTGGAACAGTTCGACCTGGAAAGCATGGGCCGCGACAGCGCGGACTACTACCACGTCAGCATCGAAGCGATGAAGCTGGCGTTCGCGGACCTGCACCACCACGTCGCCGATCCGCGCCACATGCGCACCAGCGCCGCCGCCCTGCTGGACCGCAGCTACCTGGCCGAGCGCGCGCGCCAGATTTCCATGGACCGCGCCAGCGTGCCGGTCGCGGGCACGCCCGCCACCGGCGGCACCGTTTACCTGACGGCGGCCGACGCCAGCGGCACCATGGTGTCCTTCATCCAGTCCAACTACCACGGCTTCGGTTCCGGCGTGGTGGTGCCCGACACCGGCATCAGCCTGCACAACCGCGGCCTGAACTTCGTGTTGACGCCCGGCCACGCCAATCAGGTCGCGCCGCGCAAGAAGCCGATGCACACCATCATTCCGGCATTCGTCACGCGCGGCGGCCAGCCGCTGATGTCCTTCGGCGTGATGGGCGGATCGATGCAGGCCCAGGGCCATCTGCAGATGGTCACGCGCCTGGCGGCGTTCGGCCAGAACCCGCAGGCCATGAGCGACGCGCCGCGCTTCCGCGTGGAAAAAGGCCCGGTGGTCAACGTGGAATCGCACCTGCCGGCGGACGTGGTCGACGCGCTGCGCGCGCGCGGCCACAATGTCGCGGTGGCGCCTGCCGACAGCCTGGAATTTGGTTCGGCGCAACTGATCTGCCGCCTGCCGCAAGGCGGCTACGTGGCCGCGTCGGATTCGCGCCGCGACGGCCAGGCCGTGGGCTTCTGACCCGCTCCGGCCAGGCGCCACGCCTGGCCGGGTTCGACGCTTCAAGCATCGCCGCCGCTTCGGGCGGCGATGCGCTTTTGGCCGCCTGGAACACGTCGGACGACGCCATGTTCAGGCCCGCTAGGCGCGTTGCGGCAGCATCAACGCATAGTGCCCTACGGCGGAACAGACGCAGCCGCTGCTGCAAATCGCACCTGACGCACCAACGCGGCTTCTTCAGCCATGATCCAGCACTGTGCCGAAAACGCCAGCGTGATCGCCGAGGCTTGCACGCCCTAGGCCTTTCGAGAAAATTCTCATTCTTTTGCACCTCCCCACCAACCAAGATTGCGGGATCCACAGCAACGCGCCAGCCTCCTCGGCAAACGCCGGTACAACGCCAAGCCCGCGAAGGCGGCATGTATCGGACGCCTCGGCTGCAAGCACGCGAGATCCCCATGAAATTCCGCGTTACCCCACTCGTGGCAAGCCTGCTCGCCGCTACGCTGCCCGCCCTCCCCGGAATCAGCCGGGCCGCGGAGCACAGCCAGATCAGGCTGCATGATCCGGACGGCAAGGGCCATATCATTCTGGCGCCCGGCAGTCTCATCCCCCATACCGGCAACGATCCCGCCATCGATGTCTCCGGCGCGGGCAACATCGTCGAAGGCGACCAGGTCACGATCAGCGCCGAGCCGGCCTCACAATCCGCCAGCGTGCGGGCCAGCGCGGGCGGTCGCGTGACGCTCACAAACAGCACGGTCACGGCCAGGAACAACCCACAGGGGCAAGGCTCCCACGCACTGCATGCCCAGGGAACGGGCAGCATCATCGATGCCAGCGACACCAACCTGTCCTTGAACGCCAGCTACTCTCATGGCGCCTACGCGCAGGATGGCGGCAAGATCGTGCTGAGGGTCGGGGTCGTTTCGACCGGGGGCGGCAACGCCTCTGCCCTGCATGCCAACGGGCCGGGCAGCACGATCGAGGCAGGCAGGCTGACAATCGCCACCAGCGGCGATCTCGCTTCCGGAGCCGTGGCGGAACGAGGCGGCTCCATCACGCTGGTGAACACCCAGATCAAGGCCACGGGGGATACCGCCCACGGTGTGCAAACGCGGGAACGCGACGGGTTTGTTTCGGTGCGCGACACCGACATCAGTGCGGCGAACGGCTCGGGCGCCTATCTCGAAGGAGGAAGACTCGAGATGCACGGCGGCATGCTGACCTCGGCCAAGCAGGCCGTTCGACTGACGTCGACATACCAGGGACAGGCAGCGACCGCCAGCATCCGCAACGCCAGGCTGACTACCACGGGCGACTTTCAATATGCAATCGACCTCAGAGCCCCCGGCACCGCGATAGATCTCGAAGACACGACTGTCTTGGCTACCGGTTCGGAGGGCCGCGGCATACAGCTCGTCGGTAAGAACACGGCCTTTTCCGCCAATCGCTTTGCCATCGCCGCCAGCCACGTCGGCATTGACAGCCGGGCCGGCAAAGTCACGCTGAACCAAGGAACGGTCGCAACCCGCATAGCCCACGGCCATGCCTTGTATGTCTCGCGCGAACTCGGCGACTCCGCCACCCTGGAGGCAAACGCAGTCCGGATCGAAACATCGGGCGCCGGGGCCATAGGCGCGCTGGCCCAACGGGCCGGCGCGCAAATCCATTTGCAAGATTCATCGGTGATCACCCATGGCGCAGGCGCCCAGGGCTTGGCCGCCATGGAAGGCGGCGGCAGGCTGTCCGCGCGGAACTCCACGATAACCACCACGGGCGCCAGCGCCGACGGACTGCTTCTGCGCAACGGAGGCGATGCCCTGCTGGACAACACGCAGTTCGACATCACGGGACTCGGAGCATCTGGTATGCGGAGCACGGGCTCCGATCCCGGCATGACCAACAGCGTGATTCTGAAGAACGGCTCACGCATCACCACACGGGACGGCGCCGCCCTGCGGATAGCAGGCGGCAATCATGTGTTGACGCTAGAGAACGCCACGGTCACTGCAAGCGCGGGCGGCCAGGAAAACACGGGAATCCTGCTGCATTCAAGTGCGCTCCCCGTCATCGACCTGGGCGGAGGGAGCCCGACTATGGTGGAAGCCCGACAGATTCGGCTCTCCGCGGCCCGCTCGGTGCTGACGGGCGACATCATGATCAATAGCGGCGCCGCAGACGTCTCCCTGCGAGACGGGTCCGTCCTGACCGGCGCGGTCATCCAGCGCGACAAAGGCCGCGTCAACAGCCTGACGCTGGACAAATCCAGCGCCTGGCATGTGCGCAACGACTCCATGCTGCGCGAACTGAACAACGACGGGACAGTGCTGTTCGCAACGCCAGCGCAGAGCGGAGAATTCAAGACCCTGACGGTCAACAACTACTCGGGCGGCG
>NZ_CALSFQ010000007.1:0-20110 GCF_943737025.1 Achromobacter sp. Marseille-Q4954
ATAGTCATGCAGCGAAGCGAAATGCGCACTTACGGGTTGCTGCGCAACCCTCATACGGCCGGGGATACCCCGGCACCCCTTTTTAGCGGCTAAAACGCCAAGGGAAGAAATGGCGATCTACCATCTGAACACGCACACGATAGGACGGGCGGCCGGGCATAGCGCCGTGGCTGCTGCCGCCTATCGATCCGCGTCGAAGCTGGTAGATGAGCGCACCGGGGAAGTGTTCGACTTCACCCGGAAAGGCGGCGTCCTGTCGGCCGAGATCGTCACGCCCGCAGGCGTTCCGGTTCCCGAGCGCGCCGCCTTGTGGAATGCCGCCGAGGCCGCCGAGAAGCGCAAGGATGCGCGAGTGGCCCGCGAGTGGCGGGCGGCCCTGCCGCACGAGCTGAACGAAGCCGACCGGCGCGAGCTTGCAACGCGCATGGGGCAGGCTATCGCCGACCGCTACGGCGTGGCCGTGGATGTGTGCATCCACGCCCCGGACAGGGAAGGCGACGACCGCAATTTCCACGTTCACATGCTGGCGACCACGCGCACCATTGGCGCGGATGGAGCGCTAGGCGCTAAGGCCGTCATCGAGCTGGCGAACAAGGACAGGCAGAAGGCGGGCATTCCTGGCACCAGCCAGGGCGACATTACCGACATCCGCCGCGAGTGGGCGGAGCTGACAAACGAGGCATTGGAGCGGGCCGGAATCAGCGCCCGTATCGACCACCGCAGCTATGCGGATCAAGGCGTTGAGCTGACGCCAACCAAGCACATCGGCAGCGACGCCGTGGCGATGGATAGGCGCGGCCTGGAAGCCGACCGCATCGACATTCACAACGCCGACCGGCAGGAGCAGACGCGGCAGATCGCCGAGCGGCCGGAGATCATCCTAGACAAGATCACGGCGACGCAGGCCGTATTCACGCGCCGCGACATTGCCGCCGAGCTGAACCGCTACATTGACGACGCCGGGCAGTTCCAGGGCTTGCTTGCCAAGCTGGAAAACTCGCCGCTGCTGGTCGAGATGGAACCGGCGAACGGCCGCGATCCGGCGAAGTTCTCCACCCGCGAAATGATCGAGACTGAGCGCGGCATGGTGGAGTGCGCCGAGCGCCTGGCGCGCACCGGACGGCATGGCGTTTCCGGCCCGATCACGAACGCCGCGATTGATGGCGCGGGCACCCTGTCGGCCGAGCAGCAAAACGCTGTCCGGCACGTTCTCAAGCCGGGCAGCCTGGCCGTTGTCATCGGCGACGCCGGCACGGGCAAATCCTTCTCCATGAAGATAGCCCGCGAGGCGTGGCAGGCCCAGGGCTTCAACGTGCGAGGCGCGGCGCTGGCAGGCAAGGCGGCCGACGAATTGCAGGCTGGCAGCGGCATCGAAAGCCGCACGCTCGCCAGTCTTGAATTTGCGTGGAAGAACGGAAAGGACAAGCTCACTTCCCGCGATGTTCTCGTGATCGACGAGGCGGGCATGATAGGCAGCCGCCAGCTTGGCCGCGTGCTGAAAGCCGCCGAGCAGGCCGGGGCAAAAGTCGTCCTGCTGGGCGATGACAAGCAGCTTGCCGCCATCGAGGCAGGCGCGGCGTTTCGTGCCGTCGTGCAGCACGTCGGAGCGGCCGAAATTACCGAGGTGCGCCGGCAGAAACACGCCTGGATGCGCGAGGCCGGCCAGCAGCTTGCGCGGGGTTCCGTGGCCGATGGCCTGGCGGCCTACGCCGAGCGCGGCCACGTCCAAATCCACGGCAGCCGGGAGGCAGCGCGCGACGCCCTGGCGGCGTCCTATGTCGGCGACCAGGGCAAGGGAAGCCAGATCATCCTTGCCCATTCCAATGCGGACGTTCAGGCGCTTAACCAGGCCGTGCGCGATGCCCGGAAGGAGCGCGGCGAGCTGGCCGGTTCCGCCCGGTTCGTGACCGAGCGCGGCGGCCGCGAGTTCGCCGCCGGCGACCGCATCGTGTTCCTGAAAAACGACCGCGATCTAGGCGTGAAGAACGGCACCCTTGGCACCGTCGAGCGGGCCGAGGATGGCAGCCTGGCCGTTCGGCTGGACAGCGGCGAAGCGCGCCAGGTGCAGGCGTCCCAATATGCGGCCGTCGATCACGGCTATGCAGTCACGATTCACAAGGCCCAGGGCGTCACCGTCGATAGGGCTTACCTGCTGGCGACCCCCGGCATGGATAGGAGCCTGGCCTATGTCGGCATGACCCGGCACCGCGAGGCCGCTACCCTGTTTGCCGGGGCGGACGACTTCACCGACCGGCGGGCCGGGCGGCTGGTCGATCACGGCGCAGCGCCCTACGAGAACAAGCCGGAGAACCGGCCGAGCTACTTTGCCACCCTGGAGAACGACAAGGGCGAGCGGCACACCATTTGGGGCGTCGATCTTGAGCGCGCCATTGCCGCCAGCGGCGCGCAGCGCGGCGACCGCATCGGCTTGGAGCACGGCGGTTCGCAAACCGTGCGCCTGCCGGATGGCACCACGGCCGAGCGCAACACTTGGCACGTTCGCGGCGCGGCCGAGCTGGCCGCCGGGAAGCTGGCCCAGGTGCTGGGCCGCGAGCGGCCGAAGGAAAGCACGCTGGACTTTGCCGACCGGCGCGGCTTCGACGGCGAGAACGTCATGCGCCGCTGGCTCGAACGCGGCCGGGCCAAGGTGGCCGAGCTGGCCGGGAAGATGCAGCGCGCCATGCGCCGCAGCTTGGAGCGCCACGGCCGCCCCGACCTCATGCCCGCGACCGACATTGCCGGCCGTCCGGCCGTGCAGCGGCCGCAGCAGATCGAGCAGCCGGCAGCGCCGCAGCGGCCCCAGGCCGAGCGCCCGGCCCCCGACCCGCTGGCCGGGTTCCGCGCTGGCGTCGAGCGTGCCGAGGCGGCCGGCGGCGGCTTGGCGCTGGACGTGGCGAAGGCACAGCTTGCCGTCGCCCAGGAGTTCCAGGCGGCCGGGAAAGACCCCCGGCACCATGCGGCCGCGATCATGCAGGAAGGCCAGCAGAGGGCCTTTGCGGGCCTGGCGCAGCCGTCCCAGGCCAAGGCCGAGCCGGAGCGCCCTGCGGCCGTCCAGGTCAGCGAGCAAGACCGCAAGCGGGCCGAGATGTACGCCAAGCGAGAGGCCGACCAGTTCAAGGCGCTGGCCGTGAAGCGGCAGGCGGGCTTTGCGGGCTACACCGACCGCAACCCGAGCGCCTGGCGCGAGCTGCCGGCCGAGCTGCGCGAGCGCATCGAGCGGTTCAACGCTCTGCCGAAGGAGCGCCAGGCCGTCGAGCTGGACAAGATGCAGCGCGAGCTTGCCGACAGGTATGCACGCGACCCGAAGGAGATCGAGCGCAGCCGGCAGCGGCAGCGCGAGCAGGAACGCGGCAACGGCGGTTTGAGCCGGTGACGCGCCGTTTTCAACCAACCAGGAGCACGCACCATGAGCACAGAACCGACGAACGACGAGCTGGCCCAGGGCTACGCCAAGCAGATCGAGCAGGCGCAGCAGCGGCGCGAGGCGAAAGATCTTGAGCGGCTGGAACGCCACGGCCAGGCGGCCGCGCAGCAGTCCCAGGCCATCGAGGCCGAGCAGAAGCAAGGCCAGCAGGGCCAGGGCTTCGAGCTGGACGCCAGCCAGAAAGTCGAGCTGAACGAGATCAACGGCCAGCAGGCAAAGACGCTGGCAAAGGAATTAAACCGGGACAACGAGAACGGCGACCAGGTGAAGCAGGCCCGCGCCCGCGAGATCGCCGAACGGTTCAAGGAGAAGGCGGCGCGCGACCGGGAGCAGTCCCGCAGCTTTAGCCGCTGAAAGGCGGCGCCAGGGCGGCGGCAACCGGCCCAGGCGCCTAACCACAACCCCATCCGACAGAGGGATGAAATCATGGCTGAAACCAATGTTACCGGCGGCGCCCGCCGCGAGCTAACGAAATACCGCGTGACCTTCGCGGCCGCCGTCATCGGCCTGGCCGGGGCCGGCTGGATGTTCCAGGCGGCCTATGAGCAGCACATCAAGGTTTTGCAGATCGGCGACGACACCGGCCAGCGCCTGCAAATGCGCGGCCTCAACCACGACCAGGAGGGCGCGGAGCATGGGCAGCGTTGAATCCTGGCGGCGCGCTGCCCTGGCGGCCTACGTCCTGGCCGGTGTCGGCCTGGCCTCGGGCGGCTATGCCCTTGCCACCACGCAGGCGAACGTGAACGCCATCGCGGCCGCGCAGAAGCGTCTTGATGACGACGAGTGGAGCATGTCATTTTCAGAAGACGACTGCACCAGTTCATGAGGCTGGCCGCCCCGTGTGCAGCCGACTTCTGACCGGGTCGTGTCAGCAGTCCTATGCACGAAACTCCAAGAAGGGCGGAAATTGCGCAGAACTTCCCTGCACGACGTTGCGGAACGGCTTGGCTTGCGCTATGGTTTCATGCGCAGTATCATGTAACCATACATGCAACCAATGGAGAGCACCATGCCATCAATTCACGAATCAAAGGTAGCCCGACACCGCGAACGGATGCGCGCGGCGGGGCTGCGGCCTGTGCAGTTTTGGGTGCCGGACACCCGTTCGCCTGAGTTCACGGCGCAAGTGCGCAAGCAATGCCAAAGCCTGAAGGGCGACCCAGCAGAAGCAGAGGTTTTGCGCTTCACCGAAGAGGCGGCATCGCACGTTGAGGGCTGGGAGTGATGCAGCGAGGCGACCTCGTGACGGTTTCATTGCAGGGTGACTACGGCAAACCACGACCAGCCCTGATCGTTCAATCAGACCTACTAACCGACTTGGAAAGCGTTGTGCTGTGCCCAGTGACAAGCGACCTGCGCAATGCCGCGTTTCGCGTCACCGTGGAACCGAATCCAGCTAACGGGCTGCGCGCACTATCGCAAGTTATGGTGGACAAGCTCTCGACGCTACCGCGCACCAAAATCAGTGAACCGTTTGGCCGCCTCGACGATGAGCGAATGAAAGCAATAGATAGGGCGCTCCTGTTGGTCGTTGGCGTTATTTGACCCGGTGCCGGAAAAATCTGGGATTCCGGCTTACTCGGTATCGCGCCGGAATTTTCGGCGGTTCCGGCTTAAGTCGGTTCGCTGTTCCATTGCGCCGGGATGGCGGCACATGCGCCGCCTTGTCCGTCAAACGATCATTAGTCGGCCAAGCCGGTCACTGTCCGGCAATGCGCTTGAATAACGGGTTGTCGGACATTATGATAGGCGGACGGAAAAACGGACAAAAGGGGCGGTAATGGCACTCATCGGCTATGCGCGGGTATCGACGGCTGAACAGGACACCGCCTTGCAGACGGATGCACTGCGCAAGGCGGGCTGCGAGCGCGTCTTTGAGGACACGGCTTCCGGGGCCAAGGCCGACAGGCCCGGCTTGGCCGCCGCGCTGGCCTATCTGCGCGACGGCGACGTGCTGGCCGTCTGGCGGCTGGATCGGCTCGGGCGCTCGATGCCACACCTCATCGAGACAATCGGCGCGCTGGAAGCGCGTGGCGTCGGCTTCCGGTCGCTGACAGAAAGCATTGACACCACCACACCGGGCGGGCGGCTCATCTTCCACGTGTTCGGCGCGCTGGGCCAGTTCGAGCGCGACTTGATCCGTGAGCGCACCAAGGCCGGGCTGACCGCTGCCGCCGCTCGCGGGCGCAAGGGCGGGCGCAAGCCGGTTGTCACTGCCGACAAGTTGCAGCGGGCGCAGGAGCATATTGCCAACGGGCTGAACGTCCGGGAGGCTGCTACACGGCTCAAGGTGAGCAAGACGGCCCTATACGCCGCGCTGCAAGGCGGGAGCGAGCAACCATGAGCCGCAAGCAAAGCAGTGCCTTCGTCACGACCAGAAAGGGCTTTTGCTATCTCACGGTCAAAGTCGGCAGGAGCAATTACAACATCATGCGGATTCGCAATTACACGCTTGAGCCGCAGGACAAGCGAGACATGCGCCGGTTGTATCCCGACTATCTCTTTGACTGGAAGAAGATCGGCCAGCAGCTTGCCGAAAAGAGGGAGGTATGCAGAACCTACCGCTCCAAGCGTCAAGCGCCCCGGAGCACGGAACGTACCTCAGACCCGTTCGTCATGGTGTCGTATGACCCAAGGACGCGCACGGTCTACGCATCCGACACCTGCGATTCAATGGCATTGCTTGACGCTGTTCTGCACATGGAACGCTCCCGCAAAAAATAGCCCCGACAGGCCGTGCAGCCGACTCCTGACATTCCGTGCAGTCGCCTTCTGAAAATGACAGCCGGTCAAGGTTGCCCGCATCTACATGCGAGTAAGCACCGAAGCGCAGGATTTGGAGCGGCAGGAAGGCATTGCGCAGGCCGCAAGGGCGGCCGGGTACTACGTCGCCGGCATCTACCGGGAAAAGGCGTCAGGGGCACGCGCTGACCGTCCCGAGCTGCTGCGCATGATTGACGATCTGCAACCCGGTGAAATCGTGGTGGCTGAGAAAATCGACCGCATCAGCCGCCTACCCTTGGCCGAAGCCGAAAGGCTTGTGGCCTCGATACGCGCCAAGGGCGCCCGGCTATCGGTGCCCGGCATCATCGACTTGGACGAACTGGCGGCCGCAGCGCAGGGCGTGCCCCGCATCGTCTTGGAGTCCGTGCAGGACATGCTTTTGAAACTGGCCCTGCAAATGGCCCACGACGACTACGAGGACAGGCGCGAACGCCAGCGCCAAGGCATTGAGCTGGCGAAGGCTGCGGGCCGGTATGCCGGCCGCACGCCCGATACCGCCACACATGCCCGCATCGTGGCCCTGCGCGAAGGCGGCAAGAGCATCGCGGAAACGGCAAGGCTGGCCGGGTGCAGTCAAAGCCAAGTGAAGCGCGTATGCGCGATGGCCCGGCCAGCGGTTGGCGACAAAAAGGAGCTGACCAGGTCGTGAACCTGTCGCCAAGACAATTTCAGCGGTACAGCTCGGATGGCATACAAATATGGCGTTATGCACCAGCATGGTGTAATGTGGTGCATTAGATCAATCGAGGCGGCCTAATCATGCCCAAGCCCAGCAAACCATCACAAATACAGCAGGAGACGCACAAGAGCGTCAGAACGTCTGTCAGCTTGTCGCCTGAGCTGCATGGCACGCTGGAGCGCATGGCCAAGGAGAAAAAAGTTTCCGTGGCCTGGGTGATCCGTGATGCCGCAGAAAAGTACGTCGGCGAACAGTGGCCGCTGCTTCAACAAGAGAGAGCATGATGGCAAACGCCCCAAATTTTTACGAATTCTTCGCGGGTGCCGGAATGGCCCGCGCAGGTCTTGGCAACAAATGGCGATGCGTCTTTGCCAATGAATTCGATCTCAAAAAGAGTGTCGTCTATCAAAAGAACTGGAAAACACAGAACGTCTTGAAAGTGGCAGACGTTGGCACGCTCACGACGCAGGACGTGCCTGATGTAGCTGACCTGGTATGGGCATCTTTCCCATGCCAAGACCTGTCACTAGCTGGCGCAGGCGCGGGCCTGAAGGGCAACCGGTCAGGGACTTTCTGGCCGTTCTGGCACCTCATGGAAGGCCTGATTGAAGAGGATCGCGCCCCCAAACTGATCGTTCTGGAAAACGTGTGCGGCACGCTCACTTCACATGACGGCAAAGACTTCGCCGCCATCTGTTCGACTTTCGTAAAAGCGGGCTACTTTTTTGGGGCCGTTGTCGCCGATGCCGTCCAGTTCGTGCCTCACTCGCGGCCTCGCCTGTTCGTCATTGGTGTGCGCGATGAACTAGCCCTTACGGCTCCGAACATCACCAGCGAAACGCCCTCGGCAATTTGGCACACAAAGGGCCTGCTGAACGCCTACGAGAAGCTATCGGCCAAGGTACGCAGCAAGTGGTTGTGGTGGAGTCCACCTGTGCCGTCGAAGCGGAAAACCACCTTCGCCGACTTGATTGAAGAGCAACCGCATGGGGTCGAATGGAACTCACCCAGCGAAACCGCAAAGCTGCTGGAGATGATGAGCGAAAAGAACCTGAAAAAAGTGAATGACGCCAAGAAGGCAGGCACCCTAATGGTGGGTGCGATCTACAAGCGCACACGATGCGACGAGTTGGGCCGTAAGGTTCAACGCGCTGAAGTGCGGTTTGACGATATTGCTGGGTGTTTGCGCACCCCGGCTGGCGGTTCTAGTCGGCAAGTGATTCTGATTGTTGAAGGCGAGAATGTGAGATCGCGCCTAATTTCTCCTCGGGAGACCGCGCGACTGATGGGCCTGCCCGACAGTTACGAGCTACCAAAGAACTACAACGAGGCGTATCACCTCACTGGAGACGGGGTTGCTGTTCCAGTTGTCAGGCACTTGGCGAAACACATTTTTGAACCCCTGCTGGCCGCACAAGCAGCGGCCACAAAGGTAGCCGCATGAGTGTCATTCCATGCGAGCAGAACGCTGAACTAAAAACCAAAATCCTCGAATTTGCGGAAGTCCTCAAAACTCAATCCCATCAGCTAGGCGAGCACGGCTTGACTGAGAATGAGTTCTACAACAGCGGTCTATTTCGTGGTGCGGTGGAACGTATCCGTGGTCAGTTTTCGGCCACGATGAGCGAAAAACGCGACTTCGTTCGGCACATCTTGAACCACATGCAGGATGGCGGTTTCATTCAAGACTGGAACTCTTCCGGCGCAGATAACAGACATGACTATGCCGTGACGATGCCAACTGGACGGACGGCAGTTATCGAATTGAAAGGCTGCCTGGATGGGAACAACACCAACATTTTTGAGCGGCCACCACACGCGCACGAATTCATCATTTGGAGTGTTTGCACCAACCCCGGTGCAGACCCACAACACAACGCATGGTCAGGCATCCATACCCGTCTAAGCGCCGAAATTATTTCTCGGTCGCAACGTGTCGATGGCCTGTTGATCTGGGACATGGTTTGTGGGACGCTTGGCAGGCCTTGTCCCAAGATTGCAGACGAAGCTGAACCGCGCATTACGGAGTTGGGCCACTATCGATTGCCGCCCCCTTGCATCTACATGATGCCGGCCACGATTCCATCGCCTCGCAACAACCCCAACCCGGCACCTCAACAACTTCAAGATGTGACACTCTTGCAGGCATTCAGTGACTGCTTTCAAGTTCATGCACACGAGGTCAACTCAATCTCATTCACCGTGTCGCACGATGGCGCAGATACCGTGCGCACTACGACGATCCGCAGAAACGGGATTGTCCAACGGCAATCTGGCCCCACCGCCATCAGACGGTCTTAACAGCATGGCATCTATCAACACTGATTCCGCCTGCTCTCCGGAAGGGGAGGTAAGTTTTCAATGGCTCGGCAGAGAGTCGGATTGTCCTCAGCTTGTTTCGCAAACCGGGAAATCAGAGTTCGCATACTTCTACCGGCCATTCTCAGATTGGCTTTCGCTACAGCCAATGATTGCACGTGCCTCACGCCAATCATATCTGCCAATTTCAAGCCACGACTACGGTCCACCGTGCTTCTCGCACCGCATTGCGGACGATAGGAAGCGTTTGGCAATAGCGATCGGCTTAACCTACAATCCCTGGATGCATCAATCTGCATCTAGGGAGCTCGCAGAAAGGATATTTGCGCATATTTCAGAAAGCTGCCCGGCTCCAGATTCGGTCCGGTCGCGGCTCGAACTGCATTTTGTACACGTTAGGAATGAAATAGATGAGGCATCCTGGATCCGGTCTCAACCAGGCTTTAAGATTACTTGAGCACTTCAAGAGCGACTTCGAGTAGAAGGACCGCTCCTTTCAGGAACTGAGCCAGCTATGGCTTTCCTCCGTGGCTTAGCTTACCTCGCCACCAAGTCGATTGATAGAATTTGTGGGTTGCCGCGAAAATCGTTCTCCGATGGTTCATAGACAAGACAAATTTTCATACCGCGAAGTACTGCCCGTCAATCAAGACGAACGGCGCCGCAAGTTGAGCCAAAACTTCTTGGTCGATCAACGAGCGATTTCGACAATGGTTGACGCACTGGAAGGAGACGTCCGCACTCCGGTGCTTGAGTTTGCGGCAGGAAGCGGCAATATAACGCGGAAGCTTGTATCCGGGGGATACAGTGTTTCTGCGGTAGAGCTCGATCATCAGCTTGCGTCCAAGTTGAAAGTCGACTTTGCTGGGAAAGCGCGTGTTTTCGAATGTGATCTCATGGCATTTGAACTGCCAACGGAGGCATTCAACATCGTGTCGAATGTACCCTTTCACCTATCCACTGATTTGCAGCGTCGGTTGATGATGGCATCACATTGGACGATAGCTGTCCTGCTTCTGCAATGGGAAGTGGCTAGAAAGAGAGCCGGTCTGCAAGGTGGCACTCTCGTCACAGCCGCTTGGTGGCCTTGGTTTGACTTTGAACTACTTGCCCGCGTTCCTGCACACGCCTTTCGCCCTGTTCCAAGAGTTGATTGCGGCATTCTTCGGATTCGGCGGCGTCCTCTGCCGCTCGTAGATGACCAAGTAGCGTATCAACAGTTTGTCGAGGCAGTGTTCACGGGACGCGGTCGCGGCTTGGGAAACATACTCCAGAAATTCCTTGCGAAGGGAGTTTTAGATTCTGTTGGCCGAGAGCAAAGTATTGATTTTAATGGCCTCCCCAAGGATCTAACTCCACCACAGTGGGTTGCCTTGTTCCGAGCGTTTTCTGCCTTCAAGAATACTAAATCTGGCACCTCCAACAATGGCAGAGCTGCGCCGAAGTTCACAAAGCGCACTCGAGACTACTCGCCCAGATAATTTCAACATTTGGTTCTCCCCAACCAAGGCCTTTGGTTAAGCACTGAGCGTCGCGCCTGTAGCATCACTACGTCATGTGCGTGCAGCCTGAAGCGGGCGTCGGCGGGCTCGTGGGCGTCGTGTTGGGCCATGACCGCTCGCGGCTGGTCACGCACAACCAACAACGGTAGGCCGCCGCTGAACTCCAGTGGCGCGATGACGCTCGCCCATTCCAGTCGACTGCAGACTGCAGTACCAAGTGGCGCAGGCGTACGTGGTGGTCGACGTGCGTCGTCCGACACAGCCACGGACACCTGTATGTGGCGAGTTGCCTCGCCAGTTGTGGCGTCACGCCGGCTCGCTTGAGTTTCTGGTTCGGCGCGGGGTAGTGACCTGCCCCCTTCAGCCATACCAACCGTTCGGCAGAAGTCCGGGTTGAATATTACTGGATCTCGTCGTTGGCCGGGGTCACTTGCCGAGCAGCATCGCCGGCATGCCGGCATGCCGGCGATGCTGCTCGGCGAAGCGAGCCGGTGGTATCCGTCCGATGCTGCCGTGGGGCCGCACCTCGTTGTAGTCCCGCCTCCAGGCCGCCATGAAGCAGAAGGCCACGGCCGCGCCGATGGTGGCGCGGGTGTATCTGCGCGTCAGCACCGACGCGCAGGACTTGGAACGCCAGGAAGGAATCATCACGGCCGCGAAGGCCGCCGGTTACTACGTCGCCGGCATCTACCGCGAGAAGGCCAGCGGCGCACGCGCCGACCGGCCCGAGCTGCTGCGGATGATTGCCGACCTACAGCCCGGCGAGGTGGTCATTGCCGAGAAGATCGACCGCATCAGCCGCTTGCCGCTGCCCGAGGCCGAGCGCCTGATTGCGTCAATACAGGCCAAGGGCGCACGCCTGGCCGTCCCTGGCGTAGTCGATCTATCCGACCTGGCCGCCGAGGCCGAGGGCGTCGCCAAGATCGTGCTGGAAGCCGTGCAGGCCATGCTTTTGCGCCTGGCCTTGCAGATGGCCCGCGACGACTACGAGGACAGGCGCGAACGCCAGCGCCAGGGCATCGAGCTGGCGAAAGACGCCGGCAAGTATCGCGGCCGACGCGCCGACCCGAAGCGCCGCGCCCAGGTCATCGCCCTGCGCCGCTCCGGCCACAGCATCACCAGGACGGCCGAGCTGGCCGGGTGCAGCCCGTCCCAGGTGAAACGGATATGGGCGGCCGAAGTGAGCCAGGCCGAGGCCGCCCGCATGGGCGCTTTCCGCGAGGACGCATTGACCGAGGCCGACGCGCTGGCGGCCGCCAACCAGGAGGGCATGAAGGCATGAGAAACGGACACCATCCCCTGCCCCCGCTTCGGCCGGAGCTGCAAGCCGCCCATGACGAGATGGACGCCAAGGGGGATTACTTCGCCTATGCCGTGTGCCGCACCCATGACGGCCAGGCGTGGGAAGTGACGACCAGGCAGGGCGGCATGTATGGCGCGCTCGATGGCCGCTACCTCGACCACGACGAGGCGATGGCCGCCGGCGCGGCCTGGCTGCTGGAACAGCTCGACCGCGAGCCGACCGACGATGAGGCAGCCTATCGGGCGCTATGGGAAAGCATGGGGAAATGATGGAAAACACCTTTACTCATTCGCTCATTGTGTTATGATGCAATGAGTAAATTATCATTTGCATGACCACCAGGAGAGCGCATGAAAGTCATTGCCGTGCTGAACCAGAAGGGCGGTTCAGGAAAGACCACCATCGCCACGCACCTAGCCCGCGCCCTGCAACTCGACGGCGCGGACGTGTTGCTTGTCGATTCCGACCCCCAGGGCAGCGCCCGCGATTGGGCCGCCGTGCGGGAAGATCAACCGCTAACCGTGGTCGGCATCGACCGACCAACCATTGACCGGGACGTGAAGAACGTGGCCCGCAAAGTGGATTTCGTCGTGATCGACGGAGCGCCCCAGGCGGCCGACCTGGCCGTGTCGGCCATCAAGGCGGCCGACTTCGTGCTGATTCCGGTGCAGCCATCGCCCTACGACATTTGGGCCACGGCCGACCTTGTGGAGCTGGTCAAGCAGCGTATCGAAGTCACGGACGGGAAGCTGCAAGCGGCTTTCGTGGTATCCAGGGCGATCAAGGGCACCCGCATTGGCGGCGAGGTTGCCGACGCGCTGGCCGGCTACGCACTGCCCATTCTTGATGCCCGCATCACGCAGCGCGTGAGCTATCCCGGCACCGCCGCCGCTGGCACGACCGTTCTTGAATCCGAGCCGGACGGCGATGCAGCGGCCGAGGTTCGCGCCCTGGCCGCCGAGATCAAACAGAAACTCAATTGAGCTTTTGAGGAAATGAAAAAATGAGCAAGCCCACAACCGCACTCACCGCCGGCCGCCCGAGCGCACGCACCGACAAGGCAAGGGCCGCGACCCTTGCCAGCCTGGCCGACGACGCCGGCGGCATGAAGCGCGTCAATTTCGAGCTACCCGCCGAACAGCACGCAAAGCTGAAAATCTACGCCACGAAGCAGGGCAAGAGCATCAAAGATGTGCTGTCCGAGTATGTCGCCAGTCTGCCGGATTGACGCTCAAAAGCATATTTACTCATTTGAATTTTAGTGGCTAAAGGGGCGGCACCATGACCAAGAAGCGAGACGGACAGGAGGCGCAGCAGATCGGCGACATTTTGGGCGGCCTGATCGTGAAGGCGCAGGCCAAGGCAGGGGACAAGACCAGGAAGCCCCGCGCCGGGGCCAAGATCACCCCGGCCGGCATCATCCTGACCGAGCAAGACCAGAAGTTGATCGAGGCCGGCGCAGAGATCGCCACCAACCCGCCGAGCGGCGAGGACATGGCTTTCACCCATGCCGTGCTGTGCCAGGTCGGTTTGCCTCGCTCGAAGGTCGATGGACGCGAGTTCATGCGGCAGTCCGGCGCGGCCTGGGTCAATGTGCAGGCCGGCTATCTGGACGAGGGCAGGGGGCCGGTGCTGCAACCTATCCCCTATGGCGTCATGCCACGCCTGGCCCTTGCTTGGGTGTCCAGCTACGCCAAGCGCGACAACACGCGGGAAATCCCCATCGGTGACAGCGCGGCCGAGTTCTTGCGGCTCATGGGCATGGATGACCAGGGAGCGCGTTACACCACCTTGCGCCGTCAAATGCACGCCCTGGCCGCTTGCCGCCTGCAACTTGGATTCAAGGGGCGCACCTACAACGGCCAACCCGTCGAACAGTTCGATGCCTGGCTGGCGAATGGCGACGCGCAGCAGAAATCGCTTTGGCCCGGCACGATGGTTCTATCAGAGGGCTATTTCAACTCGCTGATGGATAGCGCCGTACCGCTGGACAATCGCGCCCTGATGGCCCTGAAAGGTTCCGCGCTTGCGCTGGACGTTTACACCTGGCTGGCTCACCGACTGCACCGCATCGAGGGCAGGGGCGTAACGCTGCACTGGAAGTCCCTGCGGGAGCAGTTCGCCCAGGAATACACCGGGAAGGATGCAGACAAGGACTTCAAGAAGAAGTTTGTGCCGGCACTCAAGAAGGTGCTGACCGTCTATCCGCAAGCGAAGGTGAAGCCCGTCACTGGTGGCCTGCTGTTGCTTGGCTCCCCGCCGCCCATTGCCCCTAAGAACGGCGGGAAGTTTAGCTAAACTCCGATAGATCAGACCCCCCCACACGCAGCACACTGGCCGCCCGATCAAGGCGGCCGCGTCGTTTCTGGCCGATGCCCCCTCCTGGCGGCCAATCTTGGGGATAAACCCTGTGGATAGCCGCACTTATCCACGATAGATCAGACCCCCCCTAAACCGGTACGGTTAAGCCTTTAAGTTTTCCTATAAATATTTGCCTGTAATTGGCAGGCCAAATCAGTGGAAAACTCAACCGACAGCGCGAACCGAAACGCCGTAGCGCCCTACGGGCGCGCCTACCCTCCGGGCCTTCGGCCCTCCGCCCCGTCGCCTACGGCACCGGCCTGCGCCTTCGGCGGGGCACCCCTCCGGGGTTCCCCCGGCTTCGCCGGCTCCCCCTCCGGCTATCGTGCTGGCCTACGGCCAGGCGGCTTACCAAGGCGCGGCACGCCGCGCCGGTGGCAACTCCACCGCCTGCACCCTCATCCAGCGCCGTGCCCGCTGAAAGGCCGCAAAAAGCGGTTTAGCAGGGAAAAGCGGCTTGCCGAGGCCGTGCCTCACATCGAGCGACAGCGCGGGCGGAAAGGCCGCAGGTTGAACGCCAAGAGAAGGGCCAGCAGCCAAGCGGCCGAGCTGGCCAGCATCGTCATTCCAGACGAGGCAGGCCCGGAACCACGGCCAAGCCGCGCAGGAGCGCCCAGGAGGCCCGGAACCGGGCAAGGGTAGGGCAAGGTGCTACCGACCCCGGAAAACGCCACCACGGCCCGCACAGGGCCAAATTTCGATCCCGCCGCGCTCCCGGCCGGGCTGACCCAGGCCCGGCGCGTAGTATTCCGCTGTAGACTTGTAAATTGTAGTATGTAGTAGTATTATACAACCTACTACAACGCTACATTTCATACAGGAGCAACCGCTATGGCAGTCACGAAAGAGCAGATTTTTTCCGCCGCCGACGAGCTGGCCGCCAGCGGTCAGCGCCCGACGCTTGAGGCCATCCGCAAGATCACCGGCGGCAGCTATACGACGATCAGCCCGGCCCTGAACGAATGGAAGGCCCGCCAGGTCACGGCGGCCGCGCCCCTACGCGAGCCTGCGCCCCAGGCCGTCGCCGACCGCCTGGCCGAGCTTGGCAGCGATCTATGGACAATCGCCCTCGACCTGGCGAACGCCCGGCTTGCCGCTGAGCGGGAAGGGCTGGAGAAGGCCCGCGCCGAGCTGGAAGCCGACCGCAACGAGGCAACCGAGCTGGCCGACAAACTGGCCGGCGACGTGGAAGCCCTGCAATCCCGTCTGGCGTCCATCGAGGCCGCCGAAGCGGCCGCACGCGGCGAAGCCGACGAGCTGCGCGGCCAACTGGCCGCCGCCCAGGAACAGGCGCACACCGCCGAGGCCCGCGCCCAGGAGATCGAGCGCCGCGCCGGCGAGCTGCGCACGGAGCTGGACAGGGCGCACCAAGACGCCGAGCAGGCGCGCGAGGAACTGGCAGGCGTCCGCGAGGAAGCCGCGCGCCTGGCCGGGCAGCTCACGGCGCACCAGGAACAGAACGCCGCACTGCTGGCCCGCATCCAGCCGGCGGCCGACCAGGACAAGCCGAAGGGGCGCAAGTGATGCGGGCAGGGCTGGCCGCGTTCGCGGTCATCCTGGCGGCGACAACCGCCCACGCCGGCGAGCTGCGCGGCCGGGTGGTGGCCGTCGCCGATGGCGACACGCTCACCATTCTGGACGCCAGCCGACAGCAGCACCGTATCCGGCTTGCCGAGATCGACGCGCCCGAAAAGCGGCAGCCCTTCGGCCAGCGGTCGAAGCAATCGCTTTCCGATCTTTGCTACGGCCGGGATGCCGCCATCGAGGACGGCGGGCGCGACCGCTACGGCCGCACCATTGGCCGCGTGAGCTGCGCGGGCATTGACGCCAACGCCGAACAGGTGCGGCGCGGCATGGCATGGGTTTTCGACCGCTATGCGACCGACCGGAGCCTCTACGCGATCCAGGACGAGGCGAGGGCGGCCCGGCGGGGCCTATGGAGCGATCCTGCGCCGGTTCCGCCGTGGGAATACAGGGCGAAACGATAGGAAATGCACTGTTTTTAATGTTAAAAACATTGCATCAATCGGGCTGATATTGACACTTGAGGGGCGGCTTTAGCCGCTGAAAAACTACTGGCCGCCGCGCCGCCGCCGGAAGGCCGCTAGGTCGATCACGTCCGCCGTGCGTCGGCCTGCGGCCTGCATCGGAGTGGCCGGGGCAGGTCGGCCGGGTTCCGCCAGGCGCTGCCGCCGGCGGAACAGTTCGAGCAGGAACGACCCCAGGAAAATACCTGGCACGAACGGCAGCACGATCAAAACGCCCAGGGCCGAGGCCAGCGCCCGGAAGGGCTTGGCGAGCCACCGCAGCGGCCCGCGCAGCAGATCGGCCAGCAGGCCGTCGAGCAGCCAGAGCGCCACGGCCAGGACGAAGCCGCCGGCGGCGACCGTCATCACCGCGCCGCAGCCGAACCAGGCGGCCAGGCCGACCAGCAGCAGATAACCGATGACGACGAAAACCCACATGGCCGCGCCCGTCAGCTATGGTAGGGGTTCGCATCGAACCGCCCGGCATACTCGGGATCGGCCAGGTAGTTCAGCCGGTCGAGCAGGTAGGGATATTCGCCCTTCACCAGCACGATGGGCTTTTCCGGCCCCAGGCGCATGACCTCATCCGGCGTCAGCAGCTCGCGGCCGGCGAACTGCTGGCTTGAGCCGCTGGACTTGCCCCGGTTCAGGGAACCGCCACCGCCGGAAACGCCGGCGCCGCTGTTGCGGCCGGTGTTCTCCGTCTCAAACTCAATCGTGGCTTTGCCCAGGCTGTCGCTGATGTACTTGGCCGTGTCGTAGTCGTCCGTGCCAAAGAACGACTTGGCGCTGTTCGCCAGGAAGGTTTGCCACTTCGGATAGACGCCCTTCAACTGGCTCAAGTCCTGGATGAACACCCAGAAGGCTAGGCCGTAGCCGCGCATCAGGCTAACCGCGTCCTCGATCTGCTTCATGTAGCCGAGCTGGCCGAACTCATCGAGCAGGAAGGCGACCCGGTGCATGGGTTGCGTGGTGCTCGACGTGATGGCCGCGATCACGGAGCCGATGAAGGCCCGGACAAAGCGGGCATTGGGGCCGATCTTGTTGGCGGGCAGCACCATGTAGACCGTCATCAGTTCGGCCTTCATGTTCGCCAGGTTGAAATCGGAGCGCGACACGGCCGCCGCGATCCGTGGATCATCCATAAAGGCCGTGCTCTTCTGCGCCGTGGAAATCACCGAGCCGCGTTCACGGTCGGGCATCCCCATGATGGTGTTTGCCGCCCGCGCCGGAAGGCCGAAAGCGGCCTTTTCGTCGGCGGCCATTTCGGCCAGGGTCTCAAAAAGCACTTCCTCGCCGGCGGTCAGGATGCGCCGCACTTCGGGCAGATTGCGCCGGCCTTCATCCAGGCCGGCAACGTGCAGCATCAGCCCTTGCAGCAGCGTCCGGGCCGACTCGTCGAAGTGCGCCTGCCCCTTCGGGTCTGGAATCACCAGGCAGTCAGCCAGCACGGCCGATTCACCGACGCATTCCGGGTCACTCGTATCGAGGCGATCCAGCAGGTTGAAGGCGTGCGCCTCGCCCTTGGTCACGCCGAACGGATCGACCACGAAAACCTTATGCCCCAGCTCGCGGCGGGCGCGAGCCGTCACGGCCGCGTTTTCGCCCTTCACGTCGAGCACCAGGGCCGAGCCGGGATAGTCAAGGAGGTTCGGAATTACCGCGCCAATGCCCTTGCCGGAGCCGGTCGGGGCGACCGTCACGACGTGGCCGGTAAAGCGGAAACGCTGATCGAGGCCGGCGGGCGCATCGGCCACCCGGCCCAGGGCGAAACCGGCGGGCTTGCCGGGCGCGACCAGGTGCCCGGCCTGGCGGATTTCCGCGACCGTGCCCCACCTGGCCGACCCATGCGTGACCGGCTGCGCGCCGGGCGCGGAAGCGGCCTGAACAGCGGCCGCGCCGATGCTGGCAGCGCCGCCCGGTTCGCCCTGCAAACCGGCCCGCAGGTTGTCCAGCCAGGCCCCCAGGACGCGCAGCCGATGGCCCAGGGTGGAGCCTTCGCCGAGCTTGGACGCCAGCGCGCCGCAGATGCGGCCGCCTTGCGCATACATGGCATAGGTGCCGACCAGGGTTGCCGCGATCATGGCCCAGGACGGCAGGAACGGAACCAGCACGAACGCCAGCACCATTGCCGACCCCGGCAGCAGGTAGGCGAGGGCGGCCGCGCCAGCCAGCGTGACCGGGTTTTGCTTGCGCTTCACGGCCACCACGACCGCGCCGAGCATCAGCACGAACAGGACGAAGAAGAAGATGCCCCAAACCTCGGTGATGCGCCGGGCGAACCCGCCGAAATAGCCGCTTGCCGTATTGCCGGAAAGCTCCTCCCGGCGCGTCGCTGCCTTCTGCTCGACCTGGCCGCGATACTCCGCTAGAACCTTGTCGCCTTCCGCAGCCGCCAGCCCCTTCACGAACTCAACGCCCCGCGTCACGGATTGCTGCACGACATTGACGCCAGCCGTTGCCGCCGCCGCTGGCCGTTCGCCGTCCAGGCCGCCGGAAATCCGGGCGCTGAACTCGTCCAGATTCGCCGCCGTTCCCAGGCCCGCGTTCTGCAAGAAAAGGCCGAGGTCGGCGCGGTACAGGCTGAGGATGTTCGCCGCGCCAGCGGCGTTCCGGCTCGCCAGCGCGGCCGCTTCCATTTCCTTCAAGACTGGCAGCAATTCGGCCCACTTGGCGCGGTAGGTGTTCCAGTCTCCGGCGTTCGTCGCCATCGCCAAATCCTGCTGCCCAATGTCGAGCTTTTGCAGGTTCGCTTCCCACGTCCGGTAGGTCGATTCCTGCGCGTCACAAATGCGCTTCACCCAGGCGTCAGCGTCGGCCGCGCCGTAGAGCTTTCCGGCTTCGGCCGCCGGGTTGCATTCGGGGAAAACGCGGGCGTGCGCCGTTGTCGCCAGAGACAGGCAGAACACGCCGAAAAACACCGCCACCACGGCGGCCCACAATCGCGCTGCTAGAGCTTCAAAATCCATCATACTTCACCTCTCTGTCAGGTAGAAATTGACGGCTAGGAACGGTTGCCGCCGTCCTCTCCATCATCGGAAAAAGCCTCATCGCCGGCCGCCTCAAAGCGCGCTTTGGCGGCGTCAGCGTTCGGCCCTTTGAGCGCGCCGGCCGCGAGGGTCAAAGCGCCCAGGATCACGGAAGCCGGATAGTCCGCCATGCCGGACTTGATGACCAAGCCGCCAAGCTGAATCTTGCGGCGTGCATCCTCTCTCCTGGCGTTCATCCGAAGGCGTCCCAAATCGCGGTCAGTTCGTGCCAGGCGCTGCCGGAGCCGGAGCAGCTTGCTGGGTTTCGCCTTTGCGAAATTTCGAGGCGATAGCCTCAAACTCCTTCCGCATGGCGGCGTCATCGATGTCGAGATCGCCAAGACCGGCGGCAATCGCAATCTTGCCGATGCGTTCGGCGGCCTTGCTTTCGAGTTCGGCCAGTTCAGCCTTGATGCGGTTCAGCTCGGCCAGCTTGTCGGCCTTGCGTTCGGATAGGGTCTTTCGTGCCATCGTTACAGCTCCTTTCGTGATTGCGGGTTATGCCCGCGTGATGTTAGCACCTTGCGACGCTGGCGGGGAAGGCACGGCGCTGGTATAGTCATGCAGCGAAGCGAAATGCGCACTTACGGGTTGCTGCGCAACCCTCATACGGCCGGGGATACCCCGGCACCCCTTTTTAGCGGCTAAAACGCCAAGGGAAGAAATGGCGATCTACCATCTG
>NZ_CALSFQ010000008.1:0-980 GCF_943737025.1 Achromobacter sp. Marseille-Q4954
GCAGCGCCCGGGCGTCGGGCATGTAGCCCGCCGGAACCAGCGCGCGCAGCGCCAGGGCCAGAAGCGCCAGCCACAGCACGCCCCGCGCGCGTGCGGCGCTGCCGAGGTGCTGGAGGCGGATCAGGCGGGTCATGGCGGCATTCTATCCCGCGCGACCGGCGCAAGCATCTGACGCCGGCGCCCATGGCCCGCCAAAATCTTGGTACCCTTGAACGCACTCAAATATCTCCCGACATCCCACTCAGTGCCTCAGGTTTCAGTGCTTTCCTCGTCCGCCCAGACCCTGCCTCTTTCCACGTTGCCCGCTGCCGTACGCCGGGGCAGGCCGTCCTTCCGCTTGTGGATGTGCGTGCTGGCCGTGGCGCTGCTGGCCCTGCTGTCCGCCTGCGGCACCACCAAGGTCCAGCCCGGCTACTACCGTGTGCAGTCGGGCGACACGCTGACCCAGATCGCGCGCAAGCAGGGCACCAGCGTGAGCAATCTGGTGCGCTGGAACAATCTGTCGAATTCCAATGCCATCGAAGTCGGGCAATTGTTGCGGGTGGCGCCGCCGGCTGGGCAGGCCAGCACGTCCACCGCGCCCAGCAAGGCGCGCGGCAAGCCTGCCCCTTCGCCCAAGTCGTCTACCTCGACCGCCAAGCGCCGCACCGCCCCGCCGGGGGCGATCTCGCTGGTCTGGCCCGCCCAGGGCAAGGTCACGCGCGGCTATGACGGTTCGGGTTCCAACGGCATCGTCATCAGCAATTCCTCCGGCACGCCGGTGGTGGCGGCGGCGCAAGGCACCGTGGCCTATTCCGGCAGCGGCCTGCGCGGCTATGGCCACCTGGTCATCGTCAAGCACAACGCCAGCTTCCTGAGCATCTACGCCCACAACAGCAAGCTGCTGGTCAAGGAAGGCCAACGCGTCAGCCAGGGCCAGAAGATCGCTGAAATGGGCAATAGCGACAGCAAGCAGGTCGGGCTGTATTTCGAGCTGCGCT